>NZ_CP015594.1:2053734-2738313 GCF_001647675.1 Acinetobacter sp. NCu2D-2
GGACTTTAGCCAAACGTGCCGAAGCCTTAGGTCATCAAGTACTTATTTCAACTGGCGATAAAGATATGGCTCAGTTGGTGACAGACAAAGTGACTTTAGAAGACAGTTTTAAAGAACGTCCACTGGATGTCGATGGGGTCTTCGAAAAATTTGGCGTTTGGCCAAACCAAATTATTGATTATTTAACTCTGATGGGTGATGCCTCTGATGGCATTATGGGTGTACCAGGCGTAGGTGCAAAAACAGCAGCGAAACTTTTAAATGAATACGGCTCGATTGGCGGCATTTTAGAAAATGTCGATAAAATTAAAGGTAAAGTTGGTCAAAATATTAAAGACAATGTCGAAGGCATTGCACTCGATCATCAGCTTGCCAGCATTGTGATTGATCTTGATCTTAGCTTTGGTTATGACGATTTAAAACTGCAAGAACCGAATGTAGAAGCCCTACGTGCTTTATATACTGAACTTGAGTTCCGTAATCAGTTACAGTCTTTGGATCATCCGAATAATCCAAATAATGCAAAATATAAACAAGCTGCAAAAGCAGCGGTAACTACTGATGCTGCACCTGCAGAAGATCAAGCTTCAGTGACAAGTAATGATGATCAATTGGGTCAAGCGACATATCACACTGTATTAACTCAAGCAGATTGGGATGCTTTATTCCAACGCTTAAGTACAGAAAAACGTTTTGCTTTTGATACCGAAACCACAAGTTTAGATTATCGTATTGCTCAAGTGGTCGGCTTCTCTATTGCCTTTGATGCCAAAGATGCCTATTACGTTCCACTGGCACACGACTATGAGGGTGCGCCTGAACAGCTTGATCGTGACAGCATCTTGAATCAAATCAAGCCTATTTTAGAAAATGAAACCATTGAAAAGATTGGTCATCATTTAAAATATGATGCACACGTTTTAGAAAATCATGGCATTCATTTGGCAGGTTGGTATTTTGATACCATGTTGGCTTCTTATGTTCTGAATTCTGTTGCAACACGTCACGGCATGGATGATGTAGCACGTTTATATTTGAGTCATTTCACCACCACTTTCGAACAGATTGCAGGTAAAGGCGTTAAGCAAAAAACTTTCAATCAAATTGAGATTGAAACTGCTGCGCACTATGCTGCAGAAGACGCCCATGTGACCTATCGTCTATATGAAGTATTGAGCCAAAAACTTCAGCCACATCCTGAGTTGGTTAATATTCTGCATAATATTGAAATGCCTGTTGCACGTGTGCTGACCAGCATGGAAGAAAATGGGATTGCACTGGATACTGAGTTTTTAGGTCAACTCAGTACTGACTTTGCTGAAACCATGCAAAGTCTCGAAGCGAAGATTACTGAAATTGCGGGTGAAGCCTTTAATGTCAGCTCACCAAAACAAGTCGGTGAAGTGCTATTTGAAAAATTAGGTCTGAAAGGCGGTAAAAAAACTTCTACAGGTCAATACAGTACCAGTGAAAGTATTCTGGAAAAAATTGAGCACCCAATTGCTGAATTGATTTTGGATTATCGAGGACTGTCTAAACTGAAAAGTACATATACCGATGGTTTGCAAAAACAAGCTAATAATGACTCACATCGTGTACACACCAGCTATCATCAAGCATTAACCGCGACAGGTCGTTTGTCGTCAACCGATCCAAACTTACAAAACATTCCTGTACGTGAAGAAATTGGTCGTCAAATTCGTAAAGCCTTTGTCGCGCCTAAAGGTCGTGTTTTACTTGCAGCCGATTACTCACAAATCGAATTACGCCTCATGGCGCATTTCTCACAAGATGATGCCTTAGTTGATGCCTTCAATCACGGTCAGGACGTCCACCGTCGTACTGCATCTGAAGTTCTAGGTGTTGCGCTTGAAGATGTCACTAATGATCAACGTCGCCAAGCAAAAGCAGTTAACTTCGGTCTGCTGTATGGTATGTCTGAGTTTGGTTTAATTCGTCAACTTGGCTTTACTCGCCAAGAATCTCAGGAATATATCAAACAATACTTCCATCGTTACCCTGGTATTTACGAATACATGCAACGCACTCGCCAAGTCGCACTTGAGCAAGGCTTTGTCGAAACAATTCTGGGACGTCGTTTATATACGCCTGATATTGATGCACGTAACATGATGGTACGTAAAGCTGCAGAACGCGCTGCAATTAATGCCCCATTACAAGGTTCAGCGGCAGACATCATTAAACTTGCGATGATTGAAGTGGATAAAATGCTACCGAAAGATCAAGCCAAAATGTTACTTCAAGTACACGATGAATTGGTCTTTGAAGTAGATGAAGACATTGCGGATGATCTTGCACCAAAACTTGCAGAAGTCATGCAGTCAGTCTTACCAATTTCTGTGCCGCTAGTGGTTGAGGTGGGTAAAGGTATGAATTGGGATGAGGCGCATTAATACGCCTTGAAGCCCCTCTTTACCTTGCACTTCGTTAAAAGCAATACTTTTAACTTGTTCAGGGTTTGGGGAGATAAAAAAATCCCTCCCAACCTCCCTTTTTAAAGGGAGGAGTTAAATAAAAAAGGACGCCTAAGCGTCCTTTTTTATTTGGTTTAGATTACAAACCCGTCAGCAATACAAATGCCACCTGATTCATAATCATTTCAATAATAATCAGTGCCAAAATCGCCAAAATTGGAGACAAGTCAATCATTCCCATATTCGGCATAATACGGCGGAATGGTGCCAATAATGGTTCTGCAAGTTCTTGAATCACTTCAATATAAGGTGAACGAGATTGGGTAAACATGACCACCCAACTTAAAATAATCGTTGCGAAAATTAAGTAACGGCAGAAACGGATCAAATCCTGAATCATGGTGACAAAAGTCAGGATAATTAAATGCACTGGGCTATTTGGCATACCACCAGACAAATGCATAGTGCCGTAAATTTTCAAAAGATACAGCAACACTAGCAGTACAAGCGCAGCAGTATTTACACGCCCTTTTGCAAGCGTTGGAATAATACGGCTAAAGACATCAACAATCTTAGTGGCTTTGACCGTTGAAAGCACAACAGGATTGTAAGGACTTACCGCAGCCAACTGCATTAAGAATCTAAAGAATACGAGCAAAATCGCAACGTTAATGATAATGCCGAAAATTAGCGCAGAATTTGCACCCATATTGGAATATTCCTAAAAATTAAACTGAAGTTTTATTTGCTTCACTTAGCTCTTGCGCAAGTTCTTGACTGCGTTTTTGAGCTGCAGCAAGTGCAACTTGAATATTTTGCGAAATGTGTGCGCGATCGAACACTTCTAAAGCCGCTTGCGTTGTACCATTTGGCGAGGTTACGTTCTTCCGTAACTCAGCCGGTGTATTGGCGCTGGTAATTGCCATTTGTGCAGCACCAAGTGCAGTTTGCAAGGTCAATTCTGTGGCAACTTTTTCATCTAAACCCAAGTTTTTACCCGCACGGATCATGCTTTCCATCATATAGAAAAAGTAAGCAGGACCTGAACCTGAAACCGCAGTCACAGCATCAATTTGTGCTTCAGTTTTGACCCAAATAGTTAAACCTGTCGATGCCAAAACTTGGCTTGCGAGTTCGCGGTCTTGTGCTGAAACATTTTCATAGGCAAAAAGACCATGTGCGCCAGTTTGAACCAATGCTGGTGTATTTGGCATGACACGTACAATACGATCTGTACCGAGTAATGCGCCGACAGTTTTGATTTCAGCACCCGCCACAATCGAAATGACCAATTTACCGTCCAACAAACCGTTTAATGGTTTTAACACATTGGCTAAAACTTGCGGTTTTACTGCAAACAAAACAATTTGAGCATCTTGAATCGCAGCCTGATTATTGTCAGTCACATTCACACCTTTTTCTGCAAGAAGTGAACGTACTTTTTCAACCGGATCTGAAACTGTAATACGAGAAGGTGCTAAACCACGTGAAATCAAGCCACCAATAAGGGCTTGAGCCATGTTACCACCACCAATAAAACTAATATTACAATCTAAAGCTGCACTCATGATTTATGCTCGTCGTTGAGTTCTAAGGTTAAGAGGACCGAAGCGGTAGCCAACCATCCGCCACACAATAGGCAGATTGTGCTAACCAAAATCCGTTAGGAGTAAACACCCCTAGGATAACATTATCTTTACTTAATATTTGAATAGTATGGCGTTGCCAAGGAAAAATTTGCGCTTCCTGAATGGCTTTTTTTAGTGGCCATGTCCCGACTCGACCGTGTAAATGAACTTTTTCACCACCAGCACGAAACTGAATATGCAATGTTTGATGGAATAAATCTGGGGATAATCCGTACTCAGCCTGAGCAATACAAAACTCACCCGAAGGCAGAGTTAAAGGAAGATCGGGATGAATTTCTATGGGAGTTGTCCCCACATACTGGTTTGGATCAAATACATATTCCGAGCGATGCAAGCGAAAAAGTTGTCGCTGATAACGGACGTAGTAAAAATCTTTATAATGCAGCTCTGTTTTGGCATCGGGTTTGGCTTGAATCACTTCGCGTTGTAGCCGTTCCACCATATCTAAACTTGGACGATATTGATCCTGCCCTTTCATCCATGCAGATAAAAGTTGACGCTGCCGAGCCAGTGACAGCTCACTCAATTTATCTAGATTAAGCTGCTTATCATCACCGCACTGCTTTAAATCCTCAGACAATACATCCGCTAAAATATGTTGAGCATCCCGCATCAGCTCCGCCGTACGACTGAGTGCCATTTGCATTTTAGGAAAGCGTTCAGTGAGTAATGGCCATAACTGTTGTCTCGCCCATGCACGATCGTAATGAGTATCGAGATTGGTGGGATCTTCAATATGAGAAATATTTAAATCATCTGCCCATTGGCAAATCTGCTCACGAGATACATCTAAGAGTGGACGCCATATCGTGAAATCTTCACGAATATCGATGGCTTTCATTGCTGCCAAACCATCAACACCTGCACCAGATAACAAACGCAGCATTAATGTTTCCGCCTGATCTTGCTGGTGATGGGCGAGGACTAAAATTTCATGGTCTTTAAGATGCTGAGCATATGCTGCATAACGCGAATGTCGTGCTTGTTGTTCAAGATTTCCGCTTGCAACTGTCACTGTTTGAACGATACAGGGAATATTCAGCTTCTTACATTCTGCTGCAACAAATTCACCCCAGCTAGCGCTGACCGCTTGAAGCTGATGATCGACATAAATGGCGGTTATTTTTTCAGGGCACAAAAAAAACATCAGATGCAACAGCAGCATAGAATCTATGCCGCCACTACATCCAATGAGAAATTTTGTTTCTGCAGGAAAGTCTTGCAGTTGTTTTAAGACACGAGTCCTGAGTTGTCGCTGCCAAACTTCATTAAACGTTGGTAACGTGCTTCGCATCGTTCTTGAGCTTCCATTGGTTGCAATTCATTCAATGCTTCTTTAAGCACTGATTTTAAACTGTCCATGACCTGTTGCGTATTGATGTGAGCACCCTCACCTTCATCTACAACATATTCCACGATACCCATTTGCTGAAGTTTTTCAGCAGTTAATGCCAATGCTTCACTGGCTTGTTCCGCTTTTTCAGCAGTTTTCCACAAAATAGAAGCACAACCTTCAGGAGAAATCACTGAATAAATACTGTGTGACAACATTACTACACGGTCAGCAACACCAATACCAAGTGCACCACCTGAACCACCTTCACCTAAAACGGTTGCAATGACAGGCACTTTCAAATTAGAAAGCTGTGCCAAACTTGTGGCAATAGCTTCTGCCTGACCACGTTCTTCAGCACCAACGCCAGGGTATGCACCCATAGTATCAATAAAGGTAAATACGGGTAGATTGAAACGCTCAGCCATATCGAGTAAGCGCTGTGCTTTACGGTAACCTTCAGGGTTAGACATCCCGAAGTTGTGTTGTAATTTTTCGCGTGTACTACGACCACGGTGCTGACCCACAACCATGACAGGTTGACCATCAAGGCGAGCCAAACCACCGATCATTGCCCCATCATCACCAAATAGACGGTCACCATGTAAAGCATCAAATTCAGTGAATATTTCACCTACATAATCCAAAAATTGTGGACGTTCAGGATGACGTGCAATTTGCACCGTCGCCCACGCTTTTGATGGAGTTGCTTTATTTTTCATAGCTCAACCGTTTTCATCCCTAGAGAGGTATTAATCAACAAATTGTTCAGATTGAATCGAGAGTTCAATGTCCCAATTTTTAAATTGCACTTGTTCATCGTGCAATTCAGCAACCAGTAACGGCCATTGTTTGGCATCACCAGCGACACTGAGCTTCCATTGTTGCGCATTCTTAACCTTAAGTTCAATGGCAGGAAGCATCTCATCGCTGCGACTGTGATTGACCAAAATCGCCAGACGAAGTAACAGACATAACTGTAAAAGTTTCGTTCCACCGACTTTCATCACATCATGCTTGGCATCAGCGCGCAATTTACGACGGTGATGTGCGACCAAATGTGACAAATAGTTTTGATCAACCTGTGAGAAACCTGCGATATCTGAGTGTTGTAGCAGATACGCCCCATGACGATGATAACCACTGTGACTAATAGCTAAACCAATCTCATGCAAATAGGCTGCACGACGTAACAAGTCACCATCGTCACTGTTTAAATGCAGATCAGCCGCAACATTCTCAAATAAATGCTGTGCTGTGTTTACCACACGTTCTGCTTGCTTGCTGTCTGCATTATAACGCCCCATTAAGGCATGGACAGAACGATCACGGATGTCTTCGTGCTGAAAACGACCTAATAGGTCATACATGACCCCTTCACGTAGCGCACCATCTGAATACACCAGTGACTTGATATTTAAGACTTCAAAAACTGCATATAAAATCGCAATCCCTGCAGGTAATACGGCACGGCGGTCTTCTTTAAGGCCTTCAAATTCCATATCAGAAACATGCTTATACTTAAGCAGTTTATCTTTGAGTTTGTCTAAACCTTCACGGGTCAGCTCTTGTTTATCATTGCTCCAACCCATATTTACACAAATCTGACGACAGGCTTTGATAGTTCCACTTGAACCAACAACCGCTTCCCAACCCGCTGATTTATAAGTATTCACGATACCTGAAATTTCTTTACGGGCAGCAGTCATCGCTTTATCAAACGCTTTTTGTGTAATCTCACCATCTTGGAAATAGGCTTTGGTAAATGTCACACAGCCCATCTGAACAGATTCAGTATGAATCGGTTCAAATTCTTCACCAATAATCAGTTCAGTTGAACCACCACCGATATCAACAACCAAACGACGACCAGAATTGGCCATGGTATGTGAAACACCCAAATAAATTAGACGAGCTTCTTCACGACCCGCAATAATTTCAATCGGTTTCGGTAAAATTTCTGCGGCTTTTTGAATAAATTCGTGACCATTTTTAGCTTGGCGTAGCGCATTGGTGGCCACAATTCTTAAACGTTTTGGTTGAACTGAACCTAAACGACCGACAAAACGAGCCAAACAGGCCAAACCACGCTGCTGTGCGGCCTCAGTTAAATTTTTATTTTCATCTAGACCTGCAGCTAGCTGAACTTTTTCGGACATCGATGCGACTTTTTTTACTTCGCCATGATCTACTCGGGCAATGGCCAAATGGAAGCTGTTGGATCCCATATCAATGGCTGCAAGTAGTTCTTCATCAATTAAAAAGTCAGACATTACAGAAATAAACCTTGAACGCATTGTGCTTAGAGTAATTCACCTACATGCAATTGAAAAGCCATTTATATCGAGAATTTAACGCGTTACTGTTTTGCATGCTTTTATGACGATTGTGTTACACGATGATGGCTATCGTGATCATCCATTAGACAAAATATAATTATACGTTGAAAATTTGCATATATCCCTACATTGTTAAAGTTGGCTATGTAATACTTATATCCATATAGCTATCTTTTTATAAAATATTTTGGAGCATTACATGTCTGCTAACATCGTAAATACAACTGACGCTAACTTCGAAGCGGACGTACTTCAATCTGACGTTCCTGTACTTGTTGACTTTTGGGCTGGCTGGTGCGCGCCTTGTAAAGCCATTGCACCTGTACTTGAAGTTCTTTCTGAAGAATACCAAGGCAAAGTAAAAATCGTAAAAGTAGATGTAACTTCTTGCGAACAAACTGCAGTGAACTACAACATTCGTAACATCCCTGCTTTATTAATGTTCAAAAATGGTGAAGTTGTAGCAACTCAAGTTGGTGCTGCACCGAAGTCTAAATTGACTGCATTTATTGACGAAAATATCTAATATTTGACGTTAAGTGAAATACGCGGCACTGCCCGCGTATTTTTTTCGCCTATAAATTGACAAACTTAGTGCGATCTCTTATATTGCTTGTTCAAGAGATCAAGGATGTCAAATCCTGTCAATTTCTTACAAGACACAATACATAAGATGCCGCTCGGCAATAGAAATTGTTTTTCACATTTTTCATTGAAACAATCAATCAGACCTCTGAATTGTTCTTGTGCAAATTCAATTGCTTTCGTTTGAATGCTTGTATGCGGCCGAATGTTACTCCCTATCCAACCTGCACCTCAGAATTTTGATTCTATCTGACCACCTATGAATTTAACTGAACTTAAGAAAAAACCAATTGGCGAACTCATCAAGATTGCCGAGTTTATGGGCCTTGAAGGTATGGCTCGTAACCGTAAGCAAGACATTATCTTTGCCATCTTAAAACGTCATGCGATGAATGGCGAAGAGATCTTTGGTGATGGCGTTCTAGAAATTTTGTCGGATGGTTTTGGTTTCTTGCGCTCTGCGGCAGGTTCTTATTTGGCTGGTCCTGACGATATCTATGTCAGCCCTTCACAAATTCGTCGTTTTAACCTCCGTACGGGTGACACCATTACAGGTACAATTCGCCCACCAAAAGAAGGTGAACGTTATTTTGCTCTGTTAAAAGTTAACCAAATTAACTACGACACACCAGAAAACTCACGTAATAAAATTCTATTCGAAAACTTAACGCCTTTGTTCCCAACTGAACAATTGGTGATGGAACTTGGTAACGGCACAACTGAAGATTTAACTGCACGTGTGGTCGATCTTGTTGCACCAATCGGTAAAGGTCAACGTTCAATCATCGTTGCACCGCCTAAAGCCGGTAAAACCATGTTGCTACAAAACATCGCGCAATCGATTGTACGTAACAACCCTGAATGTTTCCTTATTGTGCTTCTTATTGACGAACGTCCTGAAGAAGTAACAGAAATGGAACGTACAGTACGTGGTGAAGTTGTTGCTTCTACATTCGATGAATCTCCTGCTCGTCACGTACAAGTGGCAGAAATGGTGATTGAGAAAGCAAAACGTCTGGTTGAACACAAGAAAGATGTTGTGATTCTGCTTGACTCAATTACCCGTCTTGCACGTGCGTACAACACTGTGATTCCTTCATCAGGTAAAGTATTAACGGGTGGTGTGGATGCACACGCACTTGAACGTCCAAAACGTTTCTTTGGTGCTGCACGTAATATCGAAGAAGGTGGCTCATTGACTATCATCTCAACCGCCCTGATCGAAACAGGTAGTAAGATGGATGAAGTGATTTACGAAGAATTCAAAGGTACAGGTAACCAAGAAATCACGCTTGATCGCCGTATTGCTGAAAAACGCGTATTCCCTGCCATGAACATCAAAAAATCTGGCACACGCCGTGAAGAACGTTTAATGTCTGAAGATAACTTACGTAAAGTGTGGATTCTACGTAAGCTGCTTCATACGCAAGACGAACTTGCAGCGATGGAATTCCTGCTTGATCGTATGAAAGAAACCAAGACCAATGATGATTTCTTCGATCAAATGAAACGCAAAGCTTCTAATTAAGTTTAAAGACAAGTTTTATTTCAAATGAAAGGTCACCTATATGGTGGCCTTTTTTAGGTTGACAAAATTTACATAAATACACAAAGTGGACTTTAAATTGTAATTTTATTTGCAAGTTAATGATTAATAAAAAAATCAGTAAAAAAAGCTTTTGAATTTTATGGGCTTATATTGCCTTTACCCAATGTAAATCATTCTATTAATTGTTATTTTCTGTTAAAAACCTCACGCTTTTAGTCGTTTTTTATCACTTTTTTGAGTCTACCCAGTAGCATTTAAAAATGCGCAGTGATAGCATATTTGCAGACCAGTTAGACTGCTCCTGCGTTGTTAGTACCTAACACAATTAGGAATAATAAAAGCACACAACAGGCTAACGTCGGTTATTTTTAATCTCAAATTTTAGAGAGTGATGCCATGTTATTCAAAAAAATCGCTATTGCTGCTGCAGTTGCTACTACTTTAGCTTTCGTTGGTTGTGCTAAAAAAACTGAAGAAGCTCCTGCTGCTGAAGCTGCTGCTTCTGAAGCTGTAGAAGCTGCTTCTGAAGCTTCTGCTGCTGCTGACGCTGCTGCTGTTGAAGCATCTGCTGCTGTTGAAGCTGCTTCTGAAGTTGCTGCTTCTGAAGTTGCTGCTTCTGAAGCTCAATAATCTATTACAGATTATTAAGTCAAAAAAAGAGAGCCATTGGCTCTCTTTTTTTATGTCTATAAAAATTAAAAAATTTAAATAAACACAATTAGCTTAAAGAAAAAAGCAGATCAATCGACCTGCTCTGTTCCCACGCGTTGACGGAATTTTTGTCCCGCACGGAAGGTCACAACACGGCGTGCAGAAATCGGAATCTCTTCACCCGTTTTAGGGTTACGGCCTGGGCGCTGACGTTTATCACGTAGCTCGAAGTTACCGAAACCTGATAGTTTCACCTGTTCGCCTGAGATTAGCGCTTGGCTAATCTCATCGAAGAACAACTCGACCATTTGTTTAGCTTCACGACGATTTAAACTCGTGAGCTCACTTAAATGATCAGCCATCTCTGCTTTAGTTAGTGCTGTCATGAAGCCCTCAATGTCGCTTGGTAAGTGTTTTCCAACACTTGTAGGATATTATCCATACCTGATTTAATTTCAGCATCTTCCAAAGTACGGGTCGGATGCTGCCAAAGAATTGCAAATGCAAGTGAGCGTTTGCCTTCCTCAACCCCTTGTCCAGTATACACATCGAACAACCAAGTAGAGTCTAGAAGCTCACCACCTGTTTTTTCGATAAGTTGCTGAATTTCGCTAACATTAATCTTATCACTAATTAAAAGCGCAATATCACGTCGAACCGACGGAAAACGTGATAATTCTGTAAAATTAGATACATAAGTTTGCAAAACAGCCTTTTGATCAAGTTCAGCGACCCAAGTGGTTGCCAAATCAAGCTCATCTTCAAGTGATGGGTGCAAGCGACCTAAGTAACCGATTGATTTTCCATCAACTAAAATTTCAGCAGATTGACCAGGATGTAACCAGCTACGCTCTGAACGGACATATTGAACGTTTAAACGTGCAGCATCTAAAATCTCTTCAATATCGCCTTTAAAGTCAAAGAAGTCCATTGGCTGAGCTTTGCCGTGCCAAGATTCAGTCGTACGTGAACCTGTTGCCACCATCGCAAAAGTTGGAATTTGTTTAAGGTCATGAATTGAAGCAGCATTTTGATAATCAAAACGCAAACCAAGTTCATAGAAACGTACACGGCTTTGCTGACGATTCACATTGTACTGTACACATGGAATCAAGCTTGAAAGCAATGTTGAACGCATTACTGCTAAATCACTTGAGATTGGGTTTGCCAATGCCAATGGATTTACCGCGGGGTTTAATTGTTTTTCAAGTTTTAAGTCGGCGAAACTAAAGCTAATTGCCTCTTGGTAACCTAAAGTCACAGCAGTTTGACGTAATTGAGCCAATTCAAATTGATCTTGATATTTAGCAAGTTTGACATCAATCACAGGTAAGCTGATTTGAATGTTGTCATAACCATGAATACGCGCAACTTCTTCAATCAAGTCTTGGTAAATCGTCATATCAAAACGATGTGATGGAGGAACAACTGTCCACTCACCTTCCGCTTTTACAGTCACCGCACAACCTAGGCGTGTTAAAGCATCGGTAATGAAGTCAGATTCAACTTTATAACCCAAAAGTTGATCCACTTGTGCTTGATTTAACTCAATCGCTTCACGTTTCGGTAGAAGCTCAGGTTTTTCAGCAACAGTGATTGGACCAAATTCACCGCCTGCAAGTTCAGCAATCAATTGTGATGCACGATGCATTGCCACCAATGGTAATTCAAAGTCAACACCACGTTCATAACGTTGTGATGCATCGGTATGTAAACCAAAGCTACGTGCACGACCAGCAATATACAATTGATCAAAGAATGCAGATTCCAGGAAGATCTCAGTCGTGGTATCTGAAACAGCAGATGATAAACCGCCCATGATCCCTGCAATGGCTAATGCTTTATTATCATCCGCAATCACCATCACTTTTTCAGAGAGCTCCACTTCTTGTTCATTCAGAAGTGTCAGTTTTTCTGAAGCAGTTGCTTGGCGAACATGGATAGAACCTTCCACTTTACCGCCATCAAAAGCGTGAAGCGGTTGACCCAATTCCATCAATACATAGTTGGTAATATCGACCAAAATGCTGTGCTGACGAATACCCGCACGTGCAAGTGCTCGTTCCATCCATTCAGGCGTTGGCGCTTTGGTGTTGACGTTTTTGATCACACGACCCAAGTAACGTGGACAACCGTCAGTTTCAACAACCACTTTCTTTTCATCAGGGATTGTTGCAGCTACTTCTTTAATTTCAGGCGCAGTCACAGGAAGTTGGTTAATCACACCAATTTCACGTGCAATACCACGGATACTGAAGCAGTCACCACGGTTCGGTGTGATACTGATATCAATCACATGATCATCTAAGTCTAGATATTCACGGATGTTCACACCAACAGGAGCATCAGCAGGAAGCTCTAATAGACCATCAATTTTGTCTTCTAAATCAATTTCAGAAGCACCGCAAAGCATACCGTGTGATTCAACACCACGTAGTTTGCCTTTTTTGATTTTGAAATCGCCCGGTAACACTGCACCAATCGTCGCAACAGGTGCTTTCATGCCAGCACGTACGTTTGGTGCGCCGCATACGATTTGTAAAGGTTCACCTGAACCGATGTTCACTGTGGTTACACGTAGACGATCCGCATCTGGATGTTGTTCTACAGTCAACACTTCACCAACCACAACACCTGTAAATGGTTTAGCAGCAGGTGCAAGTTCATCCACTTCTAGACCTAACATGGTCAATTGATCAGATAAAGTATTGCTATCGATGGCTGGGTTGACCCATGTGCGTAGCCAATTTTCGCTAATTTTCATACATTCATTTCCTGAATCTCCCCTAACCCCTCTTTAACCAAGAGGGGAACACCCACACTTTTATTTGTTTCGTGTAAGTCCCCCTTTTTCAAAGGGGGATTTAGGGGGATTTTTAAAATCCAAAAATAATCTATTCTCCTCACCCATTGTTAGGGAGAGGATTTAATAAAAAGTTTTAAGCAAACTGGCGTAAGAAACGCACATCATTTTGGTAGAACATACGCAAGTCGTTAATGCCATAACGCAGCATCGCAAAACGTTCAACACCTAAACCAAATGCAAAGCCTTTGTATTTGTCTGGGTCAATACCTGCAGCGCGTAGAACATTTGGATGCACCATACCGCAACCTAAAACTTCTAACCATTTGCCACGCTCATCCATAATATCCACTTCTGCACTTGGCTCAGTGAATGGGAAATAAGATGGACGGAAACGAACTTTTAAGTCTTTTTCGAAGAACTCGTTCAACAAGTTCACAAGCAAACCTTTCAGTTCAGCGAAGCTGGTGTTCTCAGCCACGTATAGACCTTCGATTTGATGGAACATTGGTGAATGCGTTTGATCCGAATCACAGCGGTATACACGGCCAGGACATACAATACGAATTGGCGGTTGTTGTGTTTCCATGGTACGAATCTGCACACCAGACGTATGCGTACGTAGCAAATGGTTCACATCAAAATAGAACGTGTCGTGCATCGCACGTGCTGGGTGATGACCCGGGATATTTAGAGCTTCAAAGTTGTGATAATCATCTTCAACTTCAGGGCCCGTTGCAACAGTAAAACCAGCTTTGGTAAAGAACTGACAAATACGCTCTTGTACTTGGGTCACTGGGTGGATACTGCCCACCTGTTGGCCACGACCGGGCAAAGTAATATCAATTGTTTCACTTGCTAATTTTTGTTCTAGCGCAGCTTTTTGCAATGCTGCTTGACGCTCGCTTAATGCACCGGTAATTGCTTCACGTACAGCGTGAATTTGTGCACCAAACTCTTTACGTTGTTCAGGATCCATTTTACCAAGCGACTTAGATTGTTCCGCGAGCTGGCTTTTTTTCCCCGTAAATTGCACTCGTACTTGATCAAGTGCAGCAAGGTCTTGAGCTGCTGCAATCGCAGCGAGCGCTTCAGTGGTCAGGGCTTCCAGTGACATAGTAACTCTCAAAGCAACAGGTTAAAAATATTTTTAAAAACCACATATTCTAACAGTTTTTAGGCACTATGATGAAGTGTCGTTTTAATGAAAATTAGAATAGCGTCAATAAATATAAAAAGTATAAGATAAACACATTATCAATCAGATCAAATCATTATGGCACTCGATCAAATTTGGAAGCAGCAACTCACTTTAGTGACCTACGGCAATGAATTTTTAAATCAAGATTTAAGCTTTAGCCGCTGGGTGCAGCATTCTATTTTTAATCAGCATGCCTTTGCTTTTCGTGATTTAATCTCGCAACATCTATTGGCACAACATTTTCAGGTTTGGCTTGAAGGTTTAAAAAAACAAGGGGTTAAACGACTTAGTCTGCATCGCTCTACCCTTCTGATTGATGAACAGAATCCAAATCCAAATGTTGAGCTTTTGGCTTTAGACCATTTCATTGTCAGTCATGAGTCACATAAGAAGCATGCATGGATCATTGGTAAAGAACTCGCAGAATGGTATAACGCAGATAATGACTATGAAGCGCCTGACGCTCAACGTTCGAAAATACGTTTTGAAACCATGTGGCGTTATGAACTCAGTCCAAAATTTGCAAAACGTATTGATGCTGACCTAGAACAACCGAAATGGAAAGATATTCAGGTCTTTACCAACCACGAATTATTTGAAAGCAAATTTGCACAAGACTTCCAGGATCCAACACAAATTGGGCAACCCTATTACGGTTTAAAATCCGCATTAGATGTCGGTATCAGTACGAAATTGGCACTCATTCCAACCGATTATCAAGCCGATTATGCCCATGAAACGCTTTATCGTTTCGATGCGCTCTATGATTTTATTCAAGCTCAAATTCAGCATCCGTATAACAACGAGGGTGAAACATTAACTCCTGAACAACAACTGGATTTACGCCATTTTGCTGAAAAGATTGAGGATTTACATTCTAAATTTGTTGTGAAAGTTGCTAATCATTATAAGACTGCACACATTCAACCACAGATGGTTTCTGACCCACTTGCAGGCGTAAGCACCGAAAACCGCCACGGTTTCAGTAAACCTGAACGTCCTAATTTGGCTCAAAGTTCAGGGGCATCTAGTGTGATTAAACTGATTTTAATTACTATTGTGATCTGTGTGATTGGCTATTACTTTGGGCTTTAAACATATTCATTAACAAAGTCAGTTGCTTCGGTTTTCGAATGCGAAGCCATTGGATATGTTGATACTCAGGTGCATGCATTAACTTCAAATAATGCTGTCGATTCTTGCGATGTGTTTTTACCATCCACCAAATAATTGAGTCTTGCCCAAAGAGTTTTGTTAGATTTTCCCGATTGTTTGAACTCGGCCAAAGTTTATGTTGCGTCCATGCACGATGGATTGCCCGTTGTATTGACCGTTTGAAATTGACATAAAACGGATAATCAAGCCAGATAATCGTATCGATGTTTGCCCATTTAATCGGAATGGTTCGGGTATAGTTTCCATCAATGACATAACCCTGCGGAGCATGATCAATCGCCTGCTGAATTTTCTGGAAAAAATCCTGATCCTGACTTTGTTCCCAGTTATCCAACCAAAATAAATCATCAAGTTCAATATAAGCTAAACCTAATTTATTCGCCAAACTTCGCGCAAAGGTAGATTTACCTGATGCCGAGATTCCAACAACATTGATTCTCTGCATACAACCAATTAATTAATAGGGCGAAGTTCTATTTTTATGCGCTGTTTTTGGGTAGATGTATGAATGTAATGTGTAATGGCTGCAATTTCAGCTTCAATTTCATTGCCTGAGTCATCGACAAAACGTAGATACTCCCCTTCACGCGGAATGACGGCCAAATCAATCTCAAGTGCTGTTTCATTTAGACCCACAATTTCTACACGCATATTGCACACCTTTTTTTATAATGAAATGATTTAGATCTTATTTAGCGTGATTTTTTTCAATAAGCCTAGATGAATTCTGTAATCAAAGATGAACAACTCATCCCATTAAAAATAAAGCAAAAAAAAGACCGCTTAAAGCGGTCTTTTTTTAAGTCATAAAGACTTATGCAGCCAATGCGTCTTTAGCTTTAGCAGCTAGAGCAGAAAACGCAACTGCGTCATGCATAGCGATGTCAGCAAGTACGCGACGGTCGATAATCACTTGAGCTTTTTTCAAGCCAGCGATCATACGGCTGTACGACAAACCATTTTGACGTGCACCAGCGTTGATACGTGCAATCCATAAAGCGCGGAATTGACGTTTCTTTTGACGACGGTCACGGTAAGCATATTGACCAGCTTTGATTACCGCTTGGAACGCTACGCGGTAAACGCGTGAACGAGCACCATAGTAACCTTTAGCGCGAGCAAGAATTTTTTTGTGACGGCGATGAGCCTGTACACCACGTTTTACACGAGCCATTTATAATCTCCTTAGATGTACGGGCACATACGGCGAACTGAAGCAACGTCACTTACGTGAACCATTACACAGCCGCGTAATTGACGAATACGCTTAGCAGATTTTTTGGTCAAAATGTGGCGTTTGAACGCTTGTTTACGCTTAAAACCGTTAGCAGTCGCTTTAAAGCGTTTAGCTGCACCACGGCGAGTTTTCATCTTAGGCATAACAACCTCTTTTGAACACCTGTTCGGCTCGTTTGCACCATTACAAAACGACCTGCAGGTAAGGGAGCGCATATTCTAATTCATATCGCTTCAAAACAAAAGCATTGCTCGTCGTTTATTCAATTCTTTTGCTCCCCCTACCAAATAACATGAGTAATACAGCAAGAAATGATTGGATTGTATAAAGATCACTCTATAATTCATCTACTGATTTTTGCCTTCATTTTCCCATGCTAAAACAAACAGATGCTTTTGCAGCGCTGCGGTATCGTGATTTCTCTATTGTGACTTTGAATCAATTTTTCCTGACTTTAGCGATTTTGATTCAGGAAATTATTGTGGCTTACTCCCTCTATAAAATTACCAAAGATCCGCTCACACTCGGTCTTATTGGGTTAGCGGAAGCAATTCCTTTTATTGCACTTTCGCTTTGGGGTGGCTATTTTGCTGACCGTTTTAATAAGCAGACCATTATGAAAATCTGTTTATTTTTCTCGATTCCGATGCCACTCATTTTATGGAATTTATTCCACCAACATATCTTAAATCACATCTCTACCCTGCAACTTTCTCTCGGCATTTATGCAGTGATCTTTTGTTTAGGGACAATTCGCGGTTTTTATGCACCTTCTGCAACTTCTCTTAAGCCGTTTCTAATTCCTCGTGAGCTTTATACCAATGGTGCAACATGGACGACAATTGGCTGGCAAAGTGGTGTGATTATCGGACCCATGCTCGGTGGATTTATGCTGGCATTTTTAGGACGTGAAACCAGCCTGTTTAGCGTGGCAGGCTTATTAGTCATCTGTTTCATTTTGATTCATCTATTAGAAAAAAGAGTTTTTCCGAAAATTGAAACCGATGACGTGCTGCGTAGTTTAGGTGATGGTTTTCGCTTTATTTGGGGCAATAAAATCGTGCTGTGGTCGATTTCTTTAGACCTTGTTTCAGTACTGTTTGGTGGCGTAATTGCCCTGCTTCCAATCTTCGCAGAAGACATATTAAAAGTCGGTCCTGAAGGATTAGGTTATTTACGTGCAGCCCCTTCCATCGGTGCATTGCTGACCATGATTGCCTTAACTCGTTTCCCACCAACACATCATGCATGGCGCAACATGTTGTTGGCTGTCGCAGGTTTTGGCTTCTTTACCCTCTTGTTTGCCGTATCCAATTCAATGTGGCTATCGCTTTTTGCATTGGCAATGACAGGTGCATGTGACAGCGTGTCAGTTGTGGTTCGACAAACCATTTTACAGATCTATCCACCTGAAAATATGCGTGGCCGTGTCGCTGCCGTAAATGGCATGTTTGTGTCATCCAGTAATGAATTAGGTGCTTTTGAATCAGGTCTTGCGGCCAAATACATGGGTACCATTATGGCGACTGTATTTGGAGGATGTATGACCTTGGTTGTGGTTGCGATCAGCTGGGCAAAAACCAAAGATTTATTTAGTGTAGATATCACCAAAGCATCAAAACCCGATTAATACAGCAATTGGACTTGTCAGTATTTCTGTTTCGAGAAATACTGCACAAGCTCTAGCACTCTACTCATGCGATTCAGAACTTTTAATTTATGAAATATGCACTTCCTCTTGCTGTGATTGCGAGTTTCACAGCAACCAGCACTTATGCAGACAAGATTCATCAACTCCCATCACAAAGCATTCAAGTGAGTTCTGCACATCTCACCACCCGCATTGAATGGCAAAAATTCCCACACATTAAGATTAATGATTCTGATCTTAAAGATTCACCACGTTCGGCAGTGGTCCGCATTCATGCCAATACCCAAGGCAAAGTGAACCATGCTGAGATTCAAGACAGTACTGGTTTAAAGGCGCTCGATCAGAAAATTATTCAAGCCGTTCTAAACGCACGCGTTAAACCGCATATTGAAAATGACATTGCAATGCCGATCATTGGTTATCAAGTTTTCAACCTTAAACCTTCTGAAGAGCATGAAGCATGTCAATACACATTTAACTCTCAGCTTTGGCAAAAACAGCAAAAGAATCCTAAAGCACAGTTTCAGTATTTAGAACAACCCAATCTACATATCAGCACTTTAGATTTAAAAGGTTCAGATCGTAAGATTATCTATAAAATGAAGCTAAAACATGATCAGATCCAAAGTATTAAGATCATTCAAGGTTCGGGGATCTATACTTTAGACCAGCAATTCAAGTCGGATTTACAAGGGACGAAAGTTCGTATAAAAGCCAAAGCATCTCATCTTTGGTTATATAAGCCACGCCAGATCAAAGACCAAATAACATTTAAATTAACAAGCTGTTCTTAATGAATAGCTTGTTTTTTGAGGCTGTGTTATTGAGTTATGATTTTACAAAACATTGAGAAAAATGAGATAGACACACAGATAACGCCCTATCTTTGCAATGCTAACCATCAATAGAAAACGGTAAAAATTTTCTTTCATTAAGCCCGCAATCAGGGTAATAGGATCGCCAATAATCGGCAGCCAACTCAGCAATAAAGACCAAAACCCATAGCGTTGATACAGTCTCTGGGCTTTAGATAATTGTTTCTGTGAAACAGGAAACCATTTCTTATTTTTGAAATGCTCAATTCGAAGCCCTAGATACCAATTGACACAAGACCCAAGTACGTTACCAATACTCGCCACTACAATAAGAACGAAGACAGAATCTTGTGCTTGTGCCAATAAAGCTAAAAGTACAGCCTCAGATTGCAAAGGTAAAAGAGTTGCTGCACCAAAGGCTGAAATAAAGAGCAGGATTAAGCTCATAGAGCGATTATTTTAATCCCAATTGTTTTTTAGTTTTTGAATATTCAAAGCTCGACCAAACCACCATTGCAAGAATGGCAAAAATACGCGCCCATTTATATGAACTTGCAATCGGATCAATGGCTGCAGACAAAATTGCCAGATCATGTGTATTTAAGCTTGTCAGGACATTTTGAATATGCACAATTTCAGCCACAAATAAAGCCAAGCATGCCACCACACCTAAAATAATGCTCCAATACACTTTGGGATTTGTTTCGACAATACGCGTCGCATTTAAGAAAAATGATTTCATAACATTACCTAATAAAAAACCACCCGAAGGCGGTTTATTCAATGAAGGATATCTTAGCATAAAGTCCAATCAAGGCTTGACCTCAATTGCCAATGCTTTTTGCACAGCAGAACGGGCTTTAATACGCTCTACATAATTTTGTATATTAGGATAGTCGACTAAATCTATCCCTTGCCATTCATAGCGCAGAATCCATGGGAAGATGGCCATATCTGCAATTGAGTATTCCCCTGCAACAAAGTCCTGCCCAACCAGATGTTTATTTAGAACACCATACAGACGCTTGGTTTCCTCTACATAACGATTGGTCGCATAAGGAATACGCTCAGGTGCAAATCGACTGAAATGATGGTTTTGTCCCAGCATTGGCCCAAAACCACCCATTTGCCACATCAGCCACTGCTCGACTTGAATACGATCTACTTCATTACTCGGGTAAAATTGACCTGTTTTACGACCTAAATATTGCAAGATCGCACCCGACTCAAATACAGAAATCGCTTCGTGATTTGGACCATCCTGATCGACGATAGCGGGAATTTTATTATTTGGTGAAATGGCTAAAAAGTCAGGTTGAAATTGATCATTAGCTAAAATATTAATGGGAATAATCTGATAATCGAGCCCCATTTCTTCCAATGCGATACTGATTTTTAGACCGTTTGGTGTACCCCAATAATACAGATCAATCATTTTTGTTATGCTCAATTAAAGCCATTTTTGGCGTGCGTTTACACCTTAATGCATTTCAAAAAAAACAACAAGATTGATTTTATAAAATTTTAATTTGTTTTATATCAATACCTTGTTTAAATATTTTAAAAAACTTCCCACTTTTATTCTTGAAAATCTTGGTACTGATCATATATTTATTTTGCATAAGGATTGAAGCAATCTTATGCACTGTTGATGTCCAACATGACAGATTGAATATCTTGTTTTTATAACTTTGCTTGATTTGAGAGAGTTCTAATCATGAGTAACTTAAATCTTCATCCATTATTTCGTCGTAGCATCGGTTTCGATCGCTTAAATGATTACATTGACTACGCAATGCAAAGCGATACCCCTAACTACCCACCTTATAACATTGAGAAATTAGGTGAAAATAGCTATCGCATTGTGGTTGCTACAGCAGGATTCTTACAAAGTGAGCTTGAGATTAATCTAGAAAATCAGCTGCTGACTATTTCAGGTAAACCAGAAGCTGTAACTGATGAAACCATTGAATATTTACATAAAGGCATTGCACGCCGTTCATTCAAACTGTCTTTACGTTTAGATGAATATATCGAAGTTCAACAAGCTGATTATGAAAATGGTCTGCTTGTGATCGACTTACAACGTGTTATTCCTGAAGAAAAATTACCACGTAAAATTCCAATTGGTAAAAAACTACTGTTAGAAACAGCTGAAAGTAATGAAAAAACTGTGAATGCGGAATCATAACTTATAACTAAGAAAGACCCGAATATGGGTCTTTCTTTTTATGTAATCATTGTTATTCATTTGAGCAAAACATAAAAAAAGCCCTGCAATTGCAGTAATGCCAGTCAGTTAAGAAATTGACTGGCATTTTCTTGGATATTTTTGTGCTTTAATTTTCACTACTCGCGGACATTGCCTTTGCCTTTTTTCAGGTAATACAAATATTTTAGATTGTTCAAATAATTGTGCTAAATGTTTGGGTAGATTTCCTGCTGATTCTAAAGGTGTGTGCCTTAAGATATTGATAATACTCATAGATGCAATATGGAAACTGATCCTTAAAGGACTCACCTTTGCATGTTCAGCGATAAACCTCATCTGTCTTCTTAAGATATTATAAGCAATAAATACCCCCACAATTCTTGATAGACCAAATCAGGTTGTTTGCTTCTTAAAATTCTTGCATCCTGTAAATCACTTTTAATTTCCCGATAACACATTTCTATTTCCCAACGCTGGATATAAAGCATTGCAAGGTCTTTGAATGGATAAACTTCAGAATCTGTTAATGATGTAATGTAACGTCTTATTTTTCCTGCATATTCAACTTCAATTAAACGTGCTTCCCAATAGTCACCCAATGACGGATTTATCTTTTTTGCTCTTGCTGAAACAGGCATTTTGATCTGAAAGTCATGGGCCGCATTATAATGAATCACTTCATAACGCAGGTTGTCCTTTGCTCGCATCAACCAATGACTCTCTTCTGCCTGAGATTGCCAACTCACTAAAAAATCAGCAGAGAAGTAAGCACGATCAAATAGGGTAATACTGCGAACTGGTGCTTTTAATTGACTGGCTAAGGTTAATTCACCTTGATCCATACTGCCAATTTGGGCATCAATCATTTCATGTGTATTGGTATTCACCAGGCAAGTCGCTCTGACTTGTGGGTAAGGGGTAGCTGCTGTTTTGCCTTTGGATGAACCAAAGTGCTTAAAGTTTTCTTCTGTATGAGGCATAGACCAAACCACACCATCTACAGCACAAACGCATAGACCGTGAAAGTTGCTATATTGTTGTTGTGAGTCTTTAAACCATGCCTGACTTAATGTCGAAAATAAAGCACTCATGGGCTCTAAGCCTAAGCGCTGTCTTGCTTGTACGGATGCACTCGGTACACAGTATTCTGCCGTACCGAAAACAAGTTGCAATTGTTGAACCACATACCAAATCGGTTGATTTCGAAATAGAGCAAGTCCGATTACCAGCCAAACAACATGTTCAGCAGGCAGTTTTCTTTTTCGAATTGATGCTTTACCTGTTTGGTTTAAGCAATCTTCAATCCAGTTTAAATCAATCAATTCACTGAATTGTGAAAGTGAAGGTAGGGTTTGTTTTAATGTTAAATCTAAATTCTGAGATAAATTCATAAAAAAAGAGCGTATTTACATACGCTCTTTTTACAGTATTTTAACTTTTTTTGCTTAACTGACTGGCATTACTGCAATTGCAGGGCTTTTTCGATCAATGGATGCTTACTTTTTACGTTTAGGTCCAAGTAGCATACCCATTTGACGACCTTCCATTTTAGGTGTTTGTTCAACTACACCAACTTCAGCTACGTCAGCTTCAATTTTTTGCAATTGAGCAAGACCCAATTGTTGGTGAGCCATTTCACGACCACGGAAACGAAGGGTGATTTTTACCTTGTTGCCTTCTTCAAGGAACTTGATAATTGCACGTAGTTTTACGTTGTAATCACCAACATCAGTACCAGGGCGTAGCTTGATTTCTTTCACCTGTACTTGATGCTGTTTTTTCTTCGCTTCTTTTTGCTTTTGCTTAAGATCAAACAAATGCTTGTTGAAGTCCATGATTTTACAAACAGGTGGCTCTGCATTGGCTACGATCTCAACAAGGTCAAGATCAACGGCTTCTGCTGCACGTAAAGCTTCAGCCAAGCTTACGATACCTTTTTGCTCACCATTTTCGTCTACAAGACGGACTTCTTTTGCACGAATTTCATCATTCAACGCAGGACGGTTTGACTTGTTACCGCCCTGTTGATTACGGTCAGGCTGTTTAATCGCTGTTACTCCACAATGTACCGGCCGCGTTCGGCTACGGCTGTTTTTACCAGGTCAACGAAAGCATCGATTGACATAGTACCCAAATTTTTTCCTGAGCGGGTACGGACATTTACTGTACCTTCCTCGACTTCACGGTCCCCAAGTACCAATAAGTAAGGAATACGCTCTAAAGTGCGTTCACGAATCTTAAAGCCGATTTTCTCATTTCTCAAGTCGGAAATCGAACGAATACCGCTTTCTTTAAGTTTTGCGACGACTGACTCGCAAGCCTCAGCTTGTGAATCTGTAATATTCATCACACACGCTTGCACTGGTGATAACCAAGGCGGCATAAAGCCAGCGTAGTGTTCGATTAGTATACCAATAAAACGCTCGAAACTGCCAAGAATTGCACGATGTAACATTACCGGCTGATCACGATCGTTATCTTCAGTCACATAAGAGGCATCTAAACGTTCAGGCAAGTTAAAGTCGCACTGAATTGTACCGCATTGCCATACACGGCCTAAGCAGTCTTTCAATGAGAATTCAATCTTAGGACCATAGAATGCGCCCTCACCTGGTTGAAGCTCCCATTCAAGACCTGCTGCATCCAAAGCATCTGCCAAAGATTTTTCAGCCATATCCCAAAGCGCATCATCACCCACACGTTTTTCAGGACGTGTAGACAGTTTCATTTGCACTTCTTCAAAGCCAAAGTCTTTATAAACATCTAAAGTCAGTTTAATAAAGTCCGCAACTTCAGAACCAATTTGTTCTTTAGTACAGAAGATATGTGCGTCATCTTGAGTAAAGCCACGTACACGCATAATACCGTGAAGTGAACCCGATGGCTCATTACGGTGACATGAACCAAATTCAGCTAAACGAATCGGAAGATCACGGTAAGATTTTAAACCTTGGTTAAACACTTGAACATGACATGGGCAGTTCATTGGTTTTACCGCATAGTTGCGGCTTTCTGAACTGGTGGTAAACATGTTTTCAGCATAGTTTGCCGCATGACCTGATTTTTCCCAAAGGGTGAAGTCCACCACTTGTGGAGTACGGATTTCAAGGTAGCCGTTTTCTTGCTGAACTTTACGCATGTATTGTTCAAGTACTTGGTAAATGGTCCAGCCGTTCGGATGCCAGAACACCATACCTGGTGCTTCTTCTTGCATATGGAACAGGTCAAGCGCTTTACCAATTTTACGGTGATCGCGTTTTTCAGCTTCTTCAATACGTTTTACATATGCTGCAAGCTGTTTCTTGTCTGCCCAAGCAGTACCATAGATCCGTTGTAGCTGTTCGTTTTTCGCATCACCACGCCAATAAGCGCCAGAGATTTTAGTGAGCTTGAACGATTTTAAGAATTTAGTATTTGGTACATGCGGACCACGGCACATATCCAAGTAGTCTTGATGGTAGTACAAGCCCATTTCAGTTTCGTCAGGCATGTCTTCGATCAGACGTAATTTGTATTCTTCGCCACGTTTAGTGAATTCTGCAATCACTTCATCACGTGGAGTCATTTTTTTGATGACGTCATAGTCTTGGTCGATGAGCTTTTTCATACGCTCTTCGATCGCTGCCATGTCGTCTAAAGTAAATGGACGTGGCATCCAGATGTCATAGTAGAAACCTTCTTCAATGACAGGACCAATCACCATTTTTGCTTCTGGGAAAAGTTGCTTAACTGCATGTCCCACCAAGTGAGCACATGAGTGACGAATGATGTGAATACCATCTTCATCTTTAGGCGTAATAATTTGTAAGGTTGCGTCTTCAGTAATTAAGTCAGATGCATCAACTAAACGATCGTTCACACGACCTGCAACTGTATTTTTCGCAAGACCAGGACCGATGCTTTGAGCAACTTCCATCACAGATACGGCTTGATCAAATTGTTTTTGATCGCCATTTGGCAAAGTGATAATTGGCATAAAAAATCCTTAAGGAGTGATGCCCCGTACAATAGAGCATGTCACCGCGAGATTATGATCGAGGAGAACCTCAAAAGATAAAAACGGTGGATAAATAAAAAATCGATTGGAATTTTACACGTCTTAGGCATTTTAATAAACCGTTAATGCCATTTCGTTGCGTTCTAGTCACATTTGTCAAAAATATAAGTGCTTACATTTTGGGGCAGAAAAATCCTGTTTTTCATATTATGTTGATCAACGTTATTTTTAATTTGTTATTTAAACCATAACTTTTTCGCCCACCCCA
Source organism: Acinetobacter sp. NCu2D-2 (assembly GCF_001647675.1). Lineage (NCBI taxonomy): Bacteria > Pseudomonadati > Pseudomonadota > Gammaproteobacteria > Moraxellales > Moraxellaceae > Acinetobacter > Acinetobacter sp. NCu2D-2. The sequence continues at coordinate 2,079,636 of NZ_CP015594.1, forward strand.
AAAATAATAGGCAGGCCATATGACAACAAAAGCCCTTCTTACCTTCTCCTCACTTGAACCCTTAAAACCAGCATACGCTTTAGCAGCAAATGTAGATCTCGTTGTAGTACGTTTAGCGGATGATGACCCGGAACAAGTGGTGGTCATGTATGGTCGCTGTCAGCATCGGGGGGCTTTAATGTCAGATGCCCATATTCAAGGTGATAAAATTGTCTGCGGCTTACATGGCTCACATTACATGTATAAAACAGGTATAAACCCACGCTACCTCAATAAAAACTTACAGAAATTTAAAGCCTGGGTTGAAAACGATCAGGTCATGGTCGATTTAGAAGAAATAGAAGCTTGGGAAAAACGCAATCCACAGCAATTCAATCGTGAACGCTACCAAGGGCTGTATGCAGATTCACAACCTGCACCCGAAGAACCACATAACCGTTTTATTTTAGACTTAGCCCGTAATGGTTTAAAAATGTTGGCCATCATGGACCCACTTCAGCTATGGGCGTGCCTTTCGATAAACTTCCAAAGTGGGAAGACATTCAACTGGTCACAGCACAGTTGTGGAAAGTGCCACTGCTTGATGATGCTCCTGTCGCCACCAAAGTGGTGATTGGCCCCAATGCAAAAAAACCGCTTGTACTCGATATTCCGTTATTTGTTTCAGATATGAGTTTTGGTGCATTGTCGCAAGAAGCCAAAACAGCTCTCGCCATGGGTGCGGAGCTTGCAGGTACAGGCATCTGCTCCGGTGAAGGAGGCATGCTCACCAATGAACAAGCAGCGAACTCACGTTATTTTTATGAATTAGCTTCAGGGCGTTTTGGTTATGACATTGAGAAAGTGAAAAAATGCCAAGCCTTTCATTTTAAAGGTGGCCAAGCAGCCAAAACCGGTACAGGCGGACATCTACCTGGACATAAAGTCGTGGGTAAAATTGCTGAAGTTCGTGGTTTACCTGAGGGCGAAGCGGCGATTTCCCCTGCCACTTTCCCCGATTGGACTGAGCTTTCGCAGTACAAGGACTTTGCTGAGTACGTTCGTAAGGAAACAGGCGGTATTCCGATTGGCTTTAAACTCTCGGCACAGCATATTGAGAAAGACATTGATGCTGCCCTTGCCATCGGTGTGGATTACATCATTTTAGATGGTCGTGGTGGCGGTACAGGTGCAGCGCCAACCCTATTCCGTGACAATATTTCCGTACCAACCATTCCTGCACTGGCACGAGCACGTCGCCATTTAGACCGCTTAGGACGCCGTGATATTAGCTTGGTGATTACTGGTGGCTTACGCGTGCCTGCCGACTTTATTAAAGCGCTAGCACTGGGTGCAGATGCCATTGCGGTGTCCAATTCTGCGATGCAAGCCATTGGCTGTTTAGGAATGCGTGCCTGTCAAACTAATGACTGTCCTGTGGGGATTGCCACACAGCAAGATCATTTACGCCGCCGCTTAGAAATTGAAAAATCCGCACAGCAACTAGCAAATTTCTTTAACGCTTCGGTTGAATTGATGCAAGTCATGGCACGTGCTTGCGGTCATGATGCTTTAAGTAAGTTTAGCTTGGATGACCTCACCACTTGGAAAAAAGACATAAGTGAGCTAACGGGCATTCATTATGGTGGAATTGTTTAATGTCTAAATAAGATGATCAGATCGCTGATCGTTCTGATCATTCTCTTAAATTTTCCCACACCTTAAATGTATCACTGTCATCATTTACATAGAGTTCAGCAAATTGCGGCAAAATGGACTCACTTTGCGCGGGTCTCAAAAACACATAATCATCTACATCAACTGCAGCATCGTTGGATATATTTAGAACTTCTTGATTGGTACTTCGACCAAAGAGCACATGCGGTTGCACACCCTTGGGATAAACATACTCACCACGCCAATAGCCCCCGTAAACACAAATACCTTGTTGTTTAGGTTGTACCGCTTGAAACTTTTCTAATCCTGGCACCTGAATATGATCAAGCACCTTCAAAATCGGGGCCGCTATCAGGAGCGCAGGTTTAAGCTGCGCTAACACGGATAATTCAAAGTCTAAAGGTTTAAGTAAAAGTGACCCAAACGAAAGATCGTTGCAGACGGTTTGGATAAAATGATGATGCAAGGTCGTACTTCCTGCACCATTAAAACACAACATTGAAACATCAATAGTTGGGAAAAACTGTTCAATAATTTGAATAAATTCTTGATATCGCTGTTGTGATTTTTGAAAGGCTTTAATTGGAGAAAATACCACTTTTGGAAGCTTTCTCACGTGTGCATCGTAGCCCATCAGTCCTGTTAGTTTTAAGTACTTCGAGTGATGCTGAATAAGTGTTAATGCTTGCTGAAATTGCACCAAGTCCTCAAAGCCTCCCCGATGTAAGCCAATATCAATTTCTAGATTAATATTCAGCTGTAATTGCTGCGACTGAGCTAAAGCCAAATACTGCCCTAGCCTTGAAACAGAATCGATTAACCAATGTACCTGAGTAGCTAAATAACTATGTTCTTTCAGCAAAGCGGTTACTCCTGATATGGGCATCGGTTTACCCAGCAACATATCTGCATCAGGGATCAAGTAGTACAGCGGTCTAATATGCGCAAGGTGAAAAACCATAAATGCTTTGGTTTGAAATTCATCCGCTGTGAGTTTCAATAGATTCAAATTAGCCAGCGATTTCACCACCAACCTTGGGGTTAAATGCTGGGGCCATTGACTGAGAATATGAGCAATATTGTGTTTAAAGCGCTTTAGATCCAGTATCAACTGAGGCTGTCCATTTCCCACTCGCTTGAGTTTTTCGTTCAATGCCTGAAAATATTGAGTCTGCATGATCCTTTGCCTCTTCAACTATGAAGTCAGTAACTGTTCCATATAGGGATTTAACCATTTCTTATGCGGATCCAATTCACGTCTTAAACGCATAAAATCATCCCATTTGGGGTATAAATGTCTCAGTTGCTGCGCACCCAATGAGTGTAATTTACCCCAATGTGGTCGACCGCCATATTTCAGAAAAATCGGCTCCACCAAATCAAAAATTAAAGCGTAATCTTGCTTATAAAATTGATGGATTGAGATAGACACCGAATCACGTTCAAAAAAAGGACTCAACCAAATATCATCAGCGCGTACATAACGGAACTCAATGGGGAAAAATACAGGTGCTTTTTGACGTTTTAATACCGTCATGATTTCCTGAAAACATTCTAGTCCGCGATCAACAGGTAACTGATATTCCATTTCATTAAAACGAGTAGCACGTGCACTTGGGAATAATCGCGTAGACCAATCCACAACGGTACTCGGTTGAATTGCAACATTGAGTAAGCGCTGCAAATATGGATTGAGTAATGGACATAATCGTGTCAGCTCAGAGCAAAGATGCAAAATAAAATCTTCATCTATCCAGGTTTTTTTTCGCTCCTGAATATCCTCTAAAGTTTCATCCAAAGTTTTTAAAATCACGTCCTGAGCATGGATAAAAGCAAAAAATTCGACATGTCGATGTTGATGTTTCCATTGGTCAATAGACTGATAAATCTCTGACAATGGAGATAGACGAATTTGTTCTTTGAGCCGATACATCGGGCGATTTTGTAGTTGGATTTTGGTCATTACACCAAAACTACCGAGTGCCACCCGCCCCGCCGCAAAAATATCTGTATGCTGCGTTGGATTGCACTGCAAAAGGCTGCCATCAGCCGTTAACAACTCAAAACCAGACACAAAAGCAGATAAACACGGCAGTTCAATACCTGTACCATGCGTACCTGTGGCAATCGCACCACCTAAAGATTGCTGATCGATATCCCCTTGATTCATTAAGGCTTGATCGACAACTGCAAGCTTTTCTCCTAGATCAAATAAGCGTGTACCTGCATAAAACTCACTTTGATAATGCTCGGCATCATGATTCAACATGCCTTTTAGATGATCTAATGACACCAAGACATCATTCGTCTTAGCTAAAGCACTAAATGAATGCCCTGCACCAACCACACGAACTTTAGGATACATGTCTGTAATTTGCTTTAGCGTATCTATGTGGTGCGGGTAAAAAATTTGCGGGTGTGATTGTTGTGATCCCGACCAATTTGACCATAATACATGTTGATCACTTGTCATTATTCTAATCCTTTGCCCCGCCGCTTATACGTGGAGGCCATACTTCTTTTTCTTGTTATTTCAATGGTTGTTTAAGCTTGAATAATGCTTTATAGAGACGGCTTAAGTCAATTTGATTGTCTATAGATATTTGTTAAAACCACAGTTTATATAGGGCACGGGTAGCGTTGTATTTGAACTAGAAAATAAACTTCAATGTGTGCTTAATCCTATCCAAGACCAGATGAAGTGTTGATTCACCCCGTTTACGAGTTATCGACTAAAGCATAACTGTGTCTTTCAATAAATACCCATATATTTAGAGTAATTACACAAAAATATCATGGAGTAGAATAATGGTCAGTGCATACGACGATTTACCACGTACACCAGCCAACTTTGTTGCCTTGTCCCCTTTACGTTATCTCGAGCGCGCGGCTTATATCTACCCTCAGCAAGATGCCATTATCCATGGCAATCGCCATATTTCTTGGCGTGAAACCTATCAACGTTGCCGCCAATTTGCATCACAACTACAACAGCTTGGCGTAGCTAAAAACGATACTGTTTCCACGCTTTTACCCAATATCCCTGCCATGATTGAAGCGCATTTTGCTGTTCCGATGGCAGGTGCAGTACTCAATACTTTAAATACTCGACTAGATGCAAAAACCATTGCGTTTATGCTTGAACATGCGGAAAGTAAAGTCCTTTTAGTCGATCCTGAATTTGCAGATTTAGCTCAAGAAGCCTTGGCACTCTTAGATCAAGAGATCTATGTCATTGATGTTGCGGATAGCGAATATGACGGCGTGTCTCGCACCATTGGTCAAATTGAATATGAAACATGGATTGCACAAGGGAATGCAGAATTTGAATGGCATTTACCACAAGATGAATGGGATGCGATCAGTTTAAGTTACACCTCAGGTACGACAGGTAGTCCAAAAGGTGTGGTTTATCATCACCGTGGTGCTTATATCAATGCAGCAAGTAATATCATTGCCTGCGGTATGCGTCCACGTGCAACTTATTTGTGGACACTACCCCTGTTCCACTGCAATGGCTGGTGTTTTGGTTGGACCATGGCAGCCAATGGCGGCACTAATATCTGTTTACGTAAAGTTGATCCTGAGTTGATCTATCAATTGATTGCCAAACATAAAGTTGATTATTTCTGTGGTGCGCCAATCGTTCTATCAATGCTGATCAACACCCCTGAAGAGAAAAAAGTACCATTTGACCATCCTGTCGAAGTCATGGTGGCTGGTGCTGCACCTCCAGCGGCCATTATTGAAGGCATGCGTCGTCAAGGCATTAATGTCACTCATGTCTATGGTCTGACAGAAACTTATGGTCCATCTGCCCTCTGTGCTTCACAAGCAGGTTGGTCTGATTTATCTATTCAGGAACAGGCACAATTGCATTCACGCCAAGGTGTACCGTATCCATTACAAGATGGTATGAAGGTGCTTGATCCTGAGACCATGCAGGAAGTGCCACATGATGGTCAAACTATGGGTGAAATCATGTTCCGCGGCAATATTGTAATGAAGGGTTATCTGAAAAATCCTCAAGCTACAGAGGAAGCCTTTGCCGGTGGCTGGTTCCATACTGGTGATTTGGCGGTCTGCCAACCTGATGGTTATGCCAAAATTACCGACCGCTCTAAAGATGTGATTATTTCAGGAGGTGAAAATATTTCATCGCTTGAAGTGGAAGAAGTACTGTATCAACACCCTGCAATTCTAACTGCAGCTGTGGTTGCTAAACCTGACCCACGCTGGCAAGAAGTTCCATGTGCGTTTATTGAGCTCAAGCAAGGGATGCAAGCCACGGAAGAAGAAATTATTGCCTTCTGTCGCGAGCATTTAGCACGCTTTAAAGTACCAAAAGATGTGGTCATTACTGAAATTCCAAAAACGTCGACCGGTAAGCTGCAAAAATTTGTCTTACGTGACTGGGCAAAAGAACGTTCCCAAGGTGAATTTAGCTAATTACTGTAAACATAAAAAAAGCCATGACGTATCATGGCTTTTTTATTCATTCAATTTTAGTTGATATTGTCGATCAACATTGCATCGCCATAACTAAAGAAGCGATATTTGCTTTCAACTGCATGATGATAAACATTCAAAATATTGTCACGATTTGACAATGCAGACACCAACATCAAAAGCGTAGATTCAGGTAAATGGAAGTTGGTAATTAAACGGTCAACCACTTTAAACTCATAACCTGGGTAGATAAAGATTTGGGTATCCCCTGTCCAGCCTTTAAGTTCACCACCATTGGCTTGTGCTGCACTTTCAGTTGCACGTGTTGCAGTTGTACCTACCGCAATCACTTTATTGCCACGTTCTTTAGTCGCTTTAATCAATGCCATTGATTCATCAGACACTTGGCACCATTCGCTGTGCATAATGTGATTTTCAATATCATTGGTACGTACAGGTAAGAAGGTACCTGCACCAACATGCAAAGTGACAAACGTTTTTTGAATGCCTTTTTCATCCAACTTTTGCAGTAATGCTTCATCAAAATGCAAACTTGCTGTTGGCGCTGCAACACTGGCAATTTTGGTCGGGTCATTGAATACGGTTTGATAACGCTCAGTATCAATATCTTCCGCTTCACGGTTGAAGTAAGGTGGAATTGGCAAAGCACCGTATTTATCCAAAACATCTAGAATCGGTTGAGAAAATTCAACAATAAATAGATTTTCATGGCGACCTTGAACCGTCACTTTGACTTCATCAGGACCAATGAACAATTCAGCACCGGCTTTAGGCGTGTTGCTGGCTTTAATATGGCAGTGTGCGATACGTTGATCCATCATACGTTCAACCAAGACTTCAACAGCACCACCCGATGCACGTTTGCCTTTTAAACGCGCTTTCATCACTTTGGTGTCATTCAACACCAATAAATCACCTTCATCTAACAAGTCTAAAATGTCAGTAAAATGATGGTCATGGTATTGACCGTTAGCATCTAGATAAAGCAGACGCGATGCACTACGAGTTTCAAGTGGGTAACGAGCAATCAGCTCATCTGGGAGATCAAAGTTAAAATCAGAAAGTTGCATGACGATTTACAATAAAAAAAACTGCGCCTAGTATAAACTTTTTTCCTTTTTATGGCTGAAATTGCCTAGTTTTGCTTCAAAAAATTAAGAGTTGTTTTAAAATTAAGCAAATGCAATTGTTCTGCGTTGACAAGTTTTTGAAACAGGGTAATATAGCTCCCATCCCGAGGTGGTGAAATTGGTAGACGCGGTGGATTCAAAATCCACTATCAGAGATGATGTGTCGGTTCGAGTCCGACCCTCGGGACCAGTTAACGAAAAGCCCTTAAGCACTATAAGACTTAAGGGCTTTTTTATTGTCTTAAACAATAACTTAGAACAAATTTCCGTATTATCTATTTAATTACATTAGCTATCCTTCAGGTGGTCACTTCGTAAAATGAGCACCTAAATAAGCACCTAAACGTGAATTTGGGTACTCATGGTATAATTCTCTAGCTAAAGACTGAATCGCCACAGATTTTATAGACACCTTTTATTTTATATCCACGCTTTCGATTCGCATAAATTTATAAATATTACGGTCTTCTGCTCTCGACCTTGCTCAACTGTATCTATTATGATCAGGTTTTCATCAAAATTATTTCGATTTTACAATAACAAATTCTAAGGAAGATAACGTGCCTATTGATGCAGTTCTCCACTCTATTCATCTGCGTCGTAAGAAAAATGCGGTGGTTTTTCGCAATATTGATCGACTTTGGGATTTAGCAAGAACCGCTCAAAGTCATCAAGACCTGCTCGATGGTTTGCACCCTTGGAATGCGTCTACTACTTTAAAATTTGAAAATACGCTGCCTATATTTCTTGCAGGATTTGGCTTCCTGCAAATGCTGAGCCTAATCATTGCACCAGCGAACATTTGGTTTCAACTCAATTTTGGAATGGGTTGTTTCATGCTGTTTTGGGCTTACTTGGTTTATGAAACCAAACAACCCATACAGGATGTGATTCTCCATTTAGAAGAAACAGCACTCTCTAAAAAATATGCACTTCAGTTTGATCAACAACCTCAATATCTAAATGTAAAGTTCAACACCTTACAATTTATCGGTCATCTTAAACGTCTGTTCCCCATTTTTGACCGTGGCACACTGAGTAATGAAATTAATCGCTTTGCCAGTACGGTTTGGGAAGATGAATCAGGCCAAAAGCATGATCTCGTTATTTTTCAATATCACTATATTGATGAACTACAAATTCGAGATAAAAACGGCGATCGTGTGACGGTTAAGGAAATCCATAAAGATCTTTGGGGCGTGTTTGTCTTTAATATTGAAACCCAAGGTCTAGCCGTCACCACCAATAATCGTAAGTTTTATTATCCCTATACCTCTCCTTGGCACAGCAGTGATATTCAGGCCAATCAAAGACTTAAATTCTATGGCACAGATTCACTGCAAACCGCCAAAATGATGAGTCCTGGTTTTGTCTTAAGATTGACTGAATTCTTCCACGACCGACAAGGTGATTTGCTGTTTCATCCTGAACAGCGTGTCATGTGTTACTTAGGTCCGCATGACTTATTTAAAGTCAGCAGTCGTCAAAAACAGATTACGGATATTTCGACATTGCGTGGACATTTAAGAACGTTTAAATTAGCAGAATTAGAGCGATTACAAAGTGCGCTCCTCACATTTTTAAAATAACGATTGATATGAGTATAACCCTATGGGATTTTTAATTTTTTTTGTCATACCTGTTTGCATCATCATTGCCATTATCTTTATACGTAATAGCATTGTTCGTCATCATAATGCCACGGTACGTGCATGGTCAGATGTTGCAAGTTATGAACGTCAAAAATTAAAAATTCTAGATGGCTTACAACCTTTGGTCGAGCAATATTCAAGTTTTGAGAAAGGCACACTTGAGAAAGTGACTGAACTGCGTCAAAACATTATGAATCTTAATTTAAATAATACTGATGTATCCCAACTACAAAAAATTGAAAGTCTGAATCAGGAATTGATGCGCAGCCTTAACCTTGTCATTGAAAATTATCCTGAGTTAAAAGCTAATGAAATTTATTTAAAAATGATGAATGAAATTGAAGAACAAAATGAAAATGTAGGCGCTGCCATCACAATTTTTAACCGCAACGTTGAGCTGTTTAATAATCAGATTCAGATTTTCCCACACAATATTATTAATAATATGTTGTTACGCAAAAAAGCAGTACGCCCGTTTCGCGATCAAACTGCTATGCAAAGTTTTGATTATCGACCAAATTTTTAAAATTCAAACAATTCGTGTAAGCTAAAAAGAATAACAACGGACATTCAGAATCTTTTAATTTCTCTGAATGCTCAGATTAAAAATATATAAAGAATAAAAACGATGCTGACACATATTGATGCCTTAAAAGATTTATTGGTGGAAAGCTTTTTAACGCTCTATCAGCGCTATCAACAAGATGAAATCTACGCGTGCTGTCTGATTCTGAACGATTTTCTCTTGATTGAAGATTTAGCTATTTCCACCGAGCAAAGTATTTTCAATGATCAGGAAGACCGCAAACAGTATTTAGCCGAACACGATCGCTGGAATGTCAGTAAGTGGCGTTATCGTGCGCAAACGACCAATGAGCAGCATCTTAAAAGTGCCCGTACGTTGCTGACAGAATATTTCCAAAGCCAATATCGTTTGAGTGCAGGCATACAGCATGAAAGCCATTTGACCCTGATCATCAATCGTTTTAACGCGGCCATTGATACGCTTAAAGATCAGCATAGAATTGATCCGACAAAGCTCATTTTTTTGTCAGTTTGCCTACGCATAAAAAAATAGACATCGAATCTGCAAATTTACTCAATAAAGATAGTCATTTATTACGTCAATTTTTAGCGAGTAAAACTCATAAAAGAGTTCAATCACCTCTTAGCCGACCTAAACTTTCTCAATCTGACAAAGACATCCTGATTGATCTTGCACAAATGGTCGAAGTCGAGCCTTATGACTATTTACAGGTGGCACATCAAGCCTACTTACTTACGCTGGAACCTTACTTTGTAGATATCAATATCTATATCAAAAAGTTAATTGAGAATATTGCAGCCATGGCATTTGAAACGGATGGTAGCTGTGCAATGACAAAACAAGAGATATTACAGCGACTTGAGCAATTCCATCATCAAGCAGAGCCTATTTTTTCAGATATTCCAATCTGAATTATGGAGAAGAAATTTACAGAGTTACTTCACTACAATGCTAGCGTTTAAAGCAGGAATCAAGGAAAATAACGCGTTTTAGCATTAGCAATCAGCGAACTGTTTTTTCGCCTCGATTTGGAACTCTTATGAAGTTTGAAAAATTAGCGCAGTCTGGTCGTGCTCGTCGCGGTCGTCTGACTTTAGAACATGGTGTGGTTGAAACGCCCATGTTCATGCCTGTAGGTACTTACGGCACAGTGAAAGGTGTTTTACCCCGGGATATTAAAGAGATCAAATCTCAAGTGATTTTGGGTAATACCTTCCATTTATATCTACGCCCAGGTTTAGATGTCATTCGTGAACACGGCGGTCTACACCAGTTTATGAAATGGAATAACCCGATTCTGACCGATTCAGGCGGTTTCCAAGTCTTTAGTTTAGGTGCAATGCGTAAGATTAAAGAAGAAGGTGTTACTTTCCGCTCTCCAATTGATGGTTCAAAAGTCTTTTTATCACCAGAAATTTCGATGGATATTCAACATACGTTGAACTCTGACATCGTGATGATTTTTGATGAATGTACACCTTACCCAGCCACTCACGAAGAAGCGCAAAAATCTTTGCAGCTCTCACTTCGCTGGGCGAAACGCTGTAAAACCCAACATCATGACGTTCTAAAAAACCATAATGCCCTATTCGGTATTATCCAAGGCGGCATGTATGAAGACCTTCGTGATGAATCACTCAATGGTCTAAAAGAAATTGGTTTTGATGGCTATGCAATTGGCGGTTTATCGGTTGGTGAACCAAAAGAAGAAATGATCAAGGTGCTTGATTATCTTCCGAACAAAATGCCAGAAGACAAGCCGCGTTATTTGATGGGCGTTGGTAAGCCTGAAGATATCGTGGAAGCGGTGCGCCGTGGTGTCGATATGTTCGACTGTGTGATGCCAACACGTAATGCACGTAACGGTCATTATTTTGTGACTGGCGGTTTAGTTCGTATTCGTAATGCGAAATATCGTCATGACCAAAGCCCATTGGATGCTGAGTGCGATTGCTACACTTGCCAAAACTTTACCCGTTCTTATTTGTTCCATCTTGAGAAATGTGGTGAAATGCTAGGCTCTATGCTCGGTACGATTCATAACCTACGTTATTACTTACGTCTGACTGAAGCAATGCGTGATGCACTGGATAACGGTACATTTGATGAATTTGTGAAAGACTTTTATGCACGCCGTGGTCAAGAAGTACCGCCTTGCCCTGAAGATTAATCTTTCAGCATTTGCACTGTCTAAAAAGACCATGTAAATTGCAGAACAAGTCTATGATTTATCAATTCGTTGATAACCTGTTTTTTTAGTTTAGGAAAATCTAATGAGCCTATTTATTTCAACTGCTCACGCTGCAGGTGAAGCTGCACAACAACCAAGCTTAATCGCAAACTTAGGTATGATTGCTGTCTTTATCGCAATCTTCTACTTCTTGATCTGGCGTCCACAATCAAAACGCGCTAAAGAACACCGTGCTTTAATTGAAAGCCTTGGTGTTGGTAGCGAAGTTGTGTTCGCAGGTGGCTTGATGGGTAAAATCACAAAAATTGAAGGTGATTTTGCAGTGGTTGAATTGAGTCGTGGCGTTGAAGTTAAAGTACAACGTGCAAGTGTGATTTCAGTTCTTCCTGAAGGCACTTTAAATAACATTTAATCAAAAGAAGTCGTGCTCTCGCACGGCTTTTTCATTTTAAGAAGAAAACAAATGCGTTACCCAGCATGGAAATATGTACTGATCCTTGTGGTACTCGTGATCAGTACTTTATATGCCCTGCCAAGTTTGTATCCAGATGAACCTGCTGTTCAGATTTCAGGTGCCAAAGCTGGTACTCAAATTGATGCAAGCATCGTACAAAAAGCAGAGCAAATTTTAAAAACTGAAAATATTGCCAGTCATGACAATAGCTTTGGTAACAACGCTGCATTATTACGTGTTGATTCAAGTGAATCGCAACTTAAAGCCAAAGAAGCTTTACGTCGTGGTTTAGGTGATGATTATGTTGTAGCGTTAAACCTTGCACCAACAACCCCAGAATGGCTACAAAAAATTGGTGCTAAACCAATGAAGCTCGGTCTGGACTTACGTGGTGGTGTTCACTTCTTGCTTGAAGTGGATATGGACAAAGCCATTGCTCAACGTTTAGAAACATCAGCAACTGACCTTCGTCGTCAATTGCGCGATAACAATCTTAAATTTAACAGTCTGTCATTGAACAACAACACCATTACTTTGCAGTTTGCAAACAATGATGACCGTTCAGCAGTGATGGACTTTTTACGTCGTAACGGCAATGAATATACACAACAAGCTGTAGCGACTGAGTCTGGTTCAACTTTACGTTTGAACTATACCGACGTACGTAAACAAGAAATTGAATCGTATGCTGTTAACCAAAACTTAACTACTCTACGTAACCGTATTAACGAACTCGGTGTAGCTGAAGCATTGGTACAAACCCAAGGTAGCAACCGTATTGTGGTTGAATTACCGGGTGTTCAAGATACTGCAGAAGCAAAACGTGTCCTTGGTCGTACAGCGAACTTAGAGTTCCGTTTGGTTTCTGACCTAAACGATCAAAGTATTGACCCGTACACAGGTCAAGTCAAAACCCCGACTCCTGCGGGCACAGAAGCATTTGCGTATGAGTCTTTGGACAGTGGTCGTCAACTTCTGTTGAACCGTACCCGTATTTTGACAGGTGAACGTGTTCAAAATGCATCAAGTGGTTTTAGCCAAGACACGGGTGGTGCTGAAGTAAACATTACGTTGGACAGCGCTGGCGGTAAGCTAATGTCAGATGCAACACGTAATGCTGTCGGCAAACGCATGGCGGTATTGTTCATTGAGAACAAACAAAAAATTAGCTATGTGACTGACCCTGAAACAGGTGCACAAGTTGAAGTACGTACACCGTATACCGAATCTGTGGTGATTAATGCTGCAACAATTCAAGCAGTATTAGGCTCAAGCTTCCGTATTACAGGTCTAGATTCACCACAAGAAGCAGCGGAACTTGCATTGATGCTTCGTGCAGGTGCTTTGGCGGCTCCAATGTACTTTGTTGAAGAACGTGTCATTGGTCCAAGTCTAGGCCAAGAAAACATTGATAAAGGTGTACTTTCAACTCAGATTGGTTTCTTGCTCGTTGCGATCTGGATGGTGGTGTTCTTCCGTGTGTTTGGTCTGATTGCTAACTTTGCCTTGGTCGTGAACTTAGCCATGATCTTAACCGTGATGTCGTGGATTGGCGCGTCACTGACCTTGCCAGGTATTGCCGGGATCGTGATCACGATTGGTATGGCGGTCGATGCCAACGTACTGATCTGTGAGCGAATACGGGAAGAAATGAAATGGGGTGCTTCACCGAAACAAGCGATTGTCGCGGGTTATGAACGTGCCTATAACACCATTTTCGACTCGAACTTAACCACATTCTTAGTGGCGTTTATTCTATTCGCCATTGGTACAGGTCCGATCAAAGGCTTTGCTGTTACTTTGATGATTGGTATTGTCTGCTCGATGTTCACAGCGATTACTGTAACTCGTGCGATCGTACAAATCATTTACGGCAAAAAACGTAACTTGAAAAAGTTGAGCATTTAGGAGATCCATGATGACTGAAAATACTCAACTCGATTCAAACAAATACGGCCGTCCTGATGAGCGTGTAATTCCGTTCATGAAGATTGCGCTACCTGCAGCAATTTTTTCAATTATCTTGACGCTTGGTAGTATCTTCTTTATCGCAACAAAAGGTCTAAACCTCGGCTTAGACTTTACCGGCGGTGTTTCCGCTGAGCTGAATTATACCCAGCCGGTTAAACCTGAAGATGTTACACAAGCCTTAGCCAAAGCTGGCTTTAAAGATGCTGTGGTGCAAACCCTCGGCTCTGACCGTGACCTTATGGTACGTATGCCTGTTCAGGAAGATGAACCTGCGGAAGATCTGACTAAAGATATTACTGCTGCGGTTCAGTTACCGAATAATGCAGCACAAGTGCCGAAAGTCGATGTGGTCGGTGGTCAAGTCGGTAATGAGCTTTATGTTCGTTCTGCGGGTGCCGTTGCCCTTGCCCTACTCTTGATGCTGGTTTACGTGACCATTCGTTTCGAGTTTAAACTGGCAATGGGTGCAGTACTGTCATTGTTCCACGATATCGTGGTGACCATTGGTATTTTTGCCATGATGCAATGGCCATTTGACTTGACTGTTCTCGCTGCAGTATTGGCGATTATCGGTTTCTCACTCAACGATAACATCGTGGTATCTGACCGTATCCGTGAGAACTTCCGTAAGATTCGTGGTGCTGAACCTGTTGAAATCATTAACATTGCGTTAACTGAAACCTTACGTCGTACCATTCATACCTCGATGACATTATTACTTGTTGTTGTCGCGATGATGATTATGGGCGGTGACGGTCTGAAATGGTTCTCTATTGCAATGTTTATTGGTGTATTCGTTGGTACTTACTCATCGATCTACATCGGTACAGCCTTCGCTTTATGGCGTGGTCTAAACCGTCAAGACTTCATTGTTCAAGTGAAGCCTGAATTTGATGAAGAAAATGAAATTCCATAATTTCATCTTTTAGATTCAAGCATAAAAAAGCCCATCAACTGATGGGCTTTGTTGCACTCTAATTTTAAGGACTGACAATCGCAACGATACGATCAATCTTTTTAATATCATCCTGATTAAGCTGAATCTTTCGTTTTCCATCCAAACTTTGGAATGCAACGTATTTGTCATCCTGATGCATAAATGTCAAAAAAAGTTGATAACCATTACTGAGATACACACAGCTACGATCTTGATCTTTAAGCTCTGCCGCTTGTTCACAAATCACCAAACTCGCTGCAGGAATAATCGGTTGATAGATAGTTGAGCTCATCTCAATTAAATAATGCGTATTGTTCAAGTTTAGAATGGAGATCGAACCTAAATCAAAGGCTTTCCGTTGTAATTGAAACAGTTCGGACTCAATTGTCTTCATACCATAACAGGCAACTGTCACAGTTTGACCCTCAGATACATCGAGATCTTTCTGATCTAAACTGCCTTTTTTAAGTGCTAATTTTTGTTCTAATTCTCGTGCTGCTTTTTCACCTATTTGCTTTTTAGTATTGAGTAATTGTGCAATATAGGTCGGTTCGATCTCAAAATATTCACACATCGCCTTACCTGTTTCAAAGCGTTTTGAAGCAATCCAATGATCAATCAATTTGGATAAATTTTCCCGCCTTAAATCAAATAATGCTGTCGCTGACATGCGAATAACATCCCTCTCATTTTATTTATGCATCTACATTACAATAAAAAAGCCCACATGAATATGTGAGCTTTTTTTTTAAAATGGCTTTAATTTTAACTGCCTTGAACCAGTCGACGTGCGCTAATAATGCCGGGCTGTTGCTCTAGACGTGCTAACAGTTTAGATAACTGTGCTAAGCCTTTTACTTCAATTAACAGTTTCATATTGGCAATACCATCTGCCTCAGAAATTGTATTAACCTGACGAATATTAATTTGATCTGAGAAGATAACTTGGGTTAAATCTTTCAACAGACCACGACGGTCGTATGCTTCCACCACAATCTGAACACTTTGACCACGAGTTGGCTGCATCTCCCAATCGGCTTCCACCGCGCGCTCAGGCTCTTGAGAAATCATGCGAACATAGTCAGGACACGCGACCTTATGGATACTTACACCACGGTTTAAGGTGATGTAACCTGCGATCGATTCACCATGTACAGGCTGACAGCACTGAGCGATGTGAAGCTCAACGTTATCCAAACCATCAATCAAAATACCATGTGCAGACAATGTATGGCTTGCACGTGGGTTCAATGTCGGTTTTAACACCAGCTCAGGTTCATCCTGATCAAGGTGCATATGACGGTTTACTTGATTGATTAAGGCATGTAGACTGATATCGCCATTGACGATCCCAATCAGAATATCTTCACCCGTTTTGACATTAAAGTGACTGCAATAGTCGCCTAAATCGATAGATTTCGGGTGAATCGCCAAACGTGAAAGTTCTTTATTGAGAATCTCACGTCCCACTTCCAAGTTCTTACTGCGGTCTTGCTGACGGAACCAATGGCGTAACTTGTCACGTGCGCGTGCAGTCTTAATATAACCAAGCGAATTCACCAACCAGTCACGGTTTGGCTCACGATCTTTCTTGGTTAAAATCTCAACTTGCTCACCTGTTTTTAAGGTATAAGTCAGCGGTACATAACGTTGGTTAACCCGTGCTGCATAGCACTTGTTCCCCACTTCCGTATGTACGTGATAAGCAAAGTCTAAAACCGTAGAACCACGTGGTAATTCTTTAATATCACCATCACGACTGAACACATAAATCTTTTCAAAGCTTTCAAAGTCCGGTACCTGTTCATAGGTTTCCAAATCTTCTTCGGCTTTATGTACGTTGGTATCACTACGTTCTTGATAATGCTCAAGTACAGCACGAAGTGAATGTAAGCGATGATTAAAGGAATGATCCGTGGTTTTCGCACCTTCTTTATAATTAAAGTGCGAACATACCCCAAGCTCAGCTTCGTTATGCATTGAATAAGTACGAATCTGAACTTCAAGTGATTTATTTTCGGCAATCACCGCAGTATGCAATGAGCGATAACCATTGGCTTTCGGGTTAGTAATATAGTCATCAAACTGATGTGGAATATGACGCCAAATTTGATGCACGATCCCTAAAGTGTGATAACACTCAGGTACACCTTTGACCAAAACACGTAAAGCACGAATGTCATAAAGCTGATCGAAGCTTAAATTCTTGCTTTTCATTTTTCGATAAATCGAATAAATGTGTTTCACCCGGCCATTTATCTCGGCTTCAATGCCGTGACTGGCTAACTCATCACGCAACTTATCGATTACGAATTGAATGTATTGCTCACGCTCCAAGCGCTTTTCATTCAGTAAAGATGCAATTTCTTTATAGCGGTCAGGGGCTAAATAACGGAACGCTAAATCTTCAAGCTCCCATTTAAGCTGTGCGATCCCTAAACGATGCGCCAATGGCGAATAGATGGTTAAAATTTCGCGAGCCACACGTTCCTGACGTTCACGTGAAGAACTGGTCAATTCACGTAAAGTATAGGTACGTTCTGCAAGCTTGATTAATACAACACGAACATCTTCAGTTACGGCAATCAGCATTTTGTAAATGCCTGACAGATGTTCACGTTGGTTATTATTAAAGTGATCTTCTAAACGTTTATTTTGCTCAATCAGTTCAGACAGCTTACCCATCGCCAAAGTACCTTTGACGAGGTTATGGACATTCTCACCGAATTTTTCCAAGACTTCTGCTAGAGGCATCACGCCTTCGCGCACGGAACGGTACAGCATTGCCGCAGATAAAGTATCTTCATCTACATGTAAATGCGCAAGAATATCTGCCATCTCAATACCGGTATAAAAGGTATTGGAACGATGTTCAACCGTAGATTCTAATTCACGTTGCAAGGTTAAATGCGCAACTTCTTCGAGCTGCTTCAAAGGTGCATCGTCTAATATGCCACGAACACGATCTAACCATTCGGTTAAATCATGATGAGCTTGTTCGGCATGCTCTACAGTCGTCTCCTGCGACAACTCATTGAGTCGCCCAGGGAGTTGCTCACGTACTGTGACCATACCCATCTCCTACTTTTATATACATCATTACTTTAATCGTTTATACAATCTTGTTTTTCGAACAGTGCTATCGATTCCACATGTGCGGTATGGGTAAACATATCCATCACACCCGCTTTACTGAGTCGATAACCTTGTTGTACCAAGAGCCCAGCATCTCTGGCAAGGGTCGCTGGGTTACATGATACATAAACGATTCTTTTTGCACCAAATTTAGGCAAATATTGCATCACCTCTTCCGCACCTGAGCGCGGTGGATCAATTAACAAAGCATCAAATGCTTGTTTTGCCCAACTATGTTGCGAAAAATCTTGTGTTAAGTCTTGTGAATAAAATGTGACGTTAGCTAAGCCATTGTTTTTGGCATTTTCCGCACCACGCTGGACCATTTCTTCACTTCCCTCAACAGCCACCACTTGACCAGTCGCACCAACACGACGCGCTAGTGGTAATGAGAAATTTCCTAAGCCACAGAAAAGATCAAGAACACGTTCACCTGATTGTAGGTCTAGCAAATCACATGCCAATCGCACCATTTGAGGGTTAATCGTTGAATTGACTTGGGTAAAGTCTAAAGGGTTAAAACCGAATTCAACATTAAAATCATCTAAACGGTAATGGAGTCGAGATGCTTGGTTTGGCTGATCTACTCGTGATAAATCGCTTTTACCTGCAGATTGAATATAGAGCTGCCACCCTTTACTTAACGTAAATGCTCGCAATTGGTTGACATCTTCAGCAGATAATTCGGCTGTTTCACGAACCAATAGCGAAATCTCTTGATCGCCCATAGCCAATTCTATATGACCAATGTCTGCCTTACCATTTAGACTTTGGATCAATTGTTTAAGACGTGTAACAGAACCAAACTGCTCATCTAAAATCATACAACAATCAATAGAGGTCAATTTATTCGATTGGCTTTCACGGAAACCGACCACCAATTTGTCATTATGCGGCAAGTAACGTACGCCAATACGGGCTTTACGGCGGTAATCTTCACGCGTTGATCGCAGTGGCGCTAACCATTCTTCAGGTTGAATTCCAGCAAAATGCTGTAAATGAGACTGTAAAACCTGTTGTTTATGCACAATCTGTGCATCTGCATCCACATGCTGCATATTACAGCCACCACAAATACCGTAGTGTGGACATTTCGGCTCAACACGA
Source organism: Acinetobacter sp. NCu2D-2 (assembly GCF_001647675.1). Taxonomy (NCBI): domain Bacteria; kingdom Pseudomonadati; phylum Pseudomonadota; class Gammaproteobacteria; order Moraxellales; family Moraxellaceae; genus Acinetobacter; species Acinetobacter sp. NCu2D-2. The sequence goes on from NZ_CP015594.1 coordinate 2,098,886, forward strand.
ATATCTGATGGTTCACTTAATAGTGCAACGCTATCGGCTTCTTCAAGTTTTTTAACCACATTGGTAATGCGTGCACGTACCGTTTCACCCGGTAATGCATAGCGGATAAAGACTTTTTTACCGTGTTTTTCGACAGGATGATCTGGATGTGAACCATAGTGAGCAATGCCACGTCCCTCATGCGAAAGTGATTCAACTTGAAAAATATACTCAGGTTGTTGCGTTGGGCGTGGTTTAGCTCGATGTTTCATGAAAACCTAATCTGTGGGAGTGGGAAAATCAAATTGCGTAAATGCTGTCTGACGTGAGGTTTCACGCCACACCGCCAAAAATTCCGCATGTTGCGGTTGAGTGTGTAAATACTGAATCGTACTTTGTACCAAGTGCTGATAGTCAGGAAGTAATAACTGTCCTTTCAACAAAAGCCAGCGAATGTAGACCAACCAAGTATTTAAAACATCACCTTCACAGTAGCTGGTGAGTTTTGTCCATTCCTGATTGCGGACATATTCAGGCACATGGTAGCCACCATCACCGCGCTTACCGGGATAACCCAATAAATGCGCCACATCATCAAGTTTTTGAAAATGACGTGCATGGAACATGGCCATGACATCCATTAAATCGACATGACGCTGGTGGTAACGATTCTGATAGTTATTATAACGCTTTTGCGTATCAATTTCGCCCTGATCAAACAAACTCGGTGCAGACAGTCCGTGATACATGGCACGATACAAAATAACCGGCAAATCAAATTGTGAACCATTCCAACTTACAAGCGTTGGATGGCGCTTATCAAAAATAGACAGGAATTTTTTTAAAATTTCAGCTTCAGAATGCTGTTCACGGCTAAATGAAAACAGCTTCATGCCCTGCTCATCAATCCACATTCCTGAAATACAGACAATTTCATGCAGCGGTAAACGCTGAAAATCTGTGCCTGATTCCTGACGGCGTAATTTGGTGAGTGCCTGATCAAGTGAAGCTTCAGGCAAATCCAGACCAAACAAATGCGCGCCTGATTTTAGATCGGTTTGGGTTTCAATATCGAAAGTTAAAACAGGCAAGCGCATAAGCGATCTCAAATAATTATTCAGGGTCTTCTACAGAGAATAAACCAGTTGATAAGTAACGGTCACCTCGGTCACAAACAATACATACAATCACAGCATCAGGATGCTGTTCTGCAAGTTTAATAGATGCCCATACTGCACCACCTGAAGAGACACCCGCGCTAATCCCTTCTTGACGTGCAAGACGGCGCGCTGTTTTTTCTGCTTCAATTTGTGGGATATCCATAATTTGATCAACACGAGACGGATCAAAAATGGTTGGAAGATATTCTTTTGGCCAACGGCGAATACCTGCGATATTTGAACCTTCAGAGGGCTGTAAACCGACAATTTGAATCTCAGGATTTTTTTCTTTTAGGTATTTAGAAATACCCATGATAGTTCCTGTGGTGCCCATTGAACTCACAAAGTGAGTGATTTTTCCACCTGTTTGTTCCCAAATTTCAGGACCAGTCGTCAAATAATGTGCTTCAACATTGTCTGGGTTACCAAACTGATTGAGTACCAAGCCAATACCGTCTTGCTGCATTTGCAGCGCCATATCACGCGCTTGTTCCATATTTTCAGATTCAATCAATTCAGCACCGTAAGCACGCATGGCATCCTTACGCTCTTGACTCGAGCTGGCTGGCATAATGAGTTTCATCTTATAGCCACGCATGGCAGCAACCATGGCAAGTGCAATCCCGGTATTTCCGCTCGTCGCCTCAATTAAAGTATCACCCGGTTTAATTTGCCCGCGTTTTTCTGCTTGCATAATCATGTTATATGCTGGGCGGTCTTTCACCGAACCCGCTGGGTTATTACCTTCAAGTTTTGCTAAAACTGTCGCTTGAGTGTGACTTGCAAGACGCTGTAAACGCACAAGCGGTGTTTTACCGACAAAATGGTCTAACAGGTATTCGTCTTTTTTGAAATCAGGATTTGTATTACTCATTATTTGCACCTATATCGAGGTGCGGCTATTGTATGAAAAAATGCCTTTGCCTGCACTCATTTGCACCAGCTTTTTCCAAAGTCCGTTTATTTTATCATCAGCACCTGAATCCAAAGTTCAGCAATTCATCTATATATCTTGAGATATCCTTGCTTAGATAAAACGTTGAAGCTTAGAGCTATCATCATTTTGATGCAGCAATTCTTTTAAGCTCAAACACAGTTTAGTATTTGCTGTAAATACCACGAAAATCATTGATGAAATTTTAACTGATGATTTAAAGCATGCTAATATGCGGGCATAGGGAAAACGCTGCTTAAATCATGTCGAATATCAATAAAAAGCTGTTTAAACGTCTACACTTAAATCACGCTTATGGACAGCTGATTGCACTTATTTTCGTGCCGATTATGATTTTGGCATTCGTGGGTGCCATGTTGGTGACCTCTGAAACTTCCAATGCAGCACGTGCCCAACAAAAACAAATGGCGATTGCGATTTTAACGCGCTTTCAAAGCACAGCCGAATCTGCATTACAAATCGTCAAAGATTACCCTTGGCAGTACGAGCAAGCCCGTATTGCCATGCAAAATATGCTCAATGAGAAGCATTTAATTCGTGCAGGCGTGGTCGATCTTAAAGGTGTTAATCGTTTAAGTATTGGTTATCAAGATCAAGCTCCTTGGCCAAAATTCAATACCAATGCCTCATTTATCGGTCCTATTCTGCACGATAAAAATCATATTTATGCCATTCACATTAATGAGAACACCAATAGCCCAGGTTGGTTTGCCGTTGAAATTGATAATCAGCCTTTAGAAATCGCACGTTACCGTGTTCTGATTGTGCTCGTTGCCACAGGCCTGCTGACGCTCTTATTACTTCTACTCTGTTTGAATTTTTATTCTCGTCGTTGGATTGCCCCAATGTACGAGATTCGCATGCAGCTACAACGCCTAAATGCCGACACCTTAGATCAGCATATGGTGATTAACAGTACTGGAGAACTGCGCTTATTACAGCGTGATATTGCCAATGTAGTGAAGCGTCTGCATTTCAGCTTTTTAGAATTACGCGAACACACGGAACAAACTGAGGACGATTTAAGACGAACACTAGATACGCTTGAAGTGCAAAACATTACTTATCGTCAAGCCCGTGACCAAGCAATTTCTGCCAACCAAGCCAAGTCGGTTTTTCTTGCCAATATTTCCCATGAACTTCGAACACCTTTAAATAGTATCGACGGTTTTATCCATTTATTACTACGTCAGGGCAATCTAAGTAACGAACAACGTTTATACCTACAAACCATTCGTAAATCTTCAGCGCATCTTTTGGCACTGATCAATGATGTTTTAGATTTTTCTAAAATTGATGCAGGTAAACTTGAACTCGAAACCGCACCGTTTGATCTGGAAGAAGCGATTTTCGATGTCATGGATATGCTCTCTCCGCTTGCCGCACAAAAGCATATTGATATGGCGTTCTACTATGCTGATAACGTGCCGAAATATGTCATTGGCGATGCACTGCGCTTTAAACAGATTCTGACCAACTTAATTTCCAATGCGATTAAATTCACCCCTGATGGTGAAATTATTGTGCGTGTGCGTATGGAACATGACGATATTGGTCAATGTCTACTGCACTTTAGCGTACAGGACAGTGGTATTGGCTTAAGCGGCACCGATCGTAAAAAGCTGTTTGAATCCTTCTCTCAAGGGGATACTTCAGTAACGCGTCAATTTGGTGGAACAGGTTTAGGTCTTGCAATCTCCAAACAACTGGTCAGTTTGATGCATGGTCAAATTGGCTTTGAAGATAACCAAGAACGCGCACCAACAGAAAAAGGGTCAACATTCTGGTTTACTGCACAGTTTACAACCAATGATGATGAACTGATTGAACATCCGGACTTTAATGATTTAACTGTTGTCTCTTATTTGGCGCATCCTGCAACAGCAAATGTTTTACGTCATTACTTGGAAAATTATCGCGTACAGCACACCGAGACATCATCAATTCTGGATTTATTCAGTCGCTTGAATCATTTGCAGCATAGTGAAAATACATGGCTGATTGTCGATCATAGTGGTGATACTGAAGCCCTACTGACTGAAATCCGCCTGCGTTATAGTGGCAATATTGCAGTTTACGGCTATCAGATGGCACTTGATCCAAATATGCTCAATGAACATCGTGCACGTCCATTGCATCAACCACTTAGCCGTAGCGCCTTGATTCAACTATTAAGCAATCAACCAATCTTTGAACAGGATGTACATGAAGACTTTAATGGACAGGGTCTACATATTTTAGCGATCGATGACCATTTACCGAACTTAATTGTGCTGGAAGCATTATTAGGTGAACTCAATGTCAAAACCACTAAAGCAACCAGTGGACAAGAAGCGATTGATATTATTCAAAACCGTTATGAAAAAGGTTTAACGGCTTTTGATCTAGTCTTTATGGATATTCAAATGCCTGTGATGTCAGGTATTGATACCACACGTGCCATCCGTTCACTTGAATCAACGTTTGAAAATCATCGTCGTCTACCGATTATTGCCCTGACAGCTCATGCCCTGTCCGATGAAAAACAAAAATTGCTGCAAGGCGGTATGGATGATTATGTTACCAAGCCGATTCAGATTGAACAGATTATTCAAATTTTGACACAGTGGACGACCGAGAACTTTAAAAAGATCCCTGTCCTAGAACGTGCGAATGTGATTGATGCACTAGATACCTCAATTATTGATTGGCAACAAAGTTTGCAACTCGCTGCCAATAAAGAAGACTTGGCTGTGGATTTATTACGGATGTTGCTCGACAGTTTTGAAACTGAATTAAATGAGATGCAAGAATTGATTGAAGTGGAAGACTTCCCTCAACTTGAACATGTACTACACCGTTTATATGGTGCAACACGCTATGTCGGTGTGCCAAGTCTACAAAAAGTCTCTGGTGATTTTGAGCAATTTGTTTCAACCCTACGTAAAGAACGCCGTAAAGCCGATGATGCCTTTATGACAGAGGTGGCTAAACGCTTCGATGAACTTAAAACTGTGATTGATCAAGTGAAGCAAGCAGCTACACAAATTTTAAATCAGCACAGTGTATAAGATTGAATGATTAAGGGTGACTTGTGTGTCATGCAATTCAAATCTGGCTCATGCTATGCTCAAGCCATAAAAATGAAGGGTAAATCTATGTCAGTCGTCCGTTTAGAAAAAAATAATGGCATTGCCACAGTCAGCTTAAACCGTCCTGAAAAACGTAATGCCATGAGCTTTGCGTTATTACGTGAATTGGTTGAAACCGCAAAAAAAATTAAAAAAGACAAAAGTATCCGCTGTGTCATCCTGACAGGTGAAGCAGAAGTTTTTAGTGCAGGCATCGACTTAAGTGACCTAAATAACCCCAAAAATCGTGCTTATGCCGCATGGGAACTACTTAAACCCGGACAAAGTTTATTTCAAAAAGCCTTCCTAATTTGGCAGGAACTTCCCGTTCCTGTAATTGCAGCCATTGAAGGTTATTGTTTTGGTGCAGGGATGCAACTTGCGTTGGCTGCCGACATTCGTGTAGCGCATCAAAATACGCAAATGTCGATTATGGAAAGTCGTTGGGGCTTGGTGCCTGATATGGGGCTCACGCGCTCACTTAAAGGCTTGATTGGCTTGGACCTTGCCAAGGAATTAACCTTAACTGCACGAATCTTTGATGCTGCTTATGCCCATCAAATTGGCTTGGTTACTCATCTAGATGAAAAGCCTCTTGCTAAAGCACAGGCATTAGCCGAAGAAATGTTACAGCGTTCTCCAGATGCATTGATGGCTTCTAAATTCGTGCTTGATGCCATGGAACACCGTCCAAACAAATCACTAAGGATGGAAAAAATTTGGCAATTCAAACTATTGCTGGGTAAGAATAGTCAATTGGCACGTAAGAAAGATAAAAATCCAGACATCAATTTTTTACCACGCCAATATAAATAATCACAGTCAGTTTTCAGAGGGATGTGAGCATCATCATGCATATTCAGCAGCAAAAAATTGCCTTTTTAGGTATGGGCTTAATGGGTAGCCGTATGGCCAAACGACTTTTAGATGCCAACTTTCAGGTCGGCGTTTGGAACCGTACTGCGAGTGCCTGTGATGCTTTAGTAAAACGCGGTGCGGAAGCCATCGCTTTAGACCAAATTGCTGATTATCCTATTGTGCTGCTCTGCCTTGCTGATGATGATGCAGTCGAGAGTGTGTTTCGCCAGATCGAAAATCATATGACTGCCCAACACGTGCTGGTCGATTTTTCGAGTTTATCTGTACAAAAAACCAAGCACTTGGCTCAGCGCGCAACACATCGTCAGGCAATCTGGATTGATTCGCCTGTATCAGGTGGCACCATAGGTGCGGAAGATGGTAGCTTGGTTATTTTCGCGGGTGGTGATGCCGAAGTGATTCAACAATTAAGTCCTATCTATGATGTGCTATCACAACGCGTTACGCGAATGGGCGATACAGGAACTGGGCAGGCAACCAAAATTTGTAATCAACTGATTGTTGCGGCAAATAGCACACTCATCGCTGAAGCGGTTGCCTTGGCAGGTTTAGCTGGCGTTGACACCACACTCCTTGCCCCGGCACTCTCAGGCGGTTTTGCCGACTCAAAACCTTTTCAAATTTTAGCACCCCGTATGGCGACCCATACGTTTGAGCCCGTGCAGTGGAAAGTGCAAACGCTCTCGAAAGATTTAAATAATGCTGTCACTTTGGCAACAGAACTGAAATTAAACATTCCAGTTGCAGAAAAAGCACTAACACAACTGAAAACACACCAAAACTCGGGTTATGCTGAAGCTGATTTAGCGACTGTAATTCAACAAGTTAAAGCCTAAATGAAGTATTCAAAGATAAAGGAATGCCGCCATGATTAAATTGGCCGTTAATCTCTCGATGATTTTTACTGAAGTGCCTTTAATTGAGCGTTTTGCCGAAGCACGCGCCCATGGCTTTGATCATGTTGAAATACAATTTCCTTATGAATTAAGTATTGAGGAAATTCAGCAAAAACTTCATGAATACAATTTAAGTCTTTGCCTGATTAATGTCCCTGCCGGTGATTTGATGCAAGGTGGCAATGGACTGGCAGGCGTGCCTGGACAAGAAGTTGCATTTCGCCAAGCAGTGAATCAAGCCATAGAATATGCAACAGCATTAAATGTACCGAGCGTGAATATCTTGGCAGGCAAACAACCGACCGATAGTGATTTACTACCATGCCTAAAAACATTAGCCAGTAATCTAAAAATGGCTTGTTCAATGTTGATGGATTATCATATTCAACCTGTCTTTGAAATGATCAATGGCAAAGATATGCCACGTTTTCTAATCCAAAATGTAGCTCAAGCGCAAGAAATGCTAGAAGCCGTAAATCATCCTGCCTTAAAAATGCAATACGATTGCTATCACATGGCAATGATGGGTGAAGATGTTTTAGATGCCTTAAAAGAAAATATTGCTGATATTGGACATATCCAGTTTGCAGACTGTCCTGGTCGTCATGAACCCAATACAGCTGCCGTTAACTATAGCGATATATTTCAATGGCTAGAGCGAAGCAACTACACAGGATATGTAGCAGCAGAGTATCGACCAAGCAATCATTCCAATGAATCTTTTGCGTGGAAAGGTCGTTATTTTCAGAGTTAAGCACTGATCAATTCGGCAGCAAATTTGAAATCTGGCGACAAAACCGCTATATTAGATCATGCATAATTGTTAGGAAATTATACCCCCCATGAATTTAGAACCATCGCCCAGCGCTTCTAATTCTCACAATCAAACCTCAAATTCACATGAGCAAGCAGTACAAGATTGTGTAAACGTTGTACTGAACGCGCTTGAAGATGTAAAAGCAAAAGAAATCGTTAAAATTGATGTCGCTGGTATCAGCAATGTTGCTGATGCTATGATCATCGCAAGTGGTACATCTACCCGTCACATTAAATCATTGGCTGATAACGTTGCTGAAGAAGCACGTAAAGCTGGCTTCCGTCCCATCGGTATTGAAGGCGAACGTGATGCTGAGTGGATCTTAATCGACTTAGGTTACGTTGTTGTACACTGCATGTTACCTACTGCACGTAAGTTCTATGACCTAGAGAGCTTATGGCGCAACACTACAGACTCTGTAGCATAAACACAGTGTAAAAAAAGCGACCCTTTTGGTCGCTTTTTTTATGCCTGTCATTTTCATCTACAACAATTGATGCAAATCTAAATCTGGATATTTAAACTTGATTTCATTTTTATGTGCTGCATAGAGTCGGTCTGTTTTCTGAGGACCATAAAAATCACAATAGACCGTATATAACGCTGTCACCGCTTGAGCAACAGAATGTGTTTCAATACAAGCCATTAATTTTTCGCTTTGATAGATGCGTTCTGCACGTTCTCCTACGAGTAAATTTTTCGCAATCACATGTCGACGTAGTTCCAAGAAAAAATCTTCACGATCTGAACTTGGAACACTGTGTAAAATCGCCTCAACAAAATCTTGATACGCTGTTTTAAGTGTATGAGTGTCTTGAACTTCGACCTCAGTTTCAAGCTGCAAGATTTCTGTCTTTTCAATATTGGTCAGTTCATACAAGACATCTTTTAGCATGTCCTTACGGCTTTGCTTCAACTCATCTGTTGTGCAAATATCACTTAAAAAACGATTTAACACGAAAGCAGGTTTTTCACTATATTCCTGCTCCCAATAACCCACCACCTGTTCAAGTGCTGTCCCTTGAAAATAGTGCTTCAGTCCGCGTTGAATTGCTTGACGGCGTTGAGCCACATTGAGCACTTCATGTTCTGCTTCCATCTGTGTCTCCTGAATTAATGACGCTTATGAATATCATCAGTTTCAAAGGTCAGATCACGTTGAAACTCGGGATAAGAGAGCTCCGCATGCTCGGTATAATCCAAACCGCGTTGTTCATGTTGTGCACTGACACGCAGTCCACCCAACAATTTAGACAGGATTTTAAAGACGATAAATGCAACACCAAAGCCCCACGCAAAACCGGCTGCTACACCAATGGCTTGAACCATAATCACTTCACTGTTAAAGAGATTGGTTTCCAAAAAAATCCCCGCTGCAAGCGTGCCCCATGCACCGCAAAAGCCATGTACGGTAACCGCATCAACAACGTCATCGACACGAAATTTTTCTAGTAATTGTGGTAAAGTACTAACCATCAAACCAGCAATAGCACCGGTTAAAATTGCAAATACAGGGTTCATCGTTGCACAACCCGCAGTAATGCCGACCAAACCACCCAGCGATGCATTGATTGTAGTTTTAATTAAAATCGCTTTACCACAGACTAAGGCATACCCCATATAAGCCACAGCACCTGCGCAAGCAGCCAAATGTGTATTTAACGCGATACGTCCAATGCTCACATCGGCATTTACTGTGGATGCAGCGTTAAAACCAAACCAAGCCAACCAGAGAATAAAACCACCCAATGCCACTAAAGGTAAGCTATGTCCTGGTAAATCATGCACTTGACCATTCCGCCCAAAACGTCCTAAACGTGGCCCAAGTACAATAATTCCTGCCAGTGCCACCCAACCACCAATCGAATGCACCACAGTTGAACCTGCAAAGTCGATAAAGCCCAGTGCTTTTAACCAACCATCGCCACCAAAAATACTTCCCCATGCCCAGCTACCAAAGACTGGATAAATCAGACCACTGACAAAGCCCGCACTCACTACATATGCCACAAAATGAATACGCTCTGCCATCGCACCACTGGCAATAGTCGTTGCAGTAGCAGCAAACATCATTTGGAAAAATAGAAGATTCCAATGCCAGCTATCTAACTCACTCGGTGCAAAATGCGAAAAACCGAACCAGCCAGTGTGATTGATCCCAAACATTAATCCAAAGCCTAAAAGCCAGAAGATCAATCCACCAAAACATGCATCCATATAATTCTTCATCAGAACATTCACGGTATTTTTACTTCTTACCGAGCCGCTCTCTATCAGTGCAAAACCTGCTTGCATGAAGAAAACCAAGATACCGCCCATTACCACCCAAACACTGTCGAGTGAGATTCGTATTTCTTGTACATTCTTAGCAATATCGACTGGTTCTGCTGCATATACAGAAGAACTGAATACTAAACACAGCAGCCAGAATAATTTATTTTTGTTCATCGTTATCCCCCAATATTAAGCAAGGGATAGCAAGAACAATGCCATATAAGAAGTGAACGATCACTACATTATTGCAATGGTTTTAAACCTTGACCTGCAGTAAAAATTATTGATTGTTAAACAGTTATGCACTGAATTAAAACATTAAAGAAAATAGATGATTTATTAGAGTGAATTGGTCTAAAAAATGACCTATTTTCTCGCATACACAACTTTATATAGCTGTCAAAATAAAAAATCCCCCTGCAATGAGGGGGATTTTTTATTTTGAATGATTTACGTCTTTAGTGACCTGTACCATTAATGGCTTTAGTCATATCTTCAACTACTTTTTTCGCATCACCGAAGATCATCATGGTCTTGTCGTTATAGAACAAGTCATTATCTAGACCAGCATAACCTGTTGCCATAGAACGTTTGATGACCATAATTGTACGTGCTTTATGAGCTTCCAAAATTGGCATACCGTAAATTGGAGAGTTTGGATCGTCTTTCGCTGCTGGGTTTACAACGTCGTTTGCACCAATCACAAGCACCACGTCCGTTGCAGGGAAGTCAGAGTTGATTTCGTCCATCTCTAAAATATCTTCATACGGTACGTCAGCTTCAGCAAGCAATACGTTCATATGACCTGGCATACGACCAGCAACTGGGTGAATCGCAAAGCGTACAGTAACACCTTGTTCTTTCAACAAGTTGGCTAATTCTTTTACCGCATTTTGCGCACGACCTTGTGCCATACCATAACCCGGTACGATCACAACGCTGTCCGCATTTGACATCAAGAAACCTGCGTCATCTGCTGAACCTGAACGATAATTGCGCTGAACTGCTGCACCCGCCGCTGCCGTAGGAGCCGCTGCACCGCCCATTGCACCGCCGAATAATACGTTGATGATTGAACGGTTCATTGCTTTACACATGATGTAAGACAGAATCGCACCTGATGAACCCACCAGTGAACCAGCAACAATCAACATGTTGTTTTCTAAAGTGAAACCAATCCCTGCTGCAGCCCAACCTGAGAATGAGTTTAATAGTGATACCACGACTGGCATATCACCACCACCGACTGGTGCAATCCATACCCAACCGAACACTAACGCAAAGCCCGTCATTGCCCAGAATGAGTTCATGTTACCTGTAAGGAAGAAGTGAATTCCTGCTGCCAGCATGGCAATAAAGATCAGTGCTTGAACTGGTTTAACCCAGCCACCTGAAATGGTTTTTGCCCATTTTTTTGCAGCCAATTTACCGTATGCAAATACAGATGCAGTAAAGGTAATCGCACCCACGAAACAGCCCACAAACAATTCAAACAAATGAACTTTGCTCATCGCATGGAAGCTGACATTGTTTGCTGCAAGTAGGTCTGTGCCCACTTCAACCAATTTGTTGTTATGCAAGATTGCAGCAATCGCAATCAGTACCGCAGCAAGACCCACTAATGAGTGCATTAATGCAACTGTTTCAGGCATTTGTGTCATTGGTACAGTACGCGCACGCGCAATACCGACAATTGCACCCAATACCATTGCACCGACAATCATCCAAACCACTGGACTTTCAGCAACAAAGAATGTGGTCACTACCGCAATCGCCATTGCGATCATACCGTAACGGTTACCTGCAATTGCAGTTTTAGGACCTGATAAACCACGTAAGGTTAAGATAAAGAGAATGGCACCAATCAGGTAGAACCAGTTTGCATATTCACGAATGAATTCCATGGCTTAACCCTCTTTTTTCTTTTGTTTTGGTTTAAACATTTCCAGCATACGTGCAGTTACCGCAAAGCCACCAAAAATATTGATACTTGCTAGGAATACCGCAATCGCACCCAATACACTCACCACATTAATGGTTTGGAAATCTACATTGCCTTCAACACCAACCACCGGCAAACCTACGGTTTGAATCATTGCACCGACAATAATGATCGATGAAAGTGCATTGGTCACTGCCATTAATGGCGTATGTAATGCAGGCGTAACACCCCAAACCACGTAGTAACCTACGAAAATGGCAAGAACAAAAATCGTAATCGTTTCAACCATGAGTCTTCTCCTTAACCACGTTTCAACAGCACTTGGCCGCCGTGAGTTACAAGTAGTGCTTTTTGGATTTCATCTTCTTGATTGATGGCAAAATTCTTTTCACTATCAAATAATGTTTCAACAAAGTTATAGACGTTACGTGCATATAAAGCTGATGCTTCAGTCGATACTGTCGATGGAATATTAGGTACACCTAAAATCTTCACACCATTTTCAGTCACAACAGTTTCACCGCACTTCGAGCCTTCAACGTTACCGCCAGTCTCAACCGCCATATCTAAGATGACTGAACCTGGTTTCATTTTGACAACCGTTTCCGCACGGATCAGACGCGGTGCATCACGACCTGGAAGTAGTGCCGTAGTAATCACGATGTCAGCATTCGATACAGCTTTATCGACAATCACAGCTTGGTCTTTAATGTATTGCTCGCCCGGCATCCAGCCATAACCGTTTTTTGCAGCGTCAGCGGCTTTTTGTTGTTCTTCTTCAGACATTGGCACATCAAGCCATTTACCGCCTAAAGATTCAACTTGGTCTTTTGCTGTTGGACGTAAATCTGTGGCTTCAACCACAGCGCCTAAACGTTTGGCTGTTGCAATCGCTTGTAAACCTGCAACACCAACACCCATGATCACGACACGTGCAGGTTTTACTGTTCCTGCTGCCGTCATCAGCATTGGGAACATACGTTGATATTCAGCTGCGGCTAAAAGCACAGATTTATAACCCGCAAGGTTGGCTTGAGAAGACAATACGTCCATGTTTTGCGCACGAGATAAAGTACGTGGCAAAAGTTCCAATGCAAATGCCGATACATTTTGCGAAGCAAATTGGTCAAGCTCAGTATTACGGTACGGGTCAAACATAGCGACCACGGTTGCATTTGGATTCAGTTTTTGAATTTCATCACCAGCAGGTGCACGAACTTTCAAAACCAATTGACTGCCGTTATAAGCATCATCCGTAATGGTTGCGCCAACTTGTTCATAAGCACTATCGATGTAAGCAGCTTTAAGCCCTGCTCCACGTTCGATCACAACATGATGACCTGCGCTGATCAATTTCTTGACTGTCTCAGGCGTCGCAGCGACGCGATTTTCACCGACAACAGTTTCGGCTGGAATTCCGATTTGCATGAGCGTCCCTCAAGCTAATTTTTCTTAAGTAAACACCGAATAAACGATGTTTCCCCTCAGGATGTTTTTTATTGAATTTTTGGATTCTAAATAAACTTTTCGAAAATACTACCTAATATTTATTTAATAAATACCCATATAATGAACTGATGATTCATAAAAATGCACTTTCTTGATGCCAAATTTTAAAATCTAATTCGACGTTTAGATGGACATCTCAGCTCATTCATTGTTATAGACAATAAATAACTTCCATAATTTGCCAAATTGACAATTAAAAATTGAGAAATATTCACTTACATTGATCATTCTGACATTCAGACAGAATGAATATAAAGCATCAAACATCATCGGAACGGCTGCTTTTGCTTTTCAAATCAGTGCTTTTATTTCATTTAAATATCACTTTGACATAAATGACATTTTTGGACCTTTTTAGAATTTTTAGATTGGCTTTTTTTACTGAATCTTCGGGCAGAATCATCAATCGTGTTCTAAATAAACATCATGATCCACCATCTAAGTTATGTGATTATCGGCTCCCCAAAAATTGACCGAAAAGCCCTAAATGAAAACCTCAAATTAAATTCAAAAAAAGTTAAAAAAGTTGTATAGATATTCAGCAATGAAATAATAGTCTGAAAAACTCTATATAAATATGCACCAAATTAGCGCTTTAAAATTTAAAAGATGAGAATGCACTCCCAACTCATTGTTTCTATTTGATTTAAAAAATATTTAACCCGTTACATCTACAAAATCAGAACTAAATTAAAAACAGACATTCTTTTATCACGATGGTTTTTGACCTATAGTGCCGCCTGAAACATCCAAATAAAACCATGACGTGAGGGGAAATCACATGCAAATCGACATTAGTCAGGATCGGTCTTTGCTCTGGCTTATGGCAATTGCATGCGGGTTATGTGCAGGTGCAAATTACTACTGTCAGCCGCTCATTTCCTCAATTCAAGCCTATTATCGCGTTGCTGAAGCGCAAGTCGCTTTGACGGTCACCTTTGCCCAAGTCTCATATGCTCTCGGTCTACTGTTTATTGTACCTTTAGGCGATATGCTCAATAAAAAGAAACTAATACCTTACTTAATGCTTGGGGCAGCCTGTGGTCTATTTCTTTGTGCAACGGCTATTAATATTCAAATGCTTTGGCTCGGTACGATTATTACAGGTCTATTTTCTGTGGCTGCCCAAGTGTTAATTCCCCTTGCGACCATGGCCGTTAAACCTGAAAAAACAGGTGAAGTTGTCGGTTTTCTTATGAGTGGTTTATTGGTGGGTATTCTGCTGTCGACCAGTATTGCAGGCTTACTTTCTGATCTAATTCATTGGAAAGCGATTTATATTTTAAGTGGGGTGATGATGCTGTTTTTAAGTTTCTACTTAAAATCTAAGCTTCCCACTATGCCAAAATTTAGAATCAGTTATTTCGACATTTTTAAGTCGATGGGACAATTGCTGAAGCAAGAGCCACGTTTAGTCTTTCGCTCACTCACAGGCGCGTGCGCCTTTGCCGCAATGAGTATGCTATTTTCAACCATCGCACTTCTTTTAACACAAAAGCCATTTCATTTATCGGATGTGATGGTCGGTTTAGTCACTTTAGTCGGTGTATTTGGTGCATTGTCGACACAACAAATTGGTAAATGGGCCGATCAAGGTTATATCAAAATTCTCACTTGGGTGGGTTGTTCAATTCTAGTGGGAAGCTGGTTACTGCTTTATTTTGGTAGCGTGTCTTTAATCAGTTATATCGTCGGCTATGGACTGATTAACCTTGGTTTAGCGATTACGCATAGCTGCAATCAAAATGTGATCTTTCGCCTAAGACCCAATGCAAAATCTCGAATTAACTCGATTTATATGACCTTGTATTTTATTGGTGGTGCATGTGGTTCAGCACTCGGCGTATATGCTTGGCATTTAGGTGGATGGCATTACACCTGTTATTTTGGTTTAGCATTAGCACTTGGTGCAGCATTCTTTAACTTGCTAGATCAATACGTCCATACCCAGGCACAAGCCGAATAAGAAGCATACGCTTTTTAACTCGTTAAGCACTCATTGAGCACATACATCTGACACAAACTGATTTTCATTTTTTATGCTAATATTGCGCCCTAATTTTATGAGCCACCCAATCAATGATCGGGTTTGCTCGCCCCTCCCATCTGTTAAGGCGTGATTGTGAATGACTGATCTCAATTCCATTGATAATAAACTTCAACCACGAATCAGTGTTGCGCCAATGATGGATTGGACCACCAAAGATTATCGTTTTTTTGCGCGTCTATTTAATCCCAATGTTATCCTTTACACAGAAATGGTGACCACGGGTGCCATTATTCATGGCGATGCCAAACGTCATTTGGATTTTAATGGTGAAGAACACCCGATTGTGTTGCAACTTGGCGGTTCAAATCCGAAAGATTTAGCACTGTGTACAAAAATGGCTCAAGATTGGGGATATAACGAAGTTAACCTCAACGTGGGTTGTCCTAGTGATCGCGTGCAAAATAATAAAATTGGTGCCTGCTTAATGGCAGAGCCTGATTTGGTTGCAGAATGTATCGCTGAAATGCAAAATGCAGTCGATATTCCAGTAACGGTAAAACATCGTATTGGCATTGATGATATGCAGTCTTATGAAGAGATGCTGAATTTTGTCGATACAGTTGCAAAAACTGGCTGCAACAATTTTATCGTGCATGCCCGTATTGCCCTATTAAAAGGTTTATCGCCAAAAGAAAACCGCGACATTCCACCATTACGCTATGAAGAAGTCTATCGTTTAAAACAAGAACGCCCTGAACTATTGATTGAAATTAATGGTGGGGTCAAAACGTATGCGGAAACTTTAGAACATTTAAAGCATGTGGATGGCGTGATGATTGGTCGTGAGGCCTACCACAATCCTTATCTTTTGGCTGAGCTTGGTCAGTTGTGGAATCTTGAAATGCCTGATCGTTTTGAGATTATGCAGCAAATGATGCCCTATATTGCACAGCGTGTTGCTGAAGGTGCACCACTTTCAATTATTACCCGTCATATTTTAGGTTTATTCCAAAACTTACCTGGGGCACGTAAATGGCGTCAGGCTTTAAGTGGTGGTAATGCCAAAACCTTAAAAGATGTCGAAAATGCATTGTTAAATATTCAGGATGCGATGAAACGTACTGAAGATTATTTACGAGAGCATCAAGATCAGGCTTAATTACCTTAAACCTGTCGATAAAAAAGCACCTCAATGAAGGTGCTTTTTTATTATTTGCTGTATGCCGTAACATTCCCCACAGGATATGGCTGTTCGTCATAGCTCTTCACGGTATAGCTCGAATCAGTATTGGATGTTTGATTGGCTTGATACGTTATGACCACAACTTGTGGCTCTTTTTCAATCGATTGTGCAATGAGCCTTAACTCATCATCTAATTGTTGCTGATATTTTGCAATTTCAATTTCATCAATAAAACTAAATGCATCATGGTCAATTTTCCAGCCAAACCCGCCATTTTCTTTGTAAATTACAACGTCAATAACAAAAGGTTGTCCTTGATATTTCAGTTTTGAAATTGCTTTAAATTCATTTCCCTTGCGTTCAGTAATTTGCACATCATCCACCACCAAATGATAATTCTTATACTCGATATTGGCATTAAACTCGCGCTGCATCTGTGCTTCCACATGGCGCGCAACTTCATCTATGGATACAAAATAACTGCAGCCTGATAATGCAGCCATACACATCATTAATCCAACTTTCAATCTCTTTCCCCCTTAGAGATCTCAACCCAAATGGGTTAAACCTTATTTTTATTATGTGTTTTCATTTTAAATGGCTTTTAATTTTTAGACTATATATTGAACAATTTATTTTCTAGAACATAAAGTCACTTTTATCGTAGATACCTACTTTTCCTCATAAAAAAGCCCCGAACCATCGGGGCTTTTTACTTTAAATTTTTACAGCTCATCATCTGCTTGAATGGTGTGATGCAGTGCATCATGCATCGCTTCAACCAATTGCTGTGCAATTTCTTGTTTGGATGCTTTTTCTAAATCACGTTTATCCAACTGATATTGTTCAGCGAAAAATACAGTCATGGCATTTTCATCTGAAGCAAACCCAATATCTGCACGCGATACATCGTTACACGCAATCATATCCAGCTTTTTCGCCACCAACTTGCCAGCAGCATATTCTTCGATATTACGCGTTTCTGCAGCAAAGCCAACCATAAATGGACGTTTTGCTTGCTGGGCAATTGTTGCAACAATATCTGGGTTTTTAATCAAGGCAACATTGAGTTCATCGCCGGCTTTTTTAATTTTATGCTCTGCAACTTGCGCCACACGATAATCGGCCACAGCAGCAGTTGCAATAAAGATGTCACAGCCTTCATCAAGCTGCGCCAAACTCTGATCTAACATTTGAATGGCAGAAGATACATTTTTACGTTGCACACCATTCGGTGTATCGAGACTTACAGGACCCGCAATGAGGGTCACATCCGCCCCTGCTGCATAACACGCTGCCGCTAAAGCAAAGCCCATTTTCCCTGTACTATGATTAGAGATATAACGTACAGGATCAATTGCTTCACGGGTTGGACCTGCGGTAATAGTGACTTTTTTACCCGCAAGTAAGCCAAATTTTTCTGCAATGGCACGCTGCGCTTTATGAAAATATTGTGTTACTTGATGGGCAATATCTTCAGGCTCAGGCATACGGCCCAATCCAACATCGCCACAGGCTTGTGATCCGGCATCCGGCATGATGACGTGCACACCATCTTCAATTAAAGTTGCCAAATTACGTTGTGTCGCTTTTGCTGCCCACATTTGCTGATTCATGGCAGGCGCCACCCAAACAGGTGCTTTAGTTGCTAAATATAAGGTACTAAGTAAATCATCTGCCAAACCAGCAGCAAATTTTGCCAAGGTGTCGCAGCTTGCAGGTGCCACCAAAACCAAATCAGCCCAACGCGCCAATTCGATATGCCCCATTCCCGCTTCGGCTTCAGGGTCTAATAATTGTGTATGAACTGGATTGCCAGAAAGGGCTTGAAAGGTCAGAGGGGTAATAAAAGCTTGTGCACCCTCAGTCATCACAACGCGGACGTTAAAACCTGCGTCTTTTAAACGGCGTACCAGAATTGCACTTTTATAAGCAGCAATACCACCGGTTACGGCTAAAATGATATTTTTATGTGGAATAACACTGAGATCGAAGCTCACGAACAGGCTACCTTTCTGTTGCAGTGGCGCTCACAATAGCATTAAATAATCCCATACCCAAGAGAATCACTCATGGGAAAACTGATAATTCATAATAAATAAGTCTAATAACCATGCAATTTTCAATTAAACATTGGCCTGAAAATGAACGGCCTCGCGAACGCCTGATTCAACATGGTGCTGAAAGTCTTTCAGATGCTGAACTGCTGGCCATCTTTTTACGTTCCGGTTCACAAAAACATTCTGCCGTTGAATTGGCTCGGCTTTTAATTCAGCACTTTGGCGATTTAACCCAACTCCTCAATGCATCAATCGATGAACTGAGTCAGTTTCATGGCATGGGGGTGAGCAAATTTACCCAACTCATGGCAATTAAAGAATTAGGACGGCGTTATGTTTCCATGCAGCTACATCAAGAAATGCTCCAGCTACAGGACTCTACCCGTTTAATGGACTATTTACGCTTTGAACTGTTATCTGAACAACAGGAAGTATTTGCCGTCTTATGTTTAGATGCCAATTTGCGCAAAATCCATTTTAAAAAATTATTTTATGGCTCAACGCATTATTGCGATATTTCCATTAATCAAATTCTTCGCTATGCCATCAGTCAAAATGCCAGTGCCATTGTGATTGCACACAACCATCCTGCTGCAGAAGCACAGCCATCTCCTGCAGATCGAGAGCTGACCGAGCAAATTCAAAAAGCGTGTGCCCTAGTGGAAATTCAGTTGATTGATCATTGTATTATTGCGAAAAATACAAATTTTTCTTTCGCTGAACATCAACTCATCAATACCACAACAACGGGCTAATTTGACCTTGACAAAGCCCACAGTTATACAGAAGATCAGGAGAAATTTAAGATGACTAAATTCCATGATTGTCCGTGATCAACTCAATGTGTTTAAACTGCTATTTTCATGGCGTGGCACAATTTTGCCAAAGGTTTTACCGCCTTTAGGCTTCGTGATGTTGATCTCAGCCATTATTGGTGGATTGTCTTATAGCGATTATTTTCATTTCCCTGAATTACCCTTAGTCGGCTTCACTCTAATTGGGGTTGTACTCTCTATTTTCTTAGGTTTTAAAAATACGGCGTGTTATGACCGTTGGTGGGAAGCGCGAAAATTATGGGGTATTCTGATTGCCAACTCACGTCACTTTGACCGTGATGCCCGAATTCTCACTCAAGGTCGCCGTGAACGTGTCATCCAACATGTGATTGTATTTGCCAACGTCCTTCGTGACCGCTTACGTCATCAAACTGCAAATCCGACTGCATTGATTGAAACCAGTGGCATGTCTGCCCAAGCATTAACTCAGCTCTATCAACAAGCCAATGCACCGCAATACACCTTAAGCCTGATTCAATGGGAATTGATGCAAGCACTTAAGGAAGGTGAAATTTCCGATATCATCTATACCCAAATGAATCAGCATATTGCTGAACTGAGTATTGTACAAACAGGTTGTGATCGTATTGCGACCACACCTTTGCCTTTTGCGTATTCAGTTTTATTAAACCGTACCGTTTACTTCTTCTGTTTTATGTTGCCGTTTAGCTTAGGCTCAACTTTAGGTCTAGCAACACCGCTTTTGGTCGGAATTCTGGCTTATACCTTCTTAGGTTTAGATGCATTAAGTTCAGAAATTGAAGAACCATTTGGTATGCAAAGCAATGACTTACCTTTAGATGCCATGGTACGCACCATCGAAATTGAACTTTTGGGAACACTCGGCAAACCGACACCACCACCTATTCAAGCACAAGACAACAATTTACTATAAATGCCTTGATCTTAGGCTTGAGTCGAGATAACACTTAAGCCAATTAAAAACATAATTTATATTGCTCGAAGATGAAAACAAGAAGACGTATTCGGCTATTTACCCCGCAATATATTGCGCGCCCTTGGCGTGCAATTGGCATCTTTTCACTATTTAGCCTGATCATTTTTTTAGTGCTAATCAGTTCTGCTTACTTTATTTTCGAGAAGAATCTTATCAGCGATAAAATTATTACGCTTGTCATCATCAGTCCACTATTGGTTCTAGGCCTATTTTTTGACACAAAAGTTTTTTTAAGATTTCCCTATTTTATTCAGCGTCATTTAATTCATCCACATTTAAAAATGGATTTGAAAAATGTTGCGCTTCGTAGCTCCGATGGAAAAATTCTTAACTTCCGCACACAAAAGTCCGCTTTTTGGCGCCCTGCACAAACTCAGTTACTGATCCAATGTCATGATCTTGCTGAGCCAATCTGGTTCAATATTGATTTAACCCATGTGTTCAGCACACAGTATTTTCGTCAAATTGAAGTCGAAGCTAATCCTAAACTCATTGGACAACAGGTACATTTTTATTATCTGGCCGCTTCAAAGTGCATTATTCAAATGTACAGCCAAAGCCAAAATAATGATTTCAGTATCTTAAAACGCTATTTGGAACAGCCCTATGCACACCAAGTCATTATTGAGCAAATTCCTACCCGTCTTATTCAAGACTTACCAAATATCATTCGGATTGAGGCAGTGCGTGATCATCAAAAATCTTTCGACCTAAAATTACGGACTAGCTACGGGCATATTTATCAAGTGCAATCGAGCGCTAAAGCTTTTGACCAATTGGAATTGGCACTTGCTTCATTACTGGACTTTGTCAGCTATCGACGTTTTAAGCAGAATTTAGATATTAAGCACAGTATCGTGTCTAAGCCGCATCCTTATCGTTACCGCAATCTCATAATCTACAGTCTGCTGCTGATTTTGCCTATATTGAGTGTGGTTACAGGGAATTGGCTGTTTGTGATTTTGGCCATCGGAATTTATTGGTTTTATATTAAAACCAGTATCCAGCAGCAAGTCCCACCGTTTATTTCAGAAGAACATTACTGAAAGCTTTCCCAAATCCCGACCTGCCCTTCTTTTAAACTCGGGATATTGCCTAGTTTAATCCACGGCATATAGTCCCCATGGAAATCACTCCCCACCGAAACTTTTAGACCATTCTCAGCAATCATACGATCAACCATTTGCCGTGTGGACGCTGGATCAATAGCAGGTGGCAGTTCGACTGCATCTCCGCCCAGTTTGGCAAAGAGTTCAATTAAGTATCGAACATTGGTTGCAGACAAATCATAGCGTGTGGGATGTGCCAATACGGCGAAACCACCACTCTCATGAATGACTTGGATTGTTTCTTCAAGTCCTAAACCATCAAATTTGACGTAGGCTTTCTTGCCTTCTTTAATATATTTATCAAAAGCCTGCTGTGGACGTGCCACTATGCCTTTTTCCACCAGCGTTTTGGCAATATGAGAACGTGTCACTCGATCGGGAACATGATCCACTTTCGCAAGCACATCAGGGTAAATATCTTGCCCAACCAATGGAATTAATAAATCACAGATTTTTTTAGAACGCTCGGCACGAATAATTTTTTGTTGAATCAGAACATCCTGCAAGGGCTTAGGATTTTGCATATTCAGCGCAACAATATGTACACCATAGGTTTTCTTGGTTGCAGGACGCGACCATTGGCTGGAAATTTCAACCCCAGAGATTAGTTTAATCTGATGTTTTTCTGCGGTTTCTTGAGCCAAAGCTAAGCCATCCATGGTGTCATGATCCGTCAATGCCAAAGTATGCACGAACTTCTCTGCCGCAGCTTCGACCAGTTGCTGCGGACTCAAGGTTCCATCAGAAATATTACTATGTGTATGTAAATCTACGCCGTGCATCTCTATACTATGACATTTATTTAATCAGATTCAGATACTCTAACATGAAAGCACTTTTAGACTTTGTGCCACTCATTATTTTCTTTTATTTATATAAAACTGTAGATCCAAAAGATACTCAACATCCTCTTCTACAATTGATCGGTTCTGCGGGTGGAGTCGATAACAATAATATTCTTGTGGCGACGACAGGTCTGATTATTTCAATGTTAGTGGTGTATGGCGCACTCTTTGTCATGCAAAAATTCCGTCTTGATAAACAACAGTGGATTGTATTGTTTATGACGGTGATTTTTGGTGGTATCACCCTGATGTTATCTGATGATTTTTACATCCGTCTGAAAGCAGTTTTGCTCAATTTGGTCTTTGCGGGTGTATTCTTACTCTCTCCATGGTTTAGTAAAGATAAGAAACCGCTGATTCAGCGTTTGTTTGGTCCAGTGTTTAATCTAACCAGTAAAGGTTGGATGAAATTAAACATCGCGTGGGCAATTATGTTCGCCGTAATGTCATTTTTACACTGCTTCTTTGCTTACATTTGGATGGATGGAAAATATTGGGGTGAATTCACCGCATTCGGTGACATGATCGTCATGTTTTCATTTATCATTGTTCAGTTTATTGTATTGCGTAAATACTTTAAAACATCTGAATAAATACAAATTCACTGTAATTGAGAACCATCATGCCATTATTTGTCGTTAGCTGCACTGATCAAGAAGGTACAGTTGAAAAACGTCTTGCCACTCGTCCTCAACATTTAGCACGTTTAGAACAGCTCGATGCAGAAGGTCGTTTAATTGTTGCGGGTGCAATGCCAAAAGACCCAAGTAATCCGCAAGCTGGCTTTTATGGCAGTACGATTATTGTTGACTTTGACAGTCGTGAAGCACTTGATGCTTGGCTTGCTGAAGAACCTTTCTTAAAAGAAGGTGTTTATTCACATATTGACGTGAAACCATTTAATAAAGCATTCCCTAAAGGATAAGCCCCATGCGTGTTGTTTTCGCAAGCATCCTAACGCTAAGTTTAGCAAGTCAAATGGTCTGGGCAGTTGAACCTGCTCAGCCTGCAAATCCACAGCCTACAGCTGCGCCTGCTACCACAGCTCAGCCTGCTGTCGCGACGACACAAAAACCGCAAACTTTAGCAGCAAACAAGACAGGCTTTGCTACAGCGAATGCAACGCAGGCCAGCCTTGAAAATGGTGAAAAGCCATTAACGGCTGAACAAATTGCCAAAAATAAGGCACAGCAGGATGCGAAGGTTAAAGCTTTAGTCAAAGACCAAGCGACACGTTTACAACAGCTTGAAAAAGCCAATCTCGAAGCACTTGCTCAAAACCAAGAGTTACAGCTCAAAAACGATAACTTAGGTGTTCAAGTTCAAGTACTGCAAAGTGAACGTAGTGCACAAATGTTCTTATACGGCGCTGCGACCATTGCTGTGGGTGTACTTTTAGGCTTTTTGATCGCGAGCTACGTTTATACCAAACGTCGTCGTCAGTGGTAATTTCTCCCTCTTCTTTACATATTTAAGGTTGTTCTGTTTTGTCTCATGCAATCCAAACTGCAGATCTCGATTGGCAAATGGTGGATGGCATTGACATCCCTGTATCCAAACAATTCGGTGATGTTTACTTTTCCAAAGATAATGGTCTTTTAGAAACACGACATGTGTTTTTAAATGGTAATGATCTCAGTACTCGACTCGCCGAACTGAAAGCATTCGAATATTTTTGTGTCGGTGAGACAGGTTTCGGAACAGGCTTAAATATTTTGGCGCTGTGGCAACTCTGGCAACAGGTTCGTCCAAATAATCAAAGTCATTTACATGCGATTTCCGTGGAAAAATTTCCACTGACCAAACAAGACCTGACACGTGCGTTAAATGTATGGCCAGAACTCAAGCCATTCGCAGATCAGCTCTTAGCACAATACCCTATGCCAATTGCAGGTTGCCATCGTTTAAGTTTTCCTGAAGAACGCTTCTCTATCGATCTTTGGCTCGGTGATGCCCACGACGTCTTTCCTGTAATCGAGAAAACTGCACCTGTAAATGCTTGGTTCTTAGATGGCTTTGCGCCATCCTGCAATCCTGACATGTGGGAAGATAAAGTGCTAAGCAATATCGTGCGCTTATCTGACATAGGAACAACTTTCTCATCATTTAGTGTTGCCGGTGTCCTAAAACGTGGTTTAAAGCAACACGGTATTTCAATCTCACGTCCGCGTGGTTTTGGACATAAACGTGAAATGCTTAAAGCAATTTGGAACTTGCCTGAAGATGAGCAAAATCCTGATAAATTAGAAACAGCTCAAAAAAAAACTGTAAATGATCCTGAAGCGATTCAGCACCCGCGTCAAATCGCGATTATTGGCGCAGGAATCGCAGGTTTAAGCAGCGCTTGGGTATTTGCTCGTCGCGGACATCAGGTGTGCATTTACGATCGAACAGCGCCACTTTCAGGTGGGTCGGGTAATCCTTTAGCCCTACTCAATCCCAAACTTTGCCCGATTGAACAAAGTCACGAGCATTTGATGACTTTGGCATGGCAACATGCCTTAAATCACTACAAAAAATTTAAAGCCTTTCGCCCAATTCAGGTCAATCAACTGGCTTTGAAAAATACTGATGCCCTGCTCGGCCTTGCATCTGAATATCCAAAAGATGTACTCAGCATGCAGTCTGCAAACGAACAAGATATTCAAACAGAATATCCAAGTCTGAATCTGTTACAGGCAGGCACCATTGCTCCACATATCTTAAAAGATGAAATTCTGCAGCATCCTCATATTGAATATCATCAAGCGAGAATCACGCGGATTGAGCAAGACACTCAAGTCAAAGTATATGCAAATGATCAATTGCTCGGTGTCTATGACCATGTGATTGTCTGCACTGCACGAGATACAAGTCAATTCTTTGAAAATTATCCAGTGCTTAAACCAATTCGCGGCCAAGTCAGTTGGCTCAACAATCAAGACTGTCCTTTAGAACAAGACAAAGCGTATAGCTATGGCGGTTATTGCATGCAGCTAGATTCCGAGCATTTAATTCTCGGGGCATCATTCTATCCAAACCGCGATGATGCTGAAATTCTGTTGGAAGATCATGTGCATAACTATGATCTTATCCACAGTGTCTTTCCAAATTATGCACAATCCTTAGCCGATGTCAGTACGTGGCAAGGTCGTGCTTCGGTTCGTGCTCAAAGTCAGGACTATTTCCCTTTACTTGGAAAAATGAAATCTGATGAAGAGATTTATAGTTTTGCTGGACTGGGTTCCAAAGGCTTTTTATTTGCCCCGCTCTGTAGTGAAATTCTAGTCGCTCAAATTCTAGGTGAGGCGTGCCCTGTACCCTCAAATCTTGTGAAAAAACTGAGTGCTAAGCGCTTTCAAAAGAAAGTCAAAGCGAAGAAACCTTATTTTAAGCCTGAAGGTTAAAGCCCCTCCCTTTATAAAAGGGAGGTTGGGAGGGATTTATAGAAAGAATTTAATCCCCCTAAATCCCCCTAAATCCCCCTTTTTCAAAGGGGGACGTTGAAGAAATATAGCCAACAAAAAAGCGCCTTTCGGCGCTTTTTTAAATGCTTAATTACGCACCTTGTTCAAGGGGTAATCCCGCATCACGAGCAGCACGAGTACCGCCCATTAAAATGACATATTCACGTGAGCTGTCCAAACCCTCTAATAGTTCAGCTGCACGTGGGGCCTTGCTGCCGCCACCACATAGAATATAAATCGGCTGATCCGCTGACACCTGAGTCAGGCTGTCTGCTGAGAGGCTTGCAATGGGCTGATTAACAGCGCCTTTGATATGCGCTTCAGCATAAGCACTCGTATCTCGTACATCCCAGATAATGGCATTTTCTGGGAACTCAAATGTTGTAATTTCTTGTTTACGGATCATTGTGCACTCCTTTGATGTAAACAACACTTGGCAAATGAAGAAAACATCCCTAGCATCTCAGATATTCTTTCCATTTGTAAAGGTCTAAACCATGCCTTCTTTTGATATTGTTTCTGAATTAGAAATTTTTGAAGTGAACCATGCCGTTCAAAACACGCAAAAAGAGATTGCGACTCGTTTTGACTTCCGTGGTCAAGACGTATCTATTGAATTAAATGAGAAAAATAAGGAAATCAAAATTTCGACTGAAAGTGATTTCCAATGTGAGCAAGTCTATACCATGCTTGAAAACCACTTCTTTAAACGTAAAGTGGATATCCAAGCACTTGACCCACAAAAAATGACAGCTTCTGGTAAAAATGTCATTCAAGTGATCAAACTTAAAGACGGTCTTGACTCAGATACAGCAAAAAAAATTAATAAAGCCATTAAAGAGAGCGGCATTAAAGCGCAATCTTCTATTCAAGGTGACAAAATTCGTGTGACAGATAAGAAACGTGATACTTTGCAACAAGTAATGGCTTTCTTAAAAGAGCAACAATTTGGTCTACCTTTACAGTTCAATAACTTTAAAGACTAAGATCATTCTTGATCTTGCTGAGGGATCATTATGCCGACCAATCGACTTTCTAAACTTGTAAAAGCTAGCTCTAAACTGCCTAAAGCTATACAGAGCACTCTACTTAGTAAAACGTTTGGTCGTATTGTCCCGATGGTTGGCAGTGCAAAGATTCGCTATGTTGAAGTCACAGCTTCAAAAGTGGAAGTGACACTTGCCAACCATAAATCTGTA
Organism: Acinetobacter sp. NCu2D-2; assembly: GCF_001647675.1. Lineage (NCBI taxonomy): Bacteria > Pseudomonadati > Pseudomonadota > Gammaproteobacteria > Moraxellales > Moraxellaceae > Acinetobacter > Acinetobacter sp. NCu2D-2. The sequence continues at coordinate 2,126,033 of NZ_CP015594.1, forward strand.
CAAAATCATATCGGACAAGTTCATGCCTGTGCGATGGCTTTACTCGCAGAAACCGCCACTGGCTTTGTCACTGCGATGAATGTCCCAGACTCAGCCATTGTACTAATCAAAACCATCAAAATTGACTATAAGCGCCCAACCAAAGGGGCTATGCGTGCGATTGCAACGCTCACCGATGAACAGCGCCAATTAATGCAAAACAGCGAAAAAGGTGAAACCTTAGTTCAAGTTTCCGTTACAGATGAATCAAATGAAGCGCCGATCCAATGCGAAATGTTATGGGCGTGGGTATCGAAATCACATCTTAAAAATAAAAATACAAACTAAGTCATTTAGAGTTTAGCGAGAAAAGCTAATTATTCTTTCTAAAATTTAAACATAAAAAAGCCAGACCGATAGTCTGGCTTTTTTGATGAAGCAAGTTAAGCTTGAGCCTGTTGTAGCTCAGCAAACTTCTGCTTAGATTCTTCAGGAATAGGGCGTTTATTGCCTTTTACATCTACAGCAACAAAGGTAAATACACCTTCAGTCACACGTTTCGCTTCGCGTGAACTGTCATGACTATCCCAAACTTCAATTTGCATTTGAATTGAGGTATTGCCAACTTTCAAAATCTTGGTATAGACGCTGATGACATCACCGACTTTGACTGGCACCAAAAATGTCATTTGATTAATGGAAATGGTCGCACAACGTCCTTTAGAAAAACGCTCTGCATGGATTGCTCCTGCCAAGTCCATTTGTGACACAATCCATCCACCAAATACATCGCCGCTCCAGTTGGTATCGGCAGGCATTGCAATTGTCTGTAGGGATAATGTTCCCTCTGGTTTTACATGAGATTCTGACACGTTCACTCCAAAATTCTGATTGGATTAGGCATTTAGCTGCTGATCAAGCCATTGTTGTAACTCAGGCGTTCTAAGCGCACCGCTTATTCTAGCAACTTCTGTTGTTTTATTCATCAACACCAGTGTTGGAATACTACGAACATTAAATGCTGCACTTAAGCGTGGATTTGCTTCTGTGTCTATTTTAGCAAAAACCACATTTGGGTACATCTTGGCTACATTGGCAAAATGCGGTGCCATCATTTTACAAGGACCGCACCAGTCCGCCCATAAATCAATCAGAATGGGTAGATCACTATGAGTAATGAACTGACTAAAATTTTGCTCATTCAGCTCAATAGGTGCCAATGGCACTAAACTTTGATGACATTGTCCACAAGCAGGACTTTCTGCCAATTTTTCTTCTGGCACGCGATTTTTTGCCTGACATGACGGGCATACAATGATCATCTAAGAAACTCCAATATGTTGATGCAAGAATTCTAATTGGGTCGAAACTGCTTTTTCAAACCATTCACCATGATAAATATCAAAATGTTGCATATTCCATTCATGATATTCAGCAAAAGGTGCAATATTGGTCGCAGTTTCACGACTGGACTCAATCGAGATGATGCTATCTTGTTTTGCCGCGATAAACAGTACAGGAATGGTGATTTTCCTGACATCTTGTATCGGTCGATAACGAATTAAATTAAAAAATACCCGTGCAGGAATTTCACCGCTCCAATAATAATCTGGATTGACAATCGAACGATAACCAGCATAACCATCTGCTGTTGGCATAAAACACAAGTCAGTTTGATGAATCACAGGTAAAGTCCGTGGACTCATCCCCACTTTCGACCCCATATAATCCTGACTGGATATTTTCAATGCTTTAGGCAGTTGTTGTAAGGGATATAACTTCGCGCTTTCAGCACCATCGACAAATGGAATTTGTGTAATCACCGCTTGAATATTCTGCAGTTGTGAAGCGAGCGTTAAAACATAACCGCCACTTAATGAAGTTCCCCATAACACTACTCTTTTGCTATCAATCGAGCGTCTTTGCTTAATATGAGCGATCATTGTCCGCCAATCTTCAAGCTGGGCACTCAAGGAGACCAATTCGCGTGGACGGCCTGTACTCCCACCCCAATAACGATAATCAAACAGCACAACGGCATAGCCTGCCTGTGCAAATCGTTTCGCATATTCAATTAATTTAAACTGACGCAGTGCGGCTAAACCATGTGCCATTAATATAACAGCGGGTTTTTCAATATTTTTTGGGCGATAAAAATCCGCAGCAATCACGTCCTGATCACTTTTGACATACAGTGGTTCGACTGTATAAGCGTACATAAGCGCTCCATTGCGTTATTTTTAGTATGAATCGTTTATAAAGTTTTAAGAAGGTTCTGCTCATTTTTGTGCTTAATGCTATCATAAAGCATATCCCGATGAATAAAATGATGGAGTGACATCATGAGCGAAAATGTAGGCTTTGCAGGTCAAATTGGTCCTGAGCATGTTTCTCAAGTGGTTGAAAAAGGTTTTAAATCAATCATCAATAACCGTCCAGATATGGAAGGTGGTCCAGAACAACCGACCAGCGCACAAATTGAAGAAGTCGCTCGCCAAGCAGGTTTAGACTATGTGCATCAACCTGTAGTCGCAGGTCAAATTACTGAAATTGACGTTCGTGCTTTCGCAAATCACTACAATGAATTACCAAAACCAATCTTGATGTTCTGCCGTACAGGTAATCGTTCGAACAATCTTTACCAACTTGCTAAACAAATGGATCTTCTTGATGACTAAACTATTGTTGAAAAGTGCAGCTTTATTTTGCATTTTTACAATAGCTTCCCTTACTCATGCTGCCGAAGCATTGAGCCGTGCCTTAAATAGCAAGGTCAGTGTCAGTGGGCACATGAGTATTGATAAGTTTCAGCAGTTGCTAAAAGATGGCTATAGATCTGTCATTGTGAATCAGCCTGATCAAGAACAAGGTAATGCGGTAAGCGTAAGTCAATTACGTAATATTGCAGAAAAGTCACATGTTAGCGTGATTTACCAACCTGTGGTTAATGGTCAGTTGAATCAAGCAAATGTAAATGAATTTGCTAAATATTATAATGAGTTACCAAAGCCTATCTTAATGATTTGTCGTACTGGTGCTCGTTCAGCAGATTTATTTAATCAAGCAAAAGCACAAGGATTATTACATGAATAAAGTACTTTTGATTTTATGCTGTGCACTCGCATTAACCGCTTGTAGCTCAATGAATGTGAGACCTACTGTCGGTGTGAGTGTTGGTTCTACGCTTTAAGATAAAACGGCTTTTAAGCCGTTTTTCTTTGCAAAATTCATCTAGGCGCTTACCCGCTTCTATGCTAAGAATAATTTAAATAGATAGCTTTATAACGACACAATGTACGACTTAATTATTATTGGTGCTGGAACCGCTGGAATCTCTGCTTATAAAGAGGCAATTAAATATACCAATAACCTCCTGATCATCAATGATGGGCCTTGGGATACCACCTGTGCACGTGTCGGTTGTATGCCGAGTAAAGTACTCATTGCCAGTGCCAATCGTGCCTATGAGATGCAACACTTTAGCAGCTTAGGCTTATCTGCTGAAGTTAAGCTTGATACTTCACAAGTCATGCAACATGTACAACAACTGCGTGATCGTTTTACTAAAGCAACCTTAAAAGATGTCGACTCTTGGAAAGCTGAACACAAGATTTCAGGTCGTGCTGAATTCATTGATGAGCATACTGTTCAAGTTGGAGACCAACAATTCCATGCCAAAACCTTTATTATTGCAGTGGGCAGTACGCCAAATATTGATACTAATTTAAAACAACAACTTAAAGACAGACTGATTACTACAGATCAAATCTTTGAATTAAAGCAATTACCCACATCGCTTGCTGTGATAGGCAGCGGTGTAATTGCAATTGAACTTGCTCAAGCCATGCATCGTTTAGGGGTTCTAACAGATATTTTTGCACGTAGTCGTAAAGTAGGCTCACTCAGTAGCCCAGATTTGCAAAAGCTCGCACAAGAACAATTATCCAAAGAATTAAATCTGCATTTCGAAACTTTGCCAGATCAATATCACTATCAAGATGACGGTATTGAAATCCAATATACCGATGCTAGTGAAGCTAAAACAATTAAGGTCGAATACGTACTCACAGCGACTGGACGTAAATCACGTTTAAATTCATTAAAATTAGAAAATATAAATGCAGAATATCGTGATCTTAAATCACTTCCTGTTGATGCTAAAACCAAGCAGTTGGCGAACTATTCGATCTATATCGCAGGCGATGCTCATACAACTACCCCGATACAACATGAAGCAGCACATGAAGGTAGAATGCTTGCCCAAATGATTTGTAAAAATCAAAATTCAAAAATAGTTAAAATACTGACCCCGTTAGGGATTATGTTTAGTTCACCAGAGATGGCTGCTATTGGTAAAACTTATAAACAACTGACTGAAGAAAAGATTGAGTTTGTTACTGGATATATTGATTATTCAAAACAAGGGCGTTCAATTGTGAATGCAAAGAATCAAGGTGCAGCAGAAATTTATGTAGATAAAACCTCACGCAAAGTCTTAGGTGCTGAATTGTTTTGTTATGAAGCGGAACACCTCGCCCATTTATTGGCGTGGATGATTGCTGAATCGCTGACGATTGATGATTTGCTTAATAAGCCGTTCTACCATCCAACAGTTGAAGAAGGACTAAGAACTGCATTAAAGCATGCGAGAAGGCAATTAAACGCAAATGAATAATAATTCAGGGAGTATAGTAATAACTCATATTACCTGTTGATAATGCCGTAATAAAAGCATATTCCACATAGTGTTGAGTCAAATTTAAGAAATAAAGTGTAGTGCAAGCAATAACGAAAACAACGGTCCCAGACATTACAGGTGCCGCTTTATGTTCTGCATGGTTATATTTTCGCGTCTGTACAACGATATTTTTAAGCTTCTTACGATTGATATAAAAGTCTTTAAAAATTGGTAAATGCAGAATGACAAAATGCATGAAGAAGATGCCGATGATCCAACTCAGTCCTATCATCCAATAATTCAAATGTAAGTTTGTAGGATACATGACAATAACTATAAAAATCGATGAAACTAAAATATTGAGCAATAGGTAATTGAAATAAAATTTCCGGTACATTTCTTATAGATTTTTTTAGGATTAATTTTTAACTATAACTTTTCTTCTTGCATAAAAAAATCCCCCCTGCTATTGAGCTAGGGGGGATTTTGGAATAATGAGCTGGCGATGACTTACTCTCACATGGCAAATGCCACACTACCATCAGCGCTAAGAGGTTTCACTTCTGAGTTCGGGAAGGGATCAGGTGGTTCACTCTTGCTATTGTCGCCAGCACAACTGTTTATGCTTACTCGCTTAGGTCTTATTTAGATGCCTAGCTTTCGTCAAATAGAATTCATTAACAGGGATACTTGAGTTGTATAGTTTGATCTTTAGCGTTAACTAAATCAAGTTATTGTGATGATGATTTGATCAACAACACCAACTGTTTGGGTGTTGTATAGTCAAGCCTCACGAGCAATTAGTATTGGTCAGCTTCATGCGTCACCGCACTTCCACATCCAACCTATCAACGTCGTAGTCTTCAACGGCTCTTTAGGAGACATAAAGTCTCGGGGAAATCTTATCTTGAGGTAGGCTTCCCGCTTAGATGCTTTCAGCGGTTATCCCTTCCGAACATAGCTACCCGGCGATGCGACTGGCGTCACAACCGGTACACCAGAGGTTCGTCCACTCTGGTCCTCTCGTACTAGGAGCAGATCCTCTCAAATTTCCAACGCCCACGGTAGATAGGGACCGAACTGTCTCACGACGTTCTAAACCCAGCTCGCGTACCTCTTTAAATGGCGAACAGCCATACCCTTGGGACCTGCTTCAGCCCCAGGATGAGATGAGCCGACATCGAGGTGCCAAACACCGCCGTCGATATGAACTCTTGGGCGGTATCAGCCTGTTATCCCCAGAGTACCTTTTATCCGTTGAGCGATGGCCCTTCCATACAGAACCACCGGATCACTAAGACCTACTTTCGTACCTGCTCGACTTGTGGGTCTCGCAGTTAAGCGCGCTTTTGCCTTTATACTCTACGCGTGATTTCCGACCACGCTGAGCGCACCTTCGTACTCCTCCGTTACTCTTTAGGAGGAGACCGCCCCAGTCAAACTACCCACCAGACATGGTCCTCGTCCCGGATTACGGGACAGAGTTAGAACCTCAATATTACCAGGGTGGTATTTCAAGATTGGCTCCATCGCAACTAGCGTCACGACTTCAAAGCCTCCCACCTATCCTACACAAGTAAGATCAAAGTTCAATGTCAAGCTGCAGTAAAGGTTCACGGGGTCTTTCCGTCTAGCCGCGGGTACACCGCATCTTCACGGCGATTTCGATTTCACTGAGCCTCTGCTGGAGACAGCGCCCCCATCATTATGCCATTCGTGCAGGTCGGAACTTACCCGACAAGGAATTTCGCTACCTTAGGACCGTTATAGTTACGGCCGCCGTTTACTGGGGCTTCGATCAATAGCTTCGCTTGCGCTAACCACATCAATTAACCTTCCAGCACCGGGCAGGCATCACACCCTATACGTCCACTTTCGTGTTTGCAGAGTGCTATGTTTTTAATAAACAGTTGCAGGGGCCTGGTTTCTGTGGCTGCTCTCAGCTCAGGAAGCAAGTTCCATCACCAAAAGCAGCGTACCTTCTCCCGAAGTTACGGTACCATTTTGCCTAGTTCCTTCAGCAGAGTTCTCTCAAGCGCTTTGGTCTACTCGACCTGACCACCTGTGTCGGTTTCGGGTACGATTCCTGTTTAACTGAAGCTTAGAGACTTTTCCTGGAAGTATGGTATCAGCCACTTCGCTGTACAAGTACAGCTTGCTATCAACTCTCAGCATAGAGCACCCCGGATTTGCCTAAGATGCATGCCTACTGTCTTCCACCTGGACAACCAACGCCAGGCTGACTTAACCTTCTCCGTCCTCTCATCGCATTAAACAGAAGTATTGGAATATTAACCAATTTCCCATCGACTACGCCTCTCGGCCTCGCCTTAGGGGTCGACTCACCCAGCCCCGATTAACGTTGGACTGGAACCCTTGGTCTTTCAGCGAACGGGTTTTTCACCCGTTTTATCGTTACTCACGTCAGCATTCGCACTTCTGATACCTCCAGCAGACTTCTCAATCCACCTTCATCGGCTTACAGAACGCTCCCCTACCACTTGCAATAAATTGCAAATCCGCAGCTTCGGCATATAGTTTTAGCCCCGTTACATCTTCCGCGCAGGCCGACTCGACTAGTGAGCTATTACGCTTTCTTTAAAGGGTGGCTGCTTCTAAGCCAACCTCCTAGCTGTCTATGCCTTCCCACATCGTTTCCCACTTAACTATAATTTAGGGGCCTTAGCTGGCGGTCTGGATTGTTTTCCTCTTGACTACGGACGTTAGCACCCGCAGTCTGTCTCCCGGATAGTACTCATTGGTATTCGGAGTTTGCATCGGTTTGGTAAGTCGGGATGACCCCCTAGCCGAAACAGTGCTCTACCCCCAATGGTATTCGTCCGAGGCGCTACCTAAATAGCTTTCGGGGAGAACCAGCTATCACCGAGTTTGATTAGCCTTTCACCCCTATCCACAAGTCATCCCCTGGCTTTTCAACGACAGTGGGTTCGGTCCTCCAGTTAGTGTTACCCAACCTTCAACCTGCTCATGGATAGATCACCCGGTTTCGGGTCTACACCCAGCAACTAAACGCCCTATTAAGACTCGGTTTCCCTACGGCTCCCCTATACGGTTAACCTCGCTACTGAATGTAAGTCGCTGACCCATTATACAAAAGGTACGCAGTCACATCACGAAGATGCTCCCACTGCTTGTATGCATGCGGTTTCAGGATCTATTTCACTCCCCTCACAGGGGTTCTTTTCGCCTTTCCCTCACGGTACTGGTTCACTATCGGTCAGTCAGGAGTATTTAGCCTTAGAGGATGGTCCCCCTATATTCAGACAAGGTTTCACGTGCCTCGCCCTACTCGACATCATCATATAAGCCCTTTCGTGTACAGGACTATCACCATCTATGGTCGCACTTCCCAGAGCGTTCCACTAAAGCTTATATGACTTAATGGGCTGATCCCCGTTCGCTCGCCGCTACTGAGGGAATCTCAATTGATTTCTTTTCCTAAGGGTACTGAGATGTTTCACTTCCCCTCGTTTGCCTCATTAACCTATGTATTCAGTTAATGATACCTACCTTATGGTAAGTGGGTTTCCCCATTCAGAAATCTCCGGATCACAGGATATTTGCCGCCTCCCCGGAGCTTATCGCAGGCTATTACGTCTTTCATCGCCTCTGACTGCCAAGGCATCCACCACATGCACTTAATTACTTGACTATACAACCCCAAACAGTCGATCAATCCTACAAGTAGATCAACCAACAAGTCCTAAGACTCACAGTTCGTTGTTTGTGTACTTAAACACTGTACAGCTTCAATCAAATTCACATACCAAAACGCTTGATTCAGTTTAATCGCTAGTACTCATTAATCTTTAAACAATTGCTTGTTTAAGTCTTAACGAGTATGAACAAATTATTTCAACTCAAATATATTCTGTTAATGATTTAATGCATCTTCGTCAGATTGCATTACTGTGATAAATCACAGAGATTATCAAGTGGTGCGTATCATAACGCTTCTACTTGTTAATCTCTAGGATCTAATCACTTGATCGCTTAGGAACTAAACATTCATCTTACTGAATGGTTATTCTTAACTCATTCTACTTAAATCTGATGATTTAAGTGATGGTGGAGACTAGGAGAGTCGAACTCCTGACCTCCTGCGTGCAAAGCAGGCGCTCTACCAACTAAGCTAAGTCCCCAGCTTATCAATAAGTCAATGTATCGATTACTGTCTATTGCAGATGGTGGGTCTGACAAGACTTGAACTTGTGACCCCACGCTTATCAAGCGTGTGCTCTAACCAACTGAGCTACAGACCCTCAGATACATCGTCATGAAGAACAACTTGTTGTGGATTCTTACCAATCGTCAATCTTTCGTTAAGGAGGTGATCCAGCCGCAGGTTCCCCTACGGCTACCTTGTTACGACTTCACCCCAGTCATCGGCCACACCGTGGTAAGCGTCCTCCCTAAGGTTAGACTACCTACTTCTGGTGCAACAAACTCCCATGGTGTGACGGGCGGTGTGTACAAGGCCCGGGAACGTATTCACCGCGGCATTCTGATCCGCGATTACTAGCGATTCCGACTTCATGGAGTCGAGTTGCAGACTCCAATCCGGACTACGATCGGCTTTTTGAGATTAGCATCCTATCGCTAGGTAGCAACCCTTTGTACCGACCATTGTAGCACGTGTGTAGCCCTGGTCGTAAGGGCCATGATGACTTGACGTCGTCCCCGCCTTCCTCCAGTTTGTCACTGGCAGTATCCTTAAAGTTCCCACCCGAAGTGCTGGCAAATAAGGAAAAGGGTTGCGCTCGTTGCGGGACTTAACCCAACATCTCACGACACGAGCTGACGACAGCCATGCAGCACCTGTATGTAAGCTCCCGAAGGCACCAATCCATCTCTGGAAAGTTCTTACTATGTCAAGACCAGGTAAGGTTCTTCGCGTTGCATCGAATTAAACCACATGCTCCACCGCTTGTGCGGGCCCCCGTCAATTCATTTGAGTTTTAGTCTTGCGACCGTACTCCCCAGGCGGTCTACTTATCGCGTTAGCTGCGCCACTAAAGCCTCAAAGGCCCCAACGGCTAGTAGACATCGTTTACGGCATGGACTACCAGGGTATCTAATCCTGTTTGCTCCCCATGCTTTCGCACCTCAGTGTCAGTATTAGGCCAGATGGCTGCCTTCGCCATCGGTATTCCTCCAGATCTCTACGCATTTCACCGCTACACCTGGAATTCTACCATCCTCTCCCATACTCTAGCCAACCAGTATCGAATGCAATTCCCAAGTTAAGCTCGGGGATTTCACATTTGACTTAATTGGCCACCTACGCGCGCTTTACGCCCAGTAAATCCGATTAACGCTTGCACCCTCTGTATTACCGCGGCTGCTGGCACAGAGTTAGCCGGTGCTTATTCTGCGAGTAACGTCCACTCTCTGTAGGTATTATCTACAGGAGCCTCCTCCTCGCTTAAAGTGCTTTACAACCAAAAGGCCTTCTTCACACACGCGGCATGGCTGGATCAGGGTTCCCCCCATTGTCCAATATTCCCCACTGCTGCCTCCCGTAGGAGTCTGGGCCGTGTCTCAGTCCCAGTGTGGCGGATCATCCTCTCAGACCCGCTACAGATCGTCGCCTTGGTAGGCCTTTACCCCACCAACTAGCTAATCCGACTTAGGCTCATCTATTAGCGCAAGGTCCGAAGATCCCCTGCTTTCCCCCGTAGGGCGTATGCGGTATTAGCAGCCGTTTCCAACTGTTGTCCCCCACTAATAGGCAGATTCCTAAGTATTACTCACCCGTCCGCCGCTAGGAATCAGTAGCAAGCTACCTATCCCCGCTCGACTTGCATGTGTTAAGCCTGCCGCCAGCGTTCAATCTGAGCCATGATCAAACTCTTCAGTTTAAAATCAGTAGCACCTTAAAGGGTGCCAATCTTGGCTCATCAATTTTCTGACAAATATTTCTCAAATAAACTTCGAGTAATTTCTACCATCAATCAATGAAAATAATTTCGATCAATCAACCAGTAAAAATCCACACAAGTTGTTCTTCATAATCTCTTAATGATCTTCTTGTTGGTTCGTCACCAGCAAGCTAGGTCGGCTATATTACGCTTTCTTTTCAGAAAGTCAACTGGTAATGAAAACTATTTTTAAACTTTCTTTCTAAAACCCAACTTAACCACTTTATGCTAAGTTACTGTTTTATCAGAAGTTTTAATCTTCATCACCGCCGATGGATGTGCATTCTACAGCATTTCACACCTAACACAACCCCTATTTTTAACAAAATTTATCGTCTGTTTATTTATTCTACAAATTTGAAGGTTTTTAATGTTTTTTGCGTATTAATACAGCAACTTCTGCAAAATATTTTGGATTTTTATTTAAATCATCTAATTCTTGAAACTTTAAATTCCTGCAATCGACATATTGAACATACCCCCCTGCCCCATTTTCCAATACGCCATTTATTTTTAAATTGAAATCGAAACTACCGACATAACCTGCACCATATCCAAATTTATAATCCCCAATACAATTTCCGGATATTTCTATATTTAAATCTTTGTCTTGGTATTGCCATTCAAATTCACGAGGTAAATACATTGTTCGACCATAAGAATTGGTTACCTGAGGAAAAACCCTGTGAACCTTAAAATATACATTTTGCTCAAAGCTCAATGATTCATTTTGGACTAAATCACGTAAATACATTTTTGATTGTACGACTCGATTAAACAAATCACGAAGTTGCATACATAGTAACTGACGATCTCCGCTAATATTCATGACCATATATACCATGTAGGCAATCGGCAATGCAGGCAAATCTACACTGCGCGCATATTCAAAGCTCCCAAGGCTACTGATGTCATAAATTTTATTTTGGTATTTAAGATGCCCCTCACATTTCACCAACACAGACCAATGCTCAAATAAACCCAATTGCATTTTTTTGAAGTAGGACATGTACTGAGTAGTAAAGATTTTTAAATCACAGCTCAATTCATCATCATCGCGTTTCAATTCAAAGATCGGAAAATCTCCACTAAGAATTTCTCTTTGTGAAAAGTCGAAATTACCCTGCTGTAAATGACATTCTTGTTGAAGCGAATATGTGTGTAAGTGATGTTGCATATGCGGACTTACACTAGACATCACTGTGACACAATCCAGTACTTGCTCTCGATTGAGCTGTTGATTTTGAAATATAGGAAGTGAGGGTTGCCCCATTAGACTATAGAAATTGAAATATCTTAAAGGCGTAGCAAGGTTGGGAAGAATAAGAGCTTGATGAACGATTTTATATTTATTATTCGGTGGGTGATAGGCAAGTTTCAAGGCTGCCTCGGAAGTCTGAGGATCTCGCTTTCGATCAAATAATCTTTGGAAAAAGCGCATCTCAGACTCCTAGGCCATGAACGCTAGCCTTTTTTTGCCATCAGTGTTGTGACAAAACCTGAAAGTGCGTAAATCAGTGAAATCACCAAAATACCGACAGGAATATTATAAGTCATTGCTGCAAAAATAAACACAGCAATCGGTAACACAAAGAATGGAACACGCTTACGTTCTACCGTCTTAAAAGAGTAGTACTTGATGTTTGAAATCATCAATAAGCCTGAAATAATAATTACAGCAGCATTGGCGATTTGAACCGATGTTTCACGAGTATCAAAGATTTGTGGGAAATCTAAACCAACCCACACCCATGAAATAATCATGACGGCAGCCAGTGGACTTGCCACACCAATAAAGTAACGCTTATCGACCACACCAATTTGTACATTAAAGCGCGCTAAGCGGAACGCAGCACATGCCGTAAAGACAAAACATGCCGCCAAGCCAATGCGACCTAAATCGTGTAATGCCCAGCTATACATTAAAATTGCTGGCGCAACACCAAATGCCAACATATCAGACAATGAGTCGAACTGCTCACCAAAAGGACTTTGTGCGCCAATGGCACGCGCAACACGACCATCAAGTCCATCAAATAATGCAGCTAGGAAAATGGCATAGATCGCTTGCTGGAAATTACCATCCATACTGGCAATGATTGAATAAAAACCTGACAACAACGCAGCCGTTGTAATCAAGTTCGGCCATAGATAGATACCACGACGTTTGACTTTTAAGCCTTCAGGATTTTGCTCTTCTTCCTCAACTTCAAAAGTAATGCCATCAAAAGGCAAATCAGTTGAAGACTCACTTTCTGGCTTATGTATATTTGTCATTTTTATCGATCCATTCTATCTATGAACTAGGTATTGTCCGTTTTATTCGCCAACCAACCAACGTACAGCAGCATGTCCGCCATTTTCAGCCATACGTAAGTGTGGGAATAACCATTGAAGTGCTTCATCTGCATCTTCAGAGAATTTCCAAGGTGGATTGATCACCAGTAAACCACAACCATTCAGACCTACTGGCGTATCATCTGGCCATACACATACTTCACAAATCAGCTGACGACGAATACCCGTTTTAAACATTTTCTTTTCAAAACGTTCAATCATCGCGCGGTCTTTAATTGGATACCAAACTGCAAAACAGCCTGTCGGCCATTTTTTATAAGCAGCCGCAATCAGTTCAACCAATTGTGGAAAATCTTTACGCTCTAATTCATAAGGCGGATCGATAATGACCATGCCGCGCTTTTCTTTCGGAGGAATAACCGCCAAAAGCCCTTCATAAGCATCACGCTCATGCAAGCCTGCACGTTTGTCAAAAATGTTATGACGTAACTGCTGGAAGACATCGCGCTGCATTTCAAAGATCGTTGCTTTATCTATTTCACGCATGGCTTCAAGAGCAAACCACGGTGAACCCGGATAAGCACCCTTACCGAAGTTTTCACGCATTTTTTCAACAACTTTTAAATATTGTTGAACACCTTCAGGCGCAGTACGTTTCACTGAATCATCAAGCTTCACTAGTCGATGAATACCGTTTAAAAACTCACCTGACTTTTGTGCTTCAGCAGTCGAAAGATCGTATTTACCTGCTCCACCGTGCGTATCGATATAGCGATAAGGTTTATCTTTCGCGTTTAAACGGGTCAAGATCTGCATTAATAAGACATGCTTCATGACATCGGCAAAGTTGCCGGCATGAAAATGGTGACGGTAATTCATGTTTCGTTTATTCCTAATATCAATGACTATTTTAACATGAAAAAATGTTTCGTTCAGTTTCCTTTCTTACACTAGAATAGCAGCGCTCTTGATTCTGCATTTTTAGGTTATTGTTATGGATACAATTCAACTCCCAAAGTCATGGTCTGTTGATCAAATTTTAGATGATTTAGATCAACAGGGTTTCAGTATCATCGATGATGCTTATGACACTGAATATATTCAGAACTTAATTCAGGAATGCACCACCAATTTAGAACGTTTCCGCGATGCCGCGATTCAAAACGGCGTTGTCAGTAACATTCGTAGCGATCATATTTTATGGCTGAACGAAGAATTACCCATTTCGAATGTACATGTCGAAAATTTATCTCACATGGGACAGATCTTTAATCGCGCCTTCTTTCTAGGAATTAAAGATGTGGAAGCACATTTTGCCTGCTATAACGCAGGTGAATTCTATGCCTTACATCGTGATAATCCACAAGGCAAAAATGGTCGTATGATCTCGAGTGTGTACTATCTCCATGATGATTGGCACAGTGATTGGGGCGGTCAACTTCGTTTACAGGATAAAAATGATCAATGGCATATCATTGAACCGCGACCCAATCGAATTGCATTTTTCCAAAGTGATTTATTACACGAAGTTCTTGAAGCAAAACATCAGCGTTTATCAATTACGGCATGGCTGCGCAGTGATGCAGGCATTATTTAACTTTAAATCGTAATTTTCAGCCTCATATAGCTGATATAGAGAAATGAGGACATCGTTCATGCGATTAACTACCAAGCAAATCATTACGCGCATTGGTGAAACCGACCAATTGTTTTTGCAAGGCAATAGCCCTGAGCTTGCGCTTGAACGTGCCGATCTACGTTTACAACTGGTGACTTTGAGTCAGGTTCGCCAAGAACAAGTGCATTTCCTTCAAGAAGCCATTGTGTTACTTGAGCAATCACGAGTTGAATTTGAGGAAATGCCGCTCAGTCTTTATATCAACTTGTCATTGCATTTGGCGAAGGCTTATATGATCTTCTTTGAACTGACCAAAGAAAATCGTTATGCCATTATTACGCAGCAAATCATGAAACCGATGGTCAATTACGGACATGGCGATATTTTGTTTTTCTTGGCTTATGCCTATGCAAGCAATAAAGAACCGTCTTTAACACGTCATTGGCTAAGTAAATATGCCAAAACTAAAGAGTTTGACTTAGAGCTATTGCAGCAACATCCAGCCTTTGAAGATTATCGTTCTCTTGATTGGTTTAAGACGATTTTAAAAAGTCGTATGCATTAATCTATAAAAATAAAAAAGCCTCACTATGAGTAATGCCAGTCAGTTAAGAAATTGACTGGCATTTTCTTGGATATTTTTGTGCTTTAATTTTCACTACTCGCGGACATTGCCTTTGCCTTTTTTCAGGTAATACAAATATTTTAGATTGTTCAAATAATTGTGCTAAATGTTTGGGTAGATTTCCTGCTGATTCTAAAGGTGTGTGCCTTAAGATATTGATAATACTCATAGATGCAATATGGAAACTGATCCTTAAAGGACTCACCTTTGCATGTTCAGCGATAAACCTCATCTGTCTTCTTAAGATATTATAAGCAATAAATACCCCCCACAATTCTTGATAGACCAAATCAGGTTGTTTGCTTCTTAAAATTCTTGCATCCTGTAAATCACTTTTAATTTCCCGATAACACATTTCTATTTCCCAACGCTGGATATAAAGCATTGCAAGGTCTTTGAATGGATAAACTTCAGAATCTGTTAATGATGTAATGTAACGTCTTATTTTTCCTGCATATTCAACTTCAATTAAACGTGCTTCCCAATAGTCACCCAATGACGGATTTATCTTTTTTGCTCTTGCTGAAACAGGCATTTTGATCTGAAAGTCATGGGCCGCATTATGATGAATCACTTCATAACGCAGGTTGTCCTTTGCTCGCATCAACCAATGACTCTCTTCTGCCTGAGATTGCCAACTCACTAAAAAATCAGCAGAGAAGTAAGCACGATCAAATAGGGTAATACTGCGAACTGGTGCTTTTAATTGACTGGCTAAGGTTAATTCACCTTGATCCATACTGCCAATTTGGGCATCAATCATTTCATGTGTATTGGTATTCACCAGGCAAGTCGCTCTGACTTGTGGGTAAGGGGCAGCTGCTGTTTTGCCTTTGGATGAACCAAAGTGCTTAAAGTTTTCTTCTGTATGAGGCATAGACCAAACCACACCATCTACAGCACAAACGCATAGACCGTGAAAGTTGCTATATTGTTGTTGTGAGTCTTTAAACCATGCCTGACTTAATGTCGAAAATAAAGCACTCATGGGCTCTAAGCCTAAGCGCTGTCTTGCTTGTACGGATGCACTCGGTACACAGTATTCTGCCGTACCGAAAACAAGTTGCAATTGTTGAACCACATACCAAATCGGTTGATTTCGAAATAGAGCAAGTCCGATTACCAGCCAAACAACATGTTCAGCAGGCAGTTTTCTTTTTCGAATTGATGCTTTACCTGTTTGGTTTAAGCAATCTTCTATCCAGTTTAAATCAATCAATTCACTGAATTGTGAAAGTGAAGGTAGGGTTTGTTTTAATGTTAAATCTAAATTCTGAGATAAATTCATAAAAAAAGAGCGTATTTACATACGCTCTTTTTACAGTATTTTAACTTTTTTTGCTTAACTGACTGGCATTACTCACTATGAGGCTTTTTTATCGAGTAATCGTTGTCGATTTTTATAGGCATCGAGATGTAACTGTTGATTCAGCTCATCGACCCAAATCGCCCAATCATCATCCTGTACCAAATGACTAATTAACAATGAGCGCTGTCCTTTATTCCAAAATGGTGCATCATGGAGTGAAAGCTCGGCTGGAAGTTGATGAGTACGCACATAAAGCTCAATTGCAGCAGGACTGTTGGCTAAACCGAGTTGTGAAAAAAGTAGTTCTAAGGATGGTTTCTGTTGAGTGAGCATCTCGCCCTCCTTATCAATAATTTTGTGATTATTTATTCATCAAACTTATTATATATTGCAAAAAAAACCTAGCTGCTCAGCTAGGTTTGTTGTTTCAAATTGTAGTTGTGTTTTTGAGTGTCTAATCAACACCATCATTTTGATGTAAGAGTGCATTCAATTCATCTACCACGATGGCCCACTCATCATCCTTTTTCCAATGACTGATAATAAAATTTTTCTGATTTTCATTCCAAAACGGCGCCTGATGAAGTGCTGTGTTCTGGTCAAGCTGATGCGATTCAACAAATGCCTCAATTTGCTCCTGACTACTGTCTAGTCCCAATTGATCAAACAGCAGTTCGAGCGTAACGTGCATATCTAACATATGTACCTTCCTTTGATTTATTGTTATCCCTACCCTACTCGGCATAGCCGTAAGATTCAGCTATAAGATTTTTGCAAGATGTTATTTTTTGTGCATAAAAAAAGCACCCCAAATGGAGTGCTTTTTTCTAACTTAGTTTAATACTAAATTATTTTACCATGTCAGCGATAGCTGCACGTTCGTCTTCAAGTTCTTGAAGAGTTACGTTAATGCGTTCACGGCTGAATTCGTCGATTTCAAGACCTTGAACGATTTTGTATTCGCCATTTTCAGTTGTTACAGGGAAGCCGAACATTACGCCTTCAGGAATACCGTAAGAACCGTCAGATGGGATACCCATAGTTACCCATTTGCCGTTTGTGCCAAGAGCCCAATCGCGCATATGGTCGATTGCAGCGTTTGCAGCAGAAGCAGCAGAAGATAGACCACGTGCTTCGATAATTGCAGCACCACGTTTACCAACAGTTGGAAGGAATACGTCTTTGTTCCAAGCTGCATCGTTGATTTTGTCTTTTAAGCTTTCGCCGTTCACATTTGCAAAACGGTAGTCAGCATACATTGTTGGAGAGTGGTTACCCCAAACAGTCATGTTTTCGATGTCAGAAACTGCAACACCCGCTTTTTGAGCAAGTTGAGTTAACGCACGGTTGTGGTCAAGACGTAACATTGCTGTGAAGTTTTTCGCTGGAAGATCTGGAGCAGATTTCATTGCGATGTAAGCGTTAGTGTTCGCAGGGTTACCTACAACAAGAACTTTAACGTCACGGCTAGCAACTTCGTTAAGTGCTTTACCTTGACCGATGAAGATTTCGCCGTTTACTTTAAGAAGGTCAGCACGTTCCATACCTGGACCACGTGGACGTGAACCAACTAAAAGAGCGTAGTCAGCATCTTTGAAAGCTACTTTAGGATCATCAGTACCGATCATGCCCGCCAATAATGGGAAAGCACAGTCGTCTAGTTCCATCATTACGCCTTTAAGCGCTTGCTGAGCTTTCTCAACAGGAATTTCTAATAATTGAAGAATAACTGGTTGGTCTTTACCAAGCATTTCACCGCTTGCGATACGGAATAATAGGCTGTAACCAATTTGACCAGCAGCGCCAGTAACGGCAACGCGAACAGGTTGCTTCATGTAATTATCTCCAATTGAGAGGATCGTCATAATGATTAAATAGCTGTTCTATCTAATCTTAATAATCATAAACGGCAAAGATTGTACTCTAATCCTTTTCGAGATGCATTTAAAAGACAATGATTTTCAACAAAAGTCTGATAGGAAATATGAATTAAATTGTAAAAAATACTTAATAGGTCCCTTTAATTAACACATTATGTGCGCATGTGTTAATTACGTTACTCGGGCATTGTTTATACTTACCATTGTGGTAATAACAAATTTTGATTGAGGTTAATAAACTGCCTTTTGCTACCTTCTGACAGCTAAATTTCACCCCATGACTCGGCAATCCTGGATTGATTTTTAGGAATTTACTACGTAAAGACTCAATTGGCATGACAATGTTTTCTTGCCCTGTCAGCTCCTCTGGAACTTTAAGATGAGCCGCATAATTAATAATATTTCTAAAATATTGTGTCGCATTCATCGGCATACATCCACCAATATTCCGCCACAATAATGTCCGACTTTGTTCATCAGGCATGACACGAGCAACAACTTTAGATTGTAAAGGCGATAATTTTGCAGAAGAGGTCGTGGTGCAATCCCCTGACGGATGTTCAGGATATAACCCTGCAATATTGAGTGAATACCCTTCAAGACATTTACGTTTTTTTGAAAAATCAGCATGTAAACTACAGACAGCAGGAACGAGCTGCACATCCATAATATAATTTGGGGTTGCTGCAGATACAGTGTTGCCCGCCCCAGCCAATAAGACTGAAGCGACAACAAGCAGACGATTACTCATTACTCCCATGAATAAATCACCATTCCCCAATAGTTCAAAATTTATTGTTGTGTGTTTCTAAGCGGGATTTGCTGCATGCGCTTCCCAATGGATTGAGCACCCTGTCCTAATAAAATACCGTAATGTGTGGCATTCGTCATAACATGTTTCACATAATCTCGTGTTTCCAAAAGTGGAATCGTTTCTGTGTACTGGTCAGCCGCGATCGGTTGGTTTTCAGGTTGCCAACGACGTGCACGGTTCGGTCCTGCATTGTAGCCTGCTGTTGCAAGTACTGGGCTACCACTGAGCTGACCCAAAATTGTCGACAAATAATAAGTACCGTAACGGATATTGGTATTCATATCGGTTAGCGCTGCTGGGTTATACGTCTCACCCATTTTCTTTGCCACAAGTTTTGCGGTATCTGGCATGATTTGCATCAAACCACCTGCCCCAACATTAGAGCGCGCACCAGTATTAAACCGACTTTCTTGACGCATCAAACCATAAGCCCATGCAGGATCAATGCCAGCGTTTTGGCTATGACTCACGACATAGTTTTGATGTGGCATTGGATAACGATAGGTATAGTTATGTTTTTTAGTGGTGCGGTCTGCGGCATAAATCGCACGATCATGCCACCCCATATCTAAAGCACGTTTTGCAGCAGCCAAAATCAGATCATCATCATTTTTTAAATAGGCCTGACGTACTGCCCAGTTCCACTCACGGTTAATATAGGTTGCCGGTGCACCAATATCACGTAAGGCAAATGCACGGCGGAAATGAATATCTTGATTCAAACGCTGCATCGCTTGATTGGATGGCTGTGCTTGTGTATTTGACCCCAAAGTCAGTTGTCCAATGCGGTCACGTGCCAATAAATTATAGTAGTCATCGCCAGTGGCTAAGCGTTTATAAATTTCTTCAGCTGCTTTTTTCGATGCACGATCACTCCGCTGTTCCGATGCACGTGCTAACCAATATTGCCAACGATCTTCCTGCTTTTGCGTAACACTCATGGCATCAATAGCACGAATTAAACTTTCCCACGCACTAAAACGAATCGCTTGGCGTGCATAAATTTCGGCTTCTTCAGGGCTAAATGGCAAGCCATAACTCGCATCTAAGTAATTGAGTACTTCACGGTTAAAATTATTTTTCATTACCGTGGTACCACCAATATAACCTACGGTTCTGTATAAAGCTTTTTGAACATTTTCAGGTGTTCCAGCAGCAGATTGCTTCACGATTGCAAATGCAGAATTCAAATCATTATTGGCTAAGCGCCCCATGGCATAAATCAAATACGCGTAGTCTGCTGCATTGGTTTTAGGCGCAGTCCACAAATATTGCTGCGGATTGGCTTGGATTGAATTAAGCTGCGCCAAACTTAGACTTTGACCAATACTTTGCGCTGTCGCAATGGCTTGACCCGATTGTCCTGCACGAAGCTGCGCCCATAAGCGTTGCTGACGATCTTCCGTTGTCAGTAAAGGACTTGAGAGCATCATACGCCCTAAACCTGTACATGATTCAGGTTGCGACTCAGTGGTTAGCCATACATCTTTAAATTCTGCATAAACCAAAGGATCGCCAGTTTTTGCCCGCACTTGAGCTACAGCACAGGCTTCCGCGCGGTCAGCATTAGTCACAAAAGAAAGTACCGGTTGTGCAGTTGCAAAGTCGGCTTGTTTAACTTTTTCTTCAACATAGTCCGCACTGAGTTTTTCCGCCATAGCCGATTGAGGATAGCGCTGAGCGAAACTTAAAATTGCTGATACAGGTTGCTGTGCAAGGTTTTGATTGAGTAACCAATATTCAGGGTAATACCCTAAGGCATCATTTTGCATAGCAGCACGATATTGCTGCAACAATTCAGTATTACCTGCATTTGCTGCACTTAAAGCATCATTAAATTGTTGCTCAGCAGCTTGAATCTCGGTTATTGCAAAGCAGGCCACACTTAAGCCCAAGAATTTAGAATAATTATGTGTTTTAAACTTTAGCTTTAACATCCACTCGCCTTCTCTAATCTCTTGCGCTCTCAAACTGTCCTATGCAGCCTGACTTTTAGCTAGTTTAGTAGCTCTAAACTGGCATATTGTTCTGTATATGTAACCTTATGATTAAGCAATATTAATTTTCAAACACTTTTCGTTCATAAATCAATCTTTTTACGTGCTTAATTATCTCTACAAGTTTAAGCGACTTTCCTGCTAAAATACGTGCCTTTCCAAAATTTCATGCTGTGAATTGAATTTTAATTGTCCCGATCATACCTTGATTCGGCTTATTTGTTCACATTTTCTCCGCATTACCCTCAGGAGCGTACATGACGGTTCAAACCTTCATTCCGAATGGTGCCCCAGCTGCCTCAGAAAACACTGTCACCCAGCCAGCGCACACCCCAGCCACCGATGGTTCAGTTAAAAAACTGTATATCGAAACGCAAGGGTGTCAGATGAATGAGTATGACAGTCATCGTATGGCAGACCTTTTAGGCGATTCACATGGCTATGTGCTGACTACAGATCCTAAAGAAGCAGATATTCTACTGATGAACACCTGTTCAATTCGAGAGAAAGCACAAGAAAAAGTATTCTCAGAATTGGGTCGCTGGCGCAAACTCAAAGAAAAAAATCCCGATGTGATTATTGGTGTCGGTGGATGTGTCGCCTCTCAAGAAGGTGACAACATTCAAAAACGTGCCAATTATGTGGATATGATTTTTGGTCCACAAACCTTGCACCGTTTGCCACAAATGCTGGATCAGCACTTTGAGCAAGTTGAAAAACCGAAAAAAGAAAAAATCAAATTGGTGGATATTTCCTTCCCCGATATTGAAAAATTCGACTTTTTACCTGAACCACGTGTTGAAGGTTATAAAGCTTTTGTTTCGATTATGGAAGGCTGTTCAAAATACTGCTCATTCTGTGTTGTACCGTACACACGCGGTGAAGAAGTATCTCGCCCGCTTGATGATGTCCTTGCCGAAATTGCTGGTCTTGCTGAAAAAGGTGTTCGTGAGGTTTCGCTTCTTGGTCAAAATGTGAATGGTTATCGCGGTGAAACTTTCGATGGCAAAATCTGTACCTTTGCCGACTTACTGCGTTTGGTTGCTGAAATTCCAGGAATCGGTCGTATTCGTTACACCACCTCGCATCCGCTTGAATTTAACGATGACTTAATTCAATGCTACCGTGACTTGCCACAAATGGTGTCGCATCTGCATTTACCTGTGCAATCAGGTTCAAATGATGTCTTGCAAGCGATGAAACGTAACCACACCATTGATGTGTATATCGAAAAGATTAAAAAGTTACGTGCAGTACGCCCAGATATGCATTTGTCGAGTGACTTTATTATTGGTTTCCCTGGCGAAACGGATGAAAACTTTAACGAGACTTATCAATTCATCCAAGATTTAGACTTCGATCATTCATACAGCTTTATCTATTCAAAACGTCCGGGTACACCGGCATCTGAACTCGAAGATACAACGCCTGAAGATGTGAAGAAAGAACGCTTGGCGAAAGTTCAAGAATGGATTCGTCAGTCAAGTATCGATAAGACTGATGCCATGCTGGGTACTATTCAACGTGTACTGATTGAAAAAGTTTCTGATAAAGATCCAAACCTTTTGGTCGGTACAGCAGATAATACACGTTACGTGACATTTATTGGCGACCCGGCTTGGGTTGGACGTTTTGCCGAGATCGAAATCACCGAAATTAAAACTTTAAATTTAGTTTATGGTGAGCTCTTGAATCTTGAGCCTGACGTGGCGTAATGTAGAAGTCATAGCGAAAACTTCTATAAGGAACTCTCTTGACTGCAGCGATTCGACGTACAGTAGCTTTTCCTGGGCTTTCAATGGAACGTTTACAAAGCATGCTTGGTGCTTATAACGGTCATTTGAAACAAATAGAACAACGTTTAGACGTCAAAATTTCCCAGCGCGGCGAAACTTTTTCGCTTGATGGTGAAATCGATGCCGTTGAGAGAGCCGAAATTCTCTTGCAACGCTTGCATGAAGAGTCTGAACATAGCCATCAAATCAGTGCCGATACTTTGCATTTAATGATTCAAGGCAGTCAGACTGACCGAGAACTGCAAGAAGATTTTTCCGACAATGACCACACAGGTTTAGATGCAGTTTGGTTACAAACTCGTAAAGGTCGCATCAATCCACGTGGTGCCAACCAGAAACGTTATGTGCAGCGCATTTTGCAAAGCGATATTTCCTTCGGGATTGGTCCTGCCGGTACAGGTAAAACTTACCTTGCCGTGGCAGCTGCAGTCGACATGCTTGAGCGTAACGAAATTCAGCGTATTTTGTTGGTGCGTCCTGCGGTAGAAGCCGGTGAAAAACTTGGTTTCTTACCAGGTGATTTAACCCAAAAAATCGATCCCTACTTACGTCCGCTTTACGATGCCTTATACGAAATGTTGGGCTTTGAAAAAGTCGCGAAACTGATTGAGCGTCAAGTGATTGAAGTTGCGCCACTCGCTTATATGCGTGGTCGTACCCTCAATCATTCTTTCGTAATTTTGGATGAAGCGCAAAACACCACACCTGAACAGATGAAAATGTTCCTGACCCGTCTAGGTTTTGGTTCACGTGCCGTGATTACTGGTGACGTAACACAGGTCGATTTACCGCGTGGTCAACAATCCGGGCTATCACATGCGCTGCGTGTGGTGGAAAAGATTAAAGAAATTCATATTACCCGCTTCCACTCTCGTGATGTGGTGCGTCATCAATTGGTGCAAAAGATTGTTGAAGCCTACGAGGGTTGGGACAGTGAACAACAGCGTTTAAGTGCAGAAGCACGTGCCGAACGCAAAGCACGTCAGGAAGCCTTAATCGCTGAAAATGATGCTAAAGCTGATGAGCAGCATCAAGATTAACTTTAAGGATTCATTTTGAAACTTAGTCTCTCACTACAACAGAACGTTCAAGCGCCAGAATTGGTCTTGAAACGTGCCCACATTAAAAAAGTTGTAGAAACTGCATTACGTCATATCGACACACAAAGCGATTGCGAAATTGGGATTGCCTGTGTCGACAATGACGAAAGTCATAAGCTGAATTTGGAATATCGCGGTAAAGACAAACCGACCAATGTGCTGTCTTTCCCAAGTGATATACCAGATGAAATGGCTGAAATTTTGGATGCATTTCCAATCGGTGATTTAGTGATTTGTATTCCTATAGTTTTACGTGAAGCTCAGGAGCAACAAAAAGTACCACTCACCCATTTCACCCATATGCTTGTGCATGGCACTTTACATTTGATGGGCTATGACCACGAAACTTCAGATGAAGATGCTGAAGAAATGGAAGCATTGGAAATTGAGATTTTGGCGAAACTCGGTTTTGACAACCCATACTTAGAACGCGACTAAGTTTCTTATGCAAGAAAAAGTGAGCTGCGGCTCGCTTTTTTTATTTCTGCACGTTCACTCTCCCATGGAAAGGATTAGAGAGATTTTTTTATGTAAAAGCCCCTCATCCTAACCTTCTCCCAAAGGGAGAAGGAACTTCAATGGAAGTCTATGCTTCTTATAGCAAGGATAAGAGCATTATTCCCTCTCCTTACAGGCATAGGTATCTACACAATTTCCATGTTTTGCGTTAAATTGAAGAGCATGCTCTTCAATTTTAACATCTCTCGCTTAGATCAGCGCCTTGTCAAACGTTACAACAACCTTGTTCAACTCAATATGAATCCTCTTGCTTCACTTGCTCCTGCAATCAAAGATATTGCCTCTGCTCAAAAAAATAGTTTCGCAACGACGCAAGCTGTATGGCGGTTTTTAAATAATGATAAAATCTCATTTAAACAATTAAATGAACCTATTCAAAAACTTGCTTGTGATCAGATTAAGACATCGCTGCATCGTTATGCTTTAGTTATTCATGATTGGTCACAAATCCAATATGTGACACATCGTAATAAAACCCAAAAACTCCAAAGGACACATCAGTACGACTCAGGCTATGAATTACAAACGAGCTTACTTGTTGATGCTGCTTCTGGACTTCCTGTTGCTCCATTAGCTCAGACCCTTTCTAGTGCTTCAGGTTGCTATTCGACATTCAATGAGCAACAGACCGAACGTAAAACCCATTTAGACTCCCTTTCTGAACAAATTCAAAAAGTTGAACAGTTTCCTCTTGATAAAACCTGCGTACATATTATTGATCGTGAAGGAGATTCCATTGCTCATCTCAGGGAATTAAGCAGTCATGGTTTTCAATGGCTTATTCGAGCAAAGGAAGGAAATCGGATTGAGCATCAGGGTGAAATATGTAAAGTTGGAGAAGTTGCTGAACGTATCGAAATACAGCAAGTGAAACCCATTTCTTATAAGGGTAATCAACATATGCTTTATGTTGGAGAAACCAATGTTCGGCTTACCCGTGCTGCAAAATCAAATAAAAAAGATTGTTTAGGTCAAAGAGTTACTCCTCAGAAAGGTGCTGCAATTGAGGCTAGACTGATTATTGCGGTGGTTAAAGATATTAATGAAAAGACAGTTGCAAGATGGTCATTGATCAGTAATGTACCAACTGAGATTACCGCAGTAGAACTGACGACTTGGTATTACTGGCGTTGGTCAATCGAATGTTATTTCAAACTTCTCAAGCAAGCAGGCCATGATATTGAGTCATGGCTTCAGACTACGCCAGAAGCGATTTTAAGGCGTTTGCTAATCAGTTGTATGGCTTGTGTGTTGACGTGGAGAGTACAGCGCTGTACAGATGAACAAAATCAGAAAGTCCGTGCATTTTTGACTAGACTTTCAGGTAGACAACAGAAAAGAGGCAAGGTAGAGAGTGCGCCTGCCATATTGGCAGGACTCTCGATTTTACTAAATACTCTTCAACTGCTCTCAGAATATTCAATAGATGAACTGAATGAAATCGCAACTATTGCACTAGGTACCTAAAGATGTGTAGATACCTATGCCTTACAGGAGAGGGTTAGGGAGAGGTCAATATTTAACGCACTTCAAATTCTGCCTCCGCAGGATCAAAACGCCATGTGCGAATAATGCGTAGCTCAGAAATTTCCTTCATATTGGCATCGAAGCATCCATACGGCGCAGACTTACGTACTGAGGCTTTAGCTGCTTCATCTAAAATCGCATGACCTGAAGAATCAATGAGTCGAATCGCGCGAATACCACCATTGGAGTTCAGAATCACCATCAAACGCACTTCACCCGATAATCGCTGAGCACGTGCTGCTTCGGGATAAAACTTATTCCCATAGAATTCGACTTTTTGACGGAACTTTTCTAAATACGCCGCAGAAACATCTTGTTTCGCTTGAATTCCATCGACGGTTTTGATTTTTTGCTGACGACTAAAGTTTTTTTGTCGCTGTAAATATTGTGCTTCTAAACTTGCCACCATCGCAGCCTTAGCTTGAAATTGACTATTGAGCTGTTCCTGAATCTTTTTACGTTTCGCATCTTCGGCTTGTTTCTGCCAACTTAAGGTCGTCATCAAGACTTTTTCTTCAAAACTCAGTTCTTGCTGTTGTTGGGTCAAATCTGTGCTTTGTTGTTCTTGCTGCTCTTCCCCTGCTTTTTGTTCAATCATCGGTGCAGGCATGTCACTCGACATTTTATGGGCTTCACGGAATTGCCCTGAACCATCCTGATGTGTCTGCGCCAAGAAATCGACATGATCTGGCTCTTTTTCAGCTGTTCTTAGACTAATGGCAATTTCTTTGGTTTGAGCGCTATTTTCTTGAGGCATACCAAATTGCAGGGTCAAAATCAGCGTGTGTAAGATCGCAGCAATGATTACAGCTGTACTAAAAACAGGATCTTTCCACCATGACTTAACCAATGGCATGACTGACATCGTTTACATGCTTCCTGCTGAAATTTCGATAAAAATTTCAGTCCCCAAAAGAGCGAAATGCCCAAAATAGATAGAGTTTTCATTTGTGCCTGATTATGCCAAATGTATCAAAAAATACACGATACATAACCAAAACCATAAAAATGGTGCAATTTATTTTGTTAAACTGCAAGTCTAAATACTTGTATTTTTCAAATAATTAGACAAGATACATCACAAGTAAACTTTGTCGCTAGGACGCTTCAAGCATGCAGACACTCATTTCCAGTATTTCAAAACGTATACGCCGGGTTTATCAAAAGGCGGAAGGTTTTATTGAAGATGAGCGTGAATTCCCTCTCTCGCAAGTTTTTCTAAATGCCACCTTTCAACGCTTTGTCACAGACAATGTGCAAATGCTCAAAGACTTGCATGCCGATTTGCATGATGATTGGTTACGCCTGTATGCAACGCTCGACTATAACGGACTCAATATTACACTATCGGTCGATTTAAAACTGGTGCAAATGGAACTGAACAAAGATAAGCAATTAATTGTCTTTGAACAGATCAGTGATACCCAGTTGATCGAAGCGAAATATCCAAATATTTTCTACAAATGGGGCGTCAAATTTGCCCTGTTCTTTTATCAGCGTGTTCTCAATAAAGACCCATTGGGCATGATTCTGGAAAAATTAGGCGTCATTAAAGTGGTTGATGATTTACTGCATCTGGATCTTAATCGTTGGTTAGGCAAGAGTCGTTCCATCATAGACACCTTAGCCAAAGTACACGTCAACCATGCTGTCTTACGTGAAGCAGAATTGGTGGTGATGGGCAATGTTAACTTGACTGCTCTATTTACCAAACTCTCTGAAGATAAAGACGACTGGGATGATGAATATAGCGAATCGGAAGTGACGCCAATCCGACAAAAGTGATTTATTTTTATTGCATGAGTTGTTTATATAGACAATCGACTGATCCAACTACAGTAAATATACATTTAGTACGTTTTTATCAGTTCATTCTTCACAATTCAAAGCAATAATAAAGCAGTGGTAAACAAATGATTTACCTGATAACTGCATAGGAAACATAACTTATGGCACATTCAACTTTAAAACGATTTGGTTTAACTGCAAGTTTAACGACTGCTGTGGTCTTTACTGCAGCATTGACTGGTCAAGCCTTTGCCATGAGTCCTTTCCAAGCCAGCTATCAATTTAGCTATAACGGTAAAAATGTCGGTTCCGCAACGCGTACACTGAGTCATTCAGGCAATAATTGGACTTATGTCTTTGCTGCTAAAGCTGCGGGTATAGCATCTGCGACAGAAACCAGTCACTTTACTTTTAATAACGGCAAGATTAGTTCAAGCTCATTTAGCCGTACCAGTAAAGTGCTCGTTCATAACAACACAATGAGCATTAAATTTAACCCAAGCTCAAAAACCATTAACACCAAGAAAGATGATAAAGCACGTTCATTTGCTTGGCGTTCAGATGTATTAGATGAACTGAATGCTGAATTACAGATTCGTGAGGACTTAAAATCTTCAGGCTTAAAATCAAGTTATCACCTTGCTGATGCCAAAGAAATTGAATCTCGTCGCTTTGTGAAGTCAGGCACTGAAAATGTAAAAACCAACTATGGCACATTCAGTACCATTAAAGTGGTGATGAAACATGATAAACCTGGACGTGAAACTATTTTCTGGTTAGCACCAAAACTAGATTATTTACCGGTTAAAGTGACTCATGTAGACAAAAAATCTTCATATGGTTTATTGCTGACTGGCTATAAAGGTACAACCCATTAAATATTTTTCGTGAATTTCGCTTGATTTTTTTCAGTTGCTTTTTAAAATACGCTTTTGCTTTAAAAAGCATCTGCCCTTGAGGAATCTCCCGTGCACGCACTAGAACAGAAAATCTTGGCTGAAGGTATCGTTCTATCTGAAGAAGTCTTGAAAGTCGATTCATTTCTAAATCACCAAATTGATCCAGTAATGATGCAGCAAATTGGTCAAGAATTTGCACGTCTATTTAAAGACGCTGGTATTACCAAAATCATCACGATCGAAGCTTCAGGTATTGCACCTGCTGTTATGGCTGGTTTGGAACTTGGCGTTCCTGTTATCTTTGCACGCAAATATCAATCTTTAACGCTTAAAGATGATTTGTATCGCTCAAAAGTGTTCTCGTTTACTAAACAAACTGAAAGCACGATTGCGATTTCTAAAAAACACATCGATTCAACTGACAAAGTTTTAGTGATCGATGACTTCCTAGCAAATGGTCAAGCTGCGCTTGGTCTCGCTGATCTAATTCATCAAGCAGCTGCATCTGTTGTAGGTATTGGTATTGTGATTGAAAAATCATTCCAACCAGGCCGCGATATTCTGCTTGAAAAAGGTTACCGTGTTGAATCTCTTGCACGTGTTAAATCTTTGGCAAACGGTACTGTTGAATTTGTTCGTGACTAATTCAATATTGCTCTTGCAACAATTAAGGCGCCTAATGTGGCGCTTTTTTTGTGCCGTAGATTATCATTCTTTCATTTTTTATGATTATATTTTTGATGATCTTGGCAATTGCATTTGTTTCACTAAAGCCCAAAATGGAACTCAACAATTCATAACCAATCATGACTTTATTTAAAGCCTTGTTCTTGTTATTTATTGTATTGATCAAATCACTCGCCACAATCATGGAATGACCAATATGCAATGTCCCAAATGCGGTTCAACTGACATTCAACAACGCGACCACGAACAACACTTGAAAAAAATTGGTGGCATTTTAATGACATCGGCTGGCGCAACTGCTGGTACTGTTGGCGGTGCAGCATCGGGTGCATCCATTGGCGCGGCAATCGGCACAGTCGCTGGACCTTTAGGTGTCATTGTAGGTGGAACAGTGGGCACATTTGTAGGTGCCATTGGTGTCGGCATTACTGGTGGTGTCATTGGTAATATCTTTGGTAAAAAAGCTGGGATCTCTGTTGACCGCAATCTATTTCAAGACTATCAATGCCTGAAGTGCAAACATCGTTTTAGTGCAGCGAAAGACACTAAAACTAAAAATAAGAAAGATGATAAACAAGTCAAATCAGACAATGCATCAGATGAAAAAAATGAAGCTTAATCGCTTCATTTTTTTGTTCATTAATTTAATTTCAATGCGACTTCCGCCAAACGTTTCCCTTGTGTCTCACACAAAATACGCTCATCTTGACTGAGTGATTGATCATGGCGTGGACCACTGACATGCGAAGCACCATACGGCGTTCCACCTGTTTTTGTGTTTGATAGCGCAGGCTGTGCATTGCTCAAGCCCATAATCATCATGCCGTGATGAAACAGCGGTGGAAGCATGGTAAGCAATGTACTTTCTTGCCCACCATGCATCGAACCTGATGAGGTAAAGACACAAGCAGGTTTACCGTGTAAGGTACCATTTAGCCAAAGACTGGTGGTTTGATCCCAAAAATATTTCATTTCGGATGCCATATTACCAAAGCGTGTTGGTGAACCAAGTGCCAGAGCAGAACATTGTGCAAGTTCATCTAAAGTGCAGTAAATATCACCCTCTTCAGGAATACTTGGCTCAGCTTCCTTTACCACAGTTGAAAGATTTGGCACTGTTCTAATTTTGACTGCCATACTTGCCGATTCAACGCCATTGGCAATTAAATGCGCCATTTCCTTGGTCGAACCATATTTGCTGTAATATAAAACAAGGACATAAGGTTGCATAAGAATGATGCCCAAAACTCAAAAAAGAAAACTATACGGTATTTTTGTGCATTTTTGGGTAAGCTGATACATGAAAATTCATGATGTATAAGAATATTGAGATTGAAAGCGCATGATCGTTGAATATTTAAAGAAGTTACCCTTTTATGAGAAACATTGGTTTCAGTTTATTTTATTTGTTTTACGACGCTTTGAAGCCGACCGTTGCCGCGAACAAGCAGGCTCTTTAACCTATACCACCTTGTTTGCGGTTGTCCCAATGCTGACCGTGTTTCTTGTGATCATTTCTTCAATTAAGGCCTTAGAACCTGCAAGGCAGCAATTACAGCAAATGATTTATACCAACTTTTTGCCGAAAACCACGATTGCTTTTGATAAAGCCTTAGGTGCATTTACGGATAAATCCAGTAATCTGACCATTATTGGTATTTTGTTCTTGTTTGTAACGACTGTGCTGATGCTCACCAGCATCGAAACCGTGTTTAACCGCATCTGGCGTGTGACTGAAACACGTGGTGGCATTATTGGCTTTATGCGCTATTGGACCATTATTTCTCTAGGGCCGATTCTGCTCGGCAGTGCATTTGTGATTTCATCAACGGTCGCATCGATGAATGTATTGAGTAATAACTTTGCAGGTTATGAACTGAATGGCGCCTTTATTTTATGGGCAATTTCATTTTCTTTAACTATTTTGGGTTTCTTCATTCTGAATTGGACGATTCCAAATCGTAGCGTTCCAATTAAGTCAGCTTTGGTCGGTGGCTTGTTTAGCGCGATCGTTTTCGAACTACTGAAAAATTTATTTGGTTTTGTAATGTCCAACTTCACCAGTTATGAGTTGGTCTATGGTGCGTTCGCTGCGGTGCCTATTTTCCTGTTATGGATTTATCTGTCTTGGAACATCATTTTACTGGGTGTAGAAATCAGCTATGCCATGACAGCATTTGAATCAGGTCAAGATCAGAAACGTCACCCAATCGTGATGCTTGTGGATTTATTAGCGCTGTTTTATGCCAAACAAAAAACTGGTGAAAGTATCAGTGAAAGCCAAGCGCTTGAAGTGTTGGGTCGCGATGAAATCGGACGCTGGCCAAGTTATGTCTCTATGTTTGAAAAGCAAAATTTGATTAAACGTACCGATGATAATGAATATGTTTTGGTACGAGATTTAGATCAGGTCAATTTTTGGGATTTCTATCAACAGCTTCCTTATCCACTCCCGCAAGATCAACAATTAGAAAATGTGCATGTCGATGATCAGTGGATGCAAACCCTTTCACCTTCATTAAAAGATGCCAATCGTTATTTAAAAGAAAAACTCAGCTTTCCACTCTCTTCATTATTTCAGCAGCGTTAAAAGTAAAAAGCCTCTCACATGAGAGGCTTTTTCATCGTATTGATCTATTTTTTTAAAACAGTTTTTTCCATTGTTCAGCAAGCCAAGTATGTAGGCTGACCATCAAAACACCACACATGACTAACACGGTACCAATCACAAAGTTCATTTCAACATGTTCATCGAGCAAAATTACACCAAAAACCAGACCAAAAATTGGGGTTAAAAATGAGAATACCCCAAGCCGTGAAGCTAAATATTTTTTCAGAAGCCAAAACCAAATTAAATAACTGGCAAAGGAAATCACTACAGTATGGAAAATCAAACTACCAATCGCCAACCCCGACCAATGAATCTCTGCCTGCCCTGTTATATAGCTGACTGGAATTAAAAACAGCCCTGCCATAAACAATTGATAAAATAAGGTTTGGGTTGCAGGAGCTTCTGAAAGTCTAGTTAAGCGAACACTAATCGTTGTAGCTGCCCAAAATACCCCTGCCAGTAAAGCAATAAAATCACCGAATAGGACATTCGGTTGGGCTGACTGCTGTGTTTGATCCCGCAGTAGAAAACTCACCACAATGCCAAGGAATGCAACTAAAATCCCAGACCATTGCAAACGCGATAAACGCTCAGATGGCAACTTATAATGCAGACCTAAAGCCACGAAAATTGGTGCGGTATAGAGCAAAACCACGGTATGAGCAGCCGAGGTAAAACGTAAAGCTTCAGCAACCAAGAAGAACTCAACTGCAAATAAGCTCCCGACCAATATGCCTGCACCTAAGAATTCTTTTTTCCATAAGCGACGGCGCAAACTGACATGAATTAAGGGATATACCATCAGTGCTGAAGCGGCAGAACGAATCCCAACTTGCATGAGTGCAGAAATATCTGTTGACGCAAGTTTCAATACGACCTGCTGTAATCCCCACAACATACAGAGTACAAACATAATTGTAGATGCTTGTACATCGAGTGCTTTACGCTGTTCCACACCAATGACCTATTCAAATATTACGCGGGCTACTATAGCGCTATATTGAAGAAAAGATAGCGATAAGTTTCCACCATTTAGGCATCTATCAAACGATATTTATATAAAGTCTTTAGATCAAAATGGAGTCTGATGCGTGATCATATTTATCCTTTTTTAATCATTCATATACTAGCTTAAGTTGTGAGTTGCTGATTCAGCTAACAATTAAAGAAAACATAAAATAAAAAAAGGCTGCGAGATGCAGCCTTTTTGAATACCTTGATTATTTTACAAAGGTTGTCCAAACATAATCTTTGGACTGACCTTTCAATGTCATCTTCAGTTGATCGCCTGACTGTAGTGCTGCTACACCTGCAGGTGTGCCTGTCATCACCACATCGCCTGGTTCTAGACTAAATGCTTGGCTGATATCACAGAGCAGACTTGCGATATCAAAGATCAAATATGACGTATCACCTTTCTGACGAACTTCATCATTCACTTCTAAAGTGTAATGTACGGCATTCCAATCCGAAATCACCTCGGCAGTAGCCACCCAGTCAGACAATACACAAGCACCATAAAATGCTTTTGAGCGTTCCCAAGGCTGACCTTTCTTTTTCAAATCATCTTGTAGGTCACGTAAGGTTAAGTCCAAACCTAACGTTACCGCACCGACAGCTGCCAATGCTTTTGCTGGATCTGTTTCATTTTTTAAAGGCTGATCAATACGCAGGGTCAGTTCACATTCATAATGACAGCTGCCTAGGTCACGATTCCAATCAATTCCCGCTTCTAAAGTTGTTAGTGCACTCGGTGGCTTCATAAACAAAACCGGTGAAGTCGGCACAGCATTACCAAGTTCTTTCGCATGATCAGCATAGCTACGACCGACGCAAACAATTTTAGATGGGCGTGAATTCATGAGAGTATTTTCCTTGACTGTAATCGTTACTTCTTAAATGTATTTTCAAATAAATGCTGTTCAGTTGTATCTTTAAATGCACGCTTCGGCACGATCACAACTGTTTTATTTTTTAATTCGATCATATAGGTTAGTTTGCCTGTCGCAAAATGAGCCACTTCATTGTAATGCACGACTTTACTGCGACCGTTGTGATAAAGCTCTGCATAATCCTGATACAAAGCAATGCCTTGTTCACTTTTGCCAAATTGATGTTTTAAAAATTGACGCTTAAACATCATCGGCAAGAACCAATAACGCATGACCAACTGCATTACTAAAAAAAATGCACCTAGTGCAACGTAGTAGCGCCCTACACCATTAAAGCCCATAGAAAAGCCCCAAATGATGATCCCGATACTCACCAAAGGCGTTAAAAATTGGGTAAATTGTTTTTTACCAAAGGTCGCCAATGCGAAACCATCTTGAGATTCTTCTAATGTCAGAAAATAACGCGTAGATAAAGTCGGGTTTGACTCAGACATAACATCACATAAAAAATATAAAATCTTGGTTCAATACTATACCAAAATCCTGCCTAGCCCTTATCAATTCCGTGCAAGTTTTACATATATTTGCTTTCGTTTTCTCTTCAAATCGTTTTTAATTTTCAGCAAATAAAACAAGAAAATTCACAACAGGATGTTGTATGAGATTATTCAAAGCAGGACTATTACTCACCACTTTAATTGCTATAACACCGCTCTCTTTCGCCAAAATTTTACCGTGGAACGCTCAGATTCCCAGTAGTTTAGAAGGCTTTAAAGGTGATGCCCAAGACCTCGCCACACTCACTGCAAACCATATTTTTATATACGCACATCCCACTGAAAAAATAAAACTACCCACGTTTAAATCTAATCATCCACAAAATGCGCAGTTTTATAGTGCTGCCGTAGTTTTACCGACACCAATTGCTCAAGTCGAACGTGTACTCAAAAACTATGAACAATATGTCGGGCTATTTCCAACTTTAAAATCAGCCACCACGCTTGAAAGTGCGGGTGATATTAAGCAAGTGAAATATCAGATTCATATTCCCACCCCAATCCCTGTTTTAAACTTTAAAGAAACCGTCATCATGCAGCATCAAGTTGGTAAAAATAGTATTGATACCTTAATTATTGATGCCCCGATTCCCTTTGCTGCTGGAAAATTAGAATGGTTTGCCTTGGATAACAATAAGACGCTGGTCACTGTTACCCAGTGGGGGGATTTGAATCAACCCAAAGGTTTTTTATTTTCAAAAATTCTAAATGCCTTACCTGAAGCTAAACTTGGCATCCCCACAGGGGTAAATGGCTTTTTACTTGAAGCCTTACAACAACGCTTTAAGAAACAAAGCTCTCTGAATCTAAGTCTAGATCAAATACCTCAGCCGCAGCTTACAGCACAACAGCTCAGTAAAATATCGACTTTAAGTCAACGCTCGATGCAGCCTGTGACGTTTATTTTGCCGAACTATAAACTTAAAGATGCTAAAAAAACGGAAAATTTAAGATTTAGCACTGCTTTTCATTATTACCCTCATGCATCCAACAAACTGCAACCGTGGCTTGCCGCCAATGCCAGTCAACAACTTTTTCCACGACAAATTAAACGTGTCCATATTCAACCGATCGATCCGCAAAATGTCGATGCTGACTTTAAAGTGTCTGTTGGTTTAGGTGTGATTCAAATTCCATTTCATTTTAAAGTTCGATTTAAACAAATGGATGCTTTGCAAACCCAATATCACGCAATAGGGGGTGATTTAAAATATGTGAAGGGTGGAATGAAACTTATTCCTCAAACACAAGGCACACTTTTTCAAATGACCAGCAGTCTAAAAATTGACAATCAAGCACCCTTTTTACTTCGTGCTATGCGAAGTATGCCTTATCACGATATCCTGCCTGCCGCAGGTGCAAACACAGTATATGCTTTAAAAATACACCAGAAACTAAAATAAACTCATGTGAGTTATTGTTTTTAAGTCTTTTTATTCAAAACATACAGACGTAAAAAAACCGCATCAATGTGCGGTTTTTTCGGAATTCTTATCAAGATTGGTGCGCTCAGAGAGATTCGAACTCCCGACCCCTTAGTTCGTAGCCAAGTGCTCTATCCAGCTGAGCTATGAGCGCGACGTCTTGATGGAGTGCATTATATATGTTTTTTAACGCTTGTTAAGTCTTTTTTAATAAAAACCCAATCAAACGTACAACAAATAAACGATAACCCAATATTCTTGATTTTTCGTGTAAATAAACAACAGATTTAGAGTTAAAAGCAATTAATCGATGCTCGTCGAACTCATCTATAGACGATCTATAAAGTTCAGAAATCTTGAATGAAAAAATACATTGAGGATGCTCAAACATCTACATCACTAAATTTTAGGCACAAAAAAACCGCTGCTAAAGCGGTTTAATGTTCAAGTTGGTGCGCTCAGAGAGATTCGAACTCCCGACCCCTTAGTTCGTAGCCAAGTGCTCTATCCAGCTGAGCTATGAGCGCGTAACTTGTGTCGTCTTAAAAGACTTACGTTTAAAATCTTTACTTATTGGTGCGCTCAGAGAGATTCGAACTCCCGACCCCTTAGTTCGTAGCCAAGTGCTCTATCCAGCTGAGCTATGAGCGCGACATAAGTAAAGTTGGCGGTGAGAGAGGGATTCGAACCCTCGATACAGTTGCCCGTATGCATCCTTAGCAGGGATGTGGTTTCAGCCACTCACCCATCTCACCGTAACGTGCCGCCATAATACAAAGTTCGGCATAGCACTGCAAGCACAGCCGTAAAAAAAAGTGCATATTTTTGCTCATTTAAATACTTTTTAAACAATTTATAATAATTCGTTCATTCCTTGAGCAAAAAATATTTCAAATTTTCCAATTATCTAAAATAATCCCAAAATCTAAAACTTACACAGTTTATTGCAATCATTTACGTGCAGTCTGCGCGTACATGACTTATGCTAAACCTATCTCCTATAGATAAATTTAAGACATGATGAAAAATTGGGTCGATCCTGAAGCAAAAGCTGAAGCCGAACGTTATGACAACCCTATTCCTAGCCGAACTTTGATTCTCGAAGTCGTAGAAAAAAATGAATCCCAGTCACATGCTGAACTGGTGGAATATTTTGAAATTGCTGACCAAAAAAGTATTGATGCTTTAAGTCACCGCCTGATTGCAATGGTACGTGATGGTCAGTTAATGAAAGATGGTTATAAGTTCCAAATTGCGGCAAAGCAACCTGAACATGAAGCGACGGTCTATATCAATTCCAAAGGTATGGGCACAGCAAATATTTCAGGTCAGGACGATTTACTTTTACCTGAACGTGAATTACGCCAAGTCTTTAATGGCGATCGCGTCAAAGTACGTCAGACTTCTGTCGATCGTAAAGGTAAAGCATGGGGCTTTATTACAGAAGTCGTGCAGCACCGCGTTAAACAAATTATTGGTAAAGTGGCAGTGCATGAGGGCGAATACTTTATTCAGCCCGGCAATCCGAATGCCCATCAGCCAATTACCTTAGAAAAAGAATTGATTGAACACGCCAAAGTAAATGTAGGCGATTCAGTTCGTATTGCGATTGATGACTATCCAACAAAAGAAGAATTGGCGACTGGTCACATCGTACAATCGATGGCAGACAAAGCCGATACTGAAATTATTATTCCGCAAACCATTTTAGAATTTGGTCTGCCTTACGAATTCCCTGAAGACGTAGTCAAAGAAGCCGAAAGCTTTAAAGAACCAAGTGCAAAAGATCGTGAAGGTCGTATCGACTTACGTGACTTAGCTTTAGTCACTATTGATGGTGAAGATGCACGTGACTTTGACGATGCAGTCTATGCCGAAAAACGTCCAGGTGGCGGTTACCGTGTCGTAGTTGCGATTGCCGATGTCAGTCACTATGTGCGTCCAGGTAAACCCTTAGATGATGAAGCACAAGAACGTGGTACATCGGTGTATTTTCCACATTTCGTCTTACCAATGTTGCCTGAAGCATTATCAAACGGACTTTGTTCACTCAATCCAAACGTTGACCGCTTATGTATGGTCTGCGACCTGAAACTGTCTCGTGCAGGTCGTGTGACAGGTTATGAGTTCTACCCTTCTGTAATGCATTCAAAAGCGCGTCTTACTTATGATCAAGTTGCGCAATATTTTGAAGGCGATAGCCAAGCCATTACTGAAGATCGTGATGTACGTAAATCCCTGAATACGCTATTCCAGTTGTATCAAGTGCTTAAAGGTCTTCGTGCTGAACGCCACGCAATGGAATTCGAAACTGTTGAAACATACATGACATTCGATGAACTCGGTGGAATCAACGAAATCTTACCGCGCACCCGCAATGATGCACATAAGCTGATTGAAGAATGTATGTTGCTTGCTAACGTTGCTGCTGCAGAATATTCATTAAAAAATGAAATTCCAATGCTATACCGTGTGCATGAGCCACCTGAATTCTCTCGCATTCAAAAAGTTCGCGATTTCGTTAAACTTTTAGGTTTGAATTTCCCTGAGCAACCAACTCAAGCTGATTATCAAGCGGTGATTGAAGCAACCAAAGATCGTATTGATGCGCCAAGTATTCATGCGGTTTTATTGCGTTCTATGATGCAGGCCTACTATGGTGCAAACAACGCAGGTCACTTCGGTTTGGCTTATGATGCCTATACGCATTTCACATCACCAATTCGTCGCTACCCTGACTTGCTATTACACCGTGCGATCAAAGCACAGTTAGCTAAAAAACCATATCCAATTTCAGGTGCTGCACTTGATGATGCCGGTGAACATTTCTCTGCAACAGAGCGCCGTGCAGATGAAGCCTCTCGTTCTGTAACCACTTGGCTGAAATGTCATTATATGAAACAGCATTTGGGCGAGGAATTTGTTGGGACTATCAGTGCTACTGCTGAATTTGGTTTGTTCGTCACCTTAAAAGACCTTTATGTTGATGGCATGATCCATGTCAGCCAACTCGGTGATGACTTCTTTGTGTTTGATCAAGCAAGTCAAAACTTAGTCGGTCAAAACCGTGGTCAAATCTTTGGTTTAGGCGATGAAGTTAAAATCAAAGTGGCAGGTGTAAACCTTGAAGAACGTAAAATTGACTTTGAACTGATTCAACAATTGTCTCATGCGGGTCGTCCAATTCGCGAACGTGCACCACGTGTGGCGAATAAAGCGAAAGCACCTCGTGTAGAGCCGCAAGAAGATGTCTTTATTAAAGACCGTCCCCGGCTTGCAAGTAGCGAAGACAACGGAGACCAGCCCAGACGAAAGAAAGGCAAAGGAAAGCCAAGCTCCTACAGCAAAAAGCCTGCTAAGAAATCTGCAGGAAAGTCTGAAACAAAGGCTAAAGATAAAGTAAAGAAAAAAGCCAAAGCGAAAAAGAAAAAATCCAATGCCAAAGCAAAGGGTGAATGATTTTTGCTAAATAAAAAGAGCGCTACGGCGCTCTTTTTGTTTTAATATATCCATATAAAAATAAGCTACTTAAAAACAATGAATCCGCAAAAGATCTCGAAATATGATTATCACAACTATGTCTTGTTCGCATTTTTCTTGCTGACGATCTCAGCGCTTTTTGCCATCTTTAGCTTAGATTTCACCCCAACGGATCACGTCAAAATATGTGCTTTCATTTTAGCAATCGTTATGTATTTGGTGATTTTGATCTACTTTTATATGCTCCATCGACAGGGTGAATGGGTCATTCCCCGCACATGGAAAAATGCAAAGAAAAAACCGAAATTCTATTTCTTACTGCTACTGCCTCTTTTTGCAATTTTGATTTGTTATTTGAATCTGGTGTTTTATCCCCCTCTACTGCATACCCTTGTTTTTGGTACACCTAGTGTCGTGACCGTTGAGACAAGTGCAGTGAAAGAGCAGACATATAAACATGGCGTCAGCTATTTTTTGGATACAGCGTATGATGGATCTGGTATTTTTCGACTCAGTTCAAATGAATATGAACACTATAAAAATCAGGTTTTACAGATAAAGCTGTCCGTCATCCAAGGGCAATTTGGGACTTACATCAAAAAGATCGAATCCATCCAAATTGTCAAAGCAACACAGAATAAATAGCACCCAAGGCTTGATTTATCCTTCTAGAAGCCTTACTTCTAGAATTAACACAGGAAATAAATCAGTAGACCGATATGACTTTAGAAAAGGCAACGTTGCCTGTACCACTGTTTGACCAAATTACACTTGCGGATTTAAAACAACAAATTGAAAACACTATTCAATCTGGACAGCAATTTTTAGATGCGTTGACTGCTACGCCTGAAAGCGTGGTCGAACAGTTAAAAACCCTAGAACAGATCGATACGCTTGAAAATGAGATGAGCGAATCATGGGGTGTACTTTCGCATTTAAATGCCGTGATGAATAACGCGGAAACACGCGAAGTTTATCAGTCTTTATTACCTGCACTGAGTGAATACTATACTGCACTCGGTCAACATACGGCGCTTTATCAAGCCTATCAGCACGTACATGACTCACCTGTATTTAACGACTTACCTGCTGCACAACAAAGTGCAATTAAACTTGCACTGCGTGACTTCAAATTGTCAGGCGTCGCTTTAGTAGGTGACGCGAAAAAACGTTATGCCGAAATCTCTGCACGTTTATCTCAGTTATCTTCTGATTTCTCCAATCACGTGTTAGACGCCACTCAAGCCTATTTCAAACCACTCAATGAAGAACAGCTTAAAGGTCTTCCTAAAAGTAGTATTGAGCTGCTTAAACAATATGGTCAGCAACGTGAGCTAGAACAGCCTGTCGCAACTTTAGATTTTCCGTCGTATTTAGCGATTATGACCTATGCTGAAAATCGTGAATTACGTGAAGAACTGTATAAAGCCTATACCACACGTGCATCAGATCAGTCTGATAAAACTGAATTTGATAATACGCCTGTCATCGAAGAAATCTTAAGTCTGCGTCATGAAATGGCACATTTACTCGGCTTTGACAGCTATGCAGATTTATCTTTAGCTAGCAAAATGGCACCGAGTGTTACTGCTGTCGATGAGTTTCTACGTGATTTGGCTGAACATGCTCGTGAACCTGCAACGAAAGAAATTGCTGAACTCAAAGCGATTGCTGCACAGGATGGCATTACCGAGTTACAACCGTGGGACAGCACGTATTATTCTGAAAAACTCAAAGTCCAGCAGTTCAATTTATCTCAAGAAGCCTTAAAACCGTATTTCCCTGCACCCAAAGTAGTAAAAGGTTTATTCAGCATCGTAAACCGCCTATACGGTATTAAAGTCATTGAACGTGAAGCGCCTGTTTGGCATCCCGATGCACGTTACTTCGAACTGGAAGATCAAGGTCAAGTGATTGGCGGTTTCTACTTTGACTTATATGCACGTCAAGGCAAACGTGGCGGTGCTTGGATGAGTGGCTTCCGTTCACGCATGCAAACTTCAAATGGCTTGCAAAAACCAATTTGCTATATGGTCGGTAACTTTACCCCTGCCATTGGTGATCAACCTGCCCTGCTCACCCATGATGAAGTGATTACTTTATTCCACGAATTTGGTCATGGCTTACATCATATGCTGACTGAAGTGGATAACATTGCTGTTGCGGGTACACATGGCGTAGCGTGGGATGCCGTAGAATTACCAAGTCAGTTTATGGAATTCTGGGCGTGGGATAAAGAAAGTTTAGATGTATTAAGTGAGCATATTGAGAGTAAAGAAACGCTACCTGCCGATTTATTAAAATCTTTGCTCGATGCACGTTTCTTCCAATCCGGTATGCAAACTTTACGTCAACTTGAATTTGCATTATTTGACTTAAGCATTCATAAAGCAACTTCCGCATTAAATGCTGAACAAGTTCAACAGACACTGAACGAAATTCGTGCCCAATATACTGTCTTACCGACCACAGCTTATAACCGATTCCAACATAGCTTTAGTCATATCTTCGCAGGTGGGTATGCTGCGGGTTATTACTCATATAAATGGGCGGAAGTCTTAGCCAGTGATGCCTTTGACCGTTTTGAAAATGAAGGAATTTTCAATACTGAAACAGGTAAAGCATTCCGTAAAAATATTCTTGCGGTCGGTGGTAAAGACACCGCACTTGATGCATTCGTGAATTTCCGTGGACGTGAACCAAAAATTGATGCCTTACTGCGTCATCAAGGTTGGACGAATGGCGCTAAAAACGCTTAAACTACTGTTTTAAGTTGTTCACAAGGTGAGTATGATGACGATAAAACGACGCTTCATTGCGGGTGCGAAATGTCCAAAATGTCAGGCAATGGATCGGGTTGTCATGCTGACCTCAGGTGATGATGAATGGATTGAGTGTATTGACTGCGGTTACGAAGAAAACCGTCCAACACATGTCGACCAACCTGAGCAACCTGCTGTACCCGACGAAATTGGAGTGATTCAATTTAAACCGCGCTAAACACAAAATATGATTCAGGTTTAAGCCATGTCAGTGAATGAAAAAAATAATCAAAAACTTTTGATGGGGATTATTGGGGGATTAATAGCAATTGTTGCACTGATTGCTGGTTATCAATGGTTCATGTCTTCTCAGCAAACCGAACAAGCTGAGGAGGTGCTTATTGCACCTACTTCCTCAAAAGAAGACAACTCACCTTCCTCTACAATTCAAACTGATGTTACACCTGAATCATCACAAACTAAAAAACTGGTAGATGATGATTTACTTCAAGCCGAGATTCCAGAAAATCCAACCTTGGCTCAGGACGAATTAGCCAAGTTAGATGATATTCAGGCACAGCTTAAGGAACAGCAGCAAACACTTGCCGCTCAACACCAAGATGCGGATCAACTGATTGCGCTGAAAGAAGAACAAATTAAATTATTAGGAGCTCAACTCGCTCAAGGCAAATAATGTGCATAAAATAAGCTAGAATATTCAAATATTTCCTAGCTTAGAATGCACTATGACAGCAGCACCTCCTTCTCAGTTGCTCAAAGCAATTTTATGTTTGACTTGCTCCGCGCTGCTCTTTTCCATTATGGGCGTTTGCATTCGTTACGCCTCAGGAAGCGTTGATAATTTCACGATTGTATTTTTTAGAAATGTCGTCGGACTCTTTCTGTTCATGCCTTTTATTTTGACTAAAGGCATTCAACATTTTAAAACTGAAAAACTTTGGATGCATACCTGGCGGGCAATTATTGGCTCAATTGCTATGTATGGCTTTTTCTATGCGATTGCCCATTTAAAACTCTCCAATGCCATGGTGTTCACCTATTCAGCGCCTATTTTTATTCCTTTAATTGCATGGTTATTTCTTAAAGAGCAAGTCACAGCCAGCATGATTGTGGCTGCATCGATTGGGTTCTTAGGCGTACTTTGTGTTGCGAAACCCGATGCGGGTCTATTTGATCTCATGTCCTTCGTCGGACTGACTGCAAGTTTTATGGCAGCCTTGGCATTTGTAACAGTGCGCGCACTGACTCAAACAGAACCACCAGAGCGAATCGTGTTTTATTTTTGCCTGATTGGAACAATCATCTCAATCATTCCGATGTTTTGGCTATGGCGACCCTATACATGGACGGAATTAACATATTTAGTGGTGGCTGGAATTCTCGCTAATGTCAGTCAAATCTTTTTATCCTATGCCTATAAACTTGCACCTGCGGGTCAAATCGGACCTGTAAATTATATTGCGATTATTTTTGCGGGAATTTGGGGATATCTATTTTGGAATGAGCTACCTGATTTTTATAGTTTAATCGGTCTAAGTCTGATCTTCTGTGCAATTGTACTCTGTAGCCCAATGCTACAAAAACGTCTCAATCGAAATTAAGACATATAAAAAAGCACCCGAAGGTGCTTTTTTTATTTCTGACTTATTGATACCAACCAAACAACTTAAAGATGTATGGCACATAGGCAATGATCAGCATCGCCGGTAACAATACAATCACTGGCAGAATCCACCGTTCATAACGATAGTAGAAGGACATATGACGGACTTCTGCATCGGCTGCCGCAACCTCTTCATCACCAATGGACTGCCTAGCCAATAAGTGATTCAGTGCCACAGGTGGGGTCACATAACCCAATTCAAAACCAATCAACGTAATCATCCAGAAATGTACTGGATCAATACCATATTGATAAGCCACTGGTGCAACTGTCGCAGAAATCAGAATCACAGCACCGAATGGGTCCATGATCATCCCCACAAAGATCATTAAGCCGACAATCATCGTAATCACTAAAATTGTACTGTTAATATCTGTCGGGAACGCTTCCATAATTTCCATACGTTCAAGTAGGCCACCCACACTGACAGACAACGCCATTAAGATAACCAGTGCCCCAATGTGCCCTACTGTTTCACTGGTAGAGATATGCATTGATTTCCAGAAACCAAGTTGACGTTGTGGCGCTTCTGGACGTTCCTCTGGAGCAGGGGCATGACCTGTGGTATTGACATCTAGTGCAGCATCCCAATGTCCAACTGGTGGCAGTGGTGCAGGCTCATGACGTAATTTATCAAATAACACCACCATCAGTAGAATCACTGGCATCATGACTGGTGCAGTAAACTCATTTAGATCGGTAGATAGTGCATATTTGTAGAATACCCATGTCATTAAGAAAATAATCACATATGGCACAACAGCAACCAATGCACGACCAGAATCAGGTGCGGCTACACTTGGTTTTGCAATACGGAACTTACTTTCTGCAAAGAATAATGAAATCAGTAAGAAGAGTGTTGAACTCACAAGGAACACATACACGCCATAGTGGTAAAGCAGATCTGTTGTCACCTCTTTGTTGAGAGATGCCACTACGACAATCAATAGACATGGACGTAGTACGACACCCAATGAGCCTGACATTGCTGTTGCAGCCAAGGCAAATTGACGGCGCC
The DNA here is from genome assembly GCF_001647675.1 of Acinetobacter sp. NCu2D-2. Taxonomy (NCBI): domain Bacteria; kingdom Pseudomonadati; phylum Pseudomonadota; class Gammaproteobacteria; order Moraxellales; family Moraxellaceae; genus Acinetobacter; species Acinetobacter sp. NCu2D-2. The sequence continues at coordinate 2,170,917 of NZ_CP015594.1, forward strand.
CTCCTGCATTCCACACTTCTTTATAAATGATTGCACCGGCAGCAATCACGAAAATCCCTGATGCACCGGTATATGCCGTTGGTAATGCTGCTGCAATCAAAATTAACCACGTCAGCGTTTCAGGTGCCAAGTTCCAAGGGCGTAAAACATTCAGGAATTTGTCGACCACACGAGTTTGTTTCAGCAACATACCCGCCCAAATAAACAATGCCAAGTTTAAGAAAATACTGGAGAACTCAACCAACTGACCGAGATAAATCCCCTGTCCCATTGGGTAATCCATTAGGAAAGTAAAATTAAATCCTGTTGAAATCGCCATATAGGCATAGAGTGGAATACTCAAGAATGCCATGCCGATACTGCCACCCTCTTTAGTTGGCTTCGGCTGCTTAACCATTTGGAATAGGCTGATCAGGGTTAAGGTGCTAAATAAAATCATCCATAACCAATAGATGTATTTCATTTCCCCCATTGGCACGCCGGAATTCAGTACCGATTGATATTGACTATAAGCAGAGAATGCCAAGAACCCATTGGCAATCAACATTGCAATACTGTAAAGCCTGAAATCAATTTTAGTTGCAGGGCTGCGTAAGCCAATATGATGGGTTTTTAAAGTCGCGCTAATTGCTGCAAACACCACCATAATCACTAAGAGTAATGCACGATTTTCAGTACCGAATTTGAATAAACCAAAGAATGTGGTTTCAAACTGACGGTACGCTCTGATACTTGGATTGGCTTTAATATGCTCAACCGCTTTATCGTAGAACGTATAGGATTCTTCACAGACTTGCTGTGCTTGCATAATTGCGCCACGTACATCTGCTTCTGAACGCACACCAAAGAAATCTGCATATTCATCTGCAGCATCTTCTTTCATTTGTTTTTGTACCGCAGCATCGACGTCGATATTACGATTACATTGTGGCGCTGTCGGCTCTGCTCGAAGGAATGAATACTGCATACCTGTCGCAGGGTCGCCATAAAGACGTTCACCCATACGTAATAATTGGCCGTGAATCATTTCACCCGTACCAATCACCAAGGTGAGAAGCAGCAGAATAAGGACAACGAAGGTCGAGATCCATTCGGTCCATATATAACTCAACAGACCTTGTCCTGATCTGTTTTGATCATCTTGTTGCATGTAATTTCCTATTCTTCTTTTCGAGCACCCTACAGCGCTTCTTCCTTTTGCTTTGAAAATATCCTTTTCTCAGCACCTTATTTATTTTGCTTTTGACTCTGCCTTAAATTTGGCAGGATTAAAATGACAATTTAAATTTTCTTTTGCGATTTTTTGATCAATTTCCATCACGGTCGAGCCAGTAATCACCTGCGATATACACTATTGCGACCACAATCCCCCAAATCACACCTAGCAAATGGGCTTCGACCAAGACAGGGGTACCAATTAACTGCGCTGTCCCTGTACTGCCAATGGTATTTTCCCAAATCAATTTTACGAATATTAAAAACAGTACCCCTGCAGCAAATTGTCGTTCACGTTTATAAAGTAAATGTACACAGGCGACTGCAGCATAAGCACCATGTAATAAACCTGATAAACCGGCATAAGCGCCAATATCCGTGAGGTAATAGTAAAAACTTAAGCTCACCAGTGGCGGAATGATGAGAAATAAAGCAATAAAATGAGCGACAGAAACACGTGGAAAAATGAAAGGTAAACACGCAAATGCGAGAATATTAAGAAAATAATGAATCCAACCGACATGAACCCAATGTGCCGTCCATAAACGCCAAGGTTCACTTAAGATATAATCTTGCCAATAGATAAAAGTATCTTTAAAAATTTGAAGGCAAGCCGAAATCGAGACCACAACCGCAATAAAAATAATTTTATGTTGCAGATGGTGTTCCTTCATCGGCTGCTCCAATTTAATCTCTCAAGAGATGTCGCAATTGCACGATACCTCTCGAATATCCATCATCAGATAACACTGACTTAATTAAATAATTCATCCAAATCTGATGAATCTTCTGTGTCATCCCAGAAACGCTCTAAACCTTCATCTGTACTACGTACACCGGTATTTTCAGTCCAATAGCGATCTGCGATGCCGTGCACCATACTCGCTGCCATACTATCAATCAGCTTGAACTGCGGGTTAATTGGTTTCTCTTCACTCCGTGCTTGTGAGAATGTTCTTAAAGCATCACGGATTTTGGCATCATCACCACTGGCTTGTGCAGCGACAGCATACAATGCATGAGATAAACGTACACCCTTTTGCTCACCAATTTGTGTAGATTGTTTCAAGGTTTGGTACGGATCTGGTTTACCATCCCCTGCACCTGGCAGTAATGTCCAAATCACAGCACGAGTCGCGTTTGGTGCACCCCAGAATTTAGTATTGTCCAAGCACACCATGCCGCGCTCTACCACAGCAGCAATATCTTTTGGTACTTGTACTGCACCACCAGAATTGATGTCATTGGTCATCGCCTGAAGACCACTTAACATACCGAGTAAATAAACGGTTTGTTCGATATCACTATTCATACGTGGGCAGCTATCACCCAGCGGCTTCTTGTATTTTTTCTCATAACGCGTCTGGAACAGTTGATAACCTGTGTATTGGCGCTGTGCTGCTAGTGCTGCCCAACGTTTTTGCTCTACACGGGCATCTTGAGCTTCAGCCACTTTATGATCTTTTGAAGCTCGCATATAACGCAGTTCAGCATCTAAGGCTTTTTGTTCCGCACAAATACCTGCTGCCGAGTACATCAGCACGGCAACACGGGTCGGATCGGCCCCCATATCTTTGGTTGCCATAATTGCTGGCGTTAAAGAATTACCAGAATTACACACCATTTCAGCATCATCCATCGCCAAAATAGGTGGAACAATATGTTTTTCAGTGAAACCGAGTGCAACATTGGCACCTGTTTTAATGACTTGAGAACAACCGGTTAATACTGTTGTTGTTATTGCAATTGCAGCCACACCTTGGCATATTTTTTGGACGCTCGACATTTTCCTGTCCTCTATAATTGTGATTATGTCCTTCCCGATAAACATATCAGATGCATTTTATGATGAAAAGAGTAATTACTCTAAATTAGACGATTCACTTTGACATGAATGACCACAACTGCAATTGACTGAAGCTCGACTTTATCCAAATTTTAGGCAAAAAAAAGTAGCATTGCGACGGTTCAGCACATGCTACTTATTAACTGAGAAAGTGTTTCTCACACTTATTTTTCCGAAAACTGATCCTTCAGCAATGTTCCAAGTCGTCCAATGACTATGGCCATAACAATGGCTACGATTAGAAACACCCACATTGGCAAAACGACCATAACGATCTCCTTTGTTTGCTGTTGGTGAATTTACTGTACATATTTTGACGAGAAGAAAAAGGGATAATTGTCAGACAATTTAGATATTTATAAACTTTTTATTGATTTTGTCTGACAATTTGAGAGTTAAAATGCGGCTAAATTGAGCGCATTTTTATAAAGATAACTCAAGCAAGCTGGGTAAATGCTTTTAAGGCTTTCCATTGTTGCATAGGCAATTGATCACACCAAATCAAGAGTGGACGTGCTTTAGCATGACGAAAATACACCACGATATACACTTGATGATCGATCACATGGCTAATCTCAACCCGTTTGACTTGGTCTTGACAAGAAATACTCCATTCCCGTCCATCCAAATATTCAAACTGATCAATCTTAGGTGATTTTTGATAAAACAGTTGATACATCACCAGTCCTGCGATCACACACATCGCCCATAACCACAGTGGCACCAACTGGTACAATACAAACATCAATATAATAAAAATCAAAAGCTGAAACCCAAGCGCAAACCAACTGCGTTTCAGCTTAAAACAGCGACTATCCATGAACGTAAAATTTCAACTTCTTAATAAAATCTTTTAATTCAGGACGTGGTGGCTCAGAGACTTCCATAAACCAATCGAGTAAATCTGGATCTTCTTGTGCAACTAAATCTGCAAACATCTGTTTTTCTTCCGCAGATGCCGACAAATAGTGATTTTTCACATACGGATCAAAATATACATCAATTTCTTTTAAACCACGACGTGCGCGGTAAATGACTTTGCGTTCTTCTAGGCTGATGTCATCAGTCATCGCATACCCCAATCATCAATGAATCTGAATAGTTTACCCGATCCCAAGCTACTTGTTGACTAGAAATCAAGAGATTGACCAAATCCATCATGCATTTATTCATAATTGAGCACACTGCACATTGTGAGCGTGCCGCAAGTCTTTTACTTTGGTTTCATCACAATAAGACTGAGATAAAAACAATATGCAATCTGCTGCGATTCGTCCCTTAAGCAATATGTTACCGCGCCAACTATTTAACAGTGAACATGAAGCATTCCGTGACACTGTACGACGCTTTTACGAAAGTGAAGTAATTCCAAATACCGAAAAATATGAGCAGCAACAGCATGTTGATCGAGCGCTCTGGAATAAAGCAGGCGAACTTGGACTACTCTGCTCCACAATGCCTGAAGAATATGGCGGCTCAGGTGTAGATCGCTTATATAGCATGATCCTGATTGAAGAACAGGCCTATGCGGGTGATTCTGCGACAGGCTTTTCACTGCATTCCGATATTGTCGCCAATTATATTTATAACTTTGGCAACGAAACCCAAAAACAAAATTGGCTCCCAAAAATGGCAACAGGCGAAGTCGTTACTGCTATTGCGATGACGGAACCGGGTACGGGTTCAGATTTACAGTCCGTACGAACCAGTGCTGTTGCCGATGGTGATGACTACATTATTAATGGATCAAAGATTTTCATTACTAATGGTTATTTGTGTGACATGGCGATTGTGGTATGTAAAACAGGTCAAAATGAAAAAGGTTCAGCCAACCTCTCACTCATCATAGTCGAAGCAGATCGCGCGGGTTTTTCTAAGGGTAAACCTTTAAATAAAATTGGTATGAAAGGCCAAGATACCTGTGAGCTATTCTTTGACAATGTTCGTGTACCGAAAAGCAATCTATTAGGTGCAGAAGGTATGGGCTTTATGATGCTCATGAAAGAGCTAGCATGGGAACGGCTCATTGTGGCAATTATCTGCCAAGCAGGTTCAGAAGCGGCTTTTGCGCATACCGTGAAATACACCAAAGAACGTCAAGCGTTTGGCAAACCGATTTCGTCATTTCAAAATACCCGTTTTAAACTCGCGGAACTCAGAACAGAAATCGATTTCTGCCGTGCATACTTAGACCATTGTATGCAACTACAAATTAAAAATGAATTAGGTATTGATGCGGCAGCAGCGGCTAAATACAAAATTTCAGATTTATACAGCAAAGTCGTCGATGAATGCTTACAACTGCATGGTGGCTATGGCTATATGATGGAATATCCAATTGCACGTGCCTATATCGACCATCGTGCCAATCGTATTTATGCAGGCACCAATGAAATTATGAAAGAGCTGATCTCTAGAACACTATAAAAGCCCGTCTAAGAAACAAAAAAAAGAGCACATGATGTGCTCTTTTTTATATCTAAATTACGATACCAATTTTGGCTTACGATCTAACTGATGTTCACGCTTATGAAATTTAAGCACAGCATCGGTAAAACTTGAGTTCTTTAACTCTTTACGATCAGCTAGATAATTATTGGTTACTTTCCATGGTGCGTGTTTACCCTGCTTAGGCATCACATTGGCAGCACGTGCAATATAACCTGAAGTCAGGCTACCCATCACCGTATCATCCATCAACTCTGTGGCATCACCTGTGGCAACCACTTCATCGTATTGGTTTTGATCCATGTGATTCAGTAAGCGACAAATATATTCCGCAGCGATATCGACTTTTAATGTCCATGATGCGTTGATATAACCAATAATCATGGCCATATTTGGTACATCACTCACCATTACACCTTTGTAAAGCATATGTTTTGAAGTGTCTAAAGGCTTACCATCAACTGTACCCTGAATACCACCTAGAATTTGGATATTCAAGCCTGTCGCTGAGACAATAATATCAGCATCTAAATGTTTACCCGATTTAAGCTGAATACCATTTTCAGTAAATTGTTCGATTTGATCAGTTTCAACTGATGCTTTACCTGAACGTAAGATTTTAAATAAGTCACCATCTGGCACAACACATAAACGCTGATCCCATGGATTATAGTCAGGGGTAAAGTGTTTCATATCCACTTTACCTTTAAGCTGTAACTCAATCGATTTCAATAGGAATTTACGTAATAGCTTTGGTTGTTTTTGCGCAACTGCATAAATCGCACGCTGTACACCAATATTTCGTGCACGGGTTAACTTATAAGCAACATCTTCAGGCAAAAGTTTACGCATTTTTTCGTAAACAATATCAATAGATGGTATTGAAGCGATATACGTCGGTGAACGCTGTAACATCGTTACATGCGCTGCCCCACCCTTAGACATAGCAGGTACAAGGGTAATTGCAGTTGCACCACTACCAATGATCACGACTTTTTTACCTGTGTAATCTAAATTTTCCGGCCAATGTTGCGGATGAATAAATTGTCCTTTAAATGCAGATTGATTTGGAAAATCAGGCTGGAAGCCGGCATCGTAATTGTAATAGCCCGTACAGCCTAAAACGAAATTCGCCACCCAGGTTTCTTTTTTGCCTTTAGCGTTTTCAATCTCAGCAGTCCATTTTTTGGTGGTTGAGTCATAGTTCGCAGTCAAAACACGATATTTAAAATGAATTTTTTCTTTCAGTTTAAATTCATCAATCACTTCTGATAAATAATTTTTAATCGCTGGTCCTTCAGCCAAAACATTGGCTTTTTTCCACGGTTTGAAGTTAAAACCGAACGTTGACATATCTGAGTCAGAACGTATACCCGGATATTTAAATAAATCCCATGTACCGCCAAAACTTTCACGGCGTTCAATGATATCGAAGCTACGTTGCGGACAGTGCTTAGAAAGGTGGGCAGCTAGACCTAAACCTGAAATACCTGCACCGACAATTAGAATATCAACTTGCTTTTCCATGTTGTTCTTTTAACCTAAGTGATCTCATTTATTTTATTAAAACACAAAATTGACAATACACAATGTCAAGTTTAGTTAAAACAGTCCTATTATTTATCTTTTGAGGTCATTTATATTTTTTGTCTGACAATACTATAACCATAAAAAAAGGCCGGTTTATTCAACCGACCTTTTTCGAGAACAACTGAGTTGTTTTCTACACGAAATTATTTAACTTCGCGATCTACTAGCTCAACGTAAGCCATTGGCGCAGCATCACCTGCACGGAAGCCCGCTTTAAGAACACGTAGATAACCGCCGTTACGTTCTTTGTAACGAGGGCCAAGAACGGTAAATAATTTACCAACAGTTGCTGCTGAACGAGTACGAGCAAACGCTAAACGGCGGTTTGCAACAGTATCGTTTTTAGCTAAAGTGATTAAAGGCTCAGCTACACGACGTAACTCTTTTGCTTTAGGCACAGTAGTTTTGATTAACTCGTGCTCGAACAAAGAATTAGCCATGTTTTGGAACATCGCTTTACGATGACTGCTTGTACGGCCTAATTTCACACCACTATTACGATGACGCATGGTGATAGTCCTACTTAATTAACGGCTACGATAGGCGAAACGATCGTCCATACGGAGACTAGCTGGTGGCCAGTTCTCTAAACGCATGCCGAGTTGTAAGCCTTTAGAAGCCAGAACATCTTTGATCTCAGTAAGCGATTTTTTACCAAGGTTAGGAGTTTTAAGCAACTCAACCTCAGTACGCTGTACAAGATCACCAATGTAGTAAATGTTTTCTGCTTTCAAACAGTTAGCAGAACGAACAGTAAGCTCTAGATCATCTACTGGACGAAGCAAAATCGGATCAACTTCTTCACGAGGTTCTTGAGCAACAGGTGCTTGATCTTTTTGAAGGTCAACGAAGATCGCAATTTGTTGCTGCAAGATTGTTGCAGCTTTGCGGATCGCTTCTTCAGGATCTACAGTACCGTTGGTTTCAAGATCAATGATCAGTTTATCAAGGTCAGTACGTTGTTCTACACGAGCATTTTCTACTGTGTAAGACACACGTTTGATTGGGCTATAAGACGCATCTAACTGCAAACGACCCACTGGGCGAGTTTCGCCTTCTGGGAAACGAGAGTCAGAAGTCTCGTAGCCACGACCTTGAGAAACTTTCAGGCGCATCTTAAGATTGCCTGAAGCACTTAAAGTACCGATCAAATGTTCAGGGTTAACCACTTCAACATTATGAGGTAAACGAAGGTCAGCGGCTGTTACGTCGCCAGGACCTTGTTTTTCTAATGTCAAATAAGCTTCATTTTGATCGAACAGCTTAATAGACAATCCTTTTAGGTTCAGCAAGAGCTCGACGATGTCCTGCTGCAAGCCTTCCAAAGTACTGTACTCGTGCTCAACACCCTCAATTTCAACTTCAACCACAGCAGCGCCAGGTAAAGAAGAAAGAAGGATGCGACGTAAAGCATTACCAAGAGTATGACCAAAGCCACGCTCTAAGGGTTCTAGAATAACTTTTGCCGAGGTCCCGCTTGCCGCTTCGACCTTGATCGCTTGCGGTGTTAGAAACTCATTTGCAGTACGCGTCATATTGCTACCTCAAGGATTATTTAGAATACAATTCTACAATCAAGCTTTCGTTGATTTCAGCAGGTAAATCAGAACGATCTGGTGCAGCTTTGAACGTACCTTCTAATTTAGAATGGTCTACTTCCATCCAAGAAGGAGTACCACGTTGAGCAGCTAATTCAATTGCGTTTTTGATACGTAATTGTTGTTTAGCGCCTTCGTGTACTGCAACAACGTCACCAGCTTTAACTTGGATAGACGCGATGTTAACGCGACGGCCATTTAAAGTGATTGAACGGTGAGATACAAGCTGACGAGCTTCTGCACGTGTAGAACCAAAACCCATGCGATAAACAACGTTATCAAGACGGCTTTCAAGCAATTTCAACAAGTTTTCACCTGTTGCGCCTTTAACACGAGCTGCTTCTTTGTAGTAGTTACTAAATTGACGTTCTAAAACACCGTACATACGACGTACTTTTTGTTTTTCACGTAATTGTAGTGAGTACTCAGATTGTTTGCCGCCACGAGCTCCACCGTGTTGACCAGGAGCTTTAGCGTGTTTTTTAGTCTTAACGTCAAATGGTTTAACGCCAGATTTTAATTGCAGGTCTGTCCCTTCGCGGCGAGAGAGTTTGCATTTTGGACCAATATAACGAGCCATGAATGATTCTCCTTAGACGCGACGTTTTTTAGGTGGACGGCAACCGTTGTGAGGAATTGGAGTCACATCGGTAATGCTATTAATTTTATAACCCACTGCACCTAAAGCACGAACCGCAGATTCACGACCTGGACCAGGACCTTTAACAAGGACGTCCAAGTTTTTCAAACCGTAATCCAAAGCTGCTTTACCAGCAACTTCAGCAGCTACCTGAGCAGCGAACGGAGTTGATTTACGTGATCCACGGAAGCCTTGTCCACCTGAAGTGGCCCAAGCCAGTGCATTACCTTGACGATCGGTAATAGTCACAATGGTGTTATTAAAAGAAGCGTGAATGTGTGCAACACCTTCAGAGACGGTACGAGTGACCTTCTTGCGTGTGCGTGTATCTTTAGCCATCTTTTAGCTTCCAGAAATCTTATTTCTTAATTGGTTTGCGCGGACCTTTACGGGTACGTGCGTTAGTTTTGGTGCGTTGACCACGGACAGGCAAGCTGCGACGATGACGAAGACCGCGGTAGCAGCCTAAATCCATTAAACGTTTAATGTTCATGGAAATTTCGCGACGTAAATCACCTTCGGTCGGAACCTTAGCAACTTCTGCACGAATCGCATCAAGCTGAGCGTCATCTAGTTCACGAATCTTAGTAGTTGGAGCAATACCAGCAGCAGCTAAGATAGCTTTTGAAGTATGGCGACCAATACCAAAGATATACGTTAGAGAGATAACAGCATGCTTGTTATCCGGAATGTTTACACCGGCAATACGAGCCATTCAATTTTCTCCAAAAAGGCAGTAGAGATAATCAACCGCCCCACAAAAATCTTGAGGGGCGGATAATAACCTAATTCGCCTACTGAAATCAACAGGTCTTGATCAGATTAACCTTGACGCTGCTTATGACGAGGTTCTGCGCTACAAATTACGCGGATAACCCCATTACGACGGATAACTTTGCAGCTACCACAAATTTTCTTTACAGAAGCTTGTACTTTCATGATGAAACCTCAAGTGCGCTTATCCCTTAGGATGAGCAGTCGTTTTTCTCATTAATGTTTGACTATCGTACTGGTGCGAAGTGAGATGTGCTTGTAGCTGAGCCATAAAGTCCATCACAACAACCACTACAATCAGTAACGATGTACCACCTAAGCTAAATGGAATACCAAATGAGCTTTGTAGAATCATCGGCATTAAACAGATGACTGTGATATAGATCGCGCCAATAAAGGTCAAACGATTGAGAATATGATCTAAGTAACGAGCAGTTTGCTCACCTGGACGTATACCAGGCACATAAGCTCCGCTGCGTTTCAAGTTCTCTGACACTTCTTTAGGACTGAACACAAGTGCAGTATAGAAGTAGCAGAAAAAGATAATTAACGCACCAAAGAGCACCAAATACAACGGCTGACCAGGCGATAAAACTAGTGCCAAATCTTGTAGACTACGCTGAATAATACCCGCTTTAGGATCTGCACTACCCACCCACTGACCTAAGCTCGCAGGGAACAAAAGCAGTGAACTTGCGAAAATCGCTGGAATCACACCCGCCATATTAATTTTTAATGGCAAATGTGTTTGTTGTGCAGTAAATACGCGACGACCTTGTTGTTTTTGAGCATAGTTTACTGGAATACGACGTTGCGCTTTCTCAATAAACACGATTGCTGCAAGTACAGCCACTGATAACAAAGCGAATACAGCCAAGCCAATCAAGCTTGATTGTCCGTTATCAACAGAAGTTAAAGATTGCATAACCAAGTTAGGCAACCCTGCAACAATACCCGCGAAGATGATCATGGAAATACCATTACCCACCCCACGCTCGGTGATCTGTTCACCCAACCACATCAAGAACATTGTACCTGCAACCAGTGAAGTTACAGCCGGCACATAAAATGCTAAGCCTGAAGTCAAAGTAATGCCCTGACTAATCAAACCTGCACACATACCAACAGACTGCACAAATGCAAGTAACAACGTACCTTGTCGTGTGTACTGATTTATCTTACGTTTGCCTTGTTCGCCTTCTTTTTTCAAAGCTTCCAGCGAAGGAATTACCGTAGACATTAACTGCACGATAATCGAAGCAGAAATGTACGGCATAATCCCAAGAGCAAGAATAGACATTCGCTCTAATGCACCGCCTGAGAACATATTAAACAAACCCAGGATGGTGCCTGAGTTTGCATTAAATAAATTCTCTAAAGCGGCACTATTAATGCCTGGTACTGGAATATGCGCTCCTAGTCGAAACACCAACAACGCACCAATGAGAAACATCATTCGGCGAATAATTTCACGGTATTTCACATGAAACGGTTGGCCTTTCATCATATTGACATGACCTGTAGAACTAGGAGACATAGACACTGGAGATTACTCCTCGACTTTGCCGCCAGCAGCTTCAACAGCAGCTTTAGCGCCTTTAGTCAAAGCAACACCTTGAACAGTGAATGCACGAGTAATTTCACCAGAAAGCACGATACGAGCACGAAGCATATCTTTACGTACAACGTTCGCAGCTTTTAAAGTTTCAAGAGACACGATGTCGCCTTCAACTTTGCTAAGCTCAGATAAACGTACTTCAGCAGTTTTCAAAGCTTGTTGGCTAGTGAAACCGAATTTAGGTAGACGACGGTAGATCGCAGTTTGACCACCTTCGAAACCTGGACGAGTACCACCGCTCTTACGAGAGTTTTGACCTTTGACACCACGGCCACCAGTCTTACCAACGCCAGAACCGATACCACGACCTAAACGTAAGTTATTACGTTTAGCACCTTCTGCAGGTGCAATAGTATTTAAACGCAGAGTCATGGCTTATTCCTCTACACTAACCATATAGTAAACTTGGTTGATCATACCACGGTTAGAAGGTGTATCTTGCACTTCTACAGTATGACCAATACGACGCAGACCTAAACCTTTGAGGCTAAGCTTGTGATTTTTCAAGCGGTGCGCTGCAGATTTAGTCTGGGTAACTTTAATCGTTTTCATGATTATTACCCTTGAATTTGTTCAACAGTAAGACCACGTTTCGCAGCGACTTTCTCAGGAGAAGTCATATCACGCAAACCGTTGAAAGTTGCGTTTACTACGTTAGCAGCATTTGTAGAACCATAACATTTAGTTAATACGTTACGTACACCAACAGCTTCTAAAACTGCACGCATAGCGCCACCAGCAATTACACCAGTACCTTCAGAAGCAGGTTGCATGTAAACGCGGCTTGCACCGTGACGAGCGTTAATAGGGTGTTGTACAGTACCGTTAACAAGTTCAACAGTAATCATGTTACGACGAGCAGCTTCAAGTGCTTTAGAGATAGCAGCTGGAACTTCACGTGCTTTACCACGACCAAAACCTACACGACCGTTACCGTCGCCCACAACAGTTAATGCTGTGAAAGAGAAGATACGACCACCCTTAACAACTTTGGCTACACGATCAACGGCAACCAGCTTTTCAACAAGACCTTCGTTTTGTTCAACTTTAGCCATGATTAGAACTCCAAGCCGTTTTCACGAGCAGCATCAGCCAAGGCTTTGATACGACCATGATATTTGAAACCAGAACGGTCAAATGCAACTTTAGTAATACCAGCTGCTTTAGCGCGTTCTGCGATTAAAGCACCTACTTTTTGAGCTGCTTCAACATTACCAGTTGTACCCGCACGTAAAGTAGCGTCTAAAGTAGAAGCTTGCGCTAATACTTTGCCACCATCTGCTGAGATAACTTGAGCATAGATGTGACGCGGAGTGCGGTTTACACACAAACGAGTCGCACCCAATGCACGAATGTGCAAGCGTGTGCTTTTCGCACGACGCAAACGGGATTGTTTCTTTTCGTTCATAAGAACCTCGCGCCTTATTTCTTCTTAGCTTCTTTACGAAGTACAACTTCATCAGAATAACGAACACCTTTACCTTTATAAGGCTCTGGTGGACGGTAACCACGGATATCTGCAGCAACTTGACCTAAACGTGCTTTATCAGCAGATTTAAGAACGATTTCAGTTGCTGTTGGAGTTTCAGCAGTTACACCTTCAGGAAGGTTGTAGTCGATCGGGTGAGAGAAACCAAGGTTAAGGTTAATAACATTACCTTTAACCGCAGCTTTATAACCAACACCGATAAGCTGTAACTTACGTTCGAAACCTTCGCTAACACCTTTTACAAGGTTGTTAAGCACAGCGCGAGCAGTACCAGCTTGCATCCAAGCATCTTTCGATTCAGCTTTTGGAGCAACAACTAGAGTACCGTCTTCCTGTTTAAGCTCGACCAGCGCATGCAGGTTGAAAGACAATGTACCTTTAGTGCCTTTCACTTCGACCTGCCGGCCGTTCTGAGTAACTGTTACACCGTTAGGTACAGTTACTGGGGCTTTAGCCACACGAGACATGAGGAATCACCTATTAAGAAACAAAAGCAATAACTTCACCACCAACGCCTGCAGCACGTGCAGCGCGATCAGTCATGATGCCTTTGCTTGTAGAAACAATTGCAATACCTAAACCTTGCTTAACGCTAGGAAGTGCATCTTTACCGCGATATTGACGTAGACCTGGACGGCTTACGCGTTTCACAGTTTCGATAACTGGTTTGCCTTCGAAATATTTTAACGTAATTGTTAAAGTTGGTTTGCCTTCAGCTTCCGCAACTTCTACGTTAGAGATGTAACCTTCTTGTTGAAGTACGTTAGCAATCGCAACTTTCAACTTAGAATTAGGCATAGAAACAGTTTGTTTCTTCGCCATTTGAGCGTTACGAACACGAGTTAACATGTCGGCAACGGTATCTTGCATACTCATTTATAGTGCTCCTTACCAGCTTGCCTTAACAACGCCCGGTACATCACCTTGCATTACTGTATCGCGTAATTTGTTACGGCTTAGACCGAACTTACGGAAGTAACCATGAGGACGACCAGTTAAACCACAACGGTTACGTAGACGTACTGGAGATGCATTACGTGGTAATGCTTGTAATTTCATCATCGCTTCGAAACGTTCTTCGTCTGATGCATTTACGTTTGCAATAACAGCTTTTAATTCAGCACGTTTTGCAGCGTATTTAGCAACAGTAGCTTCGCGTTTCAATTCGCGATTAATCATACCTTTCTTAGCCATATCGACCTCTTATTTGAACGGGAAGCCGAATGCACGCATAAGCGCACGGCCTTCGTCATCGGTGCGAGCAGTCGTAGTGATGGTAATGTCCATACCACGAATACGATCAATCTTATCAAAATCGATCTCAGGGAACATGATTTGTTCTTTAAGACCCATTGAGTAGTTACCACGACCGTCGAACGATTTCGCAGAGAAACCGCGGAAGTCACGGATACGAGGAATCGCAATCGAGATCAAACGGTCTAAGAATTCGTACATACGTTCGCCGCGTAAAGTAACTTTACAACCAATCGGCCAACCATCACGGATTTTGAAACCAGCGATAGATTTACGAGCTAACGTAAGAACTGGTTTTTGACCAGCAATCGCTTGCATATCTGCAAGAGCACCATCAAGGAGTTTTTTGTCAGCAGAAGCTGCACCAACACCCATGTTGATTGTGATTTTAGTGATGCGAGGAATATCCATCACATTCTTAACGCCCAATGTCTCTTGTAATTGAGCTTTAAGTTCGTCGTTGTAACGCGCTTTAAGTCTGGCCATTGCCTATTTCAACCTATTACTTCGCTACCGCCACTGATTCACCATTTGATTTGTAAACGCGAGTTTTCACGCCGTCAATCACTTGGTAACCAACACGGTCAGCCTTTTGGGTTGTAGCATTAAAAATTGCCACGTTAGAAATATGAAGCGAAGCTTCTTGAGTTACGATTGCGCCTTCAGCGCCTGTAGCTCGGTTCGGCTTTTGATGCTTCTTAACTAAGTTAAGACCTTCAACCTTAACTTGGTCGTTAGAAACTGACAATACAGTACCCTGTTTGCCTTTTTCTTTACCTGCGATCACAATTACTTGATCGCCCTTTTTAATCTTAGCCATGATCGCCTCTTATAGAACTTCAGGAGCCAATGAAATAATTTTCATGAACTGTTCAGTACGAAGTTCACGAGTCACTGGTCCAAAAATACGAGTTGCAATCGGTGCTTTGTTGTTGTTCAAAATAACAGCAGCGTTATCATCGAAACGAATAACAGAACCATCTGGACGACGGATACCGAATTTTGTACGTACAACTACTGCATTCATTACGTCGCCTTTTTTAACACGGCCACGTGGAATTGCTTCTTTTACAGTAACTTTAATAATATCGCCAACTGAAGCATAACGACGATGTGAACCACCAAGTACTTTAATACATTGTACGCGGCGTGCACCACTGTTGTCTGCTACGTCGAGCATACTTTCGGTCTGAATCATTGCCCTACTCCAAAACCGAGCAACACCGGTCGAAAATTCGAAAGGCTCAAAGAGTACTCGAAATCGACCGATGATGCAACAAGAACGTTAATTACTCAGCAGCTGCTTCAACAACTTCAACTAAAGTCCAAGACTTAGTTTTAGAAATTGGGCGGCTTTCTTTGATAGTCACAACATCGCCAAGTTTAGCTGTGTTGTTCTCATCATGAGCATGTAATTTTGTTGAACGGCGGATTAATTTGCCATACAACGGGTGTTGAACACGACGTTCGATAAGCACAACAATAGACTTGTCCATTTTGTCGCTTACTACTTTGCCTGTTAACGTGCGGACTGTTTGTTCACTCATTGTCCGTTCCCCTGTTTTTCGGTAAGGAGGGTCTTGATGCGAGCAATAGTCTTACGAGTAAGCGCTACTTCGTGCGATTTACCCAATTGACCAGTTGCCTTAGCCATACGAAGACGGAATTGGTTCAACTGTTGCTCATCAAGCAAAGTTTTCAACTCTTCTACCGACTTTTCACGTAGATCTTTAGTTTTCATTACATTACCGTCCGAGTCACGATAGCGGTTTTGAACGGAAGCTTAGCAGCAGCAAGCGTGAACGCTTCGCGAGCCAATTCTTCGTTAACACCATCAATTTCGTACAAGACTTTACCTGGTTTGATTTGACAAACCCAATATTCCACAGAACCTTTACCTTTACCCATACGCACTTCAAGTGGTTTAGAAGTAATAGGCTTGTCCGGGAATACACGGATAAAGATTTTACCACCACGTTTAATACGACGGCTAATTGTACGACGCGCTGCTTCAATTTGACGCGCAGTCATTTGACCACGTTCAATTGATTTAAGAGCGATAGTACCAAAAGATACTGTGCTACCGCGGTGTGCTAGACCAGTGTTACGGCCTTTTTGCACTTTACGGAATTTAGTACGTTTAGGTTGCAACATGGATTATTCTCCTTTTTCAGCAGAACGATCATTGCGACGACCACGACGCTCTTGACCTTCACCACGACCGCGACCGCGTTTAGCTGGACGTTCTTCAGCAGGAGCTGGGTTCATGACTTGTTTCATGCCGCCCAAGATCTCACCACGGAAGATCCAAACTTTAACACCGATCGTACCGTAAGTAGTCTCAGCACGCATAGTAGCGTAGTCGATGTCTGCACGAAGAGTATGTAGAGGTACACGACCTTCACGATACCATTCAGTACGAGCAATTTCAGCACCGCCTAAACGACCTGATACTTCAACTTTGATACCTTTCGCACCAGCACGCATAGTGTTTTGAACCGCACGTTTCATAGCACGACGGAACATAACGCGTTTTTCTAATTGAGAAGCAATTGCTTCAGCAACTAAACGAGCGTCTAAGTCTGGACGATCAATTTCATTGATACTTACTTGCGCAGGAACACCCATGATAGATGTTAATTCGCGTTGTAATTTCTCAATATCTTCGCCTTTTTTACCGATCACGATACCAGGGCGCGCAGTGCTAATAGTCACTTTCGCAGCGCCTGTAGGGCGTTCGATAAGAATATTGCTTACCATTGCATTCTTAAGTTTTTTAGTTAAAAACTCACGAACTTGCAAATCTTTAAGCAAGTATTCTGCGTATTGTTTCGGACTCGCATACCAGTTAGCGTTATGACGTTTCACAACACCTAGGCGGATACCGATTGGATGAACCTTCTGACCCATATCAAACCCCTACCTTAACGGTAATGTGACAAGTACGCTTAGTAATACGATCTGCACGGCCTTTAGCACGTGGCAAAATACGTTTCAGGCTCATGCCTTCATCAACGTAGATCGTAGAAACTTTAAGGTCGTCTACATCTAAACTGTTATTGTGTTCAGCGTTTGCAATCGCAGACTCTAACGCTTTCTTAACTAAAACTGCAGCTTTTTTGTTGCTGAAGTTCAAAATGTTAAGTGCGTGCGCAACAGATTTGCCGCGGATAAGATCTGCAACCAAACGAGCTTTCTGTGCCGAGATAGCGGCACCGCGTAATTTAGCAGTTACTTCCATCATAGCACCTATTAACGTTTAGACTTCTTGTCAACACCGTGACCGCGATAAGTACGAGTTGGTGCAAATTCACCAAGCTTGTGACCAACCATGTGTTCAGAAACGATCACAGGTACGTGGTTACGGCCATTGTGTACAGAAATTGTTAGACCAACAAAATCTGGGAGGATCATCGAACGACGCGACCAAGTTTTGATCGGCTTACGGTTATTAGCCGCGATAGCCGCTTCAACCTTAGCGAACAAGTGCGCATCGACGAATGGGCCTTTTTTCAGAGAACGAGGCATTGTCAGATTCCTTTACTTGTTACTTAACGCGACGGTCGCGAATAATCATCTTAGTCGTACGCTTGTTGGTACGTGTTTTGTACCCTTTAGCTTTTTGACCCCATGGGCTTACAGGTTGAATACCTTTGCTACGACCTTCACCACCACCGTGCGGGTGATCAACTGGGTTCATCGCCATACCACGAACGGTAGGACGAACGCCACGCCAGCGAGCTGCACCAGCTTTACCTAGTGAACGAAGGTTGCTTTCTGAGTTAGATACTTCACCTAACACAGCGCGACATTCAACATGCACTTTACGCATTTCGCCTGAACGAAGACGAATGATTGCGTAAGAACCGTCACGACCCAACAACTGCGCTGAAGTACCAGCAGAACGCACTAATTGAGCGCCTTTACCGATTTTAAGCTCGATGTTGTGAAGAGTAGAACCGATAGGCATGTTACGAAGTGGTAAGCAGTTACCTGGACGAATTGGAGCATCGTTACCAGATTGAACTGAATCACCAGCACGTAAACCTTTAGGCGCGATGATGTAGCGACGTTCACCGTCAGCATACTTCAACAACGCAATGTGCGCAGTACGGTTTGGATCGTATTCAATACGTTCAACTACAGCAGGGATGCCGTCTTTGTTACGTTTGAAGTCTACGATACGGTAGTGTTGCTTATGACCGCCACCAACGTGACGAGTCGTGATGTGACCGTTGTTATTACGGCCGCCAGTACGTTTTTTAGCTTCAACTAGTGGAGCATAAGGCGCGCCTTTGTGAAGGTGATTATGAACCACTTTCTCTACAAAGCGACGTCCTGGAGACGTTGGCTTACATTTTTGAATAGGCATAGTTTTCGTCCTTATTCCGCTGCGCTTTCAGCGGCATCGCCCAAGTCAGCCATTTCAACATCTTGGCCAGCTTTCAGGGTGACGTATGCTTTTTTAACATCAGAACGACGTCCGATAGTTTTACCAAAGCGTTTAGTCTTACCTTTAGTGATCGTAGTGTTAACTTTAACAACTTGAACACCAAACAATTGTTCAACTGCTTTTTTGATTTCAAGTTTGTTTGCATCAAGTGCAACTTTGAAAACTTGAACACCAGCAGTCTCACCTAAAACTTGCGCTTTTTCTGAGAAAACAGGTCCTTGAAGGACTTGATATAAACGTTCGTTGTTCATCCGAGTTCTACCTCAATTTTCTTAGCAGCAGCTACAGACATAACAACTTTATCGAACGCGATCAAGCTAACAGGATCGATTGCAGTCGCATCAACCACATCTACGTGTGGAATGTTGCGTGCAGCAAGATACAAGTTCTCATCAACAGCATCAGTAACGATCAATGCGCGAGTCGCATTTAAGTCGTTAAGTTTTGCAAGCAATTCTTTAGTTTTTGGAGCTGCAACAGCAAACTCTTCAACTAATACCAAGCGATCTTGACGAACAAGTTCAGCAAGGATGCATTGCATAGCACCGCGGTACATTTTACGGTTTACTTTTTGAGACCAGTCTTGTGGACGAGCAGCAAAAGTTTTACCACCGCCAACCCAGATTGGGCTACGAATAGAACCAGCACGAGCGCGGCCAGTACCTTTTTGACGGAATGGTTTTTTACCACCGCCAGAAACGTCTGCGCGTGATTTTTGAGCTTTAGAACCTTGACGACCACCAGCTAAATAAGCTGTAACAACTTGGTGTACAAGAGCTTCATTAAATTCACGACCGAACGCAACTTCTGATAATTCAACAGCAGAGCCGGAAACAGTATTTAAATTCACGTTATTTCCCCTCAGGCCTTGATAGTAGGACGAACAGTTACGTCGCCACCAGTAGCACCAGGAACCGCGCCTTTAACAACAAGAACTGAACGTTCTGCGTCGATTGCAACGATTTCAAGACCCTGTGTAGTTACGCGTTCAGCACCTAAATGGCCAGCCATTTTTTTGCCTTTGAATACGCGACCAGGAGTCTGGTTTTGACCTGTAGAACCTAGAACACGGTGAGAAACAGAGTTACCGTGAGTAGCGTCTTGGGTACGGAAGTTCCAACGTTTAACACCACCTTGGAAACCTTTACCTTTAGATGTACCAGTTACGTCAACAATTTGACCAACTGTGAACAAATCTACACCGATAGTAGCGCCAACTTCACGACCTTCAAGCTCAGCTTCTGAAACGCGGAATTCTTGAACTAGACGACCAGCAGCAACACCCGCTTTCGCGAAGTGACCTTTCTGAGCGTTAGTCACGCGAGATTCGCGACGTTCACCAGTAGTGATTTGAATCGCTTGATAACCATCAGTTTCAAGCGTTTTGATTTGAGTGATGCGGTTAGGATCAACCTCAATCACTGTAACAGGCACAGAAACACCAGCATCTGTAAAGATACGTGTCATACCGCACTTGCGACCGACTAAACCAATAGCCATGTGCATAAACCTCTAAAAAAGCGGCCTAATTAACTCAGAGTGTTAATTAACCCGAAAGCCTTAACCCAATGCGATCTGAACATCAACACCAGCTGCAAGATCTAACTTCATCAACGCATCTACAGTTTTGTCTGTAGGTTGAACGATGTCGATCAAACGTTTGTAAGTGCGGATCTCGTATTGGTCACGCGCATCTTTGTTAACGTGTGGTGATGTTAAAACGTTAAAACGTTCAATGCGTGTAGGCATTGGAATTGGACCACAAACTTGTGCGCCAGTACGTTTTGCTGTTTCTACGATTTCTTGAGCTGATTGATCAATTAGACGGTGATCAAAAGACTTAAGACGGATACGAATTCTCTGGTTAGACATACCAGTTAACTCCAAGCCAAATATATAAAGAATCACCCTTGACGCATCTCACCCCACTAAATAAGGCAAGTGTCAAAGGCAGTGAGTTATCACTAAGGTCATGATCGATGCCACGACTGTAACGATAGTTAACTACTTTCTTCGCAGTTAACCCCCTTTCATTAAAGGGTCGCTTATTATAGCTATTGTTTATTGCATAAGCAAATCTCTTTTTACTGTTTTCTCTAACAATTCAAATTATTCCGCAAATCAAGAGCTTATTTTTTAATCACTGGTATGTTTTTTCTACAACATATTGAATCGCATTATTAAGCAATTGATTTCCTTGTATAAATTTTTCTTTTGGTGATTTTCTCAAGCTTTCGAAATCTTGCACATACTTCCCTTTAAATATCGCAATTTCATCATCATCTTCCAAAAACAACGCTAAAGATTCAGGTGTAATTTCTGGGTGAAACTGAAAGCCAAGAACATTTTGTCCAAGTTGGTACATTTGATTACGACAAGCGTCATTTTCAGCTAAGTGCACTGCACCTTTAGGAATTTCAAAAGTTTCGCTATGCCACTGCAGCACTTCTATTTCTTTTGGTAGCAAAAAGACATCATTGGGTACATTGGCAATACGGCGTACACTACTCCAACCTAATTCTTGTTCTGGATTACGACTCACTGCTGCCCCCAAAGCATTCGCAATGAGCTGTCCACCTAGACACAATCCGATGGCAGGTTTTCCTTGTGCCAAGTAACGTCTTAGCCAGCGTTTTTCGACTTTTAACCATGGGTAATTTGCTTCATCATTGACACTCATGGTGCCACCCATGATGATGAGTAAATCCACTTCTTCAACCGTTGGTAATGCTTCGATATCCAAGGGACGATCTACAGGTAATGCAAAAAACTCGGTTGCTGTGATTTTTGCATTGTGTTCCTTTAAATACTGATAGCAACTACCAAAACCTTCACCAGCAATATGCTGAAAATAATGAACTCTTAAATGCGACTTCATGCGCTACAAACCTATTGTTTTATCTCTATGATTGAAGGTTTTGCAAAAATGAAGCCAACTTTTTAGATGACGTGTTGTTTTTAAACAATTTGCAACTGAACTGGCGTGAATACCGAGATTCTCTTAAAGTAGAGCAATATTTGATTACATTTAAGAGCATTGGCGTGAAAATAAATCCTCAAACTTCTCTTATTCATGCACCACGAAAGGCCCCACAATATATTTCAACCGTACAACCTCCCCTCTATCGTGCATCGACCATTATTTTTAACAACACCGATGCCCTATTTAATCGCCATTGGACGGATGCTTATGACTATAGTTATGGCACACATGGGACACCAACGACTTTTACCCTAGGCGACAACATTGCTCAACTTGAAGGCGGAACACATCATCTGCTCTGCCCAAGTGGTTTATCAGCTATTAATTTGGTGAATTCATGCTTTTTAAGTCATGGAGATGAAGTTTGGGTCGCAGATAATATCTATGGTCCAAATATGGAGCATCTACGCAACTTAGAAACACGCTATGGCATTCACGTTAAGGTATATAACCCCATTGATGTGAACACCTTTACTCCAAGCGATAAAGCTAAGCTGCTTTGGCTCGAAGCTGCTGGCTCTGTGACGCTTGAATTTCCAGACTTAACAGGACTCGTAAAAAAAGCTCAAGCCCACAATATACTGACTGCACTCGATAATACTTGGGGTGCAGGCCTTGCATTTAATGCGTTTGATTTTGGTGATGAACATTTAAGTGTAGACATCACCGTACATGCCCTCACTAAATACCCAAGTGGTGGTGGCGATATCTTGATGGGATCTGTAGTAACGCGCGATCAGAAACTCCATCACAAATTGTTCCGTATGCATGCAATTCAAGGTATTAGTGTATCTGGCGATGACACTGCACAAATTCAGCGTAGTCTTGCCTCTATGCGTGTACGTTATGAAGCGCAAGCACAAAGTGCATTAATACTGAAAGATTGGCTAAAACAACAAACAGAATTTGTACAAGTCCTACACCCAGCAGATGAAAACTCAGCAGGTCATGATTATTGGAAAGAAATTTGCAAGGATCAGCAGAGCGCAGGTTTAGTCAGTGTCGTTTTTGATGCGAAATATGACCTACAAGATATTCGCAACTTTTGTGATGCCTTAGCACTATTCAAACTTGGCTTTAGCTGGGGTGGCCCGGTCAGCCTTGTGATGCTGTATAACTTAAAAGAGATGCGCAGCCTTGCTCATAAACATTTACAACAAGGTTTATTGGTTCGTTTTTGTATAGGACTAGAACATCCACAAGATTTAATACAAGATATCGAACACGCTTTAAAACAAATGAATCAACAAAAAATTGAATAAAAACCAATAGGTGAAAATATGGGAACACCAATCGTTATTGCAAAAAAAACCTCAGATACCTCACAAGAAATTGTTTTACATTCAGAGTTCGCTAACCGGCACGGTTTAATTGCGGGTGCAACAGGAACAGGTAAAACGGTGACCTTAAAGGTACTGGCAGAAAATTTTTCACGAATTGGTGTACCCGTTTTTTTAGCCGATGCTAAAGGTGATGTGTCGAGTCTTGCCCAAGCGGGAGAAAGTAACCCAAAATTTGACGAACGTATTCAGAGCTTAAATATTGATTCAATACCCTTTGCTGCCTCACCTGTGGTGTTTTGGGATTTGTTTGCTGAACAAGGTCACCCCATTCGCACCACCATTTCCGAAATCGGCCCACTACTCTTAGCACGCATACTTAATTTGAACGATACACAAGAAGGTGTCCTCTCCGCTGTTTTTAGAATAGCAGATGATCAAGGCTTATTGCTGATTGATTTTAAAGACTTAAAAGCCATGATCAGCTATGTGTCAGAACATGCTGCAGAGTTTAAAAAGGACTACGGCAATTTATCCCCTGCGAGCCTAGGTGCAATTCAACGTAATTTATTAGCACTCGCTGACCAAGGTGGTGACCAATTCTTTGGTGAACCCGCTTTAGATATTATGGATTTTATCCAAACTGACAGCCAAGGTCGTGGCAATATCAACATCTTGGCTGCCGATAAACTCATGAATACACCAAAGCTGTATGCCACTTTTTTGCTATGGATGTTATCGGAACTGTTTGAGCAACTCCCTGAAGTGGGCGACTTAGATCAACCGAAACTCGTATTCTTCTTTGATGAAGCACATCTACTGTTCGACAATGCCAGCCCTGCCCTTCAAGACAAGATCGAACAGGTGGTGCGTCTGATCCGCTCCAAAGGTGTCGGGATTTACTTTGTTACCCAGAATCCACTGGATCTACCGGAAAGTGTGCTTGGCCAGCTCGGTAATCGTATCCAGCATGCCCTTCGTGCCTTTACCCCAAAAGACCAGAAAGCGGTTAAAACGGCAGCGGATACTTTCCGGGCTAATCCGGAGTTTAAAGTGCAGGAAGCCATCACTGAACTTGCTGTGGGTGAAGCCTTGATTAGCTGTCTGGATGAGAAAGGTACGCCACAGATCGTAGAGCGCGGCTGGATCATGCCACCGCATTCCTCTTTTAGCCCGATTATACCTGAAGAACGTAAAGTACTAATGCAGCAAAGCATTGTTGCGGGCATTTATGAGCAGCAGGTCGACCGGGATAGTGCACATGAAATGCTGCAGCAAAAAGTACAGGAACGTCAGCAGCAGGCACAGGCCGCTGAACTTGCCAAACAACAAGCCAAAGAACAGGAAGCACTCGCTAAGCAGCAAGCCAAGGAACAGGAACGTCTGGCCCGTGAACAGCAGAAAGAAGTGGAACGTGCCGCCAAGCAGCGTGAAAAACTCACCCAGGACATTGTCGGCACTTTTGCAAAAAATGCAGCTCGCAGCCTTGGAAGCAACACTGGGCAGAAAATTGTCCGTGGCTTATTAGGTTCCCTCTTCGGCCGCAAATAATCCTCTCCTTTCTCCGATCAAAAGCATCATTTTTATGGGATATTTTTATATCCCATAATTTTTTTCATGGTTTTAATTTAAAGATGCATTGCAAATACATCTTTAAAGATGTATTTTAAATACATCTTATAAATAACAGCCATGAGAGATCAGCTATGACTCCACAGCAAATTGAACTTGTAAAAGCAACTGTTCCTGTTCTTCGTGAAAACGGTGTTGCACTCACTGGTTATTTCTATAACCGTATGCTGGGCAATAACCCGGATCTGAAAGAAACTTTTAATATGGGTCATCAGCGTAGTGGCGCGCAGGCACAAGCCCTGGCAGGTGCGGTACTGGCATACGCAGAAAATATTGAAGATCCTTCTGTGCTGTTACCTGTGGTTGAGCTGATCGCACACAAACACGTGAGTCTGAACATTAAGGCGCCGGATTACAGCATTGTTGGGGAAAACCTGCTGCATTCCATCAGTGAAGTGCTCAACATTTCAATGGATGATCCACTGATTGAGGCGTGGGCTGCAGCGTATGGTCAACTGGCGGATCTGTTCATCGCGACTGAAAAAGCGATTTACGACCAACATGAACAAACTAAAGGTAGCTGGTTAGGCTGGCGCAACTTCAAAATTGCTAAGAAAGTGGTGGAAAGTGACGAAATCACTTCCTTCTACCTGGCTCCTGTCGACGGCGGTCCTTTACCAAAATATGAAGCGGGCCAATACATTTCAGTACGTGTATTCGTACCTGAACTCAACCTGAGACAGCCACGTCAATACACTCTGTCGACTTGTCCACAAGCGGATTACCTGCGTATTTCGGTAAAACGTGAAGACCAGAAAGGTGACATGGTGCCAGGCTGGGTATCCAACACCCTACACAGCCTGCCAGAAGGTTCGGAAATTGAAGTGTCAGCGCCAACAGGTAACTTCTACCTGATCGATCCAAACAAACGTAATGTGTTTATCAGTGGTGGTGTAGGTCTGACTCCAATGGTCGCCATGCTGAACCAGCTAGTGACACTGGATATGCCACAACCTGTAACTTTCATTCATGCCTGCCGTAGCAAACAGGTACATGCGATGAAACAGCACATTCATGACCTGAAAGCAAAATATCCACGCCTGCATACGGTAACTGCCTACGAATTCCCGCATGCCAGTGACAAGCTGGGTGAGGATTATAATTTTGCTGGCCGTCTGGATCTAAGCATAATTGACCGTGCACTACTTCCAGAAAATGCCGACTATTACCTGTGTGGTCCAATACCATTTATGGCTGCACAGCATAAAGCACTGGTTGCCCGAGGCATACCTGCCGAGAATATTCACAGTGAAGCCTTCGGCACTGGTGGTGTTCACCACTAAGCAGCCAGTTTAAACTGAAAGCATACAAGGGCTAGTCTGGCTGTGTTAGACTAGCCCTGACTTTTATGAAAACTCCTGTTTTATAATGCAGTTAAATAAATTTACCGATTACGCTTTACGGATTCTTATGTACATCGCCCAGCCGAAAGAAGTGCCGTACAACATTGCGGAACTGGCAAATGAGCTGCAGGTGTCCGAGAATCATGCCATGAAAATTGTACATTTCATGGCAAAGCAGGACTGGCTGATTACTACCCGTGGTCGTGGTGGCGGTATTCGCCTGAATCCGGTCACCCTGAAAATTCCTTTGGGCCAAATCGTACGTGTACTACAACAAGACAGCCAGGTGGTGGAATGCAATACCCCACCCTGCGTGCTGCGGAGTAACTGTGGCTTGAAAGGTATTTTAGACAATGCCGTTGAGCAATTTTATGCCAGTCTGGACCAATATAGCTTGAGCGATGTCGTGACTCCTTTGCAGGGACATTACAGCACCCAGTCACCGATCAGCCTGATCAATCTTTAATTTTCCTTTCATTTCTCCCTATATGACTTTTCCGGAAAGTTCGCTTGCCCGGATGACTTCCTTTATAATGGCTGCTTGTAAATTTAAGTTTGAAGTTGAGCCATGCACCACAGCAGAGGAAAGTCGAAAAACAGTAAGGCAGCCAATGCCCCAAAGCAAAAGATTAGCTATGCCAAAAAAGTTGATCCGGCCATTACTGAATATTCGCGGCAAGCCCTCAACTGGCTGCGCAAAGCTGAATTCCTGATGAGTGCGCCAAAGCTCAGCCTATGCGTAGAAGATATTGGTTTTGAGGTCGCATTTGCAGGTCGTTCTAATGCGGGCAAATCAAGTGCGATTAATGCCTTAACCAATCAAAAACAGCTTGCACGCGCGTCAAAGAAACCTGGTCGTACACAAATGATCAACTTCTTTAGCTTGGGCAATCCAAATCAACGTCTAGTCGATTTGCCGGGTTATGGATATGCCGCAGTTCCTGAAGCGATGAAAATCGTGTGGCAAAAAGAACTTGAAAACTACCTCATTCATCGTGAAAGTTTACAAGGCCTAGTGTTATTGATGGATATTCGTCATCCATTACAACACTTTGACGTGATGATGCTGGAATGGGCATATTCACGCCAACTGTTTGTGCATGTGCTGTTAACCAAGTCAGATAAACTTAACCGCGGTCCTGCCTCAAAAGCCTTACAAGAAGTCAAAGCTGCATTGAAAAAAATGAAGCTTAACTTCTCAATTCAATTATTCTCATCTTTAAACAAAGAAGGCTTAGAAGAATTGGCGAGCGTGATGGGTGGTCGTTTAAACTTCACCCTTGGCGAGCAAGTTGAATATAACTTTGATGCAATTCCTGAAGTTAGCGAAGACGACATTGAAGAAGATTTTGATGAAGTCGATGGCAAAATTACTGAAGTTCTTGAGCCAGAAGAAAACTCAAAATCAGAGCAACAAAACTAAACATTTTGTGATATAATTGACAAATAACTGTCCCGTATTGCTTTAAGCTGTACGGGATTTTTTATTGATACTGTGAGCAT
Source organism: Acinetobacter sp. NCu2D-2 (assembly GCF_001647675.1). NCBI lineage: Bacteria > Pseudomonadati > Pseudomonadota > Gammaproteobacteria > Moraxellales > Moraxellaceae > Acinetobacter > Acinetobacter sp. NCu2D-2. Next base: position 2,198,583 of record NZ_CP015594.1, read on the forward strand.
AACCCTTTATGGATAGCGTTATGGTACTATTTTCAATGTTAAAAAAACAAAAATTGGTTCTTCCATTTCCTATTTTATTCAGCCACGAAAAGTAAAATTTGAATGGCAAGATACCCCTTTAGACTGGATTCCAAATCAGGCGTTTGCCAGCTATTTTATTAATGAGATTAATAATATTCTTCCCGCTGGTGAATTTTGGTTCTGTCGCCTCTACAACAAAGTCCTACCGCAGATTACGGATGAAAAATTAAAAAATGATGTACAGGCATTCATTCGCCAAGAAGCTATGCATGCTCAGGCACATAACAGTGCCAATAAAGAATACTTAAATGAACGTAATATTGATGTTCAGCGCAATTTGGATGTCATGAATTTTTTATTCAACAAACTGCTTGCCGATCAACCCTTGGGTTATCAGCTTCCTAAGTTTGCTGAACATCAATGGGATTTGTTCCGTTTGGGTATCGTGGCAACTGTTGAGCACATGACTTGTGTGCTGGGCAAATATGTTCTGTATAATACTGAATGGCAAAAATTGGGTGCAGATCCGAATATGCTCGATTTGGTCAAATGGCACGGTGCGGAAGAAATCGAACATCGCAGTGTGGCTTTTGACTTATATCGCCATTTAGGTGGAAGTTATATTGCGCGTTATTACTTAAGTGTTGCTGTTATTATCGGTGTAATTGGGCTATGGGTGGATGGTGCAGCACATATCTACTGTCGCAAGACCCGCGTTTCAAATCCATCAAACCAAAAGTTTATAAACCTTGGATTTGGCGTGAGTGGGCGAGTTTAGCGAAAGACAACCACAATATTATGCCGCATCCACTTTGGTTGGTGTCACAACAGCTTGGCTATCTCATGCCATGGTATGACCCTGTACATGAAGCAAGTACAGAAGATGCGCTAGATTATTTAAATCAATCTGCTGCAGCAAAACGCGCACTGATGAAAATCGCATAATTGATGATTATAAAAAAAGCAGGGAGAGCACCCTGCTTTTTTTATTTTAGGCAGATGTCTCTGACTCTATATTTTTGGTGTATCGATCGACGACCACACTGATCATCATATCCCCTTGAACATTGACTACCGTACGTACGGTATCAAGTAAACGGTCAATCGGCAGTAAAATCGCAATCGCTTCAGCAGGTAAACCGACAGATTGCAAAACCATAATCATGGTCACCATACCCGCACTTGGAATACCTGGAGCACCGAGTGAGGCAATCATTGCTGTGGCACACACCACGAGCTGCTGCCCCAGTGTTAAATCCAATCCCATTAAATTCGCAATAAATAAGGCAGCGGCTGCTTCATACAGTGCTGTACCATCCATATTTAATTGCGTGCCGAGTGGAATTACAAAACCTGCAGTTTGTGGGCGTACGCCAAGGTTTTCCTGAGCGCATTTCATGGATAAAGGCATGGTTGCCGAACTGGAACTGGTTGCAAATGCTGTAATCAATGCTGATCGTGTTCCTCTGAAAAACGTCAACGGATTCATCTTGCCAAAGATCCACAATAACAGCGGTAACACCACAGCACCATGGAAAATAGTCGTTCCTGTCACCACTGCTGCAAACTCAGCTAAACGGCTGAGTACACTAATATCTTCAGCAGCGACCAATTTAGCTAATAACGCAAAAATACCAATTGGTGCAATTTTCATAATCCAGCCAATGATCAACATCATGATGTCAAAAAACTGCTGGGTTAGTTGGCGTACGCTTTTAAACTTTTCTCCACCTGCCACCAATGCCACACCTATAAACAGCGCAAAAACAACCACTGCTAACACATTGCCTTCCGCAAATGCTTTAAAGGGGTTAATTAAGGTGTTTTGGATAAAATTGGTAAAGAATGAAGACGGCGTTAACGTATCTGGTGTTTGATGTGCTGACATAGCATCTTTAAACATCACCACGTCCACACCCTTTCCAACATCAAACAGGTGCGCACAGCTTAAGCCTAAAATCAGCGCTAAAGTTGTGGTCGTTACACAGCAAGCCAAGGTAATTTTCCATGTCCGACTGAGTTGCCCCCCTGATTGCAAGTTAGATACACCCACCACAATTGATGTAAAAATCAGTGGGATCAGAATCATCTTTAGCAAGCCAATAAATACGCTGCTGCCGATGCCTAACAGATACAAACCATTGCTATAAAATGCGGTTTCAGGAAAAAGTGTGAGTACAAAACCAAACAACACACCCAATATTGCGGCAATTAGAATTTGTGTATTCAGGCTCATTATTGAAGCTATTCAATATCCATATTAAGCGTCACTATGCCATGCTCAAATCAGATAATCGAGTACTATTTTGGCAGTTTGATGTTAATCACAAACCGATAAAAATGAATAAAAACAGTATATAAATTGGCACATTCTGTGCTTCAACAGTGCAATCTATTGTCCAATAAATAAGGATTAATCACCATAATGAAACATCTTGTTATTAGCATTGCACTTATTTGCAGCATTGGTCAGGCTTTTGCACACTCATCGAGCCATCAAGGTCAAGGAAAAGAAGGTTGTCATAAACATGACAATGAAAAAGTTGTACATTGCCATTAAACAAAAAAAGCCGAATCAATGATTCAGCTTTTTTATCTTTTATACTTTATTGAGTTTCGATTTCACGTAAGCGAATAAGACCCTCTTGGGTCGTACTACAGACTAACTCACCATTTTGCCACATACGTCCAAAGTTCAGACCACGTGAACTTGCACTGACTGTCGCATCCATATCATAAAGCATCCATTCATCTGCTCTGAATGGTTTATGGAAATACATGGCATGGTCAATGCTTGCGCATTGTAGACTTGGCGAAATATAACTTAGACCATGTGGACGCAAGGCTGTGGTCATTAAAGTAAAGTCTGAATAGAATGCCGCAATCGCTTGGTGTAGTGAAACCTCATCTACGTCCTGAGCAATCTTATCGTGAGTACGAATATAGTGTGCATACGTTGGTGCTTCAGGCTGAGGCTGGAATGGATTCACTGGCATCACTGGACGAAGCTCAACATGACGATCACGCATAAATGAAGCACGTACATTTTCAGGGACAAATTCAACGATTTGTTTTTTCAATTCCGCTTCATTTTTTAAAGTTTCAACTGCAGGATATTCAGGTTCTGAAATTTGATAGTTCAACCCTTCTTCTTGTTCCGCAAATGACACCATACACATAAAAATGGTTTTGCCATGCTGAATAGCGCGTACTTGGCGACTAACAAAACTACGACCATCACGAATACGGTCTACTTCATAAATAATCGGTGCATTTACATCACCACCAAATAAGAAGTATGCATGCAATGAATGCGCTGGACGATCCGTTGTATAAGACGCTGCACGTAATGCCTGACCGAGCACTTGCCCACCAAACACACGTTTACCCACCAGATTACGACTCTGACCTCGAAAAATATTTTCTTCCAGTTTTTCTAAGCTGAGCAAATCAACCAATTCTTGGGTTAAAGCATTCATAAGCGACCTATAGTATATTTGGGATATCCAAAATGGACCGATAAAAATCTATATCACAATGCCTGTATTTTGCCATAAATTCCAACTAAAACTCTAAACTTAGATTGACTACGCTGTCATAGTGAATTTGTTAATTTCTAGAAAAAACACCTTCTTTCAGGCTAAAATCAAACAACTTCTGTGAATTTGTCAGAAAATGACATATTGTTTTTAACAAGAATCACGCAAAATATTTTCCCCTCAGACGTTCTGTGGTTTTGCTCAGTAAATTAGGAGTTTGTATGTCCAAGAGTGGCTTTGGTCAAATGTATCGCAAGTTATCAAGTAAGATGCTTGATCTTGTGGTAACCCCACATGTTTTAGGGGATGTACCAACTGAAGCACCAGCTCCAGCATCAACTGAACAAGCACAGAAAAAAGTGGTTTGCTACGTCTTACAAACACATTCACGTAGTAATGCGCTGGTGGTGGATGGTGAAACCCGTCGTTTAAAATTACCTGCGGCACTCGATCCGATGGATTTAGGCAATGCAAAAGAAAAAGCCTCTGTGCTGTTTTTACAACATCGTGATGAAAATAATTTACTCAGCACACCGCCGCATGCGTTCCCCCCGCGCCTACTCCGTTTAATCGAGTTATTAGAAAAAAATCCCGAGCTTGATGTTGAACTGATTCCAGTGACCGTGCTTTGGGGTCGTGATCCTGAAAAAGAAGATTCTTGGTTTAAATTACTCTTTACCGATACGTGGTCTACCCCAAGTCGCGTAAAACAGCTCGTCAATATTGGCTTACATGGTCGTCAATCCTATTTAGAATTCCATGAAGGTCAGTCACTACGTTCATTAGTTGAATACGCCAAAACCACACATCCAAATTTATCGCCAGCGACTTATATCGTTAGCACATTAAACGACTACTTAGATGCTCAGCGTGAAGTGGTCTTGGGTCCAGACTTATCTGACCGTCGTAATGTCATGCAAGGTCTGATCAAATCTGCAGATGTACAAGCAGCCATCCGTAATGAAAGTATCCGCAGCAAAATTAGTATGCTGGATGCAGAGCGCCGTGCGATTGGCTATTTAAACGAAATCGTATCTGACTACTCGCATTCAACAGTTCGTTTTGCAGATAAATTATTAACCCGTTTATGGACGCAGCTGTATGACGGTGTTGAAGTGCATAACTTCAGTACAGTACGTGAACTGGCAAAAGACTACGAAATTGTCTACACCCCATGTCACCGTAGTCATATCGATTATTTGTTATTGTCTTATGTGATTTATAGCCGTGGTTTGATGGTGCCGTATATTGCTGCGGGTGATAACTTAAATATGCCATTTGTGGGGCAAATTCTTCGTGGTGGTGGTGCATTCTTTATTCGCCGTACTTTCCGCGGCAATGCACTTTACACCACCGTATTTAAAGAATACCTCTACAGTATTTTGTCTCGTAACAACCCACTGGAATACTTCATTGAAGGTGGTCGTTCACGTACCGGACGTTTGCTTCCACCAAAAACCGGTATGTTGGCAATGACCGTTCATGGTCATTTACGCGGCAAGGCTAAACCGATTGTGTTCTTACCAACTTATATTGGTTACGAACGTCTGATGGAAGGTGCGACTTATGTTGGTGAAATGAATGGTAAGGAAAAAGAAGCGGAATCGATCTTTGGTATTCTAAAAACCTTACGCAAAATTGAACGTATCTTCGGTAAAGTCCATCTGAACTTTGGTGAACCCGTTTTCCTTGATGACATTCTCAAAGAACACGGTGCAGAGCACGTGAAGATTGAAAAGAATGATGACCCTATTCCACATGAAGTGTCGGAAGCGGTGAATTCATCCGCACAAGCGATTTTGGAAAATATTAACCGTGCAGCCGTGGTGAATCCGATCTCATTGTTATCGTTAATCTTACTGGCAACACCAAAACATACGCTTGATGAAGAAATTTGTATTAAGCAATTAGATACTTACCGTAACTTGCTTCAATCACTTCCATATGACAATCGTATGCAAGTGACACCATTGTCCGGTAAAGAAATTATTGCTTATGCACTGAAGCTCAAACATATCAAACGTGTCAGCCATGTACTCGGTGATATTATTGCCATTGAAGATGGTCAAGCTGTATTGCTCACCTACTTCCGTAATAATATTTTGCACGCTTTTGTTGTGCCGTCATTGGTTGCTGCTTTGGTGAATCATAATGGCATTATTCGACGCAGTGATGTGTTGAATATGAGTGCAACACTTTATCCATTCTTAAAAGCAGAACTGTTCTTAAAATGGCGTGAAGATGAAATTGCAGATCAAGTTAATGCCTATATTGATGGATTGATTCAAGCCAAATTGATGACGGTGGATGGCGAAAATCTCGTTGCGCCTACACCAAACAGTGAAGCACATCATCAGCTAGAAGTCCTTGCAGCACCTGTAATGCAAAGTATCGAACGCTACTACATGACGCTTGCGCTCATTACTCAGCGTGGTTCAGGTACGATGTCGACACGCCAAGTTGAAGAGCTCAGTCAATTGGTGGGCCAACGTTTATCCGTTCTTTATGAATTCAACTCACCAGAGTTCTTCGATAAAGCGCTCTTCCAAACCTTCATTAAGGTATTGACGCAAAAAGGTTATATCAGTACCAATGATGATAATGCGATTGTCTTTGATGAGAACTTTAGCCAAATCGCGCAATATGCCGACTTAGTACTTGATGAAGTAAAACTGCAAATGTTGCATAACATCACTTCATTTAACGATGAAGAATTGAAAGAAGCTTTAGAAGCACTTGCTGCTGCGAAAGCCAAGAAAAATCAGAAGCGGAAGAAGAAATAGGACTGATCAAAAACCCTTCTCCCTTTGGATAAGGAATATATTCCGCAAGAGGATAAGGGTATATAAAATCCCTCCTAACCTCCCTTTATTAAAGGGAGGAAGTTCCCTCCTTTGAAAAAGGAGGGTTAACTCATCAATTCCAAATAATCCTTCAAACAATCTTGATGTTTTAATTCAAAACCCATTTTTTGCATTCGTGTTGCATAAAGTCTTTTTCCTGTCACTTCATCACGTTCCACACTCAGCAATGGTAAATTCATCTGCTTTTGAAACCACTGAATCGTTTCTTGTAAAAGCTGTGGTTGGTTATTGGTTAAAATATAAGAATTTTCAAAATATTCCACGTGAATCATCCGTGACAAGAAAAATGATAAGTCATCAATATGGATACGGTTCGACCAATGTAAATTTGGATAGCTCGCTAAGTTCCTCGCCATGTTTTGCATACGGGCAACTGATGTGCCATAAATGCCACTCGGACGAATGATCGTACAGCGTTCAGGAAATGCCTTGAGATACGCTTTTTCCATCTGATACAAAATTTCACCTTGAGCATCATTGGGTTGAATTAAGCTCTCATCATTTACGATTTCACCAGCATTCTGACCATACACACGAGTCGAAGAAACCACAATCATGCGTTTGATAGGATGAAATTTTAAAGCGCTAACAATAGGTTGTACGGAATCCAAATAAGTTTCTTGATAGCCTTTTACACTACTATCTTTCGGGCTTAACAATATATAAACCCAATCAATCGGCTGATGCTGAGATAACTCAAGCTGATGAACATCCTGAATCTGATGAGTAGCAAATAGATCTGTTTTAGCACTGAGACTGATTGTGCTAATTTGATGTCCTTGTTCAAATAATTGTTTGGCAATGCGCGCGGATGTTTTACCATAACCTATAAATAAAATATGCATTTACACCGAATCACGAACTTGAGTTGAGAGGAAATGGCTGCAGTACAACAGTTACAAGGCGTCGGCAATGCCGCTGCTGCTTTACTCGAAAAACTAAATATTTTTAATACGGACGATTTACTTTTTCATCTGCCGCGTGACTACGAAGACCGTAGCACGATCATTCCCATGAATCAATTGAACGTGGGTCGCAGCTATTTATTGGAAGGTATCGTCAAAGGTGTAGATTTTCCACCCGGTAAACGCAAGTCGATGGCGGTTTTGCTTGATGACGAGAGTGGCAAAGTCACCTTACGTTTTTATCATATTTATAAAGGCATTACCGATCGTTGCAAACTTGGTGCTCGCTTACGTGTCTTTGGCGAAGTCCGTGTCGGTGCGCGTGGTTTGGAAATGTATCATCCTGAACTGCAACTGATTACTGAGCATACACCACTCCCACAAACTGAACTCACCGCAATTTACCCTGCCACTGAAGGTTTAACGCAACCTAAACTACGTGAATTTATTAAACAGGCTTTGGCACAATACAGTGATGATCTTCCTGAGTTACTGCCGAAAAAATTCACCAATGGCTATGCCCTCAAGCAATCACTCGAATATATCCACCATCCGCCTGTGGATGCCAATATGTTGCAATTGGCTCAAGGTACTCATCCTGCTCAGCAGCGCTTGATTTTTGAAGAACTAGTTGCACATCAGATCAGCTTATTAACGCGCCGTGCTTATGTACAACAAATCGAAGCGCCCTCATTTTCACCCAGCAAAACTTTTGCTCAACGTTTGCTCGCTACACTTCCCTTTGAGATGACGGGTGCACAAAAACGAGTATCCAACGAAATTGCACAAGACCTGAAAGGCAATAAACCCATGCTTCGTCTAGTGCAGGGTGATGTCGGTGCAGGTAAAACACTGGTTGCAGGCGTTGCAGCGTGTCATGCACTTGAAGAAGGTTGGCAAGTGGCACTCATGGCACCCACTGAAATTTTGGCAGAACAACATTATTTAAATTTTAAAAAATGGCTTGAGCCACTCGGTCTTAATATTGCTTGGCTGTCAGGCAAGCAAAAAGGAAAAGCCCGTGCTGCCGCTGAACAAATGATTCGCGATGGTTCAGCACATATGGTGGTGGGTACGCATGCCCTATTCCAAGACAATATTGTGTTTGCCAAACTTGGACTCGTGATTATTGATGAACAGCATCGTTTTGGTGTCGATCAGCGTTTAGCACTACGCAATAAAGGTCTAAATGGCATGTCACCGCATCAACTGGTGATGACTGCAACCCCAATTCCACGCACACTGGCGATGTCGGCTTATGGGGATTTAGATACCTCTGTGATTGATGAACTTCCACCAGGTCGTACACCCATTCAGACTGTAACCATCCCGCTCGATCGACGTGCAGAAGTACTAGACCGTATTGCCACAAATTGTGCCGAAGGCAAACAAGCCTATTGGGTATGTACTTTGGTGGAGCAATCCGAAACTTTAGATGCACAAGCCGCTGAAGCAACCTTTGCTGAAATTCAGGAAAAATATCCGCATCTAAACATCGGCTTGGTGCATGGCAAAATGAAAGCAGATGAAAAACAAGCCGTGATGCAGCAATTTAAAAATAATGAGTTGCAATTACTCATTGCAACAACTGTCATTGAGGTCGGTGTCGATGTGCCTAATGCGTCTATCATGGTGATTGAAAATGCGGAACGCTTAGGACTGTCACAGCTGCATCAGTTACGTGGTCGTGTTGGACGTGGTGCAACAGCCAGCTTCTGTGCCCTACTATATAAGCATCCATTGTCGCAAAATGGACAAGAACGTCTGCGCATTATGCGTGAAACCAATGATGGCTTTATGATTGCTGAAAAAGATTTGGAAATCCGTGGTCCCGGTGAATTGCTTGGCACTAAACAAACAGGCGATATGAATTTTCGGGTCGCGAAACTCGAACGCGATGACCATTTGCTCAGTCAGGCGCATTACGTGGCACAGCAAATGTTAAAAGATTATCCAAAACAGGCAGAAGCACTTTTAAAACGTTGGCTTCCAGAGGCACCTCGATATGCCTATGTTTAATCTGCTGCAAACAGCGCAGACTTGGCTCAGACATTTACAGCCATGTCAGCTTTGCCATGCAGATTATCAAACACACTATGCACTCTGTCAGGACTGCTGGAACAGTTTGCCTTGGTCAAGAACAGTTATCCAACGACAAGCACTCGATATTCATATTGCCTGTGACTATGCCTATCCGATGGATCGACTCATTCAATTATTTAAATATGAACAAAAACTACATTTGCAGTCGATTTTGGCTGGGAGTTTACTGAGCTTAAGGTTACCCAAAGTCAGCGCGATCGTCCCCATGCCAATCTCAACAGAACGTATCATTGAGCGTGGTTATAATCAATCCTTAGTGTTAGCTAAGCATATAGCGAAGCACTTAAATGTTCCGGTGTGGCAACCAATTACACGTCGCGCACAACATTCACAAAAAGGTTTAAGCCGACTCGAGCGAATTGAAGATATTGATTCCCAATTTGAGATCAATAATCCATCTAAACTGTGTTATCGCCGTGTGCTGATTATTGATGATGTCGTGACTACAGGCAGTTCGATCCGCGCACTCAGCGATCAACTTAAACTACTTGGCTGCACGCATATACATGCAGCCTGTATCGCTGGTGCAAAAATCTGAATTAGGCTTGGGCTAATAGATATTCTTTGACCCAAGGCATGACAATTTCTGTGGTTAACGGCGCTAATCGTGTTTCAGTATCATCAAGATTAACCCATTTCATTTCAGCAATTTCTGCTTCAATATGTGGTGTATCATCTAAAGTTACATGATACAGATAACTCACCAACTGATGATCTGGCTCATTTGCCGTTTTAGTTTCAAATCGTCCAATAAAAGATTCAATTTGAGCATCGCAACAAATTTCTTCTTTAATCTCACGTAGCATGGCAAGTTCTGCTGCTTCATTTGGTTCAAGCTTTCCGCCCACCTGCATAAAACATGCTGTGCCTTTCTTACGCACCACCAATAGCTGATGGGCTTCATTTAAAATGACCGCAGCAGCAACTGTAATAACTTTCATGAATTTCTATCTTCTGTAAATGAGCTTATTTGACAAGATCTTGCTGATCAACCATCCCCCATTTTGCTTGAGGTGCTTGATACTGTTCAAATTGATCTAAAATAGATTCAAAGTCTGTATCTACAATCAATTTTTCAGCGAAACGTTCTTTGGTAAAACCTTGCTCAGTGGTATGTTGGATAAATTGAATCAATCCTGTATAGAAATTTTCTGCATTTAAAAATGCACAAGGTTTCTCATGAATCCCGAGCTGCGCCCAAGTCCACTGTTCGAAAATTTCTTCAAGCGTACCGACACCACCAGGAATCGCTACAAAGCCATCAGCCAATTCTGACATTTTGGTCTTACGCTCATGCATATTTTCAACCACATGCAACTCGGTTAAATGTGGATGTGCAAGCTCGTGATCCACCAACTGAGTTGGAATCACACCAATCACTTTACCGCCTGCCGCCAAAGCAGCATCAGCCACGATACCCATCAAACCTGAACGACCACCACCATAGACCAAGGTCATGTTACGGTTTGCCAGGCTTTGTCCAACTTTCTCTGCGATTGCAGCGTACACTGGGCTATTGCCCAATGCTGAACCACAAAAGATTGCGATAGAATTCATGAATATGCTCCATTACAGCCAAAGACTGAATAATCAGCTCTAAGTTTAGGCAATTTTTTAAAAAATTAACCGTTTAATCAGTGTTTTTATTTAAATCCTTGTCTAAAATACACCCATTCGGATTTACATACGGCGCAAGGGAGAAAAGACAACATGCTTGAAGCCTTTTACGCCACTGAGCGCGGTAGTCTAGAAGACGTTACCATTAACGGTGATTTCGATTTACATCAAGATCTGGTCTGGCTAGATTTAATTGCGCCTTCACAAGAAGAACAGCAATGGATTTTAGATGCTTATGATCAAAATCTCCCGACATTAAAATCTCTTGAAGACATTTCATCGAGCGCACGATTCTATCGTGACGATGATGGCATTCTACATATCAGTACGTATTTTTTAACAAAAAATAAAAATTATCAGGTCGATGATGAGACCGAAGACCAATCGAGTATTTTAGCCACGGTACAAACGGTTGCCTTTATTTTGCATAAAGATCGGTTATTCACTTTACGTGGTGAAAAACTCGTTGCTTTCCGTGCCTTTCGTGCCCGTGCGCGCCGTAATGATTATGAAATCGATTATAAAGATCCGACTTGGATTTTACTTGGCTTACTGGAAGCAAAACTCGATGAGCTTGCGGATATTCTTGAAGATGTTCATAAAGATTTAGAAAAATATTCAACTGAAGTTTTGAATAACCGTCATCGTGAACAAATTTTAGATTTAGATGACATGATTACCCGACTCGCTCAACTCGAAGATATGCTCGGGAAAGCACAGCTATGTTTAATCGATTTACGTCGCGTGTTGACCTTCTTGTCACGTCCACGTGCGTTGGGTAGTCATATTTATGATGCCGATATTCGAGAACTTAGTGAGGATGTTCGCTCATTGGTCGAACATGATGCCTTCTTGTTCCAAAAAGTGCGATTCTTGCTCGACACCACATCGGGATTCATTAACACAGAACAGAACGATACGATTCGTCGATTCTCGATTTTACCAAGTATGCTCGCGCCCCCCATGCTTGTAGCAAGCGTCTATGGTATGAATACCGAAGTGCTACCATTTGCGCATGGCACCACGAGTTTTGTGATTGTCAGTATTATTTTGCTCGCGTTCTTTATTGGTCCATTGATTTACTTTAGATGGAAAAAATGGATTTGATACTACATGTGTCCTTATCTCCCTCAGGGAGATAAGCAGCACTGCTGCGCTTTTAATCCCTCCTAACCTCCCTTTAATAAAGGGAGGAACTCAATGCAATAAAAAAAGCACCTTACGGTGCTTTTTTAATTAGATGATTTTTAGGTCATGCTCAAGATGACACGCTTGTATGATCTTCATCATCTTTTCAGGAACTGACTTAAATGCTAGGCCCTGAGCCTTAGGTGTTTGACGCAGCCAACGCACTAATACAGCCAATGCTACCGTACTACCACTGTCTAATTTTTCTAAGTTTACCGTAATGGGTGCACTAGAATATTTTTGGACATACTCAAGCCCTTTTAAATAATAAGCCTGCGCATTGTCATAGTCGATTTTGCCTGAAACATGCAATTCCTGATCTTTGAATTCAATCACATCTCACCTACAGTCTTATTTTTTATCAATATCAGCATCTGGTTTAAAGTTAGCAATGGCTTTATCAAGGTTGCCACCATTACGCTTCACTGTTGCTGCAAACTGATTACGGAACTGTAAGCCTAGATCAATACCTGAGACGTTAATGTTACGAATTTTCCATGTAGAACCTTTGTCGACTAACTGGAACGAAACTGGAATTTTTTCGCCTTTGTTATTGAAATCGATTGTCACTACAGGGTTCTTACTGGTGCTCGCTTTATAAGGACGCATGGTATAGGTTTGATTAGTAAACTTAGCGAATGCTGATCCGTAGTTTTCGATCAAAGTTTCACGGAAGTTCTTTTCAAACTGAGCACGTTGTGCCGCACTACTGTATTGATTGGTCGCATAAGTCCCCATCACAATACGGGTAAACGATTGGGAATCGATATATGGGTCTAAGTTCTGACGAACAATTGAACGTGTTAAAGCTGGATTATTTTGCAATTTTGCATGATCTGCTTTTAAACGTGCAATCAGATTATCAGCCACTTTTTTAACAAAAGCAGGTGGAGTTTCAGTTGGCGCAGCAAATACGCTTCCAGCAACAAAAGTCGATAGAATGCTCGCAGCAAGTGTTTGTTTAACTAATGTTTTCACTAAAATCTCCTCAATCATTACTCAACAAATGACGGTTCTGCATCTGTTGTTTCAGTCGCTTCATCACCCGATGCATCAGCTGATTTATCTTTTTCACCCGCACCACCTGTGACGAACTTAGTGACTAAGTCTTCAATTTCCATGGTGCCTTGGGTATTTGCGATTTGCTCACCACGTTTTAGGTAATTCAAACCACCGCCCGGAACAATTTTCAAATACTTCTCACCGAGCAAACCATTCGTCGCTACAGATATATAAGCATCTTCATCCAAGTTTGTGATGGATTTCATGTTTTCTAAGAGTTGCTTTTCTTGCTGTTTTTGTAATTCAGGTGTTGCTTCCTGATATTCAGCGTTATAGCGTAGCTCTTCAAGTGCTTGTTGTTGCACTTGTTTTAACTGTTCGGCATTGAAACTTGTTAATGAGCCGTCCATTGTCATATGCACAGTCGCTAAACGTGTGACAGGATCAAGAGTAATCGAATCAACTTGACCGACTTTTACACCGCTCATTGCAACTTTAGCGCGTGGCTTAATGCCATTAATATTTTCAAATACCGCGGTCATTTGATAACTGTCTTTCATATTGGTTCCGACTAATCCACTGACGCGCATTGCCAAGAAGAAAATCGCAATCCCAAATAAAATGACAAAAATACCGACTGCTAGCTCACTAGTACGTGATTTCATTAAACACCTCCGAACATGACCGCAGTCAACACGAAATCAAAACCTAAAACACAAAGCGATGAATACACCACAGTTCTCGTGGTCGATGTAGCAATCCCTTCAGATGTCGGTACACAAGCATAACCTTGATACACCGCAATCCATGTACAAATCAGGGCAAACACTAAACTTTTAATTAATGTGCCATTAAAGACATCTTTTAGAAATTGCACGCTGCTTTGCATGCCACTCCAATATGCCCCTTCATCTGCACCCAAGAAGTCAACACCAACTAACTTACCGCCCATAATGCCAACCGCTGCAAAGATCACTGCAAGCATAGGCAGACTGAAAATCCCCGCCCATAAACGTGGTGAAATCACACGTTTTAACGGATCAACCCCAATCATTTCCATGCTCGACAATTGTTCGGTGGCTTTCATCAAACCAATTTCGGCAGTTAAAGCAGAGCCTGCTCGGCCGGCAAATAACAGTGCCGCTACCACAGGTGCAAGCTCACGTAATAATGTCAGTGCAACTGCTGTACCGAGCATCGACTCACTACCAAAGGTCGATAAAATGCTAAACATTTGCAGACCAAGTACAGCACCGATAAACAGTCCTGACACCACAATAATCAGCAATGACATTACACCTACACGATACATTTGGTAGATGAATAATTTAAAACCCAGCCATGTCGGCATAGAAAAAAGAATCTGTAGCAACATTAAGGTTGCTGTACCAATTCCTTGTACACGTTCAATGACGCGTCTACCTAATAAGGCAATACCATTCATGAACGTACCTCATCACTTAAATAAGCTTGATGGCTAAACTGATAATCCACTGGTCCTTCAACAGAACCTGTTAAGAACTGTTGTACAAATGCGGAAGGATGAGATTTTAATTGTTCAGGTGTGCCCTCACCTTGTACCTTACCTTCCGCCACAACATAAATGTAATCGGCAATCGATAAGGTTTCAGCCACATCATGCGACACGATAATCGTGGTAAGGTCTAATGCCTCACGAAGAGAGCGAATTAAACGAGTTAAGACACCCATGACAATTGGGTCTTGGCCTGCAAAAGGCTCGTCATACATAATCAGTTCAGGGTCAAGCGCAATTGCTCGTGCTAATGCAACACGTCGATTCATACCGCCTGAAAGCTCTGAAGGCATCATGTGCTCAGCACCACGCAAGCCAACTGATTCAAGCTTCAGTGCCACAATTTCTGCAATTAAATGCTCAGGTAGTTTGGTATGCGCACGAATTGGAAAAGCGACATTTTCATATACCGACATATCGGTAAATAATGCACCACTTTGAAAAAGCATCCCCATACGAGCACGTGAAGCGAACAATTCACTACGAGACATCTTGGCAATATCTTGACCATCAAGCAAAACCTGACCTGCATCTGGCGTCAGCTGTCCGCCAATTAAACGAAGCAATGTAGTTTTACCCGTTCCAGATGGTCCCATAATCGCGGTGATTTGCCCTCGACGAATGTTCAAACTGACATTGTCGTAAATCACACGATCGCCTCGTTTAAAGCTCAAATTTTTGACTTCAATCAAAGACTGCGCATCAAACGTTGTTTGATTTTTCATAGCTGAGCTTATTCCTGCATTTTTTCAGCATGCGTAATATAAAGGATTGAAAATTAAATTGTTAGCAATGAATCAGCAATCCTCGTAAAGATAAGTAATTTGCTGAATGGTAAATTCTTATAGATTGGGCGCAAAGATAACACAAGAAATAGGATAATTTATGAACTAATTCAAAAAATTATATAAATAAAAGATGATATTGCACAGCAACAATGTCAGAGCAAGATAAGGCATAAAAAACCCCAAAAATATTATATTGAGCACAGCAGCTCATATTGTTGTTATTAGCATAAACTATTTTTTTGTTGATTTAGTATACATTTTATTTCAAAAAGTAAAAACATCACGCAAAAAAAGACCAGCTTAACGCTGGTCTTTTTCTTTCATTCAATTAGTCGTTAAATTTACGACGTGGACGGTCTTCACCGCCGAATGAACGTTCGCCACGAGGTTTATCATCGAAGCTACGACGTGGACGATCACCGAAATCACGTTTTGGACGATCATCACCAAATGAACGCTGTGGACGGTCACCGAATGAACGTTGTGGACGGTCGCCAAAGTCACGTTTTGGACGATCAAAACCGCCTTCACGTGGTTTGTAGTCTACGCGGTTACCACGGTTGTCATCGTTAGAACGAGGACGATCACCGAAATCACGTTTTGGACGATCATCGAAAGAACGTTGTGGACGGTCACCGAAGCCACCTTCACGGCGTGGACGATCGTTGTTAAATTCGCGACGCGGACGATCTTCATTGAAGTCACGACGTGGACGATCACCGAAACCGCCTTCACGACGTGGACGATCATTGTTAAATTCGCGACGTGGACGATCTTCGCCACCGAAACGCTCACCACGTGGTTTGTCATCGAAGTTACGACGTGGACGATCATCACCGCCTTCACGACGTTTGAAGTTACCTTCACCTTCGAAGCGACGACCACCGCCGAAGCCACCACGACCGCCATCACGACGACCACGACCACGACCTGCACCATCACGGCTACCACGCGCTGGAGGTGGAGATGGCTCAAGACCTTCAATTTCAGACACGTTCAAACGTGCTTCAAGGAAGTCTTCTAGCGCACGGATTTTACCGCGTTCACGGTACGTCGCTAAAGTAATTGCTTTACCCGTACGACCAGCACGACCTGTACGACCGATACGGTGTACATAATCTTCGTTCTTCATAGGAAGACCGAAGTTAATTACGTGAGAAATCGTTGGTACGTCAAGACCACGTGCTGCAACGTCAGTTGCAACTAAGATTTTTGCACGACCTTCACGGATGCTGCGTAGACGACGGTTACGTACAGTTTGTGGCATAGCACCGTGAAGTGCTACAACAGATAAACCAGCTTCAGCAAGTTCTTCAGCCAACATGTCTGTATCTTCTTGAGTAGAAGCAAACACAACTGCTTGATCAACGTCTTCTTCGTTCAACCAGTGAGTTAAAAGTTTTTTCTTATGTTCAAAACCGTCAGTCCAATGCAAAGTCTGAGTAATATCAGTATTTGTAGAGTGACCAGTTTCAATCGAAATACGCATTGGATCATTCATCATGCGTTCTGCAAGTGTAATGATACGTGGTGCGAATGTCGCAGAGAACATCAATGTTTGTTTACGATTTGCAGCTAAGTCACCGATTGCTTCTAGGTCTTCAGAGAAACCAAGATCAAGCATACGGTCTGCTTCGTCGACGATTAATGCATCAACATTGTCAAGTTTGATTTGACGACGGTTTACTAAGTCAAGTAGACGACCTGGAGTCGCTACAACCACTTGTGCACCTTTTAATTGTTGAATTTGTTTACCGAAAGGCATACCACCCATGATTGCAGCAATACGAACACCTTTCATGTGACGTACAAATGCAATCGCGTCTTGACATACTTGTTGTGCCAATTCACGAGTCGGTGAAATCACCAAAATGTTCGGTTGTGTAATCGCTTTCATACGTTCTTTAAACGGAACGAATGTATCTTGATTTGCTAACGCGTTTAACGTTGGAAGTAAGAATGCTGCAGTTTTACCAGAACCTGTTTGGCTTGATACAAGAAGGTCTTTACCTTCAAGTGCTGCTGGAATCGCCTGTTCTTGTACAGGTGTTGGGGTAGTAAAACCTAAACCTTCGAGAGCCTGCTTTAGAGAGTCATCAAGGGGAAAATCAGCAAAAGTTTTGCTCATAGAGTCTTTCACCCGAAAAATGGGTGCTCCATCAAAAATAAAGTCAAATGAACATCGACAAAAAGCGGTACAGCAATAAACACTGAAAAGAGATTATTCAGCGGCGATCCGAGTAACGACGATGTGATATAACGCACGCATGATTACGGCATAACCTGAAGGAATCGCTTTAGCGATTGGGGCGCGAGATATCGTCCTCTCTATGGACCGCACGCGCATACACAATGATAAGAAGAGAAATGTTCAGGTGACGAACAGAAATTAAGTGCGTGGGCGGATTATAGCAGGATTTTTAATAATGTCATTAAGTTTTATTGTTATTTTCGTCATAGATAATTTAAATGATAATTTTTAATCACTTATACAAATTTTAATGTGTAAATTATTGTACAGATGGTCAATTTTTCATTTTAAAAGCTGTTTTCAAGCATTAAATAAGTTCTATTTTTTAATTGATGATTCTTATATTCATAAAAAAGGCATCCCCAAGGATGCCTTTTTTGATTTAGACGAATGTCATCTAAACTCGATTATTTTGCTGCTTCACCCCAAGCAGGAACAACCGCTTGCATTAAAGGTTTAAGCATTTTCATTGAACAAGCCAAGACTTGACCATTTTCCATAGATTCGCTACCACCACGCGCATCTACAACTGTACCGCCTGCTTCTTTCACAATGAGTTCGCCTGCTGCGATATCCCAAGGTTTAAGACCAAGTTCGAAGTAACCATCTAAACGACCAGCAGCCACATAAGCAAGGTCAAGTGCAGCAGAACCAGAACGACGGTATTGAGCACCCGCTTCAGTCACGTTTAAAAGTGATTCGAAATGATTTTTTGCATACGACACGACTTCGCCACCGCGTTTAGCGCGGTAAGCATGACCAACGGCCATGAACGTATTTTGTAAGCTGTCTTTGACATTTACGCGAATACGGCGTTGATTCAACATCGCACCACGACCACGACTTGCAGAGAATAGCTCATCTTTCACAGGGTCATAAATAACACCGTGTTGAGTTACACCTTTATGTTGTACAGCGATAGAGATACAGAAATGCGGGAAACCATTGATGAAGTTTAAAGTACCGTCAAGTGGGTCAATAATCCAACACCAATCAGCGTCGTGACCTTTACCTTCTTGTAAACCAAACTCTTCACCAAGGAAGCTGTGATTTTTATAGCTTTTACGTAGCGTATCGATAGTCAATTGTTCCAAGTAACGGTCTACACGCGTTACAGGACCATCAATTCCTTTTTCTTCGACTTGTAAATCGAGTTTATGACGATTTTGATGCGCTTTTAAAAGCTCTTGACCAACTAATTGAGCCGCACGCGCAGCCATCACCACCATAGGTTCCATTGAACACCCATTACAAATTTGAAGATATTGATAAAGAATAATGCATAAAAGCCCTTACATTTTAGCAAATATAAGGGCTTTTAGGGGAAAAAATGTTTCTAAAATTTATACACGGTGTAATCAAACATTCTGTGCAAGCGCAGACCATGCCTGATTAATTGATTTTTCAATACCTTGCGCATCGAGACCAGACTGTTGCAACATTTGTGCATGAGTCGCCTGTGCCATGAAGTGATCGGCCAAACCAAGGTTTAAGATTGGTTTGATGATCTGTGCTTGTGCTAAATATTCATTGACCGCACTGCCCGCGCCTGCCATTACCGCATGCTCTTCAACAGTCACAAACAATTGTGTATTAGTCGCAATTGTATCAAGCATTTGAGTATCAAGTGGTTTAATGAAACGCATATTGATCACACGGATCGCCACCTCGTGCTGCGCTGCAAAACGTTCAACGGCTTGAACTGCAGCCTGAACACGACTACCAAAAGCTAATACTGAAATGTAATCATCAAATTGTTCATTCAAGGTCGCCACAATTTCAGATTGACCAATTGGAATTTCTGTCATGTCCTGTTGAATTTCGACACCTAGGCCATTACCGCGTGGGTAACGGACTGCCGCAGGACCATTATATAAATAAGCCGTATGCAGCATTTGACGACATTCATTTTCGTCTTTTGGTGCCATCAACACTAAATTTGGAATAGTCCGCATATAGGCATAGTCATAGGCCCCTGCATGAGTTGGGCCATCCTCTCCGACTAAACCTGCGCGGTCGATACCAAAGGTAACATCCAAATTTTGTAAAGCAACATCATGAACCAATTGGTCATAACCGCGTTGCAAGAAAGTCGAATAAATTGCAACAACAGGTTTTAAACCTTCACAGGCCATACCTGCAGCCAAAGTCACCGCATGCTGTTCCGCAATCGCCACATCAAAGAAGCGCTCAGGATAGTCTTTGGCAAATTTTACCATGCCTGAGCCTTCGCACATCGCAGGAGTAATTGCCAATAAACGTTGATCTTGCGCTGCTTCATCACAGAGCCATTGACCAAATACATCTGAATATTTCGGTGCAGCAGTTGAAGATGTTGCTGTATTTAATTTGCTAATGGCGTGGTATTTGATTTGATCTGCTTCTGCAGGCGCAAAACCTTTACCCTTCTTGGTATAGATATGGATTAAACGTGGACCTTTACGTTTTTTCATTGCATTGAACACATGCACAAGTCCTTGCACATCATGTCCGTCAAATGGTCCAAAGTAGTCAAAGCCAATGGCTTTAAATAAATTATCTGCTGCATCCGTTGCTGCGCTATGCAAACGTGAGTTGTAGCTCCACTCAGGATACGGCTTTACAAATGCTTCACCATCATCGGAAATATCAACCGATTCCCCACGCTCCCAAATGGCAGCCAAATGCTTGGCAAAACCACCGGTACTGCATGAGATCGACATATCGTTATCATTGAGTATGACCATCATGTCCGCGTTATGCGCCACAGCATCATTCATGGCTTCAAACGCCATACCTGCAGTCATCGCACCATCACCAATAATCGCCACAACTTCACGAGCAATGTCTTGATAACGTGTTGCCAACGCCATACCTAGGCCTGCAGAAATCGCAGTGGATGAATGCCCTACCCCAAAAGTATCGAATTCTGATTCTTCACGTGATGGAAATGCGGCTAGACCATCTTTTGCGCGAATTGTGGTGAGCTGTTCACGGCGACCCGTTAATGCTTTATGCGGATAAGCTTGATGACCCACATCCCAGATCAAACGATCATTGGGTGTGTTAAAACAATAGTGCAATGCGACGCTCAGTTCGATTACACCTAAGTTTGCGCCAAAGTGTCCACCACTTTGACCTGCAGCATACAAAATAAACTGACGTAACTCATCTGCCACTTGCTCTAACTGGCTTTGCTCAAGTGCCCGCAATTGCTGAGGATGATCAATTGTATCCAGCAATGGGGTAACAGGGCGTTGAGTTGGTATTTCTGTATACAGCATAAATGGCAAAGCCTTCTAAAGCCTGGCAAATCCTAAGCTAGGTAAATGGGGAGTACCCGATCATATAGTTGAATTGTAGCAGCTTCAATTCAGTAACGCTCAAGGCGATGTAATGTTAAACAATCGTTTTATCGGGCTAAAAAAATTGCAGGCTACGATTATCCTGAATAACATTACTAATTATCAACTATTATCGTGTGCTTTATACAAAAAAGAAAATGTTCTCCATAAATTCCTATATGCAATCCTACTAATGTTTAATCATTACGCTATACTTTGAGCAATTTCAGGATTTAACAGGTTTAGTTGTGCCGATCGAATTTGTTGCGACTTCAAGATTACCTACCGCACATGGTGAATTTAAAATTTCAGTGTTTCAAGATCCTCAAACAGGTGAAGAACATGTGGCTTTATCTAAAGGTTTAGAAGAAGCATCTGATGAGCCAGTAGTGGTACGTATTCATTCTGAATGTTTAACGGGTGATGCTTTTGCCTCACTCAAATGCGACTGTGGTCCACAGCTACAAGCCACTCAAAAACTAATTAATGAAATTGGTCGTGGTGTGATTTTATATTTGCGCCAAGAAGGTCGCGGGATTGGTCTGACCAATAAAATTCGTGCCTATGCCTTGCAAGATCAAGGGCATGATACGGTTGATGCCAACCTCATGCTCAACCTCCCCGCCGATGCACGTAAGTATGATATGTGTAGCATTATGCTAGATCATTTAAATGTTAAAGCAGTGCGCTTAGTCACCAACAATCCACTGAAGATTCAAGCATTAAAAGATCAAGGCATTAATGTGGTCGGTCGTGTGCCATTAACTGTGGGCTTAAACCCGTTTAATGAGCAATATTTAAAAACCAAACATGACCGTATGTCACATATGTATCAAA
The DNA here is from genome assembly GCF_001647675.1 of Acinetobacter sp. NCu2D-2. Taxonomy (NCBI): domain Bacteria; kingdom Pseudomonadati; phylum Pseudomonadota; class Gammaproteobacteria; order Moraxellales; family Moraxellaceae; genus Acinetobacter; species Acinetobacter sp. NCu2D-2. The sequence goes on from NZ_CP015594.1 coordinate 2,220,555, forward strand.
AGGAAGATTTTTGATTAAAGCTTTCCTACCCTCCTCTTAAGAATCCCTCCAAACCTCCCTTTAAAAAAGGGAGGCTTCCCATTTTAGCTTAAGAAGGGCGTTCCCCCTCCTTTTCAAAGAAATGGCAATCCCTCCTTTCCTAAAGGAGGGTTGGGGTGGATTACCAATTAAATCGTCATCGAAAAAATCCGATTCTCAGGCTTGTTGCGCTTCAGTCTTAAATCAAAGGCCATACAAATATTACGAACGAAAGGCTTGCCCGCTTCTAAAATTGTGACCGATGCGTCTTCAATTTGAATCAAACCATCTTGCTGCATTTCTGCTAATTGTGCCAAAACAGACTTAATCTCGGGAAATTGCATGTCGGGATTGACCCATGAGGTTTGGAAGCTACACATCAAATTTAAAATATGTTTACGGATGATCAAATCTTCCTGATTCAAGATATGCCCTTTAAAGACGGGAATCTGATTTTGCTCGAGCAAGGCATAGTATTCATCTAAAGTTTTCACGTTTTGCGCAAAGCTGTACCAACTGTCACTAATCGATGAAATCCCGAGACCAATCATCACTTGCGTTTTTGATGCGGTATAGCCCATAAAGTTCCGATGCAAACTTCCTGCTTTAAAGGACTGATACATGCTGTCTTTTGCGAGAGCAAAATGATCCATACCAATTTCATGATAGCCATGCTGTAGCAGTTTCTTTTTGCCCTTTTCATAACATTGACGTTTGATGTCATCTTTCGGGACATCTGCATCTTTAAAACCGCGTTGACCATTGCCTTTAATCCATGGCACATGCGCATAGCTATACAAAGCCAAACGATCCGGCATTAAGGTATTGGTTTGATCAATTGTATTTAAAACATCTTCTAAACTTTGAAATGGCAGGCCAAAGACTAAATCATGTGAAATAGAGGTATAGCCAATCTCACGCGCCCACTCAGTGACGTTTTTGACATTTTCATAGGGTTGAATACGGTGAATGGCTTTCTGCACAGTTTCGTTATAGTCCTGCACGCCATAACTGACACGTCGAAATCCGACATCATAGAGCGCCTGCAAATGTTCACGTGTGGTGTTGTTGGGATGTCCCTCAAAACTAAACTCATGCTCATCTGCAACTTCAGCTTTAGCCAATATTCCCTTAATCAACTGTGTTAAATGTTCAGGACTAAAAAATGTCGGGGTTCCCCCACCCAAATGAATTTCTTTAATACGTGGTTTATCGACCAACAGATCACAATAGAGCTGCCATTCTTTTAGCACCGCCTGAATATAAGGTTGTTCCATTTCATGCTTTTTGGTCACACGTTTATGACAACCGCAAAAGGTACATAAGCTTTCACAAAAAGGCAGATGAATATAAAGACTGATCCCTTCACTTACATTCGACTCATCAAAGGAAGTTTTCAGTGTGTGTTGCCACTCTTTCAGTGAAAAATGCTCATTTTCCCAATACGGCACGGTTGGATAACTGGTATAGCGCGGCCCTGGCACATTATATTTTTGAATCAATGAATTGACAGATCCCGACATAATCAGCGCACCTTAAAAAAGAAAAAATGACATCGCAATTGCTGCGTATTCCTGCATTGTGATCAGCCACAAATAACATTTCAACCTAGCAGATTGGTCGGAATTCAGTGGCATGACACAAGGTATTCTCTATTTTCCCAATAAGCTTGATTGAGAAATACACCTTAATTTTTTATGTAATTTATGCTTTGATGTGACATATTTTATTTTCCTCTATGAGGACTGTTATGCAGCATCCAAACTCAGCGGATATTCAACGTGTTCGCGATTATCTCACCGATCTTCAAGCACGCATTTGTGCAGCACTCGAACAACAAGAACAACTCGGTGGTGGACAGGCACAATTTGAGATTGATGAATGGCAACGACCTGAAGGTGGGGGTGGTCGCTCACGTGTCCTTGAAAATGGCACCGTGATTGAAAAAGGCGGTGTGATGTTCTCACACATCGATATTTCAAAACTACCTGCGTCTGCAACTGCACGCCATCCGCAAATTGCTGGCGCCAAAGCACAAGCGATGGGTGTCTCCCTGGTGATTCATCCAAAGAACCCAAACGTGCCAACATCACACGCCAACGTGCGTTTATTTGTGGCGGAAAAAGAAGGTCAAGACCCAATTTGGTGGTTTGGAGGTGGCTTTGATTTAACGCCATTTTATCCAAATGACGAAGACGTGCTGTCTTGGCATCAAACAGCACATGATTTATGTGCACCGTTTGGCGAACAGATTTATGCAGAACATAAAAAATGGTGTGATGATTATTTCTATTTAAAGCATCGTGATGAACAGCGTGGTGTGGGTGGTTTATTCTTTGATGATTTAAACCAATGGGACTTCGAAACGTGCTTTCAATATATGCAAGCCGTAGGGAATGGTTACTTAGAGGCAATTCTCCCGATCTTTAAGCGCAATCAAGACAAGCCGTATAGCGATGAACAGCGTGAGTTCCAACTTTACCGTCGTGGTCGTTATGTTGAATATAACTTGGTATATGACCGAGGTACATTATTTGGTTTACAAACGGGTGGTCGGATTGAATCAATCTTAGTCAGTCTGCCGCCATTGACCGGATGGCGTTATCGCCCTGAATGGGAAGAAGGTTCTGCTGAAAAACGATTAACCGACTATTATCTAAAACCACACGATTGGTTAACTGAACTTAAAAAATAATCCTAAAAAAAGCCTCACTTTGTGAGGTTTTTTTAAATAAAAAAGACTTCTCGATTTTTTTGCTGCATACTGTTTTTAGAAATAGATGTCAGATTTTTTAATCATGCACGTAGTGAACGAAATCGCTCTATTCATTACCTGTACTGAACAAGGATTAAGACATGAATCAACAAAAAATTAGCAGTCGTCCAATTTTATTTTGGACCTTGGCCATTGCCCTACTTAGCTCAATTAGCACAGTCATCTTTAGTGAAACGATCTTAAACGACAGTCTTGGTACACTCATGATTGTGATGAGTTCTATCGGCTTAGTCATCTATGGCTCACTTCGCCTTTTAGAAGGTATTTATAATATCTGTAACCCATAGAATATTTGAGCTTTTCATTTTATTGTAGGCTTTAGCCGATCTATATTTTGCCGTATAGTATTGCCAAAATTTCAACACTCGGATCTCGGCTATGAGTAAACAATTCGCAGTTATTGGCAATCCCATTGAGCAATCACGCTCCCCTGAACTTCATCATGCGTTCGCAGCCAAAACTGGAATTGATTTAACCTATAGCAAGCGCCTTGCCCCACTTGATGGTTTTGATGCGAGTGTCGAAGATTTCTTCTCTCATGGCGGCATTGGTATGAATGTCACTGTGCCATTTAAAGAACAAGCCTTTGCGAAATGCCAAGTCTTGACTGAACGTGCTCAGATTGCCAAAGCAGTCAATACGCTGTGGGTGGAAGATGGTGTATTGCATGGTGACAACACCGATGGACAAGGTTTGGTCGATGCCATTCATGCACTCGACTGGTCATTAAACAATACAGATATTTTGATCATTGGTGCAGGCGGTGCAACACGCGGCGTCATTTATCCATTGGTACAAGCAGGTGCAAAAAAAATTGTGATTGCCAATCGCACTTTAGCGCGTGCTGAACAGTTGGTTGCAGATCTACGCGATGCTGTTCCACAAGCGGAACTTGCAGCGATTTCACTGAATGATCTCGCGGGTGAATTTGATTTAGTGATTAATGCGACGTCTGCAAGTTTAAGTGGCGATGTACTGGTTTTACCAGAAAGCTTACAGTTTACACATGCCTACGAAATGGCCTATGGCAAACCATCGAGTTTTATTGATCAAGCCCAAGCACGCAATATTCCGACATCTGAGGGCTATGGCATGCTTGTGGGTCAAGCGATTGAGTCCTTTAGAATTTGGAATGGCGTTAAACCAAACCTAAAAGATTTTCTCTAAGATTTAAGACAGTGAATTTTAAAAGCCGCATAATGCGGCTTTTGTTTCTTTGAATGACACTTAAAATATCCTATTGGTTTTTTTGACGTAAAATTTTATACCGATAAAATTCGACATCTGTTTATTATTCACACAAAATTTAACTTGTATAAAATTCATCTTTAACGCTAAATAATGATCACAACGATACTTTTATAATTTTAATTTGGGTTTGATGGAATTCTTTTCACATTGTTTTTGCGAATACTAATAAAACTTTCAATTCGCCTTTCTGACATTTTAAATGGCTCACCTTATCAATGTTTTTTACAGCGCAATGTGAATAATCAAAGAATCGATACAGATAATCCAATACTATTTTAATCAGGATTAAACGCATGCCAGCTTATAAAGCCCCTTTACATGACATTCGCTTCTTAATGAACGAAGTGCTTGATTACCCTGCTCACTATCAAAAACTGTCAAATGGTGAAAATGCTGATCCAGATACAGTAGATATGATTTTAGAAGGTGCGGCAGATTTCTGTGAAAATGTTCTCTCACCTTTAAATCAAAGTGGTGATGAAGAAGGCTGTCATTTTAAAGACGGCGAAGTCACTACACCGAAAGGCTTTAAAGAAGCATACGACCAGTTCGTACAAGGTGGTTGGCAAGGTTTATCTTATCCTGAAGAATTTGGTGGTCAGAATCTGCCTCAATCATTGAACCTTGTTAAGTCTGAAATGATGGGTACGGCTAACTGGTCATTCCAAATGTATCCTGGTTTGAGTGTTGGCTGTATCAACACCATCATTCAATTCGGTTCAGATGAGCAAAAGAATCTTTATCTTCCTCATCTCGTTGCAGGTACATGGTCAGGTACGATGTGTTTGACTGAACCACAATGTGGTACTGACTTGGGTCAGGTCAAAACCAAAGCTGAACCGAATGCAGATGGTACCTACTCAATTTCTGGTACAAAAATCTTCATCTCTGCAGGTGAACATGATTTAACTGAAAATATCATCCATATCGTGCTTGCACGTCTTCCAGATGCGCCAGTAGGTACACGTGGTATTTCACTCTTCATCGTACCTAAGTTTATTGCCAATACAGATGGCAGCATCGGTGAACGTAACCCTGTAAATTGTGGTTCAATCGAGCACAAAATGGGGATCCGTGCCTCTGCGACAGCAGTATTAAACTTTGATAATGCTGTTGGTTACCTCATTGGTGAAAAACATAAAGGTTTACACGCAATGTTTACCTTTATGAACACAGCGCGTATTGGTACAGCAATTCAAGGTATCTGTCATGCAGAATTGGCATTCCAAGGTGCATTGCCTTATGCCAAAGAACGTATGTCGATGCGTGCGCTTTCAGGTAAAAAAGACCCTGAAAAAGTGGCTGATGCCATCATTCACCATGCTGACGTACGTCGTATGTTATTGACACAAAAAGCCATCGCTGAAGGTGGTCGCTCAATGATTTATTATGCCGCGCAAATCGCAGATAAAATGACGGATGCCCTACTTCGTGGTGATACCGCAGAGTTTGAACAGCACGATGATCATTTAGGCTTCTATACACCAATTCTAAAAGGCTTCTTGACTGAAATGGGTTATGAAGCAGCAAACCATGGTATGCAAGTGTATGGTGGTCATGGCTATATTAAAGAATGGGGTATGGAGCAAATCGTACGTGACTCACGTATCTCTACTCTTTACGAAGGAACAACTGGTGTACAAGCACTGGATTTGATCGGTCGTAAAGTTTTACTAACCTCTAAAGGTAAAGTGATTCGTGACTATACCGCTGAAATCTTGAAGTTCTGTGGTCAGCACGCACGTAACAAATACATGCGCCGTTTTGCATGGGACTTAACTAAGCTATGTGCACAGTGGAATGCTTTAACTGTACGTATTATGCTTGCTGCACGTAAAGACCGTGACATCGTGTCATCTGCTTCTGTTGATTTCTTGATGTTCTCAGGTTACGTGATGATGGCTTACTTCTGGGCTCAACAAGCAGCCGTTGCATCTGCAAAATTGGCATCAGGTGATGGTGCTGAAGTCCCTGAATTCTATAAAGCGAAAATCAAAACAGCGGACTTCTACTTCGAACGCATGTTGCCACGTGCACAAGGTCATGCTGAAGCAATGGTGAATCCATCTAAGACCATGACTTCTCTTGCTGCTGAACATTTTAGTTTTGACTATTAATTCAAAAAGTTAGCATTAAATAGAGAGCACTTCGGTGCTCTTTATTTTTTTAAGATGATAAATTTCAAGTTTGCTTATTCTTTAATCACTCATTTTCTATTTTTTAAATGTGGCGGATTCAAACGGCAAGTGCAACAGTATAAAAACCAGCCATAACTTCACTCGGTGTATACCAACCTAGTGTTTTTCTAGGACGATGGTTGAGTGCAAATTCTATCTGCTCTATTTGTTCGTTTGACACATCATCAAACGATGATGATTTTGGCAGATATTGACGGATTAAACCATTCGTATTTTCATTTCTAGCTCGCTGAATAGACTTGTAAGGATCAGCAAAATACGTCTCTATCCCAGCATCAGTAATTCTTTTGTGTTCGGAAAATTCTTTGCCATTATCAAATGTCACACTATAAGCATGGCTCATTTGTAAACGATCTAATGCACAAGTAATCGTTTGAGAGGATGCTCTCGTTGGCCCTAAATGAACAATATGTACATACAGGCTCTTTCGATCAACGAGTGTCAATAAAGCACCTTTATGATGTTTACCAATCACCGTGTCACCTTCGAAATCTCCTAAACGTTGTCGTTGATCAATGACCTGGTCTCTGCAGTGAATACTTGTTTTATCAATGATTTGCCCCCTACGATCCGTGTTTTTGTAACCGCGTTTTCGATATTTCTTCTGATGCCTTAAGTGTAGATGGAGTTTACCTCCTTGTGATTTATCTTGATAAATGTACTGGTAAATCCACTCATGTGAAGGTACATCCAGCCAACCGCGTTGTGTTAAAGCACCTGAAATTTGTTCTGGTGACCAGTCCAAACCAATCAAATAATCAATATAAGCGAAGGCAAATGCTGTCATTGATGATGAAGGACGGTACCGTCTTTGACTTGCAAATTTAGCTGCCTGTTGAGCTCTATATCCACGTTGCCCAGTATTTCTTTTTATTTCACGGTAGATGGTTGATCGTGAACGTCCTAACTCCCGAGCAAGGGTAGCAATTGAACTTTTACTTTTCAAAGTAGCATAAATTTCGTATCTTTCATCTTGAGAAAGTTGGGTGTATTTCTTCATTGTGTGCTTTCCAATTGCGAGTTGAAAAAGTCTAATGATTCTATGAATACACCTAACTTTTTCAACTAACTACAAATGTGTTGCACTTGGGATTTGAATATGCGTGTCTATATTTCAAATGCATATAAAATAATGCGCATAATATTCTTGAATAATTCCGAATTCAGGGTATGATGAATGCAACTAGAAAAATTCTTGTTTTGGTAAGTCTTCTTTAAGTATCGCAGTTTTAGTCATAAACCTTCGTTTTTTATAGATCAAAAGCTCCATCCTTTTTATTTTTCAAAGTTACAGTTTAGTCATCTTCAAGCTTGGCTATGAATCAATATAAAACTCTATAGGTTACACTATGTCTAATACAGTTACTGGTACAGTAAAATGGTTTAACGAAACTAAAGGTTTCGGTTTCATTCAACAAGACAACGGTCCAGATGTTTTCGCTCACTTCAGCGAAATCCAAGGTTCAGGTTTCAAAACTTTAGCTGAAGGCCAAAAGGTTTCTTTCAGCGTTGCTCAAGGTCAAAAAGGCCCTACAGCGACTAACATCACTGCAATCTAATTTGTTGCATTGACGCTAGATAAAAAAGCACTCTGTTGAGTGCTTTTTTTGTGCCTGATGAAATCTCATCAGTCCATTTGAACAATCTTTAAAAATTGATTCAGAACTGTAAAACATGAAGAAAATAAGAAGAATATCTGTTTAAAGCCTATCCTATTTTTGTCTAAATATAATTCAAAATTTTATAATTAATATTATTTATTAAATACTTAAATCTACTTAAAAAGATTTTTTTTAAATTTACAATTGATAGCATAAGGACTTCATAGTCTCTCCATTGCTGCACACTATGCTTAAGTCATTGAATAACACAGAGCATTACCATGAAAAAATTGATTTCTTCTCTTATGATTGGTCTTATTGCAACAACAGCATCAATCTCTGCAATGGCTGCACCACACTTTGATCATAAGCAACCAGCTCATGCTGCACATTTTGATAAAAAGCCAGCGCCACATAAAGTGTTCCATAAAGCACCACCAAAACCGCATTTTAATAAACATAACAAACATGATCGCTTTGATAAGAAGCCACATCACAGCTTCTTCCATAAAACAGACAAACATCATCGTTAATCAACAATAAAAAAGAGCGCATCAGCGCTCTTTTTTATGTCTCGTTTATAAGAATTCTTCTAAAACAGAATTTAAGAAAATATGCCCCTGCTCGGTACAGGCAAGACGTTGCTCGTCATCTAACATCAATTTACGCTCACGCAAAGAATTTAAGAGTGTAGACAAAGTGTTGAGTTCAATCCCTGTACGCTCTACATATAACTTTGCCTCTACCCCAGTATTTAAACGCAGGGCATTCATCATAAACTCAAATGGCATATCCTCAGCTTCAATGCGCTTAAACTGCAAATGTTCAGCGGGGACTTTTGCCAAATAGTCTCTGGGTAAGCGAGTTTTTTGATAACGATACACACCATCAGGCAAAGTAACTTTACCATGTGCCCCTGCCCCAATAGCCAAATAGTCACCAAATTGCCAGTAATTTAAATTATGTGCCGATGGTTTCTCTTTACGCCATGCAGACACTTCATAATTGATAAAGCCCTGCTCAATTAAATAGGCTTCGCCTTGTTCCTGAATTGCTTCTAAAACTTCATCTGTAGGCAAAATAGGCTTGGTACGGAAGAAAACGGTATTGGGTTCAATGGTGAGTTGATACCATGAAATATGGGTTGCGCCATTTTCCACCGCCAATTTCAAATCGAGCAAGCCCTGCTCTAAGGTCTGTTCAGGCAGACCATGCATTAAATCAACATTAATCCGCTTAAATCCTGCTTCGCGCGCATGTGCAATGGCGGAGATCGCATCTTCATTACTATGAATACGGCCAAGCTTTTTTAAGTGTTCAGTATTAAAACTTTGCACCCCAAGCGATAGACGATTAATCCCTGCTACCAAATAACCTGCAAATGGATCATGTTCTACAGTACCGGGATTGGCTTCAAGGGTAATTTCGCAATCCTGCTCAAAAGGTAACAATGCTTTTAACTCAGTAAAGAGCCACTGATACCCTTGAGCCGAAATTAAAGATGGCGTGCCTCCGCCAATGAAAACACTATGAATCTCTCGACCTTGAGCAAAATCGAGTTGTGTTTTGAAGTCCTCAACCAATGCCTGTAAATATTCCTGTTCCAAATCGAGTGATAGCTTGCCATCGGGTACGGCATGCGAGTTAAAGTCACAATACGGACACTTACGCACACACCACGGCATATGAATGTACAAAGACAAAGGAATATTGGCAGGGTTTAAATCGGACAAGGACAACGCTCAAAATAAATTTACGAAGAATAATTAATTCTAACATGACCACATCAAACTACTTATGAATTCTCTGCAGCTATAGGCTAAGCTTGTGATGACGTTATAAAAATAAAATTCAGAGTATGAAAATATCTTCAGAGTTATTAATCTTCCTACCACTTTCACTGCTGATTGGTATTGTCCTAACCTTCCAAACAGCGATTAATACCCAATTAAGGGTCTATTTATATTCTCCTCTACAGGCCGCGCTTTTATCATTTTTGGTTGGTACAATAGTGCTGGCAATCATGGTGTGTTTTCAAAATACTGAAAAACCTAATTTAAGTCAGCTTTTGTCTATGCCTTGGTATTTATGGCTAGGTGGATGCTTGGGTGTTTATGCCATTAGCGTCAGTATTTACGCAGCACCAAAGCTTGGCTTTTTGACGTTGTCCGGCATGGTGATTTTTGGTCAAATTCTGATGTCCATGATTGTCGATCAGCTGGGTTTATTGGGCAATGAAAAAATGCCGATAAACTGGCAACGTTTTTTGGGTGGCGTGGTGATTTTTATAGGTGTGCTTCTCACTCTACAACGCTAAACCTTTCTCTAAGCACATGATGAACATGAGTAATTTTTGTGTCTTCTACAATGGCTGTAACTACAACCAGTTTTGAAATAAAGAAACTCTTTACCCTAATGATTCCCATCCTGATTACGCAGTTTGCGCAAGCAGGATTTGGTCTGATTGATACCATTATGGCAGGTCATTTGTCTGCCAATGATTTGGCTGCAATTGCGGTCGGTGTCGGACTTTGGGTGCCGATTATGGTGCTCTTTAGTGGCATCATGATTGCAACGACACCATTGGTAGCTGAAGCCAACGGTGCACGTACACCGGAAAAAATTGCCACCATTACTCGGCAATCTTTATGGGTCGCGCTCTTTCTTGGCATTATTGCAGCATTGATTCTGCAAGCCATGCCGTTATTGCTTCCTGTGTTTGGTGTTCCTGAAGCATTACAATCGAAAGCAGGTCTATTCCTACATGCGATTGGTTTTGGTATGCCCGCTGTGACCATGTATGCTGCATTACGCGGTTACTCTGAAGCCATTGGTTATCCACGTCCTGTGACCGCACTGAGTCTTGTTGCACTATTGGTTTTAATTCCGCTTAACTTTATTTTTATGTATGGCATGGGCCCAATTCCTGCATTAGGTAGTGCTGGCTGCGGTTTTGCGACCGCCATCCTACAATGGTTAATGCTTTTTGCACTTGCAGCTTATATTTTTAAAAATAATCGTTACCGTGCAACCCAACCTTTTACCCAATGGGAAAGCTTACATTCGCTGTGGATCAGACGCATTTTAAAATTGGGACTACCGATCGGTTTAGCCATTTTCTTTGAAGTGAGTATTTTCAGTACTGCTGCAATTGTACTTAGTCCACTCGGTGAAATTACCATTGCGGCACATCAAATTGCGATTTCGGTCACTACGCAGTTATTTATGATTCCGATGTCACTGGCGATTGCACTCACTATTCGAGTCGGCACCTATTATGGTGAAAAGAACTGGGCAAATATGCGTAAGGTGCAATGGGTCGGTTTAGCGACAGCAACTTTGCTGGCTTGTATGACTATGCTGTTGTTGTTCTTCTTCCGCTATGAAATTGTTGCGCTATATACCTCAGATGTCTTCGTGACACAGATTGCCGTTGCCTTAGTATTCTATGCGATTGCTTATCAACTTATGGATGGCTGGCAAGTCAGTGCAGCGGGTTGCCTTCGCGGTATGCAAGATACCAAAGCACCAATGTGGATTACCATGATTGCCTATTGGGTCATTGCCTTCCCGATCGGTGTTTATCTATCACGCTTTACTGAAATGGGTGCAGCAGGCGTTTGGATCGGTTTGATTGTCGGCTTATCTGTCGCTTGTGTATTGCTGATCACACGTCTGTATTTAAATAATAAGAAGCTCAGCCAACAAAGCTAAGCGTAACAACAATTAAAAAGTATCAAGCTTAAAGACAGTTTCAAGATTCTCGTCTTTAAGCTTGTGCATCCATTGCAGCCTTTAAGCCTTGAGGCACTTCTGACTCATCCGCAACATCTTTAATCACGACCTGTCCAACAATGACATCAGTGCCATTAAACGTCATGGTAGGCGCACCATATAACTCATAGCCGTCATTTAATGCCTTAGTCACTCGGGCGCAAAAGTGAACATCATCTTTGCCAGTAAAGTAACGATAAATTTTCATCTCAGAACCATTTTTAAATATCGGGATTATTTTAATCCTTATCTGCAAATTCCTGCAGAATAATTATTTTTTAACGTGACTAAGCAAATTAAAACAAGATATACGGAGAAAATATGAAGAAAGCTTTGCACTTGACACATAACGGCAACAATTAATTCTAGGCAAGATTGAACTTGTCGCCTATGATCAAAGACAACACATCGCTGCTGATCTGAAGGACTTTCGCATGGCTAAATCGGCTAGTACACCCGGTCGCCGCTTTATGAAGCTTGCTGGCATGACCGCAAGTATTGCAACAAAAACCTTATCGAATTCAATTAAGAATATCACTGCCGATGAAGAACAGAAAAATGCCTCACGCAGCCGTTTGTTCCAAGATATCGGACTTCAAATTGCAGACACCTTAGGTGAAATGAAAGGTGCTGTGATGAAAGTCGGTCAAATTGCTTCACAATATAAAGATATTTTTCCGCCTGAAGTGGCTCGTGCCATCGCAAAGCTGCAACGCCAAGCACCACCAATGCCTTTTTCTCAGATCAAAGCCCAAGTTGAAAAAGAACTGGGTAAACCCCTCAGTGAAAGCTTTAAGCATTTTGAAGAACAGCCTTTCGCTGCAGCCTCAATTGGACAGGTACATAAAGCGACCTTACCCAACGGGCAAAATGTCGTCGTGAAGGTGCAATATCCTGGAGTCGATGAAGCTTGTGAAAGTGATCTAAAACAAGTACGTTTGGCTTTACGCTTAATGGGCGTACTGAAAATTGATCGTAAACTTCAGGATCAACTGTTTAAAGAAATTCAGCAAAGTTTGGATGATGAGCTTAACTACGAAGTTGAAGCACAAAATCTAGAAGTAGCACGTGCCTTCCATGAAGCATTGGATTCCAAAATTGTGATTCCAAAAGTCTTTAATGATTACTCATCACGCCATATTTTAACTTTAAGCCTAGAACAAGGTAACAGTATTGAAACTGCCAGCACATGGCCCGTTGAAGTGCGCAATGATTTAGGTCGTCGTTTGCTTCGCGCAATTGGTCAGGAAATCTTTTATCTAAAACGTTTCCACTGCGACCCTCATCCGGGTAATTTTGCATTTCGCGAAGATGGCACCGTGATCATTTATGACTTCGGTGGCGTAAAAACCTTATCGACCGATGTCGTCGCTTCATTTAAAGCACTGATTCATGCAGCCCGTGAACATGACATTGCCAATATTGAAAAAGAGTTAGATTCACTGCATTCACTGACCGAGCTGGGCAAATTCCCAACTGAGTTATACGAACAATGGCTAGAGGTTCTCTTACGTCCTTTAAGCGGTCCTTATGATTTTGCAGAAAACTCAGCCCACCATGACGGCGTTGAATTAATTAAACCCTCATTAAAATATTGGGATGTTTTTAAACCCTCCCCTGATACCCTCATGGTCAACCGTACGATCTCTGGACATTATTGGAATCTAATCCACTTAAAAGTGGACGATGACTTAAGCGATGTGTTTGAAGAATTGGTGCCTCTACGGTCATAAATAACCCAAAGCACCCTAAACCCAGTTACATAAAGTTACTGGGTTTTATTGATTGAGTTATTGTTATATTATAACATTACATAAAAGATTAATTTGAATGAGGGCTGTAACATGCGTGCAAATATTCATCCTGAATACCGTGAAGTATTGTTCCATGACACCAATGCCGATGTGTATTTCGTAATTGGAAGTACTTTAAATTCAACACAAACGCGTGAATATGAAGGCAAGACTTATCCATATATCAGTTTAGATATTTCCAGTGCTTCGCATCCGTTCTATACGGGTGAACAACGTCAAACCAGTAATGAAGGACGTGTGGCAAGTTTCAATAAACGCTTTGCTCGTTTCAATCGCTCACGATAAATCCATATTTAGCCAAGTTTTATGGCTTAAGATAAATCTATTGAAAGCCCAAGCCTTATCCTCCAGCTTGGGCTTCTTTTTTAGCGTAAAACCAATCGACACAACATATAAGCAACAATCAGCGCGATGACACCAACCACTACACTACTCAATACATAACTGAGCGCAAGACCAGAGTGACCTTGTCGCAGCAATTGAAACGTTTCTAAACCAAAACTCGAAAATGTGGTAAACCCACCTAAAATGCCGACCATCAAAAACAGGCGCGCCTCTTGTTGTAAGACCGGAAATTTCTGACTGAATGCGAAAAATATCCCTGCACATGCACAACCGATAATATTGATCCACCATGTTGGCCACGGAAATTGCAGATGTGGTTTCAGTAACAATAGTCCTGCACCGTAACGCAAACTTGCTCCAATTGCCCCACCCATTGCGACCAATAGCCAATTCATCATTCAATACTCTTACCTTGTGTATAACGTTTAATTTATCCACAGTTTTGCTCGATTCTGTGGATAGTTTAGACAATATCTTGAACCTAAATTTTATGAATTACCATGGAAGTTCTAGAAAAAATTGGTATATTCATCGCCATTGGAACTCAATGATCTCAAGGTTGAATACATCATGGCACAAGAACTTTTAGCACAATTGGCAGCAGGCGAAGCAAAATTTAGCGATGTGATTGCACACATCGATGCTGCATATACACATACGCCAACAGCGTTTAAAAATGGTTTACAACACAATGCTGCAACTGAAAACCAAGGCAGTGCTAAAGTTTTTTCTTTTGCTAAATTAAATGGGTTAGATCAAGCACAGACCTTAAGTTTATTTGCTGAACATTATGCTGCTGTACTGGCAACACCTGATGCAACTGACCATCAAAACATTCGTCAATTTATGATTAATGGCTGGGATGGCATCGAATTTGAAGGCACGGCTCTTATTGCTAAATAATGTCAAATTCTAAAAAAACCGCTCATTTGAGCGGTTTTTTTAGAATTTGAACGGCAAGATTAACTGCGTGAAACTTTCTCAATCCATTGGATTGAATTGACACGGAATACTTCACACGCACCATCACCAATATCGGTCGGTGTTAATGATGATGTCCAGACCATATCTTTATCTTTGACTTCAACTAATTCACCTTTCAAACGCACTAAATCACCACGTTGGACATTTTTAATGGCTTTGGCAATTTGTGGATTGGCAGGGATGATATGCATATTTGAAACCATCTGCATAGCCTGTTCTTTAGGAACAGGGACACGGTCCATTTTCCAATTTAAAAAGCGGTCATATTGATTCACCGTAATATGACGGGCAATTTCAGGCTCTGCAAATAAGCCCCAACTCACAGCATAATCAATTGGGGAAAACTTCGCTTGTTCATCATCTTGATATTCTTTTGAACCCAAAATACGAAAATCACCCTTAAATGGTTTTAGCACTGAAATAGACTGACCTTGAGCCACAGGAGGTAAACCTTTCGCAATATTGTGCTCAATCGATGCTTGGCTATACATCGGAATCATTAAACATGCCACAAGCGCAGAAACAGTCAGTGTTTTGAACATCATTTTGCGATTCATTCCATATATCATTTGAACCATCATGCATTGATACTAATGCTTTTTGCCCATTCAAACTGTTGAATTGGGTAACAAATTGCAGAATATTGTGCAAATCATGAAGTTCACAAAAGCTGTTTTTATGCTTAAGCTAGATGCAATATCTTTATTATTCTTAGAACATCATGCTTTATAAACTCTATCAAAAACATATTTTTCCGCATGTTTTAAACCAAGTCATGCAAACCCCGTCTTTAATGGATTTACGTCGTGAACTTCTGCTGGATGTTTCTGGTGAAGTTTTAGAAATTGGCTTTGGTTCAGGTCTCAATTTAGCTTTTTATCAACGGGTAGATTGCGTTTTTGCGCTCGAGCCAAATATGGAAATTTTCCAATTGGCAGAGGAACGGATCAAACTTGCGCCTTTTCAGGTTGAGCACATTCAATCAGGTGCAGAAGCCATTGCTTTAGCGGACAACAGCATTGTACATGTCGTATCGACATGGACTTTATGCAGCATTCAACAACTTGAGCAAAGTCTGCAAGAAATTTATCGCGTCCTACAACCAGGTGGTATGTTCCATGTCGTGGAGCATGTGTTGAACCGCGAACATCTTAATATTCAACGGTTACAGCATCTTCTTACCCCTATTCAAAAACGTGTTGCTGATGGATGTCATCTTAATCGGGATATTGAAACAGCCATCTTAAGTACAGGTTTTGAGATCGAAAAACTGAATTATGTCGATGCTGAAGGCATTCCGAGTATTGGGAAGCGGATGCTCTTAGCGCATTTTAAAAAACCTTATTAAAGCGGTTTAATATCTCGAACTAAAAAAAGATGACACTGCGAATTATTTTTATGGCGAAAACCCACCAAATAAGGCTGCTTGGTTTTCGCAGCATTCACTTTGACCCAATCCCCCTCAAGTTGAATGGTCTGTTTCGACTTTAAATGCCGAATCTGAGCAGCGACTTCATCGGTGGCTGCAATCACAGAAAGATTTAACAATTGCGGAATCAGCGATTTTAATTGTTGAGGGGATAGGTCTTGAGCAATGACCTCAAAACAACGCTGATCTTGCTCAAAGTCGAATCCTTTTAAGCTCCCTAGACTTAAAGATTTTGGTGCGAGTAAGACATCAATATTACTCAAGTATGCTAAATCATTAAAACTAGAAACCATCGGTGCGGCGGGATGAAGCATACGCTGACCTGGACTGTAATAACGTTTATCCACCACCTGGTAAGTACCACTGTGTGGCTCGACAACCTCAACATTAAAATTCTTGAGTACACCGACTTGTTCTAGATGTGGGATAGCACGGAAATATTCCGACCAAATCCACAACCCAAGCGCAAATAATGCAGCCGTGATCAGAAGCTTTTCCATGCTGCTCTTCCCTATTTTTTAATCATCAAAATCAATTCGAATGGTTTCAAAGCGAACGCGGCCTTCACTAATCGCACGAGCAATGGCTTGCTGTCCTTTGGTTAAGCGTGCACCACCACTTTTAATATCAATTAAGACCACCTCAATATCATCTGCACTGCCTTCACCATCCCGAAAATCGGTATAGCCATCAAATACGACATAGTCGACAGGATCACCTAAGAACTTGGCATCACTCGGTAAATACTGAAATTCAGGCATAATGGGCGCAAGTTGCTCTGCCATTTTGCCTTTAAGCACCGCACGACTGGTATTCACACTGCGTTTTTGCGCAGCACTGAGTGCCTGTTGATGCTCTAATTCAAGTTCCGCAATGTAGCGTTCATATTCTGCTTTAATACGTCCATTTCGTGATTGACCCAAAATTAATGTGGTCAGTACCACACCAATACATGCACCGATCAACATTGCCATCCATATGGACATCTTTATTTCCCTGCTTCTTACTGTCTTAGTTCACTCGACTGAAGTCGAACACTTGCGTCATTGGTCATGATTAAAAGAATGATATGCTAGCCGTATAGAGAATAAAATCATTCAGGGTCATGAAAACGATATTAGTTGCCAATCAAAAAGGCGGTTGCGGTAAAACTTTAACAGCCATTACATTGGCTTCGGCACTGTCTGTCAAAGGTTATCGTGTGGCGCTGGCCGATGCCGATCCGCAAAAATCAGCCGCGCAGTGGTTAAAGCAACGTCCTGATTCCGCAGCGCCCATCGTCCATTTAGATTGGCGACGTCATAAATCGATTGGTGATGTACCGAAAGACTTCGACTATTTAATTATCGATGCACCTGGCACTTATGATGAAAATCAAATGAATGCATTGATTGCAGAGTCCGACACTATTTTGACGCCATTACAGCCTTCTTTTTTTGATATCGATGCGACACGCCGCTTTTTAAAGAAAATTAAAGACATTAAAAAAATTCGTAAAGCCAAGGTTGATCTTTTGTTATTGGCAAATCGAACTAAAGCCAACAGTGCACAGCATGCTGATATTCAGCAATTCTTTGAAAAAATTGAACAACAACCTGTGGCATGGATTGCAGAACGTACCGCTTACAACCGCCTTGCTGCACAAGGTTTAGCGATTTTTGATCAATCTCAGAAAGCCTATCAAGAACTCCATGCACAGTGGCAACCTGTCCTCAATGCCACTGTTGATGACCCGAGCCAATGGTTCTAATGCTGGCTCTTTTTAACAAAGCATCGACTTAAATCTGCAGTCGAGTTGCATCGGTACGTTTTCGTGTGCTTTTTTTTCAGTTAATATGCTGAATAAGCCTTACAAAAAATCATGGAAGTCTGTGCAACCCTACGCGCCTACATTACAAAAAGTCTTGTTGTTTGGACTGTTCTTTATCCTGCTGTTTTTGAGTTTCAGCATTCTCAAATACTTTATCGTGCCTGTGGTTTGGGCTGCGATTATTGCTTATATGACGTGGCCACTCTATCAAAAAGTCATGCATATGTGCGGACAGCGTCGAACGGTCAGTGCGACAGTGATGATTTTGATGGTACTGTTGGTACTGGGCTTACCTTTTATTTTTGCAATCTTTATGTTGCAACATGAAGGCCGTAATTTATATTTCGAATTGCAAAAGCAAGTCTTTTCCGGGCATCTGCATGTACCTGATTTTATTCGTCAACTGCCTTTTGTGGGTAAAGAAATTGCCCGTACAATTCGTGATATCAATACCGATCCGAATAGCATTATTCAAACCGTGTCTGCATGGATTCAAGGTCACCTAAATTACGGTAAAGTTCTGTTTAATGAAATCAGTAAAAATATTTTTAAACTGGTTTTTGCCGTCATGTCGCTGTTTTTCTTCTACCGTGATGGTCAAACCATTTTAAATCAGGTACGTAAAGCCTTCGAAATGGTCGTTGGTCCGCGTATTCATCATTACTTAGATACAATTTCAGATACCACACGTGCCGTAGTTTATGGTGTCGGTCTAACCGCTGTCGCACAGGCTTTGCTTGCAGGCGTGAGTTATTTTGTTGCGGGTGTACCAAATCCAATGGTGCTGACCATTGTGACCTTTATCTTTGCTTTAATTCCATTTGGTCCACCTCTAGCGTATAGCTCCGTGGCTCTATGGCTCTTTTCACAGGGTCAAACTATTGAAGCTGTAGGTGTAATGGTCTGGGGTGTATGTGTGGTGAGTACCGCAGACAACGTCATTCGTCCATTGGTGATTTCAGGTGCAACCCAAATTCCATTCTTACTGATTATGTTTGGTGTATTGGGCGGTATCGCCAGTTTTGGTTTAGTTGGGGTATTTATTGGTCCAGTGATTTTGGCGGTGTTACTCGCAATTTGGCGTGAATGGTTGCATGAGACCAATCAAAATGAACCATTGATGATGCCAAAAGCCACGATGGCACATGATATTGATCCTGATATCGACGATAAATCACCACTTTAAAGTTTTAAAAAACTTACAAAGCTAAACATTTCAGCCGCTTATTATTTACTGAATTCGCAGAGCAATGATGTTTCAATTTATTCAGTTCATCACAATAAATTGGAAGTATCTGTATGACGAATTCAGTAAAAATGACCGCATTAGCTGCTTTCTGCGCCCTCGGCTTTAGCGCATGTAGCACGACCTCAGAACCAAACCATCAAAATAACAGCACAACTGCACATGGTCATGCACGCACTGTCACCATCAATGCGGTTTCTGCCAATGGCATTGGTCAGTCTATTGGTACGCTGCAAATGTTCGATAGTGCTGAAGGTCTTGTGATTCAAACCAATTTACGCAATTTGCCATCGGGTCCGCATGGTTTCCATGTGCATGAAAAAGGCTCATGTGCACCAGCCATGAAAGATGGAAAAATGGGCGCTGCACTTGCCGCAGGTGGACATTACAATCCAACCAATGCCAAAAATCACGGTACGCCTTTAACAGGACATTTAGGTGACTTGCCTGCCCTGTTAGTGGCAATTGACGGCACAGCAAAAGTCAATGTTATTGCGCCACGACTTAAACTGGCTGACGTAAAAGGTCGTGCCATTATGATTCACGCCGGTGGTGATAACTACGCTGATGACCCTAAACCATTAGGCGGTGGCGGTGATCGTATTGCTTGTGGCGTGATCTAAACATCAATTTAAAAAGAGCACCTATTTGGGGTGCTTTTTTTATGGCACTTTTCAAGTTTAACACCATAAAAACAGACCAATTCACTCAGAATTATTATTTAAATACAGGCACTTAATATTTATTTTCACTATTTCTCTATGCTTGTATTTCCGTTACACTCAAAACAATTATTAGATGATATGAAACACTATGACGATTAAAACATTACGCCTTGTAGGCTTATTCGAAGGTATTTCCTTTTTATTGCTGTTATTCATTGCCATGCCTGTGAAATACATGATGGATAATCCCATCTTGGTCAAATACATCGGTATGGGACATGGCGTTTTGTTCGTTTTATTCTTGGTCGTGCTATTTACGGTATGCGAAAAACAAAAATGGTCTTTAGGCATGTTTATTATGGGCTTGATTGCTTCAATCGTGCCATTTGGACCTTTCATTTTCGACTTAAAATTAAAGAAAATGCAGCAGCCTACTGCGAAAGCCTAAACGGTTTAAGATCAATTGGCTTCATAGGGAGTTTGTAGTTTAGAACTCCCCATTATCCTGCCGTTCTTGCATCAACTGTTTGAGCTGCATACGTGGTATGCCAAACCAAAAAGCAATAAAGATAAAACATACTGTGATGTAAGCCACAAGGTCAAATGCTTCATATAACATTCTGACCAGTTCAATGACGGTAAAGAAAGTCAGCATCATCAATACAGATACGGCAGCAGCGACCGTGCCTTTAGCAACATCTGATGACATGAGCGCAAAGCGATACATCACGGCAAAGCTAATCCCCTCGCCAAAACTGATCATGGTCATGCCGACAATCAAACAATGCACAAAATAATCCGGCATATATAAGCCTGCAACAATGACAAGTGTGCCAATGAACATCATCGGTACAGCACGCATCACGGTTTGTCCAAGTGGCAGTGTGTCGATAATTTTCAGTAACACCAAATTGCCAGCAATGAGTCCGCCCAATACCGGAATTTGCGCCAAGCCATATTGCATACTTGTTAGACCTAGACGTTCTACAAGCATCACTGGTGATAAGGCAATCCATAACATCAGTGGCATACTAATGGTCGGCAAGGACAGAGTTAAAATTAAAAAGCGTTTATTTTTCAGAACCTGTTTAAAGTCATCCCATACATAGCTGAGCGGCTGTTTTACTACATTAAGGGTCGGATTCGGCATTTTGGCTTTTAATCCAAACCAACTCACAAATGCCAAAGCCGCAATTCCGATAAAGCCCCAATGCCATGACACATGCTCAATCATAAATGCGCCAAGCACCGGTCCGAGCAAAGGTGCAAGTAGGGACACATTGGCCATGAGTGCCATGACTTTAATCGCATCGCGTTCTTCAAAGGTTTCTTGAATGGCGGCATAACCCACTGCCCCAATGACAGACAACCCAAAACCTTGTAAGAAGCGTAATGCAAGAAAACTTTCAATATTGGGTGTGAGCAAAATAGCAAGGCAAGTCACAACAAAAAATGCCACCCCACCGAGCAATACGGCTTTTCGTCCAAGTCGGTCTGACAGCGGCCCAAGCAAAATGGCAATAAATGCCCCACCTCATAAGTAAAATGACATGGACGAGGGTGCCCATGTGCTACTTACGCCAAAGTCTTTGGTAATGGCAAGCATGGCGGGTTGTACAAGGTCATTGCCAATATAAACAGAGAACTCAAACAACACCAATGCCAAAGGAAACATGAGTGTGGCACGGGTGAGTTTAGAAGTTTGAGTGCTTTGCATAAGGTCTAAGCGCTTTTCAATCGCTTGAATTTGAATGAATTTTAGACAGTTTAACAGAGTTTAGGATTCAAAACTGTTATGGATCAACATCAAGATAGGCTCAATCAAAAAGCACATCCTAAGATACGCTTTTAAAGAATTTTTGCTTAAAAAGCAAACAATATTATGGACAATTTGCCGTTTGGAAATCTTTGGTATTTTTGCCGCGTGCACAGCGATGCTCATGCTTTTTGCCCACTTGCACCCACTTATGATCGACCAATTTAAAATTATAGGTGGTGCGTTTAGCAGCAACCGAATCATCCATTAAACCGGTTTGGGTAACTTTGACTTCCGCTAAAGTCGGATTTTCAACATTATTAAAGTATTGGCGGAATTCAACTGTGGCAAGTTCATGTACCAAATCAGCGCGCTCTTTTAAAATTTGTTCCAACGGCGTATTGGGGCTTTGTACTTTAGAAATGACCTGTTGTGTTGTAGCACAACCCGATAATGTCGCAGCCAAGATCAAACCCGAAACCACTAAAAAACGCTGCATCATGCCTCCTTATTGTTTTGTCATTTTTATCTGCAACTATGATGCCGCGGTTTCTAACTCAAAACTATTGATGCTATGTAATTCCATTTACACAAAAACAAAAAAAGCGCTCCTTTCGAAGCGCTTTTTTGTAAAAAGAATGCTTTATTCATCAGATCGACCTTGAATTAAGTATTGATCATTTTGTTGAATAAAATTGAATACATAGCGTATTTTTTCGCTATTATTTAGCATGATTTCTGCCTGACATGTCATTGTACTGCCTGACTCTGTATCTAGTTGTTTAGTTTGAACAGTAATAGCTTTAAGGTTTAGACTTAAGGCATATTGGCTTTGATCAAATGCCGATTTCATTTGATTATAAGCGCCTGTCGAATCACATGATCTCATCTCATTCTCAGTCACAACATCACTATTTGGATTCAGCATTCGTAAAACGTGTACACGGACATCAGGTGCCATCGCAAGAAATACAACAACACCGAACACAATACTGCCTATCCAACCCCAAATTGAATTATCGTCGCTATCTTTTTCAGCTTGATTTACTTGTGATAAATCGTCATTTGGCGCTCCACAATGAATGCAAGTCGGTGCTCTTAAACTATACTGTTTCCCGCAATCCTGACAATTTTTTAAGTTCATACGCCCTCATTATATTTATCTATATTTTGGGCCCATCATAACGCAAGTCGTTCTTTATTTTTATTTTTTAATAAAAAAAGCGCTCCTTTCGAAGCGCTTTTTTGTAAATGTTTCGATTATAAATCGAATAATTTACCTGGGTTCATAATCCCTTGAGGGTCAAATACTTGTTTGAGTGCCTTCATGTATTGGATTTCTTCTGCTGAACGGGTGTAATCAAGATACGGTTTTTTGGTCATACCCACACCGTGTTCCGCTGAAATTGAACCATCGTATTTTTTAACAGTATCAAATACGTATTTGTTCACCACCTGACATTTACCAAAGAACTCGTCTTTGCTTAAATTCTCAGGTTTTAAAATATTTAAGTGCAAGTTACCGTCACCAATATGACCGAACCAACAAATTTCAAAGTCAGGGTAGTTTTCATTCACGATCGCATCAATTTCTTTAATAAATGCAGGAACGTGCGTAATTAACACTGAAATATCATTTTTGTATGGTGTAAATGGTGCGATTGACTCAGAAATGTCTTCGCGTAAACGCCATAAGTTATGTACTTGCTCAAGGCTTTGGCTCATCACGCCATCAAGCACCCAACCTTGTTCCATACAGTGTTCAAAGATTTCCATCGCTGAATCCATAATCGGTTCAAATGGTGCTTCAAACTCAAGCAATACATAGAATGGACATTCAGTTTCAAATGGACGTTGTACATGACCATTGGCCAAGACTTTTTGCATTGCAAGTTCACCAAAGAACTCAAATGCAGTGAGGTCGATTTTCTTTTGGAATGCGTGAAGGACTGGCATCACCGCATCAAAATCAGGAACACCAAGCACTAACACTTGTAAGTCGTGCGGTTGACGTTCAAGTTTAATTTCAGCTTCAGTCACTAAACCTAATGTGCCTTCACCACCAATAAATAAGTGTTGAAGTGCATAACCGGTTGCGTTTTTGATCATGCCTTTGTTCAAACGCAGGATGTCGCCTTTACCTGTCACGACAGTCAGACCTAGCACCCAATTACGTGTCATGCCGTATTTGATGACTTTAATACCACCGGCATTTGTACCGATGTTACCGCCAATTTGACTTGAACCTGATGATGCAAAATCGACTGGGTAATACATGCCTTGTTCTTCGGCATAGTTTTGCAGTTGTTCAGTCACTACACCTGCTTGCACACGCACCATACGGTCTGCTGGGTAGAAGTCCAAGATTTGGTTCATCTTGTCCATGCTCACCACGATTTCACCGTTCGCTGCTACCGCACCTGCAGAAAGACCGGTACGACCGCCACTTGGGGTAATCGCTACATTGAACTGATTAGCAAGTTTTACAATCGCTTGAACTTGTTCAGTCGAAGATGGGAAAACGATGACAGATGGGTTTGGATCAAAGTGCTTAGTATGATCGCGACCCCAATTTTGGAGACTATCCGTATCGGTTTTAATACGGTTTTCACCCACAATTGCAGTCAATTGGGTCAATAACTCAGGGGTTAAAGCGACTGGAGCATTCATCGTTTGCAGACCTAGCGTGATATAAACAGGAAAGACTTCATCTGATCGTTTGCACAGTTTTTAAGCATAAAAATCTGTATAAATCCTAGACGAAACATGCACATTAAAGCACCAAAACGCACGGCTTTAAAAGCATGGCGCAATATTATAAGCTATTTTTTGAGGTTTCCCTGAAAAAATGACATTTTTCATAATATACCTTTGAAAATGCACATTTAATTCAACCATCCTTACCATTTTTACTGATATCACTTGCAAAAATAGTTGATGTTTTGGTCATAAAGGAAATATATATCCTGTTCTGTCCTATGCTATGATATGCGCACTAAATTTGGCCTTTGTAGCGGAGCCGTAATGAGCCAACATCTATCTCTACCTAAAGATAAAATCCGTTTCTTATTGTTAGAAGGCGTTCATCAAAACGCAATCGACACATTAAATGCTGCTGGATATACCAACATCGACTATCGCAAAACAGCGCTTGAGGGTGAAGCACTGAAAGAAGCGATCAAAGATGCGCATTTCATTGGTATTCGTTCACGTACTCAATTGACTGAAGAAATCTTCGAAGCTGCGAACAAACTGATCGCTGTGGGTTGTTTCTGTATTGGTACGAACCAAGTGAACTTAGATGCAGCCATGCGTCGCGGTATTCCAGTATTTAACGCACCTTACTCAAATACACGTTCGGTTGCTGAACTTGTACTTGCTGAAGCAATTCTTCTTCTTCGCCGTGTCCCTGAAAAATCAACAGATACACACGCTGGCGGTTGGAACAAATCTGCAGTCGGTTCGTTTGAAACTCGTGGTAAGACTTTAGGTATCGTAGGTTACGGTTCAATTGGTTCACAACTTTCTGTCCTTGCTGAAAGCATGGGTATGAAAGTAATTTACTTCGACACAGTGACTAAATTACCGCTTGGTAATGCACGTCAAGTTGGCTCAATGGGCGAATTGCTTGCAAATGCAGACGTGGTATCAATCCACGTACCTGACGTTCCGTCTACTCGTAACTTCATGGGTAAAGAACAGTTTGCTCAAATGAAAGAAGGTTCAATCTTCATCAATGCGGCACGTGGTACATGTGTTGTGATTGAAGACTTGGCTGAAGCGTTGAAATCAGGTCACCTTGCAGGTGCTGCGGTTGACGTATTCCCGAAAGAACCGAAAGCGAACGGTGAAGAGTTTGTTTCTCCACTTCGTAACATCCCGAACGTGATCTTAACACCGCACGTGGGTGGTTCGACCATGGAAGCGCAAGCCAACATCGGTCTTGAAGTGGGCGAGAAATTCGTAGCTTACTCTGATAAAGGTATGACTTTATCTGCAGTGAACTTCCCTGAAATCGCACTTCCATTGACTGAAGGTAAACACCGTTTACTTCACATTCATAAAAACATTCCAGGCGTCTTGTCAAAAATCAATAACTTGTTTGCTGAGCATGGCATCAACATTTCTGGTCAGTCTTTAATGACTAAAGGCGATGTGGGTTACTTAGTGATGGATGTTGATGCAACTGCATCTTCAGAAGCACTCGATACTCTGCACGAAGTTGAAGGTACAATCCGCGTTCGCGTATTGTTCTAAGCAACGCTTGCTCCAAAAACCACAGCCTTACGCTGTGGTTTTTTATTTCTGCTATTTATATTTATTGCTTAGCACGTCATATTTTTATTCTGAATACCCCTACTCTGTTTTATGCCCAATTTTAGAATTGCACCTGCGGTGCAAGCACCACTAATTTTACTGATTGCGATGATCAGCATGCAAAGCAGTGGTTCATTCGCCAAAATACTCTTTGAGCAATTTCCAATTGTGACGGTTTCAGCAATGCGTTTACTGTTGGGCGCTTTGGTTTTGGCACTGATTTTTAAAATTTGGCAGATCAATTGTCAGCAAGTGAAATGGAAAGCCATTATTAGTTATGGTGTCGCGCTTGCCGGTATGAATCTATTGTTCTATCTCGCGATTCATCGCTTACCGCTTGGCATTGCGGTGTCGTTTGAATTTATTGGTCCATTGTCAGTGGCATTATTTCATGCGCGGCAAAAGTTTGATTTTATTTGGGTTGGTCTTGCCATTCTTGGTTTAATTTTACTATTCCCATTCAATCAAGCTATAGAACCACTCGACCCGATTGGAATTTTATTTGCCTTAGGGGCTGGGAGCTGTTGGGCACTATATATTGTGGCAGGACAAAAACCATCCGGTGTTTCAGGCAACCATACTGTATGTCTCGGTATGTTTGTGGGGATGTGTATTTTAATGCCAATTGCCCTCTGTTTAAGGATGCCTGCACATACCTTTGAGCCGATCAGCCTGATGTATTTTTTAGGCTTAGCAGTTTTAGCAAGTGCGCTGCCTTTTACTTTAGAAATGATTGCACTGCGTAATTTAACAGCACTGAGTTTTGGCACACTCATGAGCTTAGAACCTGCCATTGCAGCATTATCCGGTTTTGTATTTTTAGGTGAGTCTTTACTATGGACACAGTGGCTAGCACTTGCCACCATTATCAGCGCGTCCATTGGCTGTACCGTGACGATGCAAAAACGCAAAGCACGATAAAGTAAATTTTCAAGCCAAAGTACTCATCAAAATTTAACCAATTTGCTATAATTCATCTTTCCTTTTGCCCCCAATTGCACCGTTTGGTGTAGCGCTCTCCCATGCCAAATGCTCAATTACTTGCTGTGCTGTATATGGTCTTATCCATGACCTCATACCAAATCAGCGCATCCTTTGCGAAACAGCTATTTAGCGTACTTGACCCTGTCACTGTTACCATTTTACGGCTGTGTTTTGCATCGATTATTGTCTGTGTGATGTTCCGTTCATGGAAGATTTTATCTCGCCTGCCTTATTTAAAATGGAAAGACTTATTGTGCTATAGCACAGCATTGGGATTGATGAATATTCTATTTTATATGTCCCTCGGCAAATTACCGCAAGGAATTGCTGTCGGTTTAGAGTTTGTTGGACCATTAGGGTTAGCATTGCTGTCAATCAAAAACCGTGGCGATTATATTTGGGTGATTTTGGCGATTTTAGGCATTGGTTTGATGGTGCCATGGAGTCAGGCTGCACATCATCAATTTGATTTATGGGGCGCAGCCTGTGCCTTAGGTGCGGGATTGTGCTGGGCATTTTATATTTTCTTTGGGCAACGTGTGGTGCAGCAAAACATTGGGATGCATGCGCTGACCATCGCAATCAGTATTTCTGCTCTATGCTTACTACCTATTGGACTCTATAACAACGCCGCTCAAGTGGTAGATACTCAATACTGGGGCAAAGCCATTGTGATTGCGATTTTAGCGACTGCGATTCCTTATGCACTCGATTTAAAAGCGCTGAAACAGTTAAATAAAATGAGCTATGGCACGCTGTCGAGTTTATCCCCTGCACTTGCAGCACTCACCGGTTTTATTCTGCTCGGTGAACGCATTGGCATACTGCAATGGATTGCCTTAGGCTGCATCATGCTGGCTTCCGTTGGAGTAACATTCCGAGCGGCACGACAAACCAAACAGGCATAAAAAAGATGGCACGTGCCATCTTTTTATTTTCAACTTAGACCAAACTGTCTTTATCGAGCTTTTTATATTTTTTATATTCAGTCTGATATTTTTTCGCAAGGCTCTCTTTTTGCTTATCTTCTAAAATTTTACCGGCTTGTTGGAAAAAGCCATGCTCTTCTTCTTCCAAATGGTGATGAACCGTTTCAGAAAGTTTTTTCGCAATTGCCAACCACCCCGGATTACTAAATTCAGTTTCTGTCAGTTGCTCTAATAATTCATCCATTTCATGATGTTCTGCCAAAGCGTGACGGGTGATATTCAGACCTGAATCGGTCATCATTAAAGGAATATAAAAGTAACGGTCTTCTGCAACAGCATGCGCAAATAATTCATTTTTAAGCTGATCAAATAGCTCACGACGTTCAGGTGTGTCCCCTGAGGTTTGCACTAATTTTTCTGCCAATTCACGCTGTACATCATGACTTTCACGCAGTGCTTCAAAAATAGTTGTCATGTGTTCAAGCTCCTTTTTTTGTTATGTATGTGCAGCATCATAACCAAATGGTTACGTCAACTCAGGGTATTTTATGCGCGTAATTTGTATAGAAAACTTTAATATTGAGAATGGTTTACATCTTTTAAACAGCAAACCACATTTGATAACTCAGACGTAAAATTAAAAGACTGACTAAAATGAGAAATAAAATTCGAATAAAACCACTGCCGTATTTCAGTGCGAGCTTTACTCCAACAAGTGATCCACAAATATTTGCAACCGCCATCATGGCACCAATTTGAAAGAGCACATGCCCTGTCGGCACAAAAAAGCTTAATGCCGCTAAATTGGTGGTGAAATTACCGAGTTTCGACAATGCAGAAGCATGTAGAAAATCGACTTTTAAATAACGAATAAAGAAGAAAATAAAGAAACTGCCCGTTCCCGGACCAAAGATTCCATCATAAAAACCAATCGCAAGACTACCTAGTGCAGCAAGGATAAGGATCCTTGTGGTCAGCTCAGTTTCGACATGAACACGACCAAACTGCTTTTTAAGTAAGGTATAGATCGCAATCACGATCAACATTACGAGAACTAGAGGTTTTAAAACATCGACAGGAATCAGCGTGACACTGGCTGCGCCAATAAAGGCGCTGACGAAACTGCATAGCGCAATCACACCAAGTAGCAGCCAAGGCAATTTGACTTGTTTTAAATACGACAAAGTAGCGGATGCCGTACCAAAAATCGATGCCAATTTATTGGTGCCAAATACCGTCGCGGGCACTAAATGCGGCAGGCTTCCCATAATGGCGGGAATTTGAATCAGACCACCACCGCCCACTGCAGCATCAATTGCCCCTGCCATAAAAGCAAAGACAATTAAACTGATGATGATCTCAATTTCCATAAATGTGCTGCTTAGAGATTGAGTACGCGTTTAGGGATCAGGCGTTTTTTATCGTTAATTTCTGCCAATCCTAAACATTTTTCCCCATCAAAAACTAACACCTGTGGCTCTGCTGCATGTTCAATATTACTTTCCATACCACGGCTAAAAGATTCTCCGCGACCTTCAGGCACCTGAACCTGTGGCAAATGTTGAACCGGTGCATACGCAGGCAAGAGCAATGCTTCACGTTCTTGTTCGGTCAAGCTTTCCAAATATTCAATGGTATATGTAGGAATCAGATCAAATAGACCGGTTTTGGTACGGTGCAAATAGGTTAAATGCCCATACGTGCCTAGAGCTTTGGCAATATCTTCACCAAGCACACGGATATACGTGCCTTTTGAACAAGTTACATCAAGGGTAATACTGTTTTCAGTCCATGATAAAAGTTCAATCGCTGAAATGGTAATTGGACGCACTTCACGTTCAATTTCAATGCCTTGACGCGCTAGCTCGTATAAAGGACGACCTTCTTTTTTTAATGCCGAATACATCGGTGGCACTTGTTGAATATCACCCACAAACTTTGCAAGTGTCTCTTGAATGAATTGCTCTGAAAGTTCAGGGACTGCTTTTTCTAAAAGCACTTCACCCTCAACATCACCCGTTGTGGTGCTATGTCCAAGTTGGATCGTGGTTTGGTAGCGTTTAACTGAGTCGAGTAAATAATGCGAAAACTTGGTCGCTTCACCCAAACAAATTGGCAATAAACCTGAAGCGAGTGGATCTAGCGCGCCGGTATGTCCTGCTTTTTGTGCACGATACAACCATCGCACTTTTTGCAACGCGCCATTTGAGCTAATACCCAAAGGTTTATTGAGTAGAAATACACCGCTGATATGACGACGCTGAATTTTAGGAGATGATGCTTTCATGACAAAAAATCAGACAATATAAAAAATTGGCGCAATGGTAAAACCCTGATGAATTATTTACAACTTTTCTATGTTATTCGAAACGATTTATGGCATATTGAGCCGATTAAAAATTGCTAAAAAATTCTGAAATAATTAAAAATTAGGTGCATAGGATATGCAGAAATATAAAATTTGGATCATTATTGCCATCATCCTCGCTTGTTTAGTGGGTCTGATTATGTGGTTAGCACCATCGAAGGATCAACGTGCACAGGATGCCGACCTCAGCCCCGAAAGCAGTATTGAACAGTCCCAATTGGCGGCTTTAAATTCAGGATCAGACAGTATATTTCCAAGTCGTAGCCAACAAGATACTGAAATTAATTGCCAGATGCAGCTAGATGCCGGTAATCGTTTGATTGTGAATGAACTTACCCGCAATTGTTTTGAATATTTTATTACCCAATACGGCGAAAAATCCTTAGAAAAAATTCAGAAAGACTTTAAGACATATATTAGCCAAAACCACAAAGAACCGGCATTGTCACAAATTATTGATTTATGGACGCGCTATATCGATTACCGCAAATCTTTAGGTGAAATCACTGCCCCCGCTGGTCTTAATCAAGAAGATCCTGCTTACTACCGCAGTATTTATAATAGTACCCAAAGTCTAAGAAAACGCTTCTTCTCCAATTATGAAATTGAAGGATTATTTGGCACAGAAGACACCTATCATGAATATACCTTAGATCGTATGGCAGTTTTGGATGATAAAAATTTAACTGAAGCACAAAAAGCTGAAAAACTAAAAGCCTTATTCGATGCCCTTCCAGAGGATTGGAAAGAAAACCTTGAACAGATCAATAAACTCGATGATTTACGTAAGCTGACAGCCGACATTAAAGCGCGCGGTGGCTCAAGCGAAGATATCCGTCAGATGCGACTTAAATTGGTCGGGCCTGAGGCAACCCAACGTTTAGAGAATCTCGACAGTGAACGTGTGCAATGGAAAAACAGCGTTAATCAATATCTATCCGAGCGAGATCAAATTGTAAAAAGCACGATGAGTGATTCAGCAAAACAACAAGCAATTCAACAGCTACGTAATCAGCACTTTAATAAACCGGAAGATAAATTACGTATTGAAACTTTTGAGCAAGTGCATGATCAGGGTGGCAAATTACCTTTTGCTGATTAAGCAGCCCTTTTTATATAGAACTCACTTAACTAAAATACAGCCTTTTATTTTGAAACCGCGAATATACTGATTTCGCGGTTTTTTTTGTCTTATTTTTTATCCCACATAAATGTTACCAATTATGTCTGTAAATCATAAATTACTTAATTAATTTCAAACACTTATAATTAACTTAAAAATACTTCAACTTAATATGCTGACTTTCCCGACCAACGTACAGGTGCTGTCCTGAAATGACATGGTTTTCACAGCATAAGCTGAAAAAATAAGCGCCTGAAAATAATTAAAACATGAACTGGCAAAACCACCTATGCCACTTCTCAGGCCCTATAAACACAATTCGATCACCCATTAAAAATACATAAAGGATTATTCAATATGCGAAGTTTTTTAAAAATTGCGACCCCGCTAACCCTTGGGCTTAGCACTGCTTTCGCCACTGGCTTAAGTACAGAAACGAGTGCTGCTGTAAATGCGGTACAAGTGGTTGAAAAAGCAAAATCTGACTATGCCAAAACCAAATATCCAATTTTAATGGTACACGGTTGGTTAGGTTGGCAACGTATGGGCACCAATACCATTGGACTGGATTATTGGTATCAAATTTTGCCAGACATGGCACGCAATGGGTCTACAGTTTTTGCAGCTCAGCTCTCTCCTGCCAATACCACAGCACATCGTGGTGAACAACTCATTCAACAGGTTGAAGATGTGTTGGCCATTACAGGTAAGCCAAAACTGAATTTAATTGGTCACTCACATGGTGGACCAACAGTGCTTTATGTTGCACAGACCAAACCTCAATACATTGCTTCGATCACAGGCGTTGCTGGTACATATCACGGTTCTAAAGTTGCCGATGACATCCAAAACAGTTCTTTACTGCGAACTGCATTTAATATTGTTGGTGATTATCTGCTTGGTCCACTGATTGCCTTAGCGCAATTGAAACCTGAATTAGAAATTAACTTTGATGCCTCGATGAAATCGCTCACTCAAACGGGTTCTAAAAGCTTCAATGACACTGTAGCTCAAAATGCAGTAAAAGATGGCGTACTTGCAGCAACTGAAAATTGCAATAAAAACTTAAAAACCAAGGACAGTAAAGGGATCTATTACTACTCATGGACTGGGGTGGCTCAAGCGACCAACGCTTTAGATATCGATACCATCTTGATGCAACTCGGTCCTTTATCTTATGGCAATAAAGATAATGACGGTATGGTGTCACGTTGCAGTGCATATATCGGCAAGGTCATCAACGACAACTACAGACTTAATCATACCGACCTTGCCAATATGATGTTTGGTCTGACAGGTTTACTAGCGCCTGATCCAGTTGCAACTTATCGCCAACATGCCAACCGTTTAAAACTACAAGGTTTATAAGCAAACTCGCGCCTTTATCCTCTAGATAAAGGCGTTTTAAATACGCTTTATCACCCCAATGTAAAATGGATGCGTAGCCACAATGAAAACAATATTTACGCTTGGTGCATTGAGCTTTATGTTTAGCTCGCTGGTTCATGCTTCAGCATTACAGGACTATAAAACCAATTTTGTCATGTCGACTTATGCCAAGACGCAATATCCAATTATATTTGTTCATGGCTTTGGTTTGGGTTTTAACAGGATTGGTACAGATCGCATTGGCTTAGATTATTGGTACCAAATTCCACAAGATTTAAGTCGTCATGGTGCACGTGTATTTGCTGCTGAACTCTCTGCTGTGGGTTCCAATGGAATTCGTGGTGAACAACTGTTACAGCAAATTGATGAAGTCTTGGCAATTACAGGGAAAACTAAAGTCAATTTAATTGGTCATAGCCAAGGTGGCCCAACCATTCAATATATTGAGGGTGTAGCACCTCAAAAAGCAGCTTCCCTGACTGCTATTGCTGGCGCAATGAAAGGCACACCTGTCTTTATCAATGCAGCTAAAACACCGCTACTTGAACCATTTATTCAGGCATTTGGCACACTACTGGGCTATGCCATGAACGTGTTAACAACCAATCGATATCCTGTCGACATTGAAGCAGCACTCGATGCAATGAATCCAAATCGTATCGATAGTTTTAACACGAAATATGGCTCAAGTGCTATTCCAAAAGACTGCAAGTCACAAGGGACAAAACGTACAAGCAATGGGATTTATCATTATTCATGGATGGGCAATCGACAAGTCACCAATCCACTGGATGTTATCGAAAGTACTGTGGTCAGCTTAGGTGGAACCTTTTTAAAAGGTGAAGCCAATGATGGTGCATTACCTTTATGTAGTGGTCGCTATGGGCAGATTATTCGACAAGATTATTATCACAATCATTTTGATGAAGTAAATCAGTTCTTTGGCATTTTATCTCCTTTTGCACAAGACCCGATTGGATTGTATCGCCAACATGCCAACCGTTTAAAACTACAAGGTTTATAAAGTCTATTTTAAGGAAAGGAATTTTTTAAGATATTTACCCGTGTTTAAGTCGTTTACACAAGCCTCTATAAAACACAGCATTTTTTATAAAAATCAGCTTTACACTAATTTATGGCTTGGAAAGCCATAAAAACAAAAATGAGGAAATAACAATGAAATATGGACTGTTAAGCCTAGGCTTAATCGCGGCTTCGATGGCAATGTTAACGCAAGCCTCCACACATGCCAGCCAAGTGACAGCTAAATCAAACAGCACCTATGCAAAAACCAAATACCCAATTGTGTTCTCACACGGTATGGCTGGTTTTATTCGTATTGGTACCGATCAATTCGGTATGGACTACTGGTACCAAATCTTGCCTGACCTAGCACGTAATGGCACTAATGTATGGGCAACTCGCGTTTCACCATTTAACTCATCGGAAGTTCGTGGTGAACAACTTCTTCAACAGGTTCAAGAAATCACAGCAATTACCGGTGCTAAAAAGGTAAACCTAATTGGGCATTCACACGGTGGCCCAACGATTCGTTATGTCGCTGGTGTTGCGCCACAACTGGTTGCGTCATTAACAGGTGTCGGTGCGCCACATAAAGGTTCTCCTGTTGCAGATTTAATTTTATCTGCTGAAGGTACTCCAATTGAAAATCCACTTGTTGGTACAGTGAACTTTGTTTCTAAAGCCATCACATGGGCACAAGGTTTAGATCCAAAAAGCTTCCCACATGATGCACTAGCTGGTGGTAAAAGCTTAACTCTTGCCGGCTCTGCTGATTTTAATAAACGCTTCCCACTCGGCATGCCAACGACAGCGTGTGGTGAAGGTAAAGCTGTCGATGGTGGGATCTATAACTATACCTTTACGGGCACAGGTACAGTCACCAACATCTTAGATCCTGATTCAGCACTAAAAGTCACCAGCCTGTTAATTGATAAAGGTAAAAATAACGACGGTCTTGTTTCAGTGTGTAGTGCGCGTTTCGGTAAAACCATCCGTGATAATTACAACTGGAACCATATGGATGAAGTGAATATGGTACTTGGCTTACGCAATATCTTTGCGCCAGATCCAGTCGATGTCTATCGTCAACATGCCAATCGTTTAAAGCTACAAGGCCTATAAAAATTTAAACAAGAAAATAGTCAACCCAGCGAGTCATATAGGAATGTATGGCTTGCTGTTTTAATTCGGGGAATAAAATGAAAAAATATTGCTTACTGCAAGCTTAATTTTAAGCAGTGGATTTTTCAACGCACAAGCATCTGAAGCCACTCAAGTCACTGCAAAAGCAACGTCGACTTATGCCAAAACCAAATATCCGATTGTATTTACTCACGGTATGGCAGGCTTTATACGTGTAGGAACGGATCAGTTTGGTCTAGATTACTGGTATCAAATTCTGCCTGATTTAGCACGTAATGGTGCAAATGTATGGGCAACTCGTGTTTCACCTTTTAATTTAACAGAAATTCGTGGTGAACAACTGCTTCAGCAAGTCGAAGATATTCGCGCTGTCACAGGTGCTGCTAAAGTGAACCTCATCGGGCATTCACATGGTGGACCTACGATTCGTTATGTGGCAGGGGTTAAACCACAATATGTTGCATCTTTAACCGGTGTGGGTGCAACCAATAAAGGCTCCCCTGTCTCAGATCTTATTCTAACCATTCGTGATATTGCACCTGTATTAGAAACGCCTGTAACAACAGTCGTAAATGGTCTGTCTAAAGCGATTACATGGGCTCAAGGATTAGATCCAAATAGCTATCCACATGATTCCTTGGCAAGTGCGAACAGCTTAAGTACACAAGGCTCAGCTCAATTCGCAAAACAATATCCTTTAGGGATGCCTACTACTCAATGTGGTGAAGGTAAGGCTTTAGACGGCGGCATCTATCACTATTCTTTTACTGGTGTAGGGACTGTGACCAATCTACTCGATGTAGACTCTATTTTAAAAGCAACCAGTCTTTTAATTGATGGTGGTCGAGATAATGATGGTTTAGTGCCATGTTGCAGCGCTAAATTCGGTAAAACCATTCGCGATAACTACAATTGGAATCACCTTGATGAAGTGAACCAAGTCCTAGGTCTAAAAGCACTCTTTGCTCCAGATCCTGTAGACGTCTACCGCCAACATGCCAATCGTTTGTAAGCGTCCGCTGAACACACCTTATGAATTCATCCTATAAGCCTTAATTTAGTCCCCACTTAAAAACAAGTGGGGACTAAAATTTATGACTACAAATCACCAGACATCCATCGCATCTCTTGCGAAAAAACGAAGAACATACAGTGCTGAATTTAAACAGCAGATCGTTCAGGCTTGTAAAGCACCGAACGTTTTAATTGCTTCGGTCGCTTTGCAACATGGATTGAATACAAATCTTGTATCCAAATGGATTCGCTTAATTGATGGTAAGCCAGGGAATGATCGCTCACCACTACCGAATAAACCTGCATTTATTGCCTTATCTTGCTCTGCACCATTAGATCCTACTCCTACTGACATGTTAACGGTTCAAATTACTTTACCCCACTCAAAAGCAGAAATTGGCTTGAAATGGCAAGTATCAGAAATATCTACTTTAGCAGAATTACTCAAGGCACTTGCAACATGATCCGCATTGATGAAATCTGGCTTTCTACCCAACCTCTGGATATGCGAGCAGGGATGGATACTGTCATGGCTCAGGTGGTGAGAGCCTTTGGCTACATTAAACCGCATTGTGCTTACCTGTTCTGTAATAAACGTGGCCATCGCATGAAAGTGCTGGTACATGATGGACTGGGCATCTGGCTGTGTGCCCGGCGGCTGGAACAGGGAAAATTCCACTGGGCGCAGGTTCACCAGGGTGAAAGCATGGCGATCAGTCCGGAACAGTTACAAGCACTGATCCAGGGTTTACCTTGGCAGCGCATTGGACGACAGCAGGTGGTGACGATGCTTTAAACCAGGCTGGTCCATTCTGCTATTCTCCAAACGTTCTATTTCCTCTGCGTCATGACCTCAGGCATACTGCGGTCATGAATACGCTGCCAGACTTAAGCCAACTGACCCATGAACAACTGCTGGAATTTACCAGACAGTTGGCAATGCAGCATCAGTCTCTGGCACAATCAAATCAAGAATTAGAAAAATCAAACCAGCAATTGGATGCCAAAGTTCAGCATCTTTCTATTCTCAATCAAAAATACGAGCATGAACTGGCGCTGTTTAAACAGCACAAATTCGGTAGTAAAAACGAACATCTCACCGCAAAACAAATCCATCTGTGGGATGAGGCGGTCGAAGAAGATATCGCAGCAGTTGATTTGGAACTGGAGCGGCTGAATGCAGATAAAACCGATGCATCGACAGAGAAAGCCACAGTCAACAAACCTAAACGTCGACTGCTGCCCGATCATCTACACACCATCCGTATTGAGCATGAACCTGCATCAACCCAATGCAGTTGTGGCTGCCAGTTACGTCGTATCGGCGAAGATATCAGTGAAAAACTGCATTTCAGACCGGCACAGTTCTACAAGGAACAGCATGTCCGTGGCAAATGGGTCTGTGATCAGTGTGACACCCTGACTCAGCAAGCGATGCCTGCCTATGTGATTGATAAAGGCATTGCTTCACCTGAACTGCTCAGCCATGTGCTGGTATCGAAGTATGCCGATCATTTACCGCTGTACCGTCAACGTCTGATCTATCAGCGGGCGGGAATCGAGCTTTCTAGATCAACGTTATCTGACTGGATAGGTCGCTGCGGTGTGGAACTGGAACCTCTGGCCAATGCCTTAAAACAGGTGGTGCTGCAACAGCGGGTGATCCATGCCGATGAAACGCCGGTCACCATCATGCGGATGGGTGAGAATGATAAAAAACCGAAGAAAGGTTATGTCTGGGCCTATGCCACTACACAGTACAATCCAGTTCAGGCGGTGATCTATGACTTTCAGGATAGTCGTTCAGGCCAGCATGCTGCAGAGTTCTTGAAAGGCTGGCAGGGCAATCTAGTCTGTGATGATTACAGTGGTTATAAAGCACGCTTTAAATCAGGCCAGGTCATCGAGGTGGGCTGCATGGCCCATGCACGTCGTAAATTCCATGAACTGCATGTGACCGGGAAAAGTCAGGTCGCTGCACAGGCATTGGTGCTGATTCAGAAACTGTATGCGATAGAAGCAGAACTCAGGAAAAAGACCGATGGTACAGTGGAAGACCGCCGCGAATACCGACAACAGCATAGTCAACCAGTGATGCAACAACTATATGAATGGCTCAACCAACATCAACTGACGGTACCATCGAGTTCTCCAACCGCCAAGGCGATCAATTACACTCTGAAGCGTTGGCCAGCCTTAAGCCGCTATCTGGATGATGGCAATTTACCTATAGATAATAATTGGGTTGAGGTGCGACACGAAGTCGCTTAATGAAGTTGTTCCCCCTGCGGGAACCACCCGTGTCACCGGGTGAATCTAGAAGGCTGAATAAAGAGCGCCTTCGACAATGTAACGAGGCACCGCAAGGTGCGGGGTATCAATCGTGAGAGGCGTACCCTTCTGGCAGCCATAGCCGGACAAGGGCTAGATAATCGGTATGGTGAACACATGTGAATCTGCGTAACGATCGTTAAGTTGAACGAGCGGAAATGGCTGATACGCTCGAACCAAAACGGTAATGGAGGTGGGAATTGCGTCTTTCGACTACGCATTCGTGACCCATACGCCTCCCGGTCGATAGCAGGCACCTAAGCCGATGTACTTCAGTAAGCGGAACGTGGAAATCCCGTATTACTCCCATTGGGAAAGCAGTTTGCAAAAACTGCCCATGGTGATGCGGGCGAAGGAACGAGGAAAAAGCGAATGCCAGTCTGTAATGGGTTGGATAGAGGTTGAAACATTACCCCACGCGAAAGCGGGCTGACGTCCTTATGGTCTCTCATCACAAGAGAGTGTGTAGAACCCTTTTAATGGAGGGAGAGCAAATGAATGCAGCAGTATCAGCGTGTGCACCTTCCAGCACATCGTGGGACAGCATCGATTGGATTGCTGTACAGCGTCATGTCAGAGGGCTGCAAGCGCGTATTGTGAAGGCGGTACAAGACGGCAGGCATAACAAGGCGAAAGCTTTGCAATGGCTGCTGACTCACTCGTTTAGTGGCAAAGCATTGGCCGTCAAACGAGTGTCTGAAAACAAAGGCAAAAACACGGCTGGGGTCGACAAGGTGACTTGGAATACACCCAAGGCCAAGACCGGTGCGATGATGTCGTTGAAGAGGCGAGGTTACACGCCCCTTCCGCTTCGGAGAGTCCTTATTCCGAAGAAAAATGGCAAGATGAGACCTCTCGGGATACCCACGATGAAATGCCGGGCCATGCAGGCGCTCCATCTGCTGGCTTTGGAACCCATCGCGGAGACCATCGCTGATCGGAACTCTTATGGGTTCAGACCGCAACGCTCAACCGCGGATGCTGCAGCACAGTGCTTTGGTGTGCTGTCAAGAAAAGTAAGTGCGGAGTGGGTGCTAGAGGGTGACATTCAAGGCTGTTTCGACAATATCAGCCATGACTGGATGATCGCCAACCTCCCAATGGACAAGGTGATTCTACGGAAATGGCTCAAAGCCGGTTACGTCTACCAAAGCAAGCTGTTTCCCAGTCTTTCCGGAACACCGCAAGGAGGTATTATCTCCCCGGTGCTGGCCAACATGACCTTGGACGGACTGGAAACGATGCTGGCTAAGAGGTTCTCTAACGCCAAATGGACAGGCAAAAAGCTGCAACTGGTACGGTATGCGGATGATTTCATCATCACGGGGTATTCTAAAGAGTGGCTCGAAAATGAAGTTCGTCCTGCCGTGGTTGAATTTCTGGCGCAGCGCGGTCTCGTGCTCTCTCAGGAAAAGACCAAAATCACGCACATAGGGAACGGGTTCGATTTTCTTGGCTGGAACGTACGTAAGTACAACGGCAAGCTACTGATCAAGCCGTCAAAGGCAAACATCAGCGCTCACCTTGACAAGCTGCGAGCATTAATCAATGCAAATAAAGCGACACGACAGGCCACTTTGATCGGTTTGCTCAACCCGATTCTAAGGGGTTGGGCCAACTATCATAGTCATGTCGTTGCCAAGAAGGTTTTCAACCAGGTAGACAACGCAGTGTGGGAAATGCTCTGGCGATGGGCTGTACGTCGCCACCCTCGCAAGACACTCCGATGGGTCAAAGATCGGTATTTCAAAGTACAAGGAGCGCGTCGATGGGTGTTCTCATGTGATGAACAGTCCGCCGATGGTCGGAAGCGACAATACACATTAGTGTCTGCCTCGGACACGCCAATTGTGCGACATATCAAGATCAAGGCTGCTGCTAACCCTCATGACCCCGCATGGGATGAGTACTTCGAATCCCGATGGGGTAAAAGAATGCTGGTCTCCGCAAAGGGGCGAGCCAAGCTGTATCGGGTGTGGCTAAAACAAGGTGGTCGCTGCTGCGCCTGTCTTAAACCAGTCACCAAAGATACACCATGGCACAGCCGTCATATTGTGAAGCTAAGTCATGGTGGAACGGATGCAGTTGCTAATCTTGAGATTTACCATCTGTATTGTCCGAGGAATGTTCAGTTTGCCAATGTCAACGATGTATAACCGGGTGCCGAATGGCGCCTTAGCAGAGGCTTGAGCCGTGTGCTGGGAAACTCGCATGCACGGTTCTTAGGGGGTTGGACGTAGGTAACTGCGTCTGACTACCCGACAACCAGATGCGCCCCTGGGCGTTGGG
This sequence comes from Acinetobacter sp. NCu2D-2, assembly GCF_001647675.1. NCBI lineage: Bacteria > Pseudomonadati > Pseudomonadota > Gammaproteobacteria > Moraxellales > Moraxellaceae > Acinetobacter > Acinetobacter sp. NCu2D-2. The sequence continues at coordinate 2,261,132 of NZ_CP015594.1, forward strand.
ACGTAAGAACTGGTTATTTGCAGGTTCGCTGCGCAGCGGTCAGCGAGCAGCCAATATCATGACTTTAATCCAGTCAGCAAAGCTGAATGGGTTGGATCCGTATGCCTATTTAAGTGATGTGCTGAAAAGGTTGCCGACACATAAAGTGACTCAGATTGAAGAATTGCTACCACACCGCTGGAAACCTGAACCGAATTAAAAAATAGGCATGGGGTTCAGCGGACGCTTACAATCGTTTAAAACTCCAAGGCTTATAAAGCAGCCCAATTTTAGACATAAAAAAATGCGCCAAAAGGCGCATTTTTTAACTCATTAAAACAGCAACAATTAAGCTGAAGTTTTACGAGCTGGTAATTTTTCACGGATACGTGCAGCTTTACCAGACAATTCGCGTAGGTAGTAAAGTTTAGCACGACGTACGTCACCACGACGTTTCACATCGATTTTAGCAACGATTGGTGAGTGAGTTTGGAAAACACGTTCAACACCAACACCGCTAGAAATTTTACGTACTGTGAACGCAGAGTTCAAACCACGGTTTTTCTTAGCGATTACAACGCCTTCGAACGCTTGTAGACGTTCACGGTCGCCTTCTTTTACTTTTACTTGAACAACTACTGTGTCACCAGGAGCAAAAGCAGGGATGTCTTGTTTAAGCTGAGCATTTTCTACAGCTTGTACTAAAGGATGTTTACCGCTCATGGGGTATCTCCAATATGTGCGAGTTAGAAGAGGTCTAATCATCGCTGGGGCTAGAGGCTAAAGCGCATAGACCCGATTAGCTTTCCCTTTATGCTTGACCGCTTCAATGCATAAAGAGCCTATTTAATACTTAATCCGAAGATCAAGCTTTTCATTGTGCGCAGAGCATAAATTAAGCTTTATGTTCTGGCAAATCTTTTAGCCATTTTTTTTGCTTTTTAGTCAGCTCGACTTGTTCAACCAATTCAGGTCGACGTTCAAGTGTACGCTGATAACGCTGCAAAAACCGCCATTTTTCTATGTTTGCATGGTGACCTGATTTAAGTACCTCAGGCACATCCAAACCTTCAAAATGATCTGGCTTGGTATATTGTGGGCAATCTAAAAGACCATCCACAAAGGAGTCTTGCACATGGGATTGTTCATCAGACATGGCACCCGGAAGTCTCCGAATAATACTGTCTAATAACACCATCGCAGGCAACTCACCACCCGATAACACGTAATCCCCGATTGACCATTCCTGATCAACGTATTTTTGGATTAAGCGTTCATCAACACCTTCATAACGACCACAGAGTACAATCAATCCATCATATTTGACGAAATCCTGTACTGCAGGTTCATTTAAGGTTTTGCCTTGCGGTGACATATACACCACAGGAACATGGGTTACACCTGCTTCACAAGCAAGCTCTTTGGCACGGTGGATTGCTTTTGCCAATGGCTCAGCCATCATCACCATACCGGGACCACCACCAAATGGACGTTCATCCACTCGTTTGTAATTCCCTTCAGCATAGTCACGAGGATTAATACAATGCACTTGTATTAAGTTACGCTGTGCTGCGCGCCCGCTAATACCGAAACGTGTAATCGCTTCAAACATTTCAGGAAAAAGCGTAATGACTGCAAAAAACATCGCAGACTCCCGTATTTCCAAAAATGTTAGTAGTCTACGCCCCAATTGACGTAAATACGACCCGCTTCGAGATCAACGCGTTGTACCACATCTTTATGCCATGGAATCATGCGTTCTTCGCCATCGACGCTGTCTGAAGTTGCACGAACTACCATCACATCGTTGGCACCTGTCTCAAACAATTCATGGATTTGACCGAGATTCACTTCTTGTTCTTCATCGTCCAGACCTAACACTGTTAGACCTTTTAAATCAGACCAATAATACTCGTCCACGCCCGGTTGAGGCAGTTGCGCTTTTGAAATCCAGATATTTGCGCCAACCAGTTCGTCTGCTCCAGTGCGATCGCTCACACCTTTTAAGCTAACAACCAGGCCTTTGCCATGTGGTTTCCAACGTTTTACATCTGCTACTTGCCAACCTGCTTTAGTCTCAATGTACCAAGGCAGGTAGTCAAAGATATTGCTCATAGGTTCTGTATTGGAATAAACCCAGAGCCACCCATTTAATCCATATGCTGAACGTAGCTGTCCAATCTGAATACGATCTTCGGGAACATTCTGTGTTGGTGTCATGGGCTAGCTACTACCGTATTACGCAGCAGCTGCAGCTTTTTTAGCTTGAGCAGCTAAAGAAGCAACACGTTCAGAAGGTTGAGCACCTTGAGAAACCCAGTGAGCAAAACGGTCAGCGTCTAAACGAAGTTTTTCTGCTTTACCTTGAGCTGTAGGGTTGAAGAAACCGATACGTTCGATGAAACGACCGTCACGTGCATTACGGCTATCAGTCACAATGATTTGATAGAACGGACGTTTTTTAGCACCACCGCGTGCAAGACGAATAACAACCATGATAGAACCTTATAGTTTTTACGGATTATCCCTGCACCGACCATCGATACAATTCAAACCCCTTTCATAGAGGGCAGTATTTTACGTGAACTTTGCCCTGAATGAAAGATCAAAAATTGTTTGGCTACAATTTTGATTTTTTATTTACCGTCCCAATTGGTAGTTGCAGATGGTGTACACGATGAACCTTTATACCAACATTTTTCACCGCGGTGGTTAAGCCTGTTATGACCATCCGTTTGTTGGACAGTACCTGAAATAGGCACTGCATTTAAAACCCATGTATTTGCTGTAACATCAGTAAGACTATTGACACACTCCCACCACTTTCGACTAGCTCAAGTGGAGGATTCTAAAAGCAAAAGCTCTTAGGCGACTTCCTCACGGATTTCACTTGCTTTCTGCTTCACAAGGCGACCTTTACCGCATCCACCCTCCACAGACAAAACGGTGTGTCCCACCGCCAAAATATTGCGAGAAGCATTTATATCCGCATTCTCGCTAAAACCACACTCAATACAGTTAAAGTTTGCCTGAGTGAGCCTATTTTCTTTTGCAACATGACCACATGAACTACAAGTCTGACTTGTATATTTAGGGTCAACTTTAACAAGTAAGCCACCTCGCCATTGTTGCTTATACTCCAACATATCAACAAGCATTGACCACCCTTGATCTAGGATTGATTTGTTTAAGCCTGATTTGGCTTTAACATTCTTTCCTTTTTTCTCAATTGAGCCTTTTGCAGACTTCGACATATTAGCTACTTTTAAGTCCTCAACTACGATCATTGCGTGGTTTTTGCTGAGAGTTGTAGTGACTTTGTGCAAGTAGTCATGCCGAATATTGGCAATATGATGATGTAGTTTGTTAACTTTTAAATTAAGTTTTTTCCAATTTTCACTGAACTTGGTTTTCTTTTTCAACTTGCGTTGAAGTCTAGCTAATTTCACTTGATTGGCTTTAAAACTATTGATCGGGTTGAATACCTGACCATTAGAGGTTGTGACCAATTTCTTGATGCCAAGATCAACACCAATAGCTGATTTAGATGGGTGAATTGGTGTTTCAATTGTGTTTTCAACACCAAAAGAGATATACCACTTGCCAACATGCTTTGAGATTGTGACGTTCTTAATCTCGCCTAAAATATCTTGTGATTTTCTAAATTTTACAACGCCAATATCACTAGGCAATTTAACTTGGTTGCCTTTAACCCAACAATACCTATTAAATTGAACAATACGAATTGAATCATAACCATCTGATTTTTTCTTGAATCGTGGCATGAGTGGTCTAAGTTGAATTTCATTACCATCGGGTAATTTAAAAAATTTTGGCTTCTTAGCTTTGAATGGTTTTTGCTTTAGCTTGGCTTGTTCTTTTTTATCGAAGAATTTACCCCAAGCATCACCAAGATCACGAACTTTTTGTTGAAGTGAGACACCATTTGAACTGTTTTCTAAAAAAGCACACTCAGGCTTTTTGCGTAATTCAGGGATTTTATTAACTAAATTAACTTTGTTAATTCGCTCATTATTAGCAAGCATCTCGAATGATGCAGCCAATATCTGATTCCAAACAAAACGTGCAGAACCAAGCAACTTGTTTAAAACAAGCTCCTGTTCTGCATTAGGCTCAAGCCTAAATTTGTACGCTTTGTTGATTTTCATAAATGAGTGTGTATGTGTTAATATGTATAAATACTACCACTAATTAAGCCATTTACCAATGACAGAAATATATAAAAACCGACATTCAGCCTTTAATTTGCATGTACATTTAGTGTTTATTACTAAGTACAGAAAGAAAATTCTAGGTGAGTTGCATCATAAGTATTTTATTGAGTGTGCATCTGAAATCTGCAAAGAGTTTGATGCGGAATTAAAGGAGTGTAATGGTGAAGCTGACCATGTTCATATGCTTATTCAGTACCCACCGACAGTTCAACTCAGTAAATTGGTAAATAACTTAAAATCAGTAACAAGCAGAAGAATGAGAAATGAGTTTTTAGATTTACGTGGTAGTTATGCAAAACCTGTTTTGTGGTCACGCTCATATTTTGCAGGGTCTTGTGGTGGCGCACCTTTGGATATTATTAAAAAATACATTGAAAACCAACAAGGTTAAAATCCTTGAAATTCACCTCCACCCTGACTGTCGGGTGGAGTCCTCTTTCACTTTAAGATAGTATAGAGCGCTTGACCTTGTCTTGGATATGATATTGTTGCTGTTTCCCCTATATTCGCCAATGTAATTGGATTACCATTTGCTTGTAAATAGCGAAAATTTGCCACTTTATAACGTTGTAGTTTTTTAGCGATATCTAACATTTCTGACTGCACTGCAACACGATGTGTCTTACGCACATATTCCTGATACGACGGGTATGCAATCGCAGCCAAAATACCAATAATGGTAACGACAATCATGATCTCAATGAGCGTAAAACCTGTATTTTTTACCATGGTTCGCTCCCGACAGTACCACAATTTTCAAATGAAATATTAGCAAGTGTCTTATTCTTACAGCGCATGCCTGTGCTCGTCAGTAAATAAGAGAAATTTTTATTGTCCGTACTCAAAGCACGCATGACCCAGTTACGACCCGATGCATTTGCATCGGTAAGCATCGAATCTGTATCGTCTGCATCAAAAATTTCAATATTGTACTTAATCGTACTTCCTGTAGCATTAGCAGGACTCGTCGCCGTAGTAGTTGCAAAATTCTGGTACGAAAAACTTCGTGCTTTATGCCGCTCTAATAAGTTAGAGATTCGTAACATTTCCTGTTCAACCTGACTGGCAGCAACTCGTCGGGTATAACTTTGATAGGATGGAATCGCAATAGCTGCAAACATAGCTAAAATCACCACCACTATCATCAGTTCAACCAAAGTAAATCCTAAGGATTGTTTTTGCATCATATACTCCTTAACGCTGGTCATACCAACGCTGCGGAATTAACTGGTTAGCAGTGTTATAGCGTTTTTGTAAAATTGCATTATTTGAGATACCGGTAGAATCAACGTTCGCCACGATTAGACGCTGCATACCAGATCCACCCCCCGCACCGATAGCACCACCTACAATACCAGCCCCCAAGTTCAAACGGTAAGATGACACTGAACCACCGTTACATTGACCATAAGGCATGCAGAATAATGTCATAAAACTTTCACCCTTAACGCCTGCACCACAATCGCCAGCAAGACCATCTTTACTACCGTCAAATGTTGTCACATAAAGGTCATTGTTGATAACAATTGGGGTTGACATGACCTTTTCACTTTGTAATTTAAAGCTCTTAAATTTATAGAACCAACCATGCGTTGTCGCATAAGGTGCATGACGTGTAGCGGTCGAAAAACGATTGGTATCGGTCAATTCAATAAGTTTAGATGCTGAATCTGTGGTTCCCCCTGTGACGGTACTAGACTGTAAAGTGATATCTGATCCTAGACAAAATAATGGACAGCACGTCCCTCTAAAGATAACGTAACTTTAATCTTTGGAGATTCAAGAAATGGCTATCTTGCACAGCAATGCTGCTTGTATCTTGATTGATATAGTGATTAGCTACCACTATACGCAAATTGTAGAGTTTGGAATGCTGCTAAAATCTTAAATTTGAACCTGAGATAAAACCTACAATTTGCCCTTATCCCTCATACAACTCTGAACGGTAACTAAGCACTTTGATGCTGTATTCACAAGGTAAGATGATGGTTAATGGGATAAAAATCATAGCTTAAACTCAAGGAATATCACCATGATTATGCTAGGTATTGATGTCAGTAAAACCAAAATAGATTGTTGCATTTTCCCTCAAGGTTTGACTGGAAAAAGAAAAAATAAAATATTTACTAATACAGAAAGTGGCTTTGGCAGTCTGCTCAAATGGCTCATCACTCTTAAAATTGAACCTGATCAAGTGACAGCAATCATGGAAGCGACTTCGGTTTATCATGAGAATTTGGGATATTATCTATATGATGCAGGTGTAAAGGTTTGTGTGGCTAATCCTTCACGAGTAAGAGCCTTTGCCAAAGGCATGTCCATGCTAAATAAAACGGATAAAGCTGATAGTGAAGCTCTTTCACGTTATGGTTACACCGCAAAGTTAATCATATGGCAGCCTGAACCTGAAAATGTCAGATTATTAAAAGCTTTACTAGGCAGACGAGATGTCTATCTAGGTAGTCTATTACAGGAAAAGAATCGACTTGAAAAGGCGCAGTCTACTCATACCTCCGTTGTTGTGATTAAATTACTTGAAGAGAATATTGAGTATTTAAATCAGCAACTTGAACATATTGATAAGTTAATAAATAATCATATAGATCAAAATCCAACATTGAAACAGGATTTGAAATTACTGCAAACTATTCCTTCAATCGGTGAACGATCAGGCTTATTACTGTTGGGGTTATTTCATTCGCACAAGTTTGAAAAAGCAAGTCAAGCTGCTGCATATGTAGGTTTGGTTCCAGTACATCAGTTGTCTGGCAGTTCAGTCAACAAGCAAAGTCACTTATCAAAAGCAGGTGACAGTAAAATACGCTCAGTATTGTATATGTCAGCATTAACAGCGATTAAATATAATCCACACATTGAAGCTTTATATCAACGATTATTAAGCCAGGGTAAAAATAAAATGTGTGCTTTAGGTGCTGCAATGCGCAAGCTTATACATCTGTGTTATGGCGTTTTAAAACATCAGACTGCCTATCAAAGAGATTATTTATTGGTCGAATAATCTCAAAACCTGATTGACTACTAAGACGGTATCTTGTTTGACTATATTGAGATTTATTACAATCGGGTCAGAAGGCATTCTGCAAACGGTTGGTTAAGTCCAGAAGCCTTTGAACAGAAATATATTAAAAGTTTAGAGGGATCGATTGTCCACGATACTGTCTAGGATCATCGTCCCCATACGCGAAATGGATATAATTTTTGATGTGGTGGGGTCATCTGCTCGGTCACATACTTCAAATGTAGTCGTTGTGGTGATTACACGTAAGGTTGCTGGATCTTGCACCATTCCATTCGGCATAAACGTAATGACAGTCGGTGTAGATTGCAGTGTAGCCTTCCCAGAAGGTATCCAATGTAGCGTCTCATCATCATCTGTACCCGCTGTACCGATGTTGACACTAATTTCTCTACGATCTAATGCAGCTTTAGATCTTGCCTGAGCTAAAATATTCACTAACTCAGTACTACTTTTATTTAAATTTTGACGATCTAACATAGTGCCAAACGAAGGTGCTGCCATCACAGCAACAATGGCCACGACAGCTATCGTCACCATCAACTCTACCAAGGTGAATCCACTCTTCCTTCGCATAAACTTACCAAGCACATAAAATCCCTATTACAAATCTTAACCAAATTATTGTGAAATACATTCTCTATAAAGACGGATGGCATAAAAAAACAGACAATTGTCATTCGACAACTGTCTGTTAGATAAGAATTAAATTAACGTATTAAATAAGATTCAATCTAAGCCTGAGTAACAGGAATTCTGAGTTCTTTAGGTAAACTAAACGTGATGTTCTCTTCACGGCCTTCAAGTTCTTTAGGTACTGCCGCACCCCAATCTTGTAGACGCTGTAAAACTTGTTTAATTAAGATTTCAGGTGCAGATGCCCCAGCAGTCACTCCAATTTTGGAATTTGCCTCAAACCAGTCTTGTTGAAGTTCATCGGCATTATCCACCAAGTATGCAGATTTACCCATACGCTCAGCCAATTCACGCAAACGATTTGAATTAGATGAATTCGGTGATCCAACAACCAATACAACATCACACTGTTCAGATAAATCTCTCACTGCATCCTGACGATTTTGCGTTGCATAACAAATATCATCTTTGCGAGGACCTTGAATTTCGGGGTATTTACTGCGTAATGCATCAATCACTTTCGCTGTATCATCAATTGAAAGTGTAGTCTGAGTGACGAAAGCGACTTTTTGAGGATTACGCACATTAAGTGCAGCCACATCTTCTTCGTCTTCGACTAAATAAATGTCACCACCATTATTTTTATCGTACTGCCCCATGGTTCCTTCAACTTCAGGATGCCCTTCATGACCAATTAAAATCGCTTCTACGCCTTCACGAGCATATTTCGTCACCTCAATATGGACTTTAGTCACCAATGGACAGGTCGCATCAAAAACTTTTAGACCACGGCGTGCTGCTTCTTGTTGAACAGCTTTAGAAACACCATGTGCACTAAAAATCACAATATTATCATCTGGCACTTCATCAAGTTCATCGACAAAGATCGCACCCCGTTGACGTAGATCATCAACTACAAATTTATTATGAACTACTTCGTGTCGGACATAGATGGGAGGATTAAAACATTCTAGTGCGCGGTTCACGATCGCAATCGCTCGATCTACACCTGCACAAAAACCACGTGGGTTTGCTAAAACAATTTCCATAAAATCCTCAATGCCGACTAATTTATAGGGGGTGATTTGAAATAAATGTAAACAATCGACGCACAACTATTTAGTTTAATGCCCGTCTACTCTAAAATAGAGAAGATATTTTATCATATCAGGAAAAATATCATGTCGGGTCTCTTGTTTGTCGTTTCTGCTGCGTCTGGAACAGGCAAAACATCCCTCGTTAAAGCACTACTTGAACGTGTGAATAATCTTCATGTTTCGGTTTCACATACAACACGTGGTCAACGACCTGGCGAACTTGATGGTGTTCACTATCATTTTGCAACCAAAGAAGACTTCTTAAACCTTGTCAATGAAGGTGGTTTTATTGAATACGCTGAAGTATTTGGTAACTACTACGGTACTGCTCAGGCGACTGTGAAAGAGCAACTTGCTAAAGGTCATGATGTTCTTCTAGAGATTGATTGGCAAGGTGCTGAGCAAGTTCGTAAGCTTTTTCCTGAATCTAAACAAATTTTCATTTTACCACCAAGCCAGTTTGATTTACGTCAGCGTTTATCAAATCGTGGTACCGATTCTGTGGAAGTTATTGAACATCGTTTAAGCTGTGCGGTTGAAGACATGCAGCAATATGTGAACTTTGACTATGTCATTATTAATGATGACTTTAATAAAGCATTGCATGATCTTGAAGCGGTAATTATTGCCAATCGTTTAGTGTTATCACAACAGTCAGAACGCCACCAAAAGTTGATTGAAAAGTTAATTACTCCGACAGAACAGTGATTAAAACTTGAGTCTATAGACAAAGCATTTTATACTTTGCAGTCTGTTAAAATATTACTCAAACGAGATTTCTTATGGCACGCGTCACCGTTGAAGACTGTTTAGAGCACGTAGACAACCGCTTTGAGCTTGTATTAGTGGCAAGCAAACGCGCGCGTCAATTGGCACGTCAAGGCATTGAACCTACTGTTGAATGGGACAATGACAAGCCAACTGTTGTTGCGTTGCGTGAAATCGCTGAAGGTCATGTATCTAAAGATATTTTGAAACAACGTGATCAAGATTATCAAACGTCTAGTTTAGACCTTGCGCTTTCTGCAAATAATCTAAACTTGGATGGTTTTTCTTTCCAATAAGATCACCATCGTAAAAAAGCCTAGTTTTTAACTAGGCTTTTTTTATATGCATACTTTTATCTTGGCGTCAGAACAGTTATAACATAAGGTTGAAGAATATCGTTTGTGTAAATTTTACGCCATTTTCAGCTTAAAAAATTGACAAGCGTCGCGATATGCATTTCATTAAAGTATTAACCTATTTTTTGTAGAATTTTTAGTTTTAAAGGTGTTTTATGCCAGGCCCACAGGTCAGCCAAGCCAAGCAGCAGCTTAAAATCATTATCGACGAATACTTAGCACCAAGTGACGTCGAGCGTGTACTTGCGGCCTGTGATTATGCCGATATGGCGCATGATGGAATCACCCGAAAAAGTGGTGAGCCCTATGTGTTACACCCTATTGCAGTAGCCAGCATTTTGGCGCATATGCGACTAGATACTGAAACGCTCATGGCTGCACTTTTACATGATGTGATTGAAGACACCGAATTTTCCAAAGAAGATATTACCAATACCTTTAGTAAAACAGTGGCTGAACTGGTCGATGGGGTGACGAAACTCAGCCATTCAAGCGACAAAGAATTTAATAAAGCGGCTTCTTTCCGAAAAATTCTACAAGCTACCTTACAAGATCCACGTGTCATTATTGTGAAACTCGCTGACCGTTATCACAACATGACGACTTTAGAAGCCTTGCGTCCAGATAAACGTGCTCGTATTGCCAAAGAAACCTTTGAAATATTTGTGCCTATGGCACGCTTGGTCGGCATGAATGAAATTGCCGACAATCTAGAACATCTTTGTTATCAAAATCTCGATTTAGATATGTATAACGATGTTCAAGCTGCCTTGCAGCAAACCAAATCCAAACGCTGTGAATATCAAGCCATTTGGGAAAAGAAACTCTCTGAAATTCTTGAAAAACAAAATATCCAAGGGCGTATTAAGAAAAAAGATAATAATATTGAGTTGCTTCGCCACTTTGTAAAAAATGACATTGATCTACAAGAACTCACCCACAGCCATGCCTTCGAAATTATTCTGCAAAATATTGCTGACTGTGACCGCTTCGCAGAACTAATGAAAGAAAGCTTTAAAGTACTCAGTTTTCAAGATCATATTCGCCAACCACTTCCTGGTGGCAACCAATCCTTAATGATGCGGATTAAGGGTGAAAAAACCACGCTCTCTTTGACCATCCAAACCGAGTTGATGCGTAAAGCGGCTCGATTAGGTGTGGTACTTGGCGAAAATGCTCCTCAGGCCTGTCGTTCTGCAATTCAAGCCTCAATGCAAAACTTAAATGTGCTCGTTGATGGTGAGTGTGCTAAAACAACCTTTAGCGAATTACTTGATTATTTACACCAAGAAAAAATTTGGGTGTATACCCCGCAAGGTCATTTACACGAACTCCCTCAAGGGGCAACTGCAGTCGATTTTGCTTACTCTGCAAGTTTATTTTTAGGTAACCATGCGGTTGGTAGTAAGGTTAATGGCGAGATTAAACCGCTTTCGACCCCGCTTGCAAGTGGTCAAGTGATTGAAATCATCACCGATGTCCTTGCCACGCCAAATCCTGATTGGCTGAGCTTTATTAATACACAAAAAGCGCGTCGTGCCATCCAAAATATTTTGCGTGAGCAAGATCGGGATGAACAAATTTTGGTAGGCCAGCAAGCCTTAAATCGTGCATTAAAACTCTTCAATCGTTCAATTCACGATTTGACCCAACAAGATTGGGAATCACTACTCACTTGGCGTCATATTCAAGAAAAAGACCGATTATTTGAGCAAATTGCGGTTGGTGATTTACTACCGCAGTTGGTTGCCAATCATCTTTTTGCACATGACAGCCAAGATGAATCAGCATCAAGTCGACTGATTAAAGGTACTGAAGGTGCTGATGTTAAATATGCGCATTGCTGCAACCCTGTTCTCGGCGATCCAATCCAAGGCCATTTAACCCGTCGCGGTTTGATTGTGCATCGTGCGCGTTGTCATAATTTATTGCATGAACAGCATTTGCACCCTGAAAATATCATGCCGTTAAGCTGGGCTACGGATGACAGTGAAGATATTAGTTTCACCGCTTATCTCTGCATCGATCTAGCGATGAATGATGAGCAAATTTCAGATCTGATTTATCAATGTCGTAAAGCTAAGTCTGGGGTGGAGTCGGTACGTAATTATGAAGGCAAAACCTATGTAAATGTCGTCGTGCATAACCGTAAGCAAATTGCTCAACTGATTCGTGATCTGCGTATGAATTACGGCTTCCCACGCATCACCCGTTTGCCGCAACCCATTACCATTGCGGAAACTTCTAAGGCAAGTTAATCATTTAAAACGATAGTGCTTTCGTCTTTTGACAAGTGCTAATATGATGTATGTAGATGATAATAGGAGAAATTGATGTCCCGCCAAGTGATCCATACTGAAAATGCCCCTGCAGCGATTGGTACTTACTCTCAAGCGATTTTAGTGGGCGATACGCTATATCTTTCTGGCCAAATTGGCTTAGATCCATATAGCATGGAATTGGTTGAAGGCATTGAAGCTCAAATTCGTCGTGTGTTTGATAATTTAAAAGCAGTTTGTGAAGCCGCTGGAGGCTCCCTCGCTGATATTGCGAAATTAAATATTTTCTTGACTGATTTATCCCACTTTCAATTGGTCAATCAAATTATGGGTGAGTATTTTGCTCAACCGTATCCTGCACGTGCAGCCCTAGGTGTTGCAAGCCTACCAAAAGGTGCATTGGTGGAAATGGATGGCGTGGTCATTATTCAACAATAATTTTACAACCTTTTCGTTTTTATAAAACCTGAGCAAGATTGCGAGTCATACTCACTTTTCCGCTCAGGTTTTATTTTGCCATCTAAAACATCAATGAGCTTAAATCCTTTTTTAAATGATTTTTATTGACAAACGATAACAATTATCAATAATATTACTTATCTTATTTAATCACTGTGGTTATCTACAATATGTACGTTTGTTTGTGCCGTGGCATTACAGATCAAGACATTAAAGATGCGATTGCAAATGGTGCTGAAAGTTATCGTGAAATCCGCGAATTACTTGATTTAGGTACATGTTGTGGGCGTTGTGCTCCTGAAGCAAAAATGATCATTAGTGATGAAATATCTCAAATTGCCGCTCGATTGGCTGTTGCTGCTTAAATATTAAAGATAAACATAAGCAAAAAATAAATGGTCTTAAGATCATTACTCCTCCCCCGCCCTTGACTCTGGCGGGTTTTATTTTTTATACACATTTAAACTGATTGCGATTTTCATTTGCTGTTCAATAAATTACTCGCCATCTACATAACAGTTCGATTAAGATAAGTGTTATACGCTTCTGATTCAGAAGTTTTGCAACATGGAATGGAGTACGTGCATGAAAGGCAATCGTGATGTTATTAATCAGCTGAATCAGGTGCTTTATCACCATCTCACTGCGATTAACCAATATTTTCTACATTCACGTATGTTCAATGATTGGGGAATTGAACAACTGGGTTCTGCAGAATATAAAGAATCTATTCGTCAGATGAAGCATGCAGATAAGATTATAGAGCGTATTTTATTTTTAGAAGGTCTGCCAAACTTACAACATTTAGGCAAACTTTATATTGGTCAGCACACTGTTGAAGTGTTGCAATGCGACGTTCGCAAAGTGAAAGAAAATATTGAAGCGATCCAGAAATCAGTCGAGCTTGCTGAAGCTACGATGGATTATGTGACTCGTGACTTGCTGCAAGAAATTCTTGAAAAAGAAGAAGAATATTTGGATTGGGCCACAACTCAGCTCGATTTAGCTGAAACAGTGGGTATTGAAAACTACATTCAAAGCCAACTTTAATCTTTGAACAAAAAGCCAGCAAATGCTGGCTTTTTTATTGATCTATTCAGATTACTCAGCAATCATTTCAAGTAACTCTTCATAACTCAAATCAACTTTTTGAATCAATTTCAAACGAAGTAACTGATGATATGCTTCTTGCTCATAGCCATTATAAGCAAGTAGTTTTGCATACTTCATTAAGTTGTAACGAGTTGGATAGCTTAAAACTAAATGCTCACCCTCTTGAATGATTGATGGATCAACTTTGCTTAGTGGATTCAAACAAATCCATTCAATACGATGATTTAATTCACTCAATAAATAAATTGGCTGTTGATTTTGAATTTTCTCAGGCTGCTTTTCATAGCGCATAGATTCACCTATCTTCGCTACAGCGACATCATAATCGCGAACAATGACACAGGTTAAAATGATCGCTATAACCACTATAAGCTTTGACCAAATTGCATTTAGCGTAATGACTTTTAAATCTTTTTCTTGCGCGAGAATCGTCCCAATAATAAAGCCTACAGGTAAAAGGAAATAAGCATAGTTCTGAGGGAATTCAAACATCGTATGGGTAATGAAAGCGCCAATCATCAAAATACCGATGACTGATTCAGGACTGTTTACCCATTTTTGTAAGCGATATGCCAGATAACCAAAATAAGCCAAGAATGGCACACCAACGATCACACCATTCCATAAAATAAAGTCGAGAATAAAATTATGTGCACTACGTACCCAAACTGGTCCTTGAACCGTTTCTGAAATCGACGTGAATGCTGTACTAGTTTGATACCAACCATAACCAAACCAAGGACGTGCTTCAATTGCAGCGATCATTTGTTGCCAAATTGCAAGACGCGACATATCCCCTGTTGCACGAGACACTACACTGCGGCTACGGATAACTTCGGCATCCATGGCTTGAACTGCAAGCTGACTGAGTATTGGGAATAACCAGATAAAGCCAATAAATAAACCTAACCATAACAGGCTATAGAACCATTTAAGGCGAATAACACTTTTATATTGATAGAAACTTAAATAACAAACGATTGCGATTGCCGCGACCCATGCAGTACGTGACTGGCTTAAGGCTAAGCCCATTATCATAATAAGTGCCGCGGGAACTAACCAAACTGTTCTGAGTTTATTTTTCTCATACAGATATAGTGTTGCCATTAATGCCATGAGCAAAAATGTCGCCATGTTATTTGGCTGGGCAAAATTGGCAAATGGGCGTGTTGTGCCACTGATATTCATAACACCAGGGATAATTGCATCTAGATTTGACCATTGGCATAGCGCAATTAGGCCTGTCAGAACACCTGAAATAGCAAAGGTTTGACTTAAATAAGTAAAGGTTTGCTCTCGAGAATATTGCTCAGCAGACAACTGTCGACCAAGTATCAGCGCTAACCAAAAACTCAAAATATACAAACATCCCATTAGAGCGATACTTGAGAAAAAGACCTGATCTAGAAAATATTTAAAGATAGGAACAGTTGCGAGAGCAATTAAAGGTAAACTCACTTTTGGAATAGTCAATTTATCTTTAAAGCATATTGCGGCAAGCGCAATTAAGGCAATAAATGCATAGAGCTCGCCCGTATAAGTCACCCACGGACGGTAATGTACTGGGCTAAGCCATGCAAGAGAGATAAGGAATGCAGCTATAAGTGCAAGGACAGTTTTCATGACCAATTCGGAAATATTAAATTGGGCATATGATAATTAAAAAGCAGATTAAAAGATAATCTGCTTTTTTAGTACTAAAAATGTAACTCAATTCCATGGACGCAGATCTATAATTTCGACTATTTCTGCATTTTCTCTATTAATTAAGACAGAGATGGATCCGGAAATTTGAACAACTCCTATAAGTGATATTCTGCTCCTCAAATGATGTTATAAACATCAATATATGGAGTATTTTATGGCACGTAGACCAAGAAGAAATCATTCAAACGACTTTAAAGCTAAGGTAGCACTTGCTGCGATCAAAGCAGAAAAAACACTTGCTGAATTGAGTTCTGAGTTTGATGTTCATCAAAACCAAATTATTGACTGGAAAAATCAATTGATCTCAGCTTCCTCGCAAGCTTTCGATCAATCAAAAGCTCCATCAGAACCCCCCATTGATCTTAAAAAGTTACATGCAAAAATCGGTGAGCAGGCATTAGAAATTGATTTTTTAGAAGGTGTGTTGAAGAAACTGGGCCGCTTCAACCACAAAAGTTAATCGATCACTCACTTCAGATTTCAGTATCTAAACAGGCTAAGTTACTGAAAGTCTCTCGTGGTTGTTATTATTATCGCCCAAAACCTGTTAGCTCATCAGATCTGAAGCTGATGCGATGTATTGATGAATTACATATGCAATATCCTTTTGCAGGCAGTCGTATGATGCGTGATTTGTTGAATCGTCAAGGGCATCATATAGGACGACGTCATACACGTACTTTAATGAAGAAAATGGGTATTCAGGCGTTATATTGCAAACCAAATTTAAGCCAGGCTAATCAAGCTCACCGTAAATATCCATATCTGCTCAAAGGGTTGGCTATTCTGCGCAGTAATCAAGTGTGGTCTACGGATATAACGTATATCCCTATGGCAAAAGGCTTTGTTTATTTATGTGCTGTGATTGATTGGCATAGCCGCAAGGTACTTGCGCATAGGGTATCGATTAGTATGGAGGTGGATTTTTGTATTTCGGCTTTAAATGAAGCAATTGAAAAATATGGATCACCTGAAATATTTAATACAGACCAAGGCAGTCAGTTCACCAGTGATGCATTTATTGATGTATTGAAATCAAATGGCATTCAAATCAGTATGGATGGTAAAGGTCGATGGATTGATAATGTGATGGTTGAACGATTATGGCGGAGCGTTAAATATGAAGAGGTGTATCTCAAAGCTTATAGCAGTGTCACAGATGCGAAAAAGCAATTGAGTGCATATTTTGAGTTTTATAATTTGAAACGACCTCATTCGAGTCTAGACAAATTGACACCAAATGAGTTTTACTATGATCAGCTACCCCAACAAAACAAGGTGGCTTAACTAGAGCGGAATATCACTTATAAATACGCTTTTAGTTGTTCAAACAAGTGGGACCACCTCTGACTACCATATCAACAGCATTAGCTTTCAATGGTAACCACGCATTTGCCTGAGAATATTTTTGCAGAAATGATTTAACATGAATTGATTCGTTAAATGCCTCTAACTTGTGAAGATCTTGAGCACGATACACCATATCTTGTCGAATATCTTTTAATGCAAAGTAACGTTCAGGACGTTGTGCAATTGAAATCCCTCCGAGTGCTTCCACAAATAAATCTTCATTCTTTTGCTCTACATCGGAAGCAACTTTGACTGCAGCCCACTTTGGCCCAAACCAACCAACATGTGAAAATGCTGTTTCAGGTTTTTTTTCTGATAAAATAAGATCAGTATTACGAATCAATTCAAAACGGTCTGTATTGAATACAATCCATGCTGGACGTGCCTGTGCAATATTATAGATACCAAAACTAAGTGCTGATATTTGAATCAAAATAATAATGCTTAGGTCAAATTTGAGTGATTTTTTTGCTTTTTTATAAACTACAAAACCCAGCAAAGGACCCAAAACCACGTCAGTCGCTAATAACATCAGAAAGATAGGTGTCACGCCCACAGCCATTGCAAAGGGTGCTGGATACCATAGCCCATATACGAGACTGAGTACAACGAGAGCAATACACAAGGAGACAACCAAATGCCCCACAAAAAACCGTAACCGTTTAGACATAGTCGTGTTCTTTTTAGCAATATTTAAAACAAAGTAATTATGACTATACATAAAAAAAGCTGACCTAAGTCAGCTTTTATTTATAAAGATATTAGTTAAGGTCATCTGGTAATCCCCCCTAAAAATAATAGGATCTAAAAGTAGAATTTTCTCTTAAGATACGAGCAGGAGATTCTGCATGAAAACATCTAAATTTACTGACAGTCAGATCATGTCCATCTTGAAACAGGCAGAATCTGGCACACCTGTAGCGACCCTTTGCCGTGAACACGGCATGAGTAATGCTACCTTTTATAAATGGCGTGCCAAATATGGTGGTATGGATACATCATTAATGGCTCGACTGAAAGAGCTAGAAGCCGAAAATACCAGACTTAAAAAGATGTATGCGGAAGAGCGATTAAAGGCCGAAATCATCCAGGAAGCGATGGTAAAAAAGTGGTAAAGCCATCTTGCCGGCGTAAGATGGCACAACAGGCAGTTGCCCAGCATGCCATTAGTATTCGTTTGGCTTGTAAAGCATTTGGCATTAGTGAAACCTGCTACCGCTATCAAGCCAAACTCAGCGATGACAATGCACTCATTGCTGAACAGCTCATTGAACTCACTGAGGAAAATTCCGACTGGGGCTTTGGTTTGTGCTTCTCGTATTTACGGCATGTTGAGAGTTGCTGCTGGAATCACAAGCGGGTTTACCGCATTTACTGTGAGTTGGCACTGAATCTGCGTATTAAACCGAGAAGAAGACTAAAACGGCATGCGCCTGAACCATTGAAAGAACCAATCCGAGAAAATCAGGTTTGGTCATTAGATTTTATGCATGATCAGCTTTCCGATGGTCGCAAGTTTCGATTATTGAATGTGATTGATGATTACCGCCGCGAAGGCCTAGCCATTGAAGCAGGGTTCTCATTGCCCACAATCAGGGTTATTCGTACGTTGAATCAATTGCTGGAGTGGAGAGAAAAACCGTTAGTGATCCGATGCGATAATGGTCCCGAATTTATCAGTCACGAATTTGTGCGCTGGGCTACTGAGCACGGTATTCGTATTGAATATATTCAACCGGGTAAGCCACAGCAGAATGCGTATATTGAACGCTATAATCGGACCATACGTTATAGTTGGCTGAGCAAGCATTTATTTGATACTTTGGATGAAGTACAAGATTATGCAACAAACTGGTTGTGGCATTACAACCATGAAAGACCACATCAAGCTAACAAAGGAAAGCCACCTCTAATGGCTGCTTAACCTCTACTTTTAACTTCGGTTATTTATGGGAGGATTACCATCTAAATTTACACGACAGCTAGCTGGTAGGTACTTCGCTGGTGTTGGTGTACCATTACCTGAAGCAGCTGGCCCACAAGCCCACTCAGAAATAGTTGCTGCAGCAACATTACCAAAATCCCACTTATCTGCATCCTCATCGTAATTACCTTTTAATGCTACATTAGACGCAGTTAAAGGAACCATCGTAATTGAACTCTCAGAAGCAGCTTTTAATTCGTTTAGTTTTTCAAACTTCACAGTAATCTGACCTGGTGTCGCTGGCTCTGAGCTTACTTTAATTGTTGAAACAAATTTAGATGCACGTTCTGCTTGTACAGGAGGATTACTTCCAATTGCATCTTGAGCCGTTACTCCTTGTTCACAACCCCATTTACCTTGCTCAGGAATCATGCCATTTTGAATTGCTTCTGTTACCGCAGTACGGCAAGACGACGCAGCAAGAATACCTTCAGACACTTTTGCACGTACTGTATAGTCTTGGTACGCAGGAAGTGCTACTGCAGCAAGAATACCGATAATCGCAACAACGATCATTAATTCAATTCATTCCATAAGTCACTTTGTATGGACACACACCAAACTATTGAATTCTATTCATTTACTCAATTTTATATTTTGTCCATATAGACATGCCTTTATAACGACAAATTTTTCAAGTTTGTCCACATCAAACAAGGAGCTATGTCAGTTTGAATTAAAGCAACTAACTATTCTGATATCTGAAAAACTGCAAAAAATAATAAGGCATTCTCAAATCGCAATTCTTCTGCTACATTTCCTTAAATTTTTATTTATAAAAAATGACTTAGCATCCTATGAAGTCCGAATATCAATCGCATATCGATATTTTACGTGCACTTGCAGTATTACTAGTAATACTGAATCATTTAGATTTTTCTTTTTTTTCAGGTGGATTTATAGGCGTAGATGTCTTTTTTGTTATTTCAGGATATCTCATTACAAAAAATATTCTGTCGGAAAAAAAGAAATCAGGATCATTTTCTTTCAAACACTTCTACCAAAGAAGAGTGCTACGTCTAGCGCCAGCTTTTTTTACTGTATTATCAATTTGCTCTATTGCTTTTTACTTCATTCTTACCCCTGAAGAATGGTTTCAGTATTTAAAAACAGCAGCAGCAACTGTCACTCTCACATCCAATATTTATTACACCACTTTATTAAACGATTATTTTAGTATTTCAGGGAAATCAACACCTCTCTTACATATTTGGTCTTTAAGCCTAGAAGAGCAATTTTATTTAATTTGGCCGTTATTACTTTTAGGGATCATTCAACTATCAAAAAATTTTAAAATTTTTTCATTATTTTTTATTACTATACTCTCATTGATTACCTCTCACCTACTAATTCAAAGTAATCCAATTGCTGCCTACTATTTGCTTCCTTCTCGAATATTTGAATTTACAATCGGTGCTGCTTTAGTATTTTTACCTTCTTCAAATCTCGATAAAAATACATCAATATTATTAAGCATTCTTTTTATTTTTATCATTGTTGCATCAAGTTCTTTTATTGATAGTCGATCTCTATTTCCTTCTTTTACAGCCTTACTCCCTTGTCTTTCTGCTGCAGGGTTTATCTACTTTGGAAAGTACTCCACTGGACTTTCAACCAAATGGATAGAGTATATTGGAAAAATTTCATATCCAATGTACTTGTGGCATTGGCCTATTATCGTTTATTTAACAATACTTTCTATTAGTTTAAATTTAATTGTAAAAATTTTAATTTTAGTTTTTACGATTGTATTTTCTGTCTTAACTTATGAAAAAATTGAGAAAAAAATTAAAAAAACTTCAAAAACAGCAACTATGCCCATAAAAAAATTATTTATCCTTCCATCCTTATTTATTATTTTTCTCAGTACAAGTAGTTCACTATTTCACCAAAAAGAAGAAAATAATAATACACTGGATACACCAATCATAAAATGTATTGACCAAAATCAACACCCCATTAACGATTGTTTAATGGGTAATAAAAATGCTGAAAAAATTTCTGTATTATTGATTGGAGATAGTCATGCTAATGCACAATCAGGCTTCATCAATCACCTTTTATTAGATGCCAATTTACAAGGTTATGAACTCACAAAGTCTTCCTCAGCCTTTTTATACGGACTGCACAGATCTGTACAAAATCCAAAAAGCAAGGAGATTCATTTAATATCAGATTATTACCCCCATAACACAACAGTTGCTAATCTCATACATGCAAATAAATTTAAGTATGTCGTTATGGGTGGTTACTTCCCTCATAACTGGAAGCGCAATCTTTACTCTACAAATACAACTCCTTCCACCTCTTCCTCTAAAGCATTCTTTATAGAAGGATTGAAGAATTCTATAACTCTGATTGAAAATTCAGGTGCTATACCTGTTTTAATGAATGACAATCCAATTCTTACAGACGTGGATGTCAACTGTCATGTGAGATCTTCTTTTTCAGATTGCAGTTTTGAAAGAAAAAAATATGAAGAAGACTTTATGGAATGGCATGAAATATTAAACATAATTAAAAAAGAACATAAAAATCTTGTGGTTATAGATTTTAACAATATAATTTGTAATAAGAATTCTTGTTTTTCTTCACTTAATAATGTTGCTTTATATAGAGATAATCAACATCTAACTTACGCTGGTTCTAAGCAAATTGGTATCGAGTACTTAAAACAGCACACAAATCCTTTTCAATAGCCAAGATGACAAAACTTAACTACTATTTCAAATAGCATATTACGTTGATCCGCATAGTTGCGAATTATCACAAGCTTACTGCATACAAATGGACAAGCAACTTAAGTGAGTCGTAAGCATCCGGCTAACACAGCCTTACCAAGCGATCCTATAAGCCTTAATTTAGTTCCCACCTAAAAACAAGTGGGGACTTAATCCATGAACATGGATATATATTCAGCAACACCTCCTGTTGCTAAAAAACGCAGAACATACAGCAAAGAATTCAAACTCAGTATTGTCAATGCCTGCAAAAATCCTAATACCTCGATCGCTTCGGTCGCACTGCAACATAGTATTAATGCCAACCTTGTCAGTCGTTGGATCAGGATCTTCAGCCATCATGAGGGTGCCGTGCAGGATCCTACTCATGTGAATCCAGCATTTATTGCTTTGCCTTACACTGCTGCAATCAGCCAACCTATTGATGAGAGGATCACGTTGTGTATCACCGTGCCTCATACGAATAATGATATTCAGCTAAAATGGCAGACATCAGAAATACCTGCCTTGGCAGAATTACTCAAGGCACTTGCAACATGATCCGCATTGATGAAATCTGGTTGTCTACTCAGCCCATGGACATGCGTGCAGGTATGGATACGACCATGGCTCAGGTGGTGAGAGCCTTTGGCTACATCAAACCGCATTGTGCTTACCTGTTCTGTAATAAACGTGGCCATCGCATGAAAGTACTGGTACATGATGGATTGGGCATCTGGCTGTGTGCCCGGCGGCTGGAACAGGGCAAATTTCACTGGGCTCAAGTTCACCAAGGTGAAACCGTGGCCCTCAGCCCGGAACAGTTACAGGCACTGATCCAAGGTTTGCCCTGGCAGCGCATTGGACGACAGCAGGTGGTGGCGATGCTTTAAACCAGGCTGCTCCATTCTGCTATTCTCCAAACGTTCTATTTCATTCTTCTCATGACCTCAGGCATACTGCGGTCATGAATACGCTGCCTGACTTAAGCCAACTGACCCATGAACAACTGCTGGAATTCACCAGGCAGTTGGCGCTGCAGCATCAGTCTCTAGCACAATCAAACCAGCAATTAGATGCCAGAGTTCAACATCTTGAAGTCACCAATCAGCAATTAGATTCTAAAGTTCAACATCTTTCTATTCTCAATCAAAAATACGAGCATGAACTCGCACTATTTAAACAGCACAAATTCGGCAGTAAAAACGAACATCTTACTGCAAAACAAATCCATCTCTGGGATGAAGCGGTCGAAGAAGATATTGCAGCCGTTGATCTGGAACTGGAACGGCTGAATGCAGATAAAACCGATGCAGCGACACACAAAGCCAAAGCAAATAAACCTAAACGTCGACTGCTGCCCGATCATCTACACACCATCCGTATTGAGCATGAACCTGCATCAACCCAATGCAGTTGTGGCTGCCAGTTACGTCGTATCGGCGAAGATATCAGTGAAAAACTGCATTTCAGACCGGCACAGTTCTACAAGGAACAGCATGTCCGTGGCAAATGGGTCTGTGATCAGTGTGACACCCTGACTCAGCAAGCGATGCCTGCCTATGTGATTGATAAAGGCATTGCTTCACCTGAACTGCTCAGCCATGTGCTGGTATCGAAGTATGCCGATCATTTACCGCTGTACCGTCAACGTCTGATCTATCAGCGGGCGGGAATCGAGCTTTCTAGATCAACGTTATCTGACTGGATAGGTCGCTGCGGTGTGGAACTGGAACCTCTGGCCAATGCCTTAAAACAGGTGGTGCTGCAACAGCGGGTGATCCATGCCGATGAAACGCCGGTCACCATCATGCGGATGGGTGAGAATGATAAAAAACCGAAGAAAGGTTATGTCTGGGCCTATGCCACTACACAGTACAATCCAGTTCAGGCGGTGATCTATGACTTTCAGGATAGTCGTTCAGGCCAGCATGCTGCAGAGTTCTTGAAAGGCTGGCAGGGCAATCTAGTCTGTGATGATTACAGTGGTTATAAAGCACGCTTTAAATCAGGCCAGGTCATCGAGGTGGGCTGCATGGCCCATGCACGTCGTAAATTCCATGAACTGCATGTGACCGGGAAAAGTCAGGTCGCTGCACAGGCATTGGTGCTGATTCAGAAACTGTATGCGATAGAAGCAGAACTCAGGAAAAAGACCGATGGTACAGTGGAAGACCGCCGCGAATACCGACAACAGCATAGTCAACCAGTGATGCAACAACTATATGAATGGCTCAACCAACATCAACTGACGGTACCATCGAGTTCTCCAACCGCCAAGGCGATCAATTACACTCTGAAGCGTTGGCCAGCCTTAAGCCGCTATCTGGATGATGGCAATTTACCTATAGATAATAATTGGGTTGAGGTGCGACACGAAGTCGCTTAATGAAGTTGTTCCCCCTGCGGGAACCACCCGTGTCACCGGGTGAATCTAGAAGGCTGAATAAAGAGCGCCTTCGACAATGTAACGAGGCACCGCAAGGTGCGGGGTATCAATCGTGAGAGGCGTACCCTTCTGGCAGCCATAGCCGGACAAGGGCTAGATAATCGGTATGGTGAACACATGTGAATCTGCGTAACGATCGTTAAGTTGAACGAGCGGAAATGGCTGATACGCTCGAACCAAAACGGTAATGGAGGTGGGAATTGCGTCTTTCGACTACGCATTCGTGACCCATACGCCTCCCGGTCGATAGCAGGCACCTAAGCCGATGTACTTCAGTAAGCGGAACGTGGAAATCCCGTATTACTCCCATTGGGAAAGCAGTTTGCAAAAACTGCCCATGGTGATGCGGGCGAAGGAACGAGGAAAAAGCGAATGCCAGTCTGTAATGGGTTGGATAGAGGTTGAAACATTACCCCACGCGAAAGCGGGCTGACGTCCTTATGGTCTCTCATCACAAGAGAGTGTGTAGAACCCTTTTAATGGAGGGAGAGCAAATGAATGCAGCAGTATCAGCGTGTGCACCTTCCAGCACATCGTGGGACAGCATCGATTGGATTGCTGTACAGCGTCATGTCAGAGGGCTGCAAGCGCGTATTGTGAAGGCGGTACAAGACGGCAGGCATAACAAGGCGAAAGCTTTGCAATGGCTGCTGACTCACTCGTTTAGTGGCAAAGCATTGGCCGTCAAACGAGTGTCTGAAAACAAAGGCAAAAACACGGCTGGGGTCGACAAGGTGACTTGGAATACACCCAAGGCCAAGACCGGTGCGATGATGTCGTTGAAGAGGCGAGGTTACACGCCCCTTCCGCTTCGGAGAGTCCTTATTCCGAAGAAAAATGGCAAGATGAGACCTCTCGGGATACCCACGATGAAATGCCGGGCCATGCAGGCGCTCCATCTGCTGGCTTTGGAACCCATCGCGGAGACCATCGCTGATCGGAACTCTTATGGGTTCAGACCGCAACGCTCAACCGCGGATGCTGCAGCACAGTGCTTTGGTGTGCTGTCAAGAAAAGTAAGTGCGGAGTGGGTGCTAGAGGGTGACATTCAAGGCTGTTTCGACAATATCAGCCATGACTGGATGATCGCCAACCTCCCAATGGACAAGGTGATTCTACGGAAATGGCTCAAAGCCGGTTACGTCTACCAAAGCAAGCTGTTTCCCAGTCTTTCCGGAACACCGCAAGGAGGTATTATCTCCCCGGTGCTGGCCAACATGACCTTGGACGGACTGGAAACGATGCTGGCTAAGAGGTTCTCTAACGCCAAATGGACAGGCAAAAAGCTGCAACTGGTACGGTATGCGGATGATTTCATCATCACGGGGTATTCTAAAGAGTGGCTCGAAAATGAAGTTCGTCCTGCCGTGGTTGAATTTCTGGCGCAGCGCGGTCTCGTGCTCTCTCAGGAAAAGACCAAAATCACGCACATAGGGAACGGGTTCGATTTTCTTGGCTGGAACGTACGTAAGTACAACGGCAAGCTACTGATCAAGCCGTCAAAGGCAAACATCAGCGCTCACCTTGACAAGCTGCGAGCATTAATCAATGCAAACAAAGCGACACGACAGGCCACTTTGATCGGTTTGCTCAACCCGACTCTAAGGGGTTGGGCCAACTATCATAGTCATGTCGTTGCCAAGAAGGTTTTCAACCAGGTAGACAACGCAGTGTGGGAAATGCTCTGGCGATGGGCTGTACGTCGCCACCCTCGCAAGACACTCCGATGGGTCAAAGATCGGTATTTCAAAGTACAAGGAGCGCGTCGATGGGTGTTCTCATGTGATGAACAGTCCGCCGATGGTCGGAAGCGACAATACACATTAGTGTCTGCCTCGGACACGCCAATTGTGCGACATATCAAGATCAAGGCTGCTGCTAACCCTCATGACCCCGCATGGGATGAGTACTTCGAATCCCGATGGGGTAAAAGAATGCTGGTCTCCGCAAAGGGGCGAGCCAAGCTGTATCGGGTGTGGCTAAAACAAGGTGGTCGCTGCTGCGCCTGTCTTAAACCAGTCACCAAAGATACACCATGGCACAGCCGTCATATTGTGAAGCTAAGTCATGGTGGAACGGATGCAGTTGCTAATCTTGAGATTTACCATCTGTATTGTCCGAGGAATGTTCAGTTTGCCAATGTCAACGATGTATAACCGGGTGCCGAATGGCGCCTTAGCAGAGGCTTGAGCCGTGTGCTGGGAAACTCGCATGCACGGTTCTTAGGGGGTTGGACGTAGGTAACTGCGTCTGACTACCCGACAATCAGATGCGCCCCTGGGCGTTGGGACGTAAGAACTGGCTGTTTGCTGGCTCGCTGCGCAGCGGCCAACGAGCTGCCAATATCATGACTTTAATCCAGTCAGCAAAGCTGAATGGCTTGGATCCGTATGCCTATTTAAGTGATGTGCTGAAAAGGCTGCCGACACATAAAGTGACCCAGATTGAAGAGTTACTGCCACACTGCTGGAAACCTAAATCGGATTAAAAATTGGTATGGGATTCAGCGGACGCTTACAGTGAGTCTCGTTATACTTCCACTGCTTAGCTTAAAAATGTGATATAAATCACATAATGACAATATTTGTCTAAATCACAGAACACTGCCTGACAATAATTGTCACTTTTTAACAAAAATATACAGATGAATTAGTGGTCTGAATTTTTTTATGTATAAGATGCTGTTTTTCTGTGTAAATTGTCTATAATAAAAGTTGGCGCGTTTAGTGCTAATATTAAAATAGCTTACAAAGCTTATAACTAAATTAACAACATTTGTGGAGAATGTTATGAATACAATGCAGAAGGGCTTCACGCTCATCGAGCTTATGATTGTGGTCGCTATTATCGGTATTCTTGCTGCAATTGCGATTCCTGCTTATCAGAACTATACGAAACGTTCACACGTTTCTGAAGGTTTAAGTTTGGCTGGTGGTGCTAAAACAGGTATTACTGAGTTTTATTCATCTAATAATCGTTGGCCTGGCGCTACCGGTAATGCTTCAGTTGGCTTGGCACCTGCTGGCAGTATTAAGGGTAATGCTGTAAGATCTGTGCTTGTAAATGGTAGTACGATTGTTATTACTTATAATACTAAAGTTGCTGCAGGCGAAACTTTAATTATGAAAGGTACTCCATCAGGTGGTGGTATGGAGTGGTCTTGTTCCGGTTCAACTAGTGGTACTTTAGATCCTAAATTCCGTCCTTCAAATTGTCGCTAATTTATATTAAGAGGCTATTTAGGTTTTTAATATATGAAAATCACCGCAATATGGTTTAAAATTAATCATATTGCGGTTTTATTTAAATTAATTTTACTGTTTTTTAGGCTTTGTTGCACAAAGATTTGAAATGCAAAGTGCCCCTAATTGAGCCAAATTTAAGGCGTAACTTGGGTAAGTGGTCGACCTAATTCCGTAAATCTGTTGAGGACTGCTACACGTGCATGAATTTCATTCACCTGACTAGGAAAGCTTCTTGCCATTAATTTATCGCCTAATAATTTGATGCAATGCATCTTGGTTTCCACCAAACTGCGGCGATGATAGCCTGACCATTTTTTCCATAATGTCCTGCCTAAACGTTTAACTGTTCGAAGTAATTCATTTCGCTCTAGCGAGCTACTCTTTGTATCTTTCCATGGTTTCGCATTTTTTCTAGGTGGAATCACCGCATGTGCTTGCCGATCTGCAATGACCTGACGGCATTGCTTGGTGTCATAAGCTCCATCGGTATAAACAGAGTCAATCTGCTCATCTTGTGGAATCTGATTAAGTAAATCACCAAGCACCTGTGAATCACTGACATTATTGGTTGTGAGCTGAATAGCGCGTATTTGTAGGGTTTTGGCATCTATACCAATATGTAGTTTACGCCATTGGCGACGATATTCAGATCCATGTTTCTTGCGTTTCCATTCGCCCTCACCTAGAAACTTCATGCCTGTAGAGTCTACGAGTAGATGCAGCCCATCGCTACTTTTTTGGTAGCTGATTGCAATATCAATATGCTTTTGTCTTCTACAAAGCGTACTGTAATCTGGTGCGGTCCAATTTAATCCGCAAAGTTTAATCAGACTTTGCACAAAGCCAGTGACCATACGTAAAGATAGACGGAATAAGGATTTAATCATTAAGCAGCATTGGATAGCTGCGTCGGAGTAGGTTTGATTTCGCCCTTGTTTGCCTTTTGATGGAGCATACCATTGCGTAGCAGGATCAAACCAAATGGCAATATTTCCGCGACTTATGAGTGCTCGGTTATATGCGGGCCAATTGGTTGTGCGGTAGATTTTGTGTGTAGGCTTCTTCATTTGAAAATTATATCGCTGAAAAAGCCTTTACAGATAGGTTTGTGCAACAAAGCCATATTGAGGTGTAAAATATGAGTGCACTTAATGATTATTACGCTGCTTTAGAGCGATTAAAAGCTAACAAACCGATTGTTCTACCGAAAGGCTCTGCCATTAATAACGATACGGTTGCAATGGAGGCTGGACGTAAACGAGGCTCAATTAAAAAGAGCCGTCATGCTGCATTAATTGAGGCAATTGAGCTAGCTGCACAGGCAGCAGGGCAAAATCTTCTTTCGCCTGCCCAGCAAATTGAGCAAGCGAAAACTAAGACCAAGGCGGTGAAAAGTGATTATGAGCAGCTGAAAGAAGATTATGAAAAACTGCTGGAAAAGTGCAATTCGCTGTTGCTGGAAAATTTTGAGTTGAAGCAAAGTGCTCGGACTATTTGATTGATATAGCCACTAAGTTTGATAATTTAGTGGCTTTTTAGTCTTTATTTCTTTTTTTCCAGTTACAGGGGTAAAATGCTATATTTGTTCATTCTTTTATCTTAGAAAATATTTAAGATACTTTAGGTTTAAGTATTTCAAAGGTAGGCTTTGAATTGGGGAAAATTAAAAAATGAAGAAGCAACGTATTCTTCTTATAACACGTAATTTACCACCTCTGGTTGGTGGAATGGAGCGGCTAAACTGGCACATGGCAGATGAATTATCTAAATATCATCAGGTAACCGTCATTGCACCTAAAGGGTCTAAAGCACTAAAACCTGCCAATGTGGATATTATCGAAGTTCCATTAAAGCCGTTATTTCTATTTTTATGGTGTGCATTTTTCAAAGGGTTTGTTCTAACACTTAAACTACAGCCAAAGGTACTACTTGCAGGCAGTGGTTTAACTGCGCCACTTGTATGGTTACTGGCTAAATTAAACCATGCTAAGGCGATTGCTTATTTACATGGTTTGGATATTACAGCAAACCAAATGGTATATCGCCTACTATGGCGTTCTCGTTTTAAACGGTTAGATCGTGTGATCGTCAATAGCAGCCCAACTAAAGCATTGGCAATGCAGGCAGGTGTAGCAGCAGAGAAGTTAGATATTGTTTCTCCAGGAGTGAGTATCCCCGACACAATGCAACCTCAGGACAGCATTCACGCTTTTAAGCAGCAGCATGGTTTGGTAGGCAAAAAGATCCTACTTTCCGTTGGGCGCTTGACGACACGTAAAGGATTAAGAGAGTTTGTTGAAAACTCATTACTTGATATTGTTCAGTCTGTACCTGAAACGGTACTAGTAGTTGTGGGCGAAGCGCCAAAAAACTCTCTAGGTGCAAGTATTCAGACCATAGACAGCATCCAACAATCTGCTACGCTGCACAACGTAGCTGCGCATATTTTGTTTTTAGGTGTGGTTACAGATCCACAGCAGCTCGCAATCGTATATGAAGCTGCGGATATTCATGTTTTCCCTGTGCGGTATATTCCCGATGATCCAGAAGGTTTTGGTATGGTGGCAGTCGAAGCAGCAGCACATGGTACCCCTACGGTGGCATTTGCAACAGGTGGTATTGTGGATGCGGTAGCGGAAGGTATCTCGGGTTATCTTGTCGAAAAGAACAACTATAGCCAGCTGAGTAAACAAGTTATTGCATTATTAGCTGTTCCTCTACCAAAAGAGAACATCCAAGATTTTGCGAGGCAGTTTGAGTGGGGGCGTTTTGGTAGTAAGGTTAAAAGTGTGTGCTCAAGAATATGATAAATATTTTATTTATAGGTAAGCGCTTTAACACTAATCGTGACGCCCTGCTGGAGAAATTTGGACGCAACTACCAATTCCCACTGCACCTAGCAAAAAATAACAACGTAACATTATGGCTGGTGGATTATCACAGCAAGCAAACCATCACGACTCAGAATGATACATTAAGTATCACCTCCACGCCTGTAAAAAACCTGTCATTAGCTACGCACTACTGGCAACAAAGCCGCCAGCGTCCTACTGTGGACGTTGTAATAGCCAGCGGTGATTGCTACATCGCATTCATGGCCTATCGGCTGGCACAAAAACTCAAGACCAAGTTTGTATTTGACGTGTATGACAAATATGACGAGTTTGGCGGCTATGTACGGCCTTTTGGTTTTGATCTGTTTGGTTATCTACTGAAAAAAGCCGACATGCGCCTGTTTGCCAGTCATGCGCTGCTGCGCGACCTAGGGCAAGACGGCATAGATGCTATTTTGAGCAACGGTATAGATGCCGAGCACTTTCGCCCGATAGACCAAGCTCTGGCACGACAAAAACTACAACTTCCCGCTGATGCTTGCTATGTGGGCTATTTCGGCAGCATGGAGCCAGACCGTGGTGTACAAGACCTCATTGCCGCCGTGCAGCTGTTGCGTAAACAAGGGCAGAACATAGAACTGCTGTTGGGCGGCAAAGCTGCCGCTGACCTTGACCTCACTCAAGACGGCATTCACTATCTGGGCAATGTGCTGTTTCAAGATGTGCCTTATGCGCAGGCCGCGTGTGATGTTTTAGCGATTCCACATCGCCGCTCGCCATTCTTAGATGCTGCTGCACCCAATAAAGTAAGCGAGGCCATGATTATGCAACGGCCGATCGTAGCTACTCACGCACCAAACTTGACTGCGAACTTTCCCGAGTTAGTAGAACAGTTGACCCCTTATTTAGCCAGCCCTGGAAATCCAAGCAGCCTCGCACAAGCAATAAAAAAACAAATGACAGACCGTTTTGTGATGATTGGTTCTAGAGGGTTTTATTGGAATGATATTACCGAAAAAATAGAAAAACATTTGTACAGGTTGACTAGCGAACACCCCGAGTAGTCTGAATATTAGATCTTAACCACCCTTTTTCCAGTATCAACTGCAATATTTTGGGTGTTGCCTCTTCTTGAGGCAAGCCGTCAAATGCTTTTAATGCCAAATCTTGTCGCTGTGAACAGTAACTATCACTTTTCCACTGCTGCTCCAGCGCACAAATCAATTCACCCCATGTTTTAACTTTCGGACCTGGCGTCATCGTCGCATAATCAAACTGAATCTGACGATCATACTGCACATAATCCTCCATATCCGGAACCAAAAATAGCACCGGTTTATCAAGCAGCAAGAAATCCATATAAATGGACGAATAATCTGTCACCATGGCATCGACGCAGGACATCAATGGATATAAGTCTGCTCCTGATTCATATTGATGAAGGTGTTTTCCTGCAATTTCAGTTGCACCCTTTTCCGACGCATGGAACTTAAACACAAATTCTATCTCGTTTATTTCACACCAGTTATCCAGAATATTTCGGGTAGTTACATCAAGTCCTATCGGTGTAGAGCGAGAATCCCTAAATGTGGGCACAACCAACACTACTTTGCGCCCTGAGCTTTTCCAGGCTTTAGCTTTATGGATGATATGAGCATCAGTACCTATCAGCGCCTTATCAGAGCAGTCGAAGGTATTGCGCGGATAGCCTGATACAAGAAAATAGTGACTGGAAAAAGCAGGTCGAAAAACCTCATCCAGATAAAAGCGGGATGTCGTATTAACCAGATCATAGCGGATATTTCGGCCTGTCAAAAATCGTAAGCCCGAGCGTAAACGTGCTATCAGCGGATTACTAATCCATTTCTTTGTACTGGCCTCATGTTGTACTTTGTTGCTTTCAATCCGCTTGAAACCAACACCATGCCAGAGTTGAACTTTGCGAGAGCCTGACAATAAAAAGCGACGCATTCGCAAGTGCCAATCAACAGAATCCACCACCAAGATACCAGCACGCATAAGCAACCAAACACCCCGCCATGATGGATAGGCGGCGACAGGCAAACCACAGCTTTCTAGCTTTGTTTGCTCATGATGGAAAGAAGACAGCCAAACGCACCTCACGCCAGAGGGTAAAAGGCTTTGCGCCTGTAGAAAAAAATATTTTGTATTGTCGGTAAACTTGCCGCCATCCCGCCCAATCACCACAATCAAATCTTTGCGGCGTGGCACCAGCCAAACCAAAGGGACAATCAATAACCAGCCAGCCAGTGCCAAAGCAGATTGCAGCAGCAACCTCCAACCTTCACGCACCCATTTAACGCCTGACATCAATCACCTGCCCGGTCCGTTCGGTCAACAAGACCCGAAGCGTCGCACCAGCGACTGTCTTTGCATCCAGCAAGGAATCATGCGGCTCGTTACCAAAGTTTTCTGTACGCATCGGGGTGGCTGTGCGCTCCGGGTTGATTGCGTTGATACGCACATTGAACGGCAAATATTCTTCAGCCAGGCCCTGCATCAAGTTGACCACAGCTGCCTTGGTGGCTGAATAAACGGCTGAGCGGGCGCGCCCCCTCGTATATGAGCTAGAGGCAAACAGAGCAATACTGCCCCCTTGCTCTTTTAGCACTTCAAACGCTTCACGCGCAACGACAATACTGCCACGCAAGTTAGTTAAAAGTTGCTCGTCAATTACCTCATCACTCTGCCCCGCCAGCAAGCCTGTATGCAGCACCCCGGCCGTATTAACCACATAATCAATACGACCAAACTGCTCCATGGCGCTTGTAAACAGATGCCTTACCGCCTGGCTGTTGGCAACATCCATTCCACTACTGCGCGAAGCTGCCACTATATGAGCACCGTGCAGTTCTGCCAGCTGTTGCACTGCCTGCCCAATTCCCTTACTGGCCCCCAGAACTACAACTACTTTGTTTTGTAAGGCGGAAAGGTTTTCATCTGCCTGGAATGTGCCCGAGCGCAGTTGAAATAAGCGATCAGCAAGGTAAACATCTGACGGATATGTAATTTTGATATTGCTGGTATCTCCGGCGACCACATGCACCTTGCCCAGTCCATAATGCAAAATCAATCCACAATCATCCGTAACCTTGAGCTCTGAATCAGTGGCAGCCAGTGCATGTGCCTTGCGCAATAAGCCCGCCCGAAATGCCTGCGGAGTTTGCCCAAGACGCAACTGCTCACGGTCGGGAATCTTTGTAATACAGTTTTCTGCATCCACCTGAATCACTGTATCTGGGGAAGGTACTCCAGTATCAACGGCGTCAAAGTGTTCCAATGCATTCAGACACCGGTCAATGGTGGCAGCATCCAGCAAAGGTCGCACCGCATCATGGACGAGGACTTTGTGGTTGTCCCCTTTGATCGCTGCAATACCAGCAGCCGAACTAGCCTGCCGTGTATCGCCACCTAGCAACACTCGTGTGACCTTGCTGTAATCACCATGCAGAATAATTTCCTCCATAAGCGCTATTTGCTCACGGGAAGTGACGATGATGATTTCATCAATGCCTGCATGGTTCTGAAAACAATCCAGCGTGTGTTCAATGACACGCTTGCCGGCTAGCTTTAGAAATTGTTTAGGAGTTTCTGAGCGAAAGCGGGTGCCAGAACCAGAGGCAAGGATAATGGCGATATTTCGAACATTATTAGGCATCATAACGTATCTTTCATTTTATCTAATATTTTTTGGGTTATATCTGTGTCGAAAATAACGGTAGAGAAATGGTGAGTATTACGTTTATCGATCGGAGGCGGCTGCATGTAGCTTGAACCATAAAATATGGGCAATACATTTTCAGGTCTGTGCGGTGCGTTCACTTCTATACTTTCAAACTTGATGCGCTGTAAGGGAAAGATATCATTTTTCTTAAATATTCTTTTCCAATAAACATCGAATCCATAACCAAGATCTCCATTGGTTTCGTCATTGAAAGGGCGATAAATAAATCTTTTTCGAACCCAGTTGCGAAAAAGCCTTATGGGAGTATCGGCCTTTAATCGTAATAAGCCAGTCATTAAAAAATGAAACATAACGAGTACCTTATCAATAAAGGTTGCGTTCCGCTGTGGCTTATAGAGTTTGCAAAGATATCGATAAATGACCTTGGCGCATATTTCTAACACCCGCCGAGGACCTGAAACATGAAAACTGTCTATCGGTATAATATCAATAAAAAGTCCGCGATTAAGATGAACTGTACTTTTTGTCTCAATAATTTTGGTGCGTTTATCTCGGATTCGACAGGGAATGGCATAGTCTGCATCTTGTTCGATGTTGGCATGGTCAATTTCTATGTAGTCAGGGAATAATTTATGAGCCTTTGCCAAAAAACGTTTCAGTTCATTTCGTGGCATACAAATATCAATATCATCATCCCAAGGGATAAAACCACCATGCCTGATCGCTCCAAGTAGCGTGCCACCGTCAATCCAGTAAAGAATGTTCTCGTCGCGACAAACTTTATCAAGCTCTTTAAGAAGCTGTAACTCTACAAGCTGTATTTTTCGTAGCTGTCCTGTAGCTGGCGGTATGCTTTCCTGCTGGGGCTCGGTTTTATTTTTCATTGTCAGGAAGCTTGCGCCAAACACAGGTGGCTATGTCGCGTTTAATGGGTGTTTCAATCGTAAACTCACGACTGTCGATAAGCTCAAAACCGGCATCATAAAAGGCACGTTGATACATGTTTCTATTACGAATTACTCCACCAAACGCCATATAAATTTTGTGTTCAACATCGGTTAATCCATCACGCGTAATCAATAAACCACCTGCTTGAAGGGCATTGGCCATCTTATTGATAGCCGAAACAAAGGCGTGGTCTTCTGAAATGCAGTAAAGCAGCCCCAAACAAAGTGTGAGGTCGTATTGAGTGTTTGGAAAAAAAGATTTGAAATCGCCATGCTCGAAAGTCGTGGTGATGTTTTTTTCTGCGGTATAGATGGGGCGAGCTGCGTTCAGTGAATCAGCCGAAATATCAAGCAAGGTGATTTGGCTAGTTTTCGATGACAATCGTTTTGCAAGCTTAAGAGAGTGACCCGTTGAACTACCGCCAACATCTAAAATATTTGGAATTTCAATATTGTCTAAGTTCAGATTATCAAAAACATCATATAACTGCTGTGTTTTTTTGTCTGTTTGCGGAGCGTCAGACTCGCTCACATATTTATAGCGCATGTATGTACGGGCATCGGATACAGCATCAAGAAACTGAGTATCGCATATTCAAATCCCAAGTGCAACACATTTGTAGTTAGTTGAAAAAGTTAGGTGTATTCATAGAATCATTAGACTTTTTCAACTCGCAATTGGAAAGCACACAATGAAGAAATACACCCAACTTTCTCAAGATGAAAGATACGAAATTTATGCTACTTTGAAAAGTAAAAGTTCAATTGCTACCCTTGCTCGGGAGTTAGGACGTTCACGATCAACCATCTACCGTGAAATAAAAAGAAATACTGGGCAACGTGGATATAGAGCTCAACAGGCAGCTAAATTTGCAAGTCAAAGACGGTACCGTCCTTCATCATCAATGACAGCATTTGCCTTCGCTTATATTGATTATTTGATTGGTTTGGACTGGTCACCAGAACAAATTTCAGGTGCTTTAACACAACGCGGTTGGCTGGATGTACCTTCACATGAGTGGATTTACCAGTACATTTATCAAGATAAATCACAAGGAGGTAAACTCCATCTACACTTAAGGCATCAGAAGAAATATCGAAAACGCGGTTACAAAAACACGGATCGTAGGGGGCAAATCATTGATAAAACAAGTATTCACTGCAGAGACCAGGTCATTGATCAACGACAACGTTTAGGAGATTTCGAAGGTGACACGGTGATTGGTAAACATCATAAAGGTGCTTTATTGACACTCGTTGATCGAAAGAGCCTGTATGTACATATTGTTCATTTAGGGCCAACGAGAGCATCCTCTCAAACGATTACTTGTGCATTAGATCGTTTACAAATGAGCCATGCTTATAGTGTGACATTTGATAATGGCAAAGAATTTTCCGAACACAAAAGAATTACTGATGCTGGGATAGAGACGTATTTTGCTGATCCTTACAAGTCTATTCAGCGAGCTAGAAATGAAAATACGAATGGTTTAATCCGTCAATATCTGCCAAAATCATCATCGTTTGATGATGTGTCAAACGAACAAATAGAGCAGATAGAATTTGCACTCAACCATCGTCCTAGAAAAACACTAGGTTGGTATACACCGAGTGAAGTTATGGCTGGTTTTTATACTGTTGCACTTGCCGTTTGAATCCGCCTATTGTAAAGCCGCCCATTTCGATCAATAATTTCATTGGCGGCTATATCTATAATACTGATAATATCGCTCTCTAAGACCCCAATATTTATCAGTTCATCTTTACAGCTATGAAGATCTGTACAAGCTAAAAAAAATCTTTTCGCACCTATCCCTTTAAATTGATTAACAATACTTTTTAGCAAGTGATTGGGGTGGGCAGCATAATTTTTTCCAAGCTCAGAGTAGCCGCGCTTCACCGACGTAATAAGGTCTCCTATTATATCTGCATGATTTGGTAGTGTTATAAAGCTTTCATTTTCATCTTGCATGCTCTCAAAAGTACCAAGAAAAGCAATTGGCTCTTGGACATCTACTATGGTTTTATTAACGGCTTCCCATAAATTGACGCATTTCATTTTTGTTTTTATATTAGGTATTAGCTTATGTGCCGTTAAGCAAAGAATCATATAGCTATCATTATGTTGCTCTGCATACTTAAGCTTTTCATTTATTTTATCAATTACAACGCTAGCACTTCCTTCACGGATACTCTTGGATACAGATGGAATTTGCGTAGCAAAATCAAGCGTATACTCCGGCAAATCATTATCCCACAGAACACCTTTTTGTTGGCACAGTTTCAATATAGAAGTCGCAAGATCAACACCAGCAACACTACCTTTACCTGACAAAATGTACATACGGTTCCTTTAAATATTTTCACTCGAAGAATCTGATAGCACTGCCCGAATAACTTCCCCGCTACAATGAACTCCAAGTGATCGTTCAACAAATTTTGCCTTTACTCCTTGCTTCTCCGCCCAGTGAATTACATCTGGATTGCCAGAGCAAAGTAAATCGAATTTGGGTAATCCGCAGGTATCGTTTTTTTGTGTCAGTGTGTCATTTATCTTTAATACTTCTATATTATCAAATGTTTCCAACACATCACTTAGAACCTGAATAATTTGATTTTGTGTCATGATATCATTACTAGGAGTATCTCCTGTCACTCCAATAATGAGTTTTTTACAATTTGATGCTAACTGTAGGATTGTTTGTACATGCCCCATATGTGGCGGGTGAAATTTTCCAGGGAAAAATATCACTGGCTGTGAAGCTTTAAGCATATCAACCTGTGTAGTCAAGTATGTGCGTGACTCAACCATTTCAGCAATATAATCACTGAGTATGCGCAACTCCTCATCTATTTCGGCCAAGTAGCTCTTATTATGAGAAATTTCTTCAGAGATATTAACTTTGGCCAATAAATGATCAATTTCTCGCTTTGGACCCGGCTTTAAATCCGCTAGTGATACAGTAATACTATTTTTTCTAAAAGGAAAAAAATGTCGCGTTGTTCGTGGTGAAAAAAGTTCACCTGTGCTGCTACGCCGTATGCACTCGCTTTTGTTTACAAACGAACATCCATCTGTGAGGAAGCGGTGCGCCAGTTTAGATCCAACTCGAATATTTTCGTCTTGATAGTTTACCCAGTGAACCGGGGCAAGTTTATACCCCTCTTCCAATAAAAAGGCGTAACGATGGCTGCCGTCGAGTATGGTCCCTGTCATCCGGTCTGCAATCAGTGCTTTGTGTATCTCACCATCTCGGTAAATAAGCTGCCTAATGTTCTCCAGGTGATTGGGAAATACTTCTTCTAAAGGTATCAACCTTTCAAGTTCAACAAGTTCGTATTTCATTTTTTCAAGCCTTTTTTGAATATCGGAGGAAACGCTAACTATTTGAAGGAAGCTCTATAACTAACTCACAAACATGTAATGAAGTAGTACGATGCGCAATAATAACGATCGTTTTTTGCCCTGCCAAGGCATTCACGGCTTGATTCAGCGCTGCTTCGGTATCACTATCCAACGCACTAGTCGCCTCATCCATCAATAACACTGGCGGATCACGATACAAAGCACGGGCAATGCCAATACGCTGCCTTTGCCCACCCGATAAGCGTATGCCTCGGTCGCCCACTTTACTTTGATAGCCGTCAGGCAATTCCTTAGTAATAAATTCATGAATTTGTGCAGCGCAGGCGGCGCGTTCGACGGCTTGCATATCGATCTGCCCGGCAGGTACGCCAAAGGCGATGTTTTCGGCAATGCTGGTATCGGCCAGATAAATATGTTGCGGCACATAGCCGATGGCGGCCTGCCAGTTTTGAATATTGGTGCTGTCAATGATCTGTCCATCGATAGAGAGCGTGCCCGCCTGCGGCTCCAGTAGGCCCAGCAGCAAGTCCATGACGGTGCTTTTGCCAGCACCACTTTTGCCAACGATGCCAACGCTGGTGTTGGCAGGAATCACCAGTTCAAAATCCTGCAAAACGCTCTTGTCTGGCGCAGACGGGTAGGCAAAGCGAATGCCTTGCAGGCGGATTTCTTGCTGTGGGGCCAGCACGGTTGAAGCGGCGCGACTCGCCTGGCGTGGCAGGCTCAGATGCTGGTGAACGGTATCCAGCGCAGCGGATGAAAACTTTAGCTGGGCGAAGCCCCGATACATGATTTGTGCTGATGGCAGCAGACGGTAGGCGGCAAAGCCGTACAAGCCCAGCACGGGCAGTACCTGGCCAATGTCGTTGCTTTGTTTCATCAGAATGAGCGCCAGGATAATCAGCCCGCTATAGCCAGCGGTTTCCACCATATATAGCGGCGACTGGCTTAGGGTTTCGGCATTGGCTTGATGGCGTGAGAAGTCGCGGGAAGATTGGTTAAATTTGTGCTGGTAGGTTTCGGCTGCTTGGGTAATTTTTACATCCTTGATGCCACCCAATACCTCGTTACATGCCTGAAAGCGGGCACCGTTAGCGGCCTGACGTGCTTTGCCGGTATCTCCCAGTCGCTTGCGCACCAGGGTATAAATTACGCCATAGAGCACTCCTATCATGGCGGCGGCACTAATGGCAATCCAGGGGTTGTAGAAAAACAGCAACAACATCATGGCGGTTGCTACTGCGCCCTGTGCAATCAACTGCGAGAGCGGCTTGATCAGCCCACCTTGCAGCTGGTCAATCTCCGACAACACATTACGGCTAAGCTCGGACGGGTTATAGCGCAGGAAAAACTCGTAAGGCTGGTGCAAGTAGCCCGACAGCAGCCGTGCGCTGATGCTGTGGCGCAGCAAAAAGGTAAAGCGGTTAACCAGATGCAGGGTAACGGTTTTGAAAGCGGATGAGCCGACCACCAACACAATGGAGGCAATGCCCAGCGCAGTGATGAATTCCTGATTGCTGTTAAAAGCAAACTGGTTATAGAGCCAGCTCAGGGCAGCATTGTCTTGCACGATATCGGGTCGGGCCAGCACC
The DNA here is from genome assembly GCF_001647675.1 of Acinetobacter sp. NCu2D-2. NCBI lineage: Bacteria > Pseudomonadati > Pseudomonadota > Gammaproteobacteria > Moraxellales > Moraxellaceae > Acinetobacter > Acinetobacter sp. NCu2D-2. The sequence goes on from NZ_CP015594.1 coordinate 2,300,992, forward strand.
GACAAAAACGGCATGATGGACACTACGCCTGCTGTTTCCGCAAAGGCCATTAACACCACCAGCATAAGCATCAACACCGAATGGCGTTTTTCCTGCTTAGTTAGCATTTGCCAGAATCTTTTAATATCGGTTTTCATTTATTATTTATCATCTTTATACATCAACGCCGTTATCTGCTCACTAATCAGTCCCATCAAAAACACCATTACACTCCCTGTATAGAGTAGGGCACTCATATTGGTAAAACGATTATATTCGTACAACGTATAACCATACCAGCCAGTTGCCACTATAAATAACATGACCGCAATAGGCAAAAACATTTTTAAAGGTGAAAATAGTGTGGCAATCTTAAAAATAATTAAAAAGAAGCGTACCCCGTCTTTCAGGGGTTGAATATGACTTTTGCCTATGCGTTTTGCTGCATGTATTGGAACATAAGTTACTGAGTAACCTGCGCGGAAAAATGCCATGGTGCTAGTAGTTGGATAAGAAAAACCATTAGGCAGTAAATATAAAAATTCACGGAATTTATCTGCACGGACTGCACGAAAACCAGAGGTGAGGTCTTCTACTTTTTGTTCAGTCATATATGTTGCAAGGTTGTTATAGAGTGCATTGGCAATACCACGGCCAATACTGGCTTGTGAACCTTTTTGCCTAGCGCCAACGACTAAATCATAGCCTTGTTCAATTTTCTCAATCAAGCGAGGGATATCTTGCGGATCATGCTGCCCATCTGCATCCATAAATACAATGATGTCACCTGTTGCAGTACGTGCCCCTGTTTTAATGGCTGCACCATTACCTTTTGAGTAAGGATGAGTGACTACTTTAGCACCAGCAGTTTCTGCGACTTGTTTGGTTTGGTCTGTAGAACCATCATTCACCACAATAATTTCATGAGCAAGCTGTAATTGTTGAATCTGTGCAAGGGTTTGACCAATTGCAGCAGATTCATTTTTTGCAGGGAGAACGATACTAACTTTCATGGTTTGCTCTTTTTCCAGTAAGCATGGCATTATCTATATTACGCTGTTCAATCGCAATTTCTTTAGCCCAAACTCTACTGGTATCTATTTCCTTGGCTCGTTGTAACTGTGCTTTCGCTTCAATTAATTTACCTTGTAATCTATAAACCTGAGAAAATAGCAATCTACCATTGACATCTTCATGTAACGTGATCGCATGTTGCATAAACTCTTCACCTTTTTTAAAATCAGAAATCACTCCCACAAAATATTGTGTTAATAATTTATAAATTTCTGATTTTAAACGATTGTCTATTCCTTTGTTATCTAGTCCAGCAGCAATAATCGATATAGCTTGCTCATGAGGCACTTTACAAAAGCCATTAATTTGACAATTTGAAAAGGTGCTCAAAAAACTGACATTGCTATTTTGAAAGGGTTTATATTCCAAACGCCAGATTAATTCATTAATAGTTTGCTGTGAAACAGGGTTTCCGAGATAAGATGCTAAGTGTAACTCAGCAAACCAAGCACCATTCGCAGGTATATAGCTTTTTTTCGCTTTATTTAAGGCGTGTTGAGCAAGCTGTGCATAATGCATTTTTTGTTGTGAATTGGGCTCGTTTTGCATTAGTTTCATATAAATACGAGCCAATTGATAATTAGCACGATCTGACTGTGGGTGCATCGCTGCTTCATATACTGCATGATCTACAAGATTTGACCAAATTTCGGAGCGTTGCCATGTTGTCCATGCTAAATTTGCAATATAGATAGCACTTAATATATAAATAAAAGGTTGAATTTTTTTATTTTTAATTTGGGCAATATAATAGACTGCTGCAACTATAAAGCCAATGATGCCAAAGTAATTACGGTGTTCATGGACTAATTCAAGACTAATAAAAGTTGATTCGAGCAACTGACTTACCACATACCAACCCCAAGCAAAAAGCAACATAGGGTGTTTTTTGAACAAGGTTATACAAGCTAGGCTAATTCCAAGCAGTCCAGCAAAAGAGTATAGGGTTGTTATTGGCTGAGTGATTGATTTGGAAATAGTAAAATCATCATGATATAAACTTAAATCCGAAAGTAATGGATAAAAGGTCATTTTTAGATAATAAAAAATCACTCGTGATTCGGTAAGTAGTCGCTCATCTAAAGTAAAATCACGTCTTGTGAAATTTACAGGGTTAAGATAGGGTGGCAATAAATATAAAAATATTAATCCAGCAGCAATTACTCCACCCCAAAGCATATGAATTAATTTAATTTTTTTGATATAAATCGGTTGAAATTGTAGGTTTTTAGCTTGGAAAATAATCAATTCAACCCAGTAAATTAAGGGGATAAATAAAATTCCAGATTCTTTACTTAGTATAGAGGCTAATAGGCTTAAAGCTACACCGCATAACGCAAATATAGTATTTAACCCCGTGATTGCTCGAGTACGCCAGAAACAATAAATAGCAAGTGCGAATAATCCGAATAATGTGGATAGGCTCGTCATGCGTTGTACAACATACAATACGCTGGTTAGATTTAAAGGGTGAATGAGCCATATTAAACTGACTAAACAAGCAAGATATACGGCAGATTGAAGCGGAATTCTTTGGTATTGGTGGCTTAGCCATTGAAATAATTTTAGGCTAATAATAAAAACCAATAAACCATTGATTAAGTGAATAAATAGATTCGTAAGTTTAAAATAAAAAGGCTCAAAACCTGTAAAATAATAGTTTAAAGCAAAAGAAAGCATACTGATCGGACGACCCAATGGACCAGCATCACCAGAATACCAAGCAGATTTTAAATTTTCATAATCTAAAGCTGAAATTGCTATTTTTTTATTATCAATAATATTTGCTATATCATCAAAAACATAATCACCATGTAATCCTGGAAAATACATTAAAAATGAAAATAATAATAAAAAAATTAAAATAAATATTGGTTTAATTTTATAAATTATTTTAATCAAATCAAGCCCCAAATACAAAAATCAGAAAATTCATCTTACTAGTAAAACTTTATAAAAAACAGGCTTTGTTGCACAAACCTATCTGTAAAGGCTTTTTCAGCGATATAATTTTCAAATGAAGAAGCCTACACACAAAATCTACCGCACAACCAATTGGCCCGCATATAACCGAGCACTCATAAGTCGCGGAAATATTGCCATTTGGTTTGATCCTGCTACGCAATGGTATGCTCCATCAAAAGGCAAACAAGGGCGAAATCAAACCTACTCCGACGCAGCTATCCAATGCTGCTTAATGATTAAATCCTTATTCCGTCTATCTTTACGTATGGTCACTGGCTTTGTGCAAAGTCTGATTAAACTTTGCGGATTAAATTGGACCGCACCAGATTACAGTACGCTTTGTAGAAGACAAAAGCATATTGATATTGCAATCAGCTACCAAAAAAGTAGCGATGGGCTGCATCTACTCGTAGACTCTACAGGCATGAAGTTTCTAGGTGAGGGCGAATGGAAACGCAAGAAACATGGATCTGAATATCGTCGCCAATGGCGTAAACTACATATTGGTATAGATGCCAAAACCCTACAAATACGCGCTATTCAGCTCACAACCAATAATGTCAGTGATTCACAGGTGCTTGGTGATTTACTTAATCAGATTCCACAAGATGAGCAGATTGACTCTGTTTATACCGATGGAGCTTATGACACCAAGCAATGCCGTCAGGTCATTGCAGATCGGCAAGCACATGCGGTGATTCCACCTAGAAAAAATGCGAAACCATGGAAAGATACAAAGAGTAGCTCGCTAGAGCGAAATGAATTACTTCGAACAGTTAAACGTTTAGGCAGGACATTATGGAAAAAATGGTCAGGCTATCATCGCCGCAGTTTGGTGGAAACCAAGATGCATTGCATCAAATTATTAGGCGATAAATTAATGGCAAGAAGCTTTCCTAGTCAGGTGAATGAAATTCATGCACGTGTAGCAGTCCTCAACAGATTTACGGAATTAGGTCGACCACTTACCCAAGTTACGCCTTAAATTTGGCTCAATTAGGGGCACTTTGCATTTCAAATCTTTGTGCAACAAAGCCTTTTAAAGCTGTATCAACTCTAGCTGTTGCATACTCAATACTTTGAATTTCACGCTGCTGAGCAAAAATTTGAATCGCAGGATGTAACTGTTCTGAACAACTTGCATCATTGCTAAAGTATTTTAACGTCTTGGTTTCGGCAAAATAAATTGCAGCAAACAATCGCCCATCTTTAAAAACAATAACCGATGAAGCACCTAAACTGGATGCAGACCTACCTTCATAATACAAAGCCTCATCTGTTTTCAGTAAATAGAGGGCTGAGTAATGTTCAAAATTAGATTGGAATTTTTGATAATCGTGCTTTAACAGCTTTTGAAGTTCTGTTTGCATTTTTTGATTCGAAGCGATTTGAGCAACTGATGAAATATCTGAATAATGAGCTAAGTCTAATGCTTGTGTCTGGGTAACCGTGGAAAGAAGCAAAATAAGAGCAAGATAATATTTATTCTTCATATCAAATTTATTATTTTTATGTCCATACGAGCTTACTTATGGATTGTTCATTTTATATGGACACTTATGGAGTATCGATAAGGGTAAAACCCTTTTGAACTGATTTCATAACATTCTCCACAAATGTTTTATGTTTATTTATAAGCTTAATTGTTAAAGCTATTTATATTTAGCATCTAACGTGCCAACTTTTATTATAGTAATTTTGACAGAAAAAACAGCACTTTAAAAAAATATTTTTTTATTTGTAATTTTTAGGTTTCATTTTGTGTAACTAAGTGACATTTTTTGTCAGCATCTAACGACTTTTAATTCAGGATAATCGGATGATTCGTTAATTCATTATTTTGGTCTTTTAATCTCCGATCATAGTATTCATCTAATACCTGCCCAATTTGTAGAATTCCATCTACGACAGCTTGCCTGTAATTTTTTTCCTGAAACTCTTTCACAATTGTTTGGCAAATTTTCTCCCAAATGTCTTGGGTTGTTGCTTGCTTTACCCCGCGATCAATCACGATTTCTACTTTTTGCTCACACAGGTTTAAATACAACAGAACGCCACTATTATATTCCGTATCCCAAACACCCAATTCTGCAAATAACTGACGTGCACGCGCACAAGTATCCTGATAATACGCTTGATTAGCAGGAATATGACCTTCAATCACGACCTGAATTTCACCCACATGTCCATGCTCAGCCTGAGTTACAGCTTGTGCAATGGCATCTTGGTCTTGCTTATTAAAATAGCGTTTTGTCGCAGGCATATAACACGCATGTTTTAACCAACGCTTAAAACTTGGTTGTACCACTTCTTCAGTTTTAGGTTTGGTTAAAATTTCCGTCGTTTCTGTTGCTGTTACCATGATCCTGATGCTCCTCCCCCACCAAAGCCGCCACCGCCGCCACTAAATCCACCGCCACCACGACCGCCGCCAAAACCACCACCACGTCCACCTGATGAGAGAAATAGTTGGAAAATCGTTTGTGCAATCGCAGTGATGAGCAAAAAGAAAATACCGCCACCAATCAATAAACTGGTGATTAAGCCTGCGCCATTCACTAATCCTGCTGCTACACCTGCAACAGCAGCTGTAGATGCACTTAATCGTTTACCAACAATAAATGACCCAATAATGCCAGCGACTAAAATAAATAAAGCAGTATTAAAGGTTTTTTCTTTGGCTTGTTGCTCGTGAAGCGCTTGTTCTTGACGTTCTTTTAAATCTTGCGCAGCCTTTGCCGCAATTTCCGGATCTAAATTTAAAATACGTTCAATTTCAGCTAAACCTGCATCAATCCCTTGAGCATATTGAGCTTGCTTAAAATATGGCGTGATTTTTTGATTAATAATCCGACTGACAATAATGTCAGGTAAAACACCTTCAAGTCCATAACCTGTCAGGATTTGTATACGACGATCATTAACCGCGATTGCCATCAATACACCATTATCTTGTTTGGCTGAACCGAGTTGCCATTTCTCAGCTACACGCATCGCATAACCAAAAATATCTTCCTGACCTGTCGTGGGTACAATCACAACACCAATTTGCGCTTTGCCTTGTTCATGCAAATTTAATATGCGCTGACTGATTTGCTGTTTTTCAGTTACCGATAATAAATTAGCTTGATCTACCACAGGTTCATTCAGTGTTGGCAGCCCCCGAATGGATTCCCCATCTGCCATATCATTAGCAATCTGTGGTTGCTGAACGGTTGATTCAGAGTCTGTTGGGGATTGGACTTGCTGATTGTTTTGCTGCTGATCTTTCAGAATTTTACTCGCAATCACAACCTCTTCTGCTGTATCCGTTGCAGTCGCGACTTCAGCCCACGTGAAATGACTCATCATCAGCATCCATATGATGATCAGATATCGAGTAATATTCCACATGGTCTGTTTTTTCCTGAAATTCAGCATCTAGATTTTCCCGATTAAATTACTTTAATCAAAAGAGACTTTAGGTGCATTTTGCGCAGCTTGATCCGCACTAAAGTTTGGCTTGGTATCCATACCGATCACTTTTGCAGTCATCACTTGCGGGAATTGACGCACATAAGAGTTATAGTCTTGCACAGTAGTGATATAACGGTTACGCGCTACAGCAATACGGTTTTCTGTACCTTCGAGCTGAACTTGTAAATCACGGAATTGTTCATTGGCTTTTAAATCTGGATAATTTTCCGAAACTGCAATCAAACGTGATAAAGCACTGGTCATCTGTGCTTGTGCCTGTTGATATTTTTCAAACAGCGCAGGGTTTTCTAAAACTTCTTTATCGACTTTTAAGCCTGCAACATTGGCACGTGCCTGAGTCACCTCAGTCAGTACTTGCTCTTCATGTTTCGCATAGCCTTTAACAACATTGACCAAATTTGGCACCAAGTCGGCACGACGTTGATATTGGTTTTGCACCTCAGACCAGGATGCTGTCACTGCCTCATCTTTGACTTGCAACGTGTTATAGCCACAGCCTGTGAGCGTTAAGGTACTCGCCATCGCCAAGGCAAGGACTGTATTTTTCATTAAGCGCATCGAATTCATCCTCTATTATTTATTTGTATTTGTTTACATAAATCCATTTTATACGGAACTGCACATTGTTTTGTTTATTTTATATAAAGATCAACAATTAAAAATAAAGCCCATCATCTGGGCTTTTCAATTATTTAACAAGGTAATGTGATTGGCTTATTTTCAACAAAGCCTTCTAGTGAATACTCTTGGGCTAAGCGTACTTTCCAATATTTGACGATGTCCGTGTAATCAATATCTGACGGATGAAAATCTGCTTTGTAATAGGATAAATATTCAGGTAAAAGTTGAATCAACATTTTACCCAGCAAATAAAGTCCAAATATATTTCCACCGACTTTCGGTACACTTTTTTTCTTATCTTGTAGAAAGAGTCGTGTGGCTGAATAAAAAGTTAAGCTGGCAAAACCTGTCGTGACGCTGCGCATAATTAACCGGCGCAATTTATCATCTTTATACACATGCTGATACACATCAAAGGCCACTGCACGGTGTTCAATTTCCTCAATAGCATGCCAGACCCAAAGTTTCACTGCATCTTCATCAAGCGTACTCAACACTTCAGGATGCCTTAAAATATATCCACCCAACAGTGCAGTAAAATGCTCGAAGGCACAGGTGATTGCAAGCTGTACTTTAGGATCGAGTTTTTTCACATACTGATCCTTACGCGCCAACCAAGCTTGAAAGCGATCTAAATTGTAATCATCACTGCGCCATGCATCATTGAACTCAGTATGTGCTTTCGAGTGCATGGCTTCTTGTCCAATAAATGCCGCAATTTGTGCCTGTAACTTTTCATCCTTTACACGGTCTCGCACATTACGCACGCTATGTACAAAGAATTGCTCACCGATGGGAAATGTCGAAGATAAAGCGGTTAATAAATGCGACATTACGGGTGAATTAGCAAAGTAATGTCGAGAAATCTTGTGTGGATTAAATTGTAATCGTCTTACGGTAATACCAATCGCTTTGGGTCGGTTTTGATAAGCCTTTTGTGTCGTCTGCTGTGTCATTTTTATTCTCAGTCATTCCGTATTGAGCACAGTATGTGAATGAAGTCACAAAATCGAAATAGCCAAAATGCTTATTGAGTTTGTAAAAAGGCTCAAATTTATTGTTTTTAATGTTCTAATTATTGAACGTGTAATGCCAAAATTTAAAAAATAAAACCCGCACAGGGCGGGTTTTATTTAAATATCAATGAATATTTAGAGCAGATTAAACATCTAAATAATCCAAGATCCCTTCAGCTGCTTGGCGACCTTCCCAAATTGCAGTCACGACAAGATCCGAACCACGAACCATATCCCCACCTGCGAAGATTTTTGGATTCGACGTCTGGAACTTATAGTCTTGCTTTTCAGCTGCAACGACACGTCCTGAACCATCAAGGTTGATATTTACATCAGCAAACCAATCTGCTGGACTGGTACGGAAACCAAAGGCAAGAAGTACTGCATCAGCAGGTAGAATTTCTTCAGAACCTGGAATTGGCTCTGGGCTACGACGACCACGACTGTCAGGCTCACCGAGTTGAGTGGTAACGACTTTAACACCCGTTACTTTGCCATTTTCACCGACAATTTCGATTGGCTGACGGTTAAATTGGAATTCCACCCCTTCTTCACGCGCATTTTTCACTTCTCGACGTGAACCTGGCATATTTTGCTCATCACGGCGGTATGCACAAGTCACTGAGCTTGCGCCTTGACGGATTGAAGTACGGTTACAGTCCATCGCGGTATCACCACCACCAAGAACAATCACCTTTTTGCCTTCAACAGAAATGTATTCAGATGGATCTTTTTCCCAGCCTTGGGTGCGGTTAACATTAGCAATTAAGAAATCAAGCGCATCATACACACCATCAAGATCTTCACCTGCAAAACCACCTTTCATGTAGGTATATGTTCCCATACCCATGAAGACCGCATCGTAATCGGCAAGAAGTTGATCAATCGTCACATCTTTGCCAATTTCAGTATTTAAGCGGAATTCAACGCCCATACCTGTGAAAATTTCACGACGGCGTTTCATGACGTCTTTTTCCATCTTGAATTCTGGAATACCAAAAGTCAGTAAACCACCAATTTCAGGACGTTTATCGAATACAACTGGTTTAACACCATTACGAACAAGGATGTCTGCGCAGCCTAGACCCGCAGGACCTGCACCAATGATTGCTACTTTTTTATCTGTCCATTTCACATGAGACATATCTGGACGCCAGCCCAGTGCAAAAGCGGTATCGTTAATATATTTTTCGGCATTACCAATGGTCACGGCACCGAAACCATCATTGAGGGTACATGCACCCTCACACAAACGGTCTTGTGGACATACACGACCACATACTTCAGGCAAAGTATTGGTTTGATGGCAGAGTTCAGCCGCTTGGAAAATACGACCTTCCGAAATCAGTTTAAGCCAGTTTGGAATATAGTTATGTACTGGACATTTCCATTCACAGTACGGGTTACCGCAACCTAAGCAACGATGCGTTTGGTTTGCCGCAATTTCAGCTGTAAACGGTTTATAGATTTCCACAAATTCTGCTTTGCGGACATTAAGATCTTTTTTCTCTGGATCTTGGCGTGCGACATCCAGGAATTGAAAGTCATTGTTTAGGCGTTCTGCCATGTCTCTCTCCGTGGGTGGGTGCAAGCTGAACATTGTCAGCCTGCGCACCTACCTATATATCTGCAAGTAGTGGAATTATTGTGGATCAGCTTGAGTTGTTTTTAACAACGTCTGCAAGTTTGCAGCTTTTGGTTTCACCAGCCAGAATTTACGGCTGTAGAAATCAAACTCATTGCGGATCTTATACGCCCAAGCACTACCTGTTTCTTTAATGTGTTCATCTAAGATACGAAGTAAGAATGATTGATGCTCTTCCATCGCTTCAGTTGAAATACGGTTCAGTTCGATCAATTCGTGATTGTAATGATCAACGAAGTCATTATCTAAATCAAGAACATAAGCGAAACCACCAGTCATACCTGCACCGAAGTTATGACCTACTTTACCAAGTACAGTCACAATACCGCCAGTCATATATTCACAGCAGTGATCGCCTGCACCTTCAATTACAGCAAACGCACCTGAGTTACGTACCGCGAAACGTTCACCCGCAGTACCCGCAGCAAAGAGTTTACCGCCTGTCGCACCGTATAAGCAGGTATTACCAATGATGGCAGTTTCTTGAGTTTGGAAAGGTGAACCTTTTGGTGGGAAGATCGATACTCGACCACCAGCCATACCTTTACCCACATAGTCATTCGCATCACCTTCAAGGCTGATATGCAAACCACCTGCGTTCCAAACACCGAGTGACTGACCTGCTGTCCCTTTTAACTTCACTTTAACTGGATGCGCTTCCATGCTGAGGTTGCCATAACGTTTTGCAATCTCACCTGAAATACGTGCACCAATCGAACGGTCACAGTTACCAATGCTATAACTGAACTCACCACCTGTGCCTTCTTCAATGGCAGGTAGCATATCTGCAACCATTTGTTCAGCAAGAACACCCTTATCAAACGGTTCATTGCCTTGAACTTCGCAGTACTGCGCTTTACCTTCAGCAGCAGGATGTGACTGCAACAATGCACTTAAGTCTAAGTTAGCATGTTTATCGGTTTCACCTGGTAGCATTTCAAGTAAGTCAGTACGACCAATCAGGTCTTTCAGGCTTGATACACCAAGCGCTGCCAACCATTCACGTGTTTCTTCTGCAATAAAGTGGAAGAAGTTAATCAACATTTCAGGTTCACCAATATAGTGTTCCTGACGTAAATGGCCTTGTTGAGTCGCAACACCGGTCGCACAGTTATTTAAGTGACAGATACGAAGATATTTACAACCAAGTGCAATCATTGGTGTCGAACCGAAACCAAAACTTTCTGCACCCAAGATTGCTGCTTTCACAACATCGAGACCTGTTTTCAAACCACCATCAGTTTGAACGCGAACTTTACCACGTAGATCGTTAACACGAAGTGCTTGATGCGCCTCGCTTAAACCAAGCTCCCATGGAGAACCTGCATGGTGAATTGAGGAAAGTGGAGAAGCCGCTGTACCGCCGTCATAACCTGAAATGGTAATGAAATCGGCATAAGCTTTCGCTACACCTGCCGCAATCGTACCAACACCTGGCTCTGAAACAAGCTTAACTGACACCATCGCCTGTGGGTTAACTTGTTTTAAATCGAAGATTAACTGTGATAAATCTTCAATTGAGTAAATGTCGTGATGCGGAGGTGGCGAAATAAGGGTAACGCCTGGTACAGAGTAGCGTAAACGCGCAATTAAGCCATTCACTTTACCACCCGGCAACTGACCACCTTCACCTGGTTTTGCACCTTGTGCCACTTTAATTTGAAGGACTTCTGCAGAAGTTAAGTATGCAGGTGTCACACCAAAACGGCCTGATGCAATTTGTTTGATTTTCGAGTTACGAATTGTGCCGTAACGCGCTGGGTCTTCACCACCCTCACCAGAGTTGGAACGACCACCAATAGTGTTCATTGCAATCGCAATGGCTTCATGCGCTTCAGGTGAAAGTGCACCTAAAGACATACCCGCAGAGTCGAAGCGCGGCAGAATTTCTTCTACAGATTCAACTTGCTCAAGCGGAATTGAATTTTCTGTTTTAAGTTTCAACAAGTCACGAATGGTTGCGACTGGACGTGTATTGACAAGCTCTGCATATTCTTTGAAATCTGCATATTTGCCTGAACGCACAGCTTTATGTAAGGCATTGATTACATCAGGGTTAAATGCATGGTATTCCTTATCGAATACGAATTTCAGCATACCGCCTTGATCGATTGGCTTACGAGATTTCCATGCCAAAGATGCTAATTTTTTCAGATCATTTTCAAGATCGCTGAATGACGCACCTTTAATACGGCTTGGTACACCTGTGAAGCATTTGTTAACCACTTCATCAGATAAACCGACAGCTTCGAATAACTGACCGCCACGGTAAGATGCAACAGTCGAGATACCCATTTTCGAAAGAACTTTAAGTAGACCTTTCTCAATACCTTTACGGAAGTTTGATTGCGCGTGAATTGGATCACCCAATAACTCACCTTTGGCAATCAAATCATTAATCACATCGTAAGCAAGGTATGGATAGATTGCTGTCGCACCAAAGCCTAACATCACAGCAAACTGATGCGCGTCACGTGCTAAACCAGTTTCAACAATAATATTGGCATCCGTACGTAGACCTGAATTAATCAAGTGATGATGTACAGCACCTGTTGCCATCAATGCATTGGCTGGTAGGTAACCTTGACGAATTTTCTTATCTGAAAGAACCAGTAAAGTTTTACCATCACGAATCGCTTGAGCAGCTTCTTCACAGATACGTGCAATCGCAGCTTCAAGACCTTCTGACTCTTCATAGTTCAAGTCGATATCAGCAATTTCATACCCCTTACGACCGAGCGTACGGATTTGATGCATTTTAGAGTTCGACAATACTGGGCTTGAAATAATCAGACGATCCGCATGTTCAGGGCCTTGCTCAAAGACGTTTTGTTCACGACCTAAACAGGTTTCAAGCGACATCACAATTGATTCACGTAATGGATCGATTGGTGGGTTTGTGACTTGGGCAAACTGTTGACGGAAATAATCCGATACATGACGCACTTGACGCGACAATACCGCCATTGGCGTATCATCACCCATAGAACCCACAGCTTCCTGACCGCTTTCTGCGATTGGACGAAGCAATTGATCACGCTCTTCAAACGTTACCATGAATATTTTTTGTGATGCTTTTAGGTCATCGCCTTTTAAGCCTTGTTCACATAAATATTCTTCTAATTCAGGGCTACCTTGAATACGTACTGAATTTTCACGCAACCATTCACGGTATGGACGCATGTTTTTCAGGTGATTGCTGACATCTTTGGTATCCAGCATTTTGCCAGTTAGGGTATCAATCACGAGGATTTGACCAGGACCAACACGACCTTTAGAAATTACATCTTCAGGTTCATAGCCCCAAACACCAATTTCTGACGCCAGTGTGATGTAGTCATTTTTAGTAATGACCCAACGCGCTGGACGCAAACCATTACGGTCAAGCATACAGATTGCATGACGACCATCTTGAATCACAAGACCTGCAGGACCATCCCATGCTTCCATATGTTTAGAGTTAAACTCATAGAATGCACGTAAGTCAGCATCTAAAGTTTCAACGTTTTGCCACGCTGGTGGAACTAACATACGAAGTGCACGGAATAAATCCATACCCCCACCCACCAAGATTTCAAGCATATTATCTAAGCTTGAAGAATCCGAACCCGTACGGTTCACGATCGGATTAAGATCAGTTAAACCTGGCAATAATGGGTTTTCAAATTTTGGTGTACGTGCCATTGCCCAGTTACGGTTTGCAGTGATGGTATTAATCTCACCATTGTGTGCAAGGTAACGGAATGGCTGTGCCAACGGCCAACGCGGTAACGTATTTGTAGAGAAACGTTGGTGGAATACCACAATGTGTGATTCTAAACGCTCATCAGCAAGGTCGGTATAGAAGTCAGCGATTGCAGCTGGCATCATTAAACCTTTATAGCTGATCACAGTTGAGCATAAAGTCGTCACATAGAAATATGGATCATTGGTGAGTTGTTGTTCTGCACGACGACGCGCTAAGAACAATTTACGGTTGAATTCAACCTCTGTTACACCCATTGGGCAGTTAACAATAATTTGCTCAAAAGCAGGTAAAGACTGCATTGCAATTGAACCCAAAGCATCGTTATTGGTTGGCACAACACGCCATGCCAACACTTTACAGCCTTCAGATTCAATTTCTTTCGTTAGAATTTGTTTTGCATGTGCAGCAAGAGCAGGATCAAGATTTAAAAATACCGTACCTACAGCGAAGACTTCACTTAAGGTAATGTCACTTAAGCGTTTTGCTTCTTCACGGAAAAATTGCTTTGGCATAGCCAAAAGTAGACCACAGCCGTCCCCTGTTTTGCCATCAGCGGCAATACCACCACGGTGGGTCATACAACTTAAACTATGAATAGCGGTTTTAACCAGATCGTGGCTTGCATCACCCTGCATATGGGCAATCAAACCAAAACCACAGTTATCCTTAAACTCATCCGGTTGGTATAAACCTTGAGCGGGAGCTACATTATTAGGCGATGACATGTGCATAGCGTACCCTTCTTTTCACAGAGCCTTTACAGGCTATTAAACAATAGAATTATTCTTTGAAATGGTGTTGTCATTTACACATAGAAAAATCGAACAAGCGAAATAGGAGTTAATGCATATCGGAATGTGCATGTTCCAAAGCTGTTAAATATTGAGGATTCTCATCGAGCGATGTTCAAAACTTAAAGGGTGAACACAATTGAAGCTTCATCTACAACACTTAAACCAATTTCGCGCCAAAACAGGGAGATTCGTTCATTTCACGCACCAATAAAGCAAATTTCATGCCACATTTATGATCTCGTGCAGAAACTAAGCTACACCTGCTTTTATTCTTTTATACCGTGGATAACGTTATTTTTATATCGAATTATTTGCACCAATTGGGCACAATTTCACTATTTCTTATAAAAGGCTGCGCTATTTTAGGACAACTTAATTAAATGGGTCTTCAATTTCAGGAACAGTATGACGCTGTGTGTTCTGTGGCTTAGCACTTGGCACTTCAACAGCGCTTTCTGAACGATGCACATCCACCACTTCACCATGCTCATCACGGCGTGTAATGGTGGTTGTCGTTGTAGATACACTCATTTTAGCCCGTTCTGCCGCTTGTTGGGCACGCTTAGCCGCAAGTGCTGCTTCATCTACTTGAGGAATTGGAACATTCTTTAAGATGACTTCACGGATTTTTTGATTAGGTAATAGTTCATCCGAACCTAAATTATCAACTAATGATTCAAATTGTTTCATTGCAATCACTTTAGGCTGAATAGACTTAGGCAATCCCATATCTAGACCACCGAGTGCTTGTTTAGCATCTGCTTCTGATGAATACAAACCATAGAGCAAAACATATTGTTCAGGGACATTTTCACCAGCAACGCGTAAATAGGTAAAGTCTTTACGGTCGAGCTGTTTTTTGAGGAAGTTTTTTAGAATAAGTTCATCTGTTACTCTAAACACTTCAATCGCAAACATCCTTTGGTGATCATTTACATATTTTGTGCCACGAAATTCTGCTTCATGATTGGCATTTACAATTGTGCGTTTATTTAAATTAAGTGGATGCACTTCATCCATTAATGCACCAAGATGGTTCATTGATGCCACTTTTTCAGGCTGAATCTGTAATTCAACCTCTGTTTCTGGATTTTTAGTCAGCTCAACCAGCTCATCTTTATCGGTAATCGCCCAAAAGACTAATGCAATAAAAAGACAGCCTACGCCACAGACCAGCCAAAAATAATGCTGAATCTTTTGCCAAGGTGTACGTAAAGCTGTCATTGAATAATTTACCTATTGCTGATTCGCTAAAATTGCTTGTTTCATGGCTTCGACATCAAATTCATTGGTAATCACAGCCTGACCTAATTTTTTCAGTAAAATCAGACGTAATTGACCATTCAGAACTTTTTTATCATGCGCCATATATGCCAAAAATTCATCTAAAGGAATTTTAGGACAATTCACAGGTAATTGGGCACGTGAAATGATTTTTTTTGTACGTTCTAAGTCTGTTGCCGAAATCCAGCCCATACGCATAGACAAATCCGCAGCCATCACCATACCTGTGGCAACAGCTTCGCCATGTAACCAAACGCCATAGCCAAGGTAAGATTCAATGGCATGACCAAACGTATGTCCTAAATTCAATAAGGCACGTTCACCTTGTTCTTTTTCATCATTGGCTACAATACGTGCTTTATGCGCACAAGAACGATATACCGCTTCAGCTAGAAGATCAGCATTTCCTGCCACAAGACCGTCCATATTCGCTTCAAGCCAAACCAAAAATTCTTGATCACAGAGCAGCGCATATTTAATGACTTCAGCTAAGCCTGCTGAAAGTTCACGTGATGGCAAGGTTTTTAGCTGTGCCATATCAGCCAAAACTACTTGCGGCTGCTGAAATGCGCCTATCATATTCTTGCCTAATGGATGATTAATCCCTGTCTTTCCACCTACACTTGAATCGACTTGTGACAGCAATGTGGTTGGCACTTGAACAAAATACACGCCGCGTTGGAAGCATGCGGATGCAAAACCAGACATATCACCAATCACACCACCACCAAGTGCAAGCACCGTTGCATCACGGTTAAACCCTGCTTCCAGCAAAGCATCAAAAATTAGATTCAAATGTTCAATATTTTTATATTTTTCACCATCAGGCAAAATGCAGGTGGCAACCTTTTTGCCTAATTGCTCAATCGCTTCCACATAGTGACTAAGATACAAAGGCGCTACCGTATCATTGGTGACAATCATCACTTGTTTACCTTTGATATACGGCTCAAGTAAAGTTTGTGGATTTAAATCACTGCCAATAAAAATAGGGTAGCGGCGATCACCAAGTTCAACGTATAGGGTTTGCATTTTATTAACCACGTAAATAACAGAATTTATTGAGCAGAAACAATCAGATTTAATATCTTTTGGGCTAAATCACGTGCAGCCCCTTGATTGGTTTCAATAATATGGTGTGCAACTTCACGATAAAGTGGGTCGCGAACAGCCAATAAATCCTTGAGCTTTTGTTCAGGATTTTCAACTTGAAGAAGTGGACGATTTTTATCGCGATAGGTACGCTGTAGCTGAATTTCTACAGGTGTATAAAGGTAGATCACAATACCACGGTGTTTTAAAAATTCCCGATTGGGTGCTTGAGTCACTGCACCACCACCCGTTGCGAGAACCAACTGAGGTTTAGCTGTTAACTCATCAATTACAACAGTTTCACGACTACGAAAACCACGCTCACCCTCTTTTTCAAAGATCCATGGAATCGTTGCACCTGTTTTACGTTCAATTTCATGATCGCTATCTAGAAACTCACGCCCTAACAGTTCTGCTAAATGTCGTCCTACTGTTGTTTTTCCCGCCCCCATCGGACCTACCAAATAAATATTTGGTAGGTTTTCAAACTCTTTGCTTGGCAAGGAGTCACCTATTCATTTTGTTAATTTCAAAATATATTAATGATTTCTTGAAACACTGTCATTAACAATTCGTGGTGTAACAAAAATCAGTAACTCTGCTTGGTTAGAAACTTTGGAATTATTTTTGAACAGGTTCCCAACTACAGGTAAATCTCCAAAGAATGGCACTTTGTCTGAAGTTGTAGTTTTAAAATCATCAAAAATACCACCAAGAACAACCGTTTCCCCGTCATTAATCAATACATTTGTCTCTAGTTCATTTGTATTAATAGATGGTCCTTCTGTTGTCATTTCACCAATAGAATCTTTTTCCACCTTAAGTTCGAGTTGAACCTTTCCTTCAGGAGTAATACTCGGTGTGACTTCTAACTTCAAATTTGCTTCTTTAAATGAAGTCGTTGAGCCTTCATTGGCACTATAAGTTTGATAAGGTATTTCAGTACCACGAAGAATATAAGCTTTTTGCTTGTCACCCGTTAAGATTTTTGGCGCTGATAAAACCTCACCCATTCCATCAGATTGTAATGCTGTTAATTGCAAATCTAACATATAGTCGGAAATTTTAAGTAAGCCAAAGTTAAAAGTTCCTGCAGAAGCAGTACTTAAATCCACACCTAAATCAACTTTCGGTGAAAAATCTCCTCCCCACACGGTAGAGCCTGGAGCATTTAATCCTGTCGGGTTATTACGTTGTAATCCCCACTTAATCCCTAAATCACGCGAGAAAGAACGTTCAGCTGTTACAATACGTGCTTCAACCATGACTTGCTTAACGGCCACATCGAGTAAATCGATCATCTTACGAATTTGATCAATACGCTGTGATGTATCATTAATAATCAAAGTATTAGTTCTAGTATCAACTGAAACAGTACCACGAGGACTTAAGAGATTCGCTTCACCCAATGGATCATCACCACTACTCCCACCTGTAGAGGACGATGAGTTACTTGCTTTTTTAGAAGAAGTTAACAGTTTTTCAATATCTGCTGCTTTTGCATAACTAAGTTGAATATATTCAGTTTGCAATGGAGAAAGTTTAATAGATTGAGCAATCGCCTTAGCTTCCTCCTCCTCTGCTTTAGTTAACTCTTCAATAGGTGCAATCCAAATCACATTGCCATTACGGCGTTTATCCAGTTTTTTAGTTTTTAAGACAATATCAAGTGCCTGATCCCAAGGTACCTCTTTCAGTCTTAAAGTAATATTTCCTTGTACCGAATCAGCTGCCACCATATTGATATCGGTAAAGTCAGCTAAAAGCTGTAACACACGGCGAACTTCAATATCTTGGAAATCTAAAGAAATTTTCTTACCTGAATAATGACTAACCGCTTTAGGACGCAAAGGATTTTTGTCTTCAGGTCGTTTTAAGCTAATCGTTAATTTATTATCTGTTTGATAGGCCATATATTCATAACTACCGTTAGTTTGAATGGTAATTAAACCTGACCCATTTTGATTGACTGCATCCACTGTTGAAGCAGGTGTTGCAAAATCATTGACATTTAACCGACGAATTAAATGCGCAGGAATTTTTGATCCAAGAGAGCGAATAACAACTTTGGTTCCTTGCTGCTGAACATCAACTGGTGTATTTGCGCCTGCAAGATCTATCACAATCTGACCTTCACCTTTGCTGCCGCGCTGGAAGCCGATATTGGTGATACCTTGCTCTACATATCGTGGTGATACATTTTTTGCCACTGCTGGAGCTGCGGCATTGATTTTGAGAATAAATGTGTTCCCTTCTACACGCGTCGTAAACGCACCTGGATCCGTCAAATTCACGGTTAAACGTGAACGTTCAGCATCAGAACTAACACCTAACTGCGATGCTTCTTTAGTCCCAATCGCAATATTCTTTTGCGCAAAATTTTCTCGCGTATTTTCAAAATCTAAAATTAAACGTGATGGTGTTTCTAATTGATAGGCATTTGGCTGTGGTGGTAAACCATTAAACATGACACGAATCTCAGTGCCTTGCCCTGGAATCTGCATCGGTACAATATTGGTGATCTCAACTTGAGCGCTCGCTACCTGTGAGATCGCAATGGCAATCGAAGCCATAGAAAACTGACGAAACACATGATTCATTGTATTACCATCCCCAAAAATATAATCTCTAAAACTATTTTTCATTGTTATTCCTTAAAATCTTATGGCGTCGGGCCAATGAGTACAAGACTTCTTGGTCGTTCTACATAGCCCTCACGACCGTCAGGTATAATCTCAATTAAATCAATTTGCGTCGGTATAATATTGACCACACGACCATGATTTAAGCCCATATAACTACCCCGTTGTATACGCTCAATTTCCCCATCTGGTGTTTGAATCAACGCCACGATTTGACCAGCTTGATTCTTCAAACTGCCTTTCATATTTAAGGATTCAAGTGGATAGCTTTCTAGAGGTTGTAATTGACGTGAAAAATTCGGATAAACACGTTTACCTTCCATAACTTTCAATTCTGCCGCAAGTGAACTTGGCAAGAATGGGCTCTTTAGCTGCTGTGCTGCATAATTAAATGTTTCAGCAGGAGGAAAATCTGGAGCAGGCTCAATCGGTAATGCGGGTTGATTACGAATATTCGCCATTTCTTGATTCACGACGTCAATCCGTGATTCACACCCCACCAGTAAATATCCAAGCATCACGGCTGAAGTCAATTTTAAAATTTTCATTATTGAGTACCTCCAGCTGAGGTATTACTATTTTGCTTTACTGATGCATTTCCAACATAACGATAAGTCTTCGCTTTTAAAGAATAATCAATGGTTGGAATCTCACTTCTTTTTTCTTTATTTTCTGTACCCGTAATCGTGAAATCATGTAATGTCACAATACGTGATAAAGCCGCAATACTGCTCACAAACGTACCAAATGCATGATAATCGCCTGTGGCTTCAATCGAAATCGGCTGTTCGATAAAGAATTCTTGTTGCACTTCAGGTTCTAAGCGAATATTTTTAAATTTGAGGCCTGAATTCACACCACTTAAGTTAATGTCTTCAACCAAGCCAGGAATTTCTGTTTCTTTCGGCAATTGTTCTAATTGCTGATTAAAACTTGCTTTCATTTCCTGCAATTGAATTTGATATTGCTGCAAGTTACGCAACTTAGAATCTTTTTCACGAAATTCATTTAATAAGTTTTGTTCTTGTGCATTGGCTTGCTCAATTGCCTCAATTTTACCTTTGATAAAACCAAAATAGACTAATGCCAAAACAAGGAAAATGATAAACAGCCAACACGTAATTTTGACTGCAAGTGGCCAAGAGCCATAATTATTTGGATCTAAGGTATTAAACTGCTGGAAAAACTTCTCTACAGTCATTTTATTTTTTGGTGCTACAACTGCATCGTCATTTAATTCATTGATTTGCTGACTCATGATGTTGCCCCTCCTGTCGCTGTAGCAGGTGGTTGACTGGCTGGATCAGCAGCTACAGGTGCAGCAGGTTGATCTAAATCAACAGTCACTGTAAATGTGCCATAAGATTCTTCAACACGTGGAATCACTGAACTTGCAGGCTTATCCTTTTTCTCTTCAGCCACGAGGAATGAATTCATAAAGGCATTACGGTACCAAGAAGACGCTTCCAAATTACGTAGCAACTCAGCCACAGTATTTGGACTTTCAGCCTTACCTTCGATGGTAAATTTATTCCCTGCACGTACAAATTTGGTAATGTACATATTGCTTGGTGTGATACGGACAATCTCATCAATCAAATGTACTGCGATCGGACGCTGTGTTTGTAAACCTTGAATTAACTTCATACGTTCAACAATTGCATTGCGCTGTTCTTGTAGACCATCCAATGCTTTAAGCTGTACATCCAAGTTCTGGTTGGTGCTCACAATCAATTGATTGGCTTGTTCTTGATCTTGTAATTTTTGATCAAAGTAGAACCATGTTCCCCCAGCTGCCGCCAGACCAATAAGCAGTGCTGCAACAGAATACGCAATAAATTCGTTATTTCTTTTTAGTCTTAGCTCGTCGCGCCAAGGCAGTAAGTTAATTTTAGCCATTAATCAAAACTCCTTAATGCCAAACCGCATGCAACCATAAGTGATGACGCATCATTTTCAATTCTTTTGATATCGATTTGAGGAGAAAAGCCCATCTGTAAAAAAGGATTTGCTACGGTGACACGGTAACCGAGTTTTTGTTGTAATAATTTTGCCAGACCAGGAATATTGGCATTACCACCCGCCAATAAAATATGGTCAATTTCATTAAACTGAGATGAAGAGAAGAAGAACTGTAATGAACGTGCAGCTTGCTGAACGACAGCATCCAAGAAGGGTTCAAGCACTTCAATATCATAGTCATCAGGCAGTGCGCGGGTTTTTTTCGCACGTCCAGCTTCTTCAAATGACAAACCATAACGGTTTTGAATTTCTTGAGTGAGCTGCTTGCCACCAAAAACTTGCTCACGCGTATAAATAATTTTGTTATTTTGCATGACAGATAAGGTCGTCATACTGTGACCGATATCCAAGATACCGACAGTATTCACACCCATCGGCAAGGTATCTGAAAACACCTTAAATGCATTTTCAAGTGCAAAGCTTTCGACATCCGCAATTTTAGGATGTGTACCTGCGATTTGAAGCACTTCAGAACGCGCTTCAACATTTTCAATTCGCGTTGCAACAAGTAATACGTTGACACGATTTGGATTGGATAAACGATCTGGCAGTACTTCAAAATCAATACTAGCTTCATCAAGTGGGAAAGGAATATATTGCTCTGCATCTTCACGAATCTGAACTTCACGCTCATCACTCGTCATATCTGCATCCATTTCAATGATTTTGGTAATTGCCATTGATGTTGGAATTGCAAAAGCCGCTTGGTTAGACTGTGTATTGGCTAAATTGATCGCACGCCCCAGCGCATCCCCAACTGCTTCTGGATTTAATATATTTTTTTCGACAACACTTCCTTCCGGCAAAGGGACTAAAGCATAGCTTTCTACCCAATACCGTCCGCTTTTCATTGAAAGTTCCAAAACTTTAACGGAGGTCGAACTAATGTCGACGCCCATTAACCCCTTATTTGGCTTACGATATAACCTGCGCACAATATAATTCCTATTATTTTTTTATCCCCAATTTAAAGTAACCCACTAATTCGCTTCGGTCTATAATTTTATGCAGATACAATAACTCATCTAACATTATGTATATCTAAAGGATATACTGACCACTCATTAGTTTGCCATTAGCTCTTATTAAAACTTACTTGTTATGAAAAAGCTATCTTGTTCAGGCCTTGTTCATCCATTTTTTTTGATCATCATTATTCTTATGATCTCAATTCCGATGGGTTTTTATGGCATGTACCTATATATTGCCCCATCTTTACCTGAAATGTCTATGCTTAAAAAGGCACCATTATTAAAGCCTTTACAAGTTTATAGTGCAGATCAAAAATTAATTGCTGAATACGGCGGTAAGCTGTCTGTGCCTGTGGAATATGATCAGATTCCACAAGACTTTATTCATGCGTTCCTTGCTGCAGAAGATTCGAGCTTTTTTAAGCATAGTGGTATTAGTTTCAAGGGCTTAGGTCGTGCAGTCAGTGAAACGATCACGGGCTCTGACGTGCAAACAGGTGGTTCAACCATCACTATGCAAGTGGCAAAAAACTATTATTTAAGTCCTGAACGAACCTTAAAACGCAAACTGACCGAAATTTTCCTTGCTCGAAAAATTGAACAAAATCTGACGAAAGAAGAAATTTTAACACTGTATGTGAATAAAATTTTCTTAGGGAAGAATGCCTACGGTATCGCTGCTGCAGCAAAAATTTACTATAACAAAAGTTTAGCAGAGCTATCACTTGCGCAGATGGCAATGATTTCAGGTTTACCAAAAGCGCCTTCTAAATATAACCCTGTTGCCAATCCAAAACGTGCCTTAGAACGTCGTAACTGGATTTTAGGTCGTATGTTACAACTGGGTTATATTCAACAAAACCAATATCAAGCAGCAATTGCTGAACCCCTAAACTTGGATATGCCGGATCGTAGCACACGAAATTTATTTCCTTACGTCGGTGAAATGGTTCGTGCAGAGCTGATCCAAAATTTTGGTGAACAAGCGATTGATTCAGGCTATAAGGTTTACACCACTATTGATAGCCAACGTCAAACTTATGCCGAGCAAGCAGTTCAAGATGGTTTAGAGGCTTATGACCGTCGTCATGGTTGGCGAGGTGCTGAAGCAAACGATGAGCCATTAGAAAATTTTCAACCTTATGCCAATACCTACCCTGCTCAAGTGGTTAAAGTGGCAAATAACAGCTTTGATGCCTTAATGCAGGATGGCTCGATCATTACTGTACCTTGGTCAGGCATGTCATGGGCGCTCCCCTACCGCAATGCCAATGCTGTAGGCAATGCACCCAGTAAAGCCAGCGACATTGTTAAACTTAAAGATATTATTCGCATAAGACCAAATGAAGCTAAAACAGCATGGTCTTTGGTGCAGGTGCCAAAAGTACAAGGACAATTAATTGCATTAAACCCAAACAATGGTGCAATCGAAGCAATTGTTGGTGGTTATAACTTCTATCAATCTAAATTTAACCGTGCAATTCAAGGTTGGCGCCAACCCGGTTCAACAATCAAACCGTTCATCTACGCTTTAGCACTTGAACGTGGGATGACACCTTACAGCATGGTGAGTGATAGTCCCATCACCATTGGAAAATGGACACCGCGTAACTCGGATGGTCGCTATTTGGGTATGATTCCCCTTCGCCGTGCGCTGTATCTGTCTCGAAATACCGTGTCTGTTCGTTTATTACAAACGGTTGGTATTGAGCGTGCACGTCAGTTGCTCATGGATTTTGGTCTTGAAGATCAACAAATTCCGCGTAACTACACTATTGCACTGGGTACGCCACAAGTCTTACCTATTCAAATGGCAACAGGCTATGCCACTTTTGCTAATGGTGGTTACCGCATTCAACCGCATTTTATCAGTCGCATTGAAGATGCCTATGGCAATACAATTTTTGAAGCCAAGCCAGAATATGCTTGCATCAAATGTATTAATGAGCCTGAACCTGAAGTAGAAGAAGCTGCCAGCGAAGCGATTACCCCTGATGACGAAGTGATCGAAGTCACCAATCAATCTCTAGAGAAAAAAGACTTAACACCATTAAATGCAGCGCAAAATAGCAATTATCGTCAAGCACAGCGCATCTTAAAATCTAGCTCAGCATTTGATATGGCCAATATTTTGCGTGACGTGATTCAACATGGTACAGGTCGTGCTGCACTGAAAATTGGTCGTAGTGACTTAGGGGGTAAAACAGGTACTACGAATGATGCCAAAGATGCATGGTTCGCAGGGTTTAATGGTAAGTTGGTGACTGTAGCATGGGTTGGTTTTGATAAACCAACTACGCTTGGTCGCCGTGAATATGGTGGCGTCGCAGCACTTCCTATTTGGACCAACTTTATGGCCAATGCCTTAAAAGGCAAACCTGAATCTTGGGTTCATTTAGATAAAAATGCCAAAGCACCGATTGACCGGACACGTGTTGTAAATGTCGATCAACATGATCCATCTTCACCACCTCTGGCAACGCCTGCTTATCGCCCTGCCCCAGTGGCTCCACCTAAACGTATCGATAGTGACTTTGAAGATTTACCAGGACAGGAAATTAAAAATCCTGATGAACCAGAGCCGACACCAACTCGAGAACAACCTTTACAGCCGAAAAAAGTAGATACGCTTGATCATTTGATTGAGCAAGTTCGCTAATAAAAAAGCCCTCTTTAAGAGGGCTTTTTTATAACTATACGTTTATTTCTTTTGGAAGAGATAAATTTGATATTGTGCTTTCACTTCAAATTGATCCTGAGCTTCCAAGGCTTCGCGGCGCTCAGCTTTTACTTTATAAGCATATGGTGTCATTGCAATTAAGTTTTTCAAATCTTGCTGCGGCAATATCATCGGTGCATCGACCACCATCTCATCGACCAAATCAAAGCCCTCTGCCAATTGATCGACAAACTTATGCGGCTCATGCGGTTTTACTTCTTCAAATAAAGCCTCACGCATAGCATAAAGATGATCTGGTGCAGGTGTAACCACCATCAAATAACCTTCAGGTTTTAAAACACGCAAAATTTCTTGTTCTGGAATTGGGCTAAATAAACTCGTACATAGATCAATAGAGTGATCGAGCACGGGTAATGTCGCTCCAGTGGCAACCACCCAAGTGATTTCTTTATTCAGTTTAGCTGCCACTTGTACTGCATTTTTGGCAATATCAACGCCAACACATTGCAAAACTTCTGCTTGCATAGCATTGGTGTAATACCCCTCACCACAACCAATATCGAGTAAGTTTTCAATACGTAAATCACGAATTTTTTTAACGACAGCTTGCTGTAATGGCGCATAGTGACCTGCACTTAAAAATGCTCGACGCGCCTGCACAGACTCAGGGGTATCGCCTGGATTTTTACTGTGTTTATGCTGAACCACATGTAGGTTTACGTAGCCTTGCTTCGCAACGTCATAGCTATGCTGATTGTCACAGCGCCACGTGCGATCGTTCAATTTGAGCTGCTCACGACAAACAGGACACATCAGTAGGTTCATTGATTTATTCTCCAAAACAAAAAAGCCGGCATGCGCCGACTTTTTCAAATGCATTTCTTAGCGTAATTTTAAAGTCATTAGACCCAAAACTACCAGCATAATTGTAATAATCCAGAAACGAATCACGACTTGAGTTTCGCGCCAACCTTTCTTCTCGTAGTGATGATGCAGCGGTGCCATCAAGAACACGCGTTTATTGCGCATACGTAATGAACCGATCTGTAAGAATACAGAAATCGCTTCAACTAAGAATACACCAGCCATAATCGCAAATACGATTTCTTGACGAACCATCACCGCGATCGTACCGAGCATCGCACCGAGTGATAACGCACCAACATCACCCATAAACACTTGCGCAGGATGGGCATTAAACCAAAGGAATGCCAAGCCCGCACCAATCATCGCAGCACAGATCACTACAAGTTCAGATGAATATTTCACATACGGAATATGAAGATAATTGGCAAAGCGTACATCACCAGCAAGATAAGCAAATACACCTAAACCTGTTGCAACCAAAACGATTGGCATAATAGCCAAACCATCAAGACCATCGGTTAAGTTCACCGCATTCGATGCACCGTTAATCACGAAGTAAGTAAAGATAATAAAACCTATACCCAGCGGTACAACTGATAGTGGAATGCTATGATCTTTAAAGAATGGAATCAGTACATCCAGCATATTCGCTGTAACAACAGGATTAGTTTGCTGTTGTGCAATCACATACAATGCAATACCTGCACCCAATGAACCCACAGAGGTCCAAAAGAATTTTTTACGCGCAGGTAAACCGGCATTGTCTTTATAACGAATTTTGATCCAGTCATCTGCCCAACCGACCGCACCAAA
This sequence comes from Acinetobacter sp. NCu2D-2, assembly GCF_001647675.1. Lineage (NCBI taxonomy): Bacteria > Pseudomonadati > Pseudomonadota > Gammaproteobacteria > Moraxellales > Moraxellaceae > Acinetobacter > Acinetobacter sp. NCu2D-2. The sequence continues at coordinate 2,327,682 of NZ_CP015594.1, forward strand.
GATCACCATCACCGCAAGCACAATCCACACATATGGATTGGATAAATCTGCCCAAAGTAAGGTTGAAATACCAATTGAAAGTAAAATTAATACACCACCCATAGTTGGTGTACCCATTTTTTTCGCATGGTTTTCAGGTGCAAATGAACTTACTGCTTGACCATATTTCAAGGCTTGTAGCTTGCGAATCATAATCGGACCAAGCACAAGACCAATGGTCAATGCAGTCAATACACTGAGCAATGAACGTAATGTTAAATAACGAACCACCTGAAACGTGCTGTCATAGCCCGCCAAATGTTCAAATAGCCATAACAGCATTTAAAGTTTCTCCATCAATGCAGCCATCAATGTTTCCATGTGGGTATAACGTGACCCTTTGAACAGGAACGACATCGGCTGAGGTTGATGTGTTTCAATCAAATTAATTAAAAATGGCAATGCCTGCTCTTGGTTTAAGAAGGCCTGCATTTTCTTACCATATTGGGTACTACGAGCGCCTTCTTGTGCTGCTGGTGCAAATTCACCGACAGCAACCACAAAGTTAAGCCCTTTCACCGAAACCAAATCACGACCGAGCTTATAATGCTCAATGGCGGCAGATGAACCTAATTCGCCAATATCCCCAGTCACCATGACACGGATGCCTTCTTGCTGTGCAAGTACATCAGCAGCAGCACGCATAGATGTTGGGTTGGCATTGTAGGTATCATCAATAAATAAATATTCTTTGTGCTTGATGAAATTCAAACGACCTTTAGCACCAACAGCATGCTCAAGACCAATAACAATATCATCAAGACCTACACCTATTGCCAAGGCAAATGCTGCAGCAGCCGTTGCATTTTGAACATTGTGCTCACCTGCAAACGGAAGTTGTACAGTTTTTATACCTTGTGGTGTATTTAATGTAAATGTTGCAGACTGTGATTGCAGTTCGATATTTGTAGCGAAGACTTCCCCACCCTCACCAAAACTCATTACTTGTTCAGTTTGAACAGCATTACGAATCTCTTGGGTAAAATCATCATGTGCTGGGACAATTGATATATCTGAAATATGAGAATAAATTTCAGACTTGGCGCGGCAGATACCATCGCGGCCACCAAACTCACCCATATGTGCAGTACCGATGTTTAAGATACCTGCCACATGCGGTTGAACTAAATTTGAGGTGTAATCGATTTCACCTTTATGGCTTGCACCAAGCTCCATGACAGCATATTGATGCTCATGACGAAGCTCCAATAACATCATTGGTACACCCAAATCGTTATTTAAGTTACCGCGTGTAATCAGTGTTGGCGCAATGCGAGACAGAATACTTCCCAGCATTTCTTTAGTGGTGGTTTTACCGCTACTTCCTGTTAAAGCAATCACTTTAAGCTGAGGATTTTGGCGACGACGATACGCGCCCAATGCACCTAAAGCCAATCGCGTGTCGGCAACAACGAGCTGACAAATATCGGCGTCAACAGGATGATCAACAATAGCAACCTGACAGCCATTGTCCGCAACTAGTTTAACGAAATCATGTGCATCAAAACGTTCGCCTTTCAACGCAAGGAAGGCATCGCCTGTTTCGGCATGACGTGAATCCGTTAAAATTCGCTTAATATCACCTTGAGGAACTCGGTCATTCAGCCAATAACCTTGAGTTGCTTGTTTTAATTGTTCTGCTGTCCATGGCTCTAAAGGCACTGTACTGGTGGTCGATGTATGCATAAATCAATGTCCTTATTATTGTGCTGGATAGGCTGAATCAGTTGTATGGTGCTGAGCATCAATTGCTGCCTGCACTTCAACTACATCGTCAAACCAATGACGGACACCATCAATTTCTTGATAATTTTCATGCCCTTTTCCTGCAATCACCACAATGTCACCCGATTTTGCATGTTCTACAGCAAATTTAATCGCTTCTCGACGGTCATGAATTTCGTGATAAGTTTTGCCTGAAAAATCGATTCCATTTTTCATATCGGCAAAAATTTGCTCAGGGTTTTCAGTCCGCGGATTATCGGACGTTAAAATTGCAATATCAGCACCATCTAATGCTGCTTGTGTCATCAGTGGACGTTTACCGCGATCGCGATCACCACCACAACCAAACACCGCCCACAGGTTTTGACTCACGTGACGTTTTAAGGTCACTAAAACTTGAGTCAATGCATCAGGGGTATGGGCATAATCGACCACAAATAAACGCTCGTCATCACGAATGACTTGCATACGACCCGGCGCACCTTTGAGTTTAGGTACTTCCGCAATCAATTGTGCTAAATCAAAACCAGCTTGTTCAGCCACAATCAGGCTTGCAACTAAGTTTTCAATATTGAAATGCCCGAGCAATGGACTGTGAACATTAAATGTCCCTTGCTTGGTCACCAACTTAAATTCAGCACCTGAAATGCGGTATTCAATCTCTGTAACTTGATAGTCCGCTGCTTGCGTTGTTGAGTAACTAAGAATTTTCGGCTGTGCGGGATTGTTTTTTGCCGCGTCCAGCATCACGTTCGCATGCGCGTCATCAATATTGATGACAGCCACTTTCAAGCTTTCAAACTGAAATAAACGAGATTTTGCTTCTGCATAGGCTTCTAGAGTCCCGTGATAATCCAAATGATCACGGCTTAAATTGCTGTATGCTGCAATTTCAATTTCACAACCATTCAGACGACCTTGCTCCAAGCCATGCGAACTGGCCTCAATCGAAGTAAACTCAGCACCTTGCTGTGCATACTCATGTAATGCATTTTGCAGCTGTAGTGCATCTAACGTCGTATGAGAAGAGGCCTCTAAATTCGGTAAAATTCCATTTCCTGTGGTGCCCATCACTGCACATGCTTTCGATTGCAGCATAATCAGTTCAGCCACTAAGCGTGAAATCGTGGTTTTACCATTGGTTCCCGTCACCGCCAAAATTCGAGCTGGCTGTACAGGCTGAGTCGCTTGTAAATACTGACGTTGCCACGTACCCATCAAATGACGTAAATCAGGTACAACCACGCTCGGCTCTACAGCTAAATCTTGTTCAGAAATGACCGCGAGCGCACCTTGTGCCAAAGCTTTACGCGCATAATCTGCGGTTTTTTCTGGTTGCGACAAACTGGTTAAGGCTATAAAAATTTGCCCTAATTTTACTTTTCGACTGTCCAGCTCAAAACCTTGAAAGGATTGGTTCATCCATTCGGCAGTCTCTTGAACGGCATAGATATCTTTAAATGTAATAGACATTGCTCACCTATTTTTACTGGACTTTGGGAGATTCTAAAGGTTTGTCCAATGGGACATTCAATAAACGTAATGATTCCTGCATCACACGTGCAAATACCGGTGCCGCTACTAAACCACCGTAATACGCGCCCGTTGGATTCTCTACCACAACAATCATGGCTATACGTGGATCACTTACAGGTGCAATGCCGGCAAATAAAGCACGATATTCACTTTGTGAATAACCTTTGCGGTCAGCACGAAGTTTATGCGCGGTACCAGTTTTACCTGCAACGCGGTAGCCTGGAATATTGGCTTGCTGCGCTGTACCACCTGGTAAAGTTACAGCTTCCATCATTAACAATACTTGTTGAGCAATCTTAGGATCGATCATTTGCTCACCTTTTGGCTGCTCTTCAAGTTTGTATAAACTGAGTGGTAATTTTACGCCTTTATTGGCAATCATGGCATAGGCATCTGCAATCTGTAACACAGTTGCATTCAAGCCATAACCATATGACATTGTTGCAACTTCAGATACGTTCCACTTGCTTGGCGGCAAGATCAAACCACTACTTTCACCCGGGAATTTAACGGCAGAGCGCTGACCAAATCCTAGACGTTTGTAGAAGGTCGGTAAGGTTTCATACGGTAAGGATAAAGCAATTTTAGCCACACCGACGTTGGATGATTTTTGAATAATCCCACCCAATGTCAATGGACCATAGTTATGCGTATCACGAATAGTATGATTGCCTACACGCATTGAACCTGGTGTGGTATTAATGACACTATTGGCATTGTATTTACCACTTTCGAGTGCCATCGCCACAGTCAATGGTTTCATGGTTGAACCCGGCTCAAAGGCATCAATCGCACCGCGGTTACGCATGGCATCTTTATTGCCCAAGCCTTTTTTATCATTTGGGTTATAAGATGGCCATGATGTCATTGCCAAGATTTCACCGGTTTTTACATCCACCGCAAGTGCTGTTGCCGAACGTGCATTATTCGCCACACCTGCCGCGGTTAATTCACGGTACATGATGTACTGCAAACGTGAGTCGATACTTAAGGTGATGTTCTCCCCTGCTTCGACTTCTTTAATTACTTCAGGGTCTTTAACACGGTTACCTTTTTTATCCCGGACAATTTGTTGCTCGCCATCTTCACCAGATAGGCGTTCATTGAGCTGCATTTCCAAGCCTTCAATCCCCATCCCTTCACTATTGGTCAAACCAATAATTTGTGAGTTGGGCTGCGGCTGTGGGTAGTAACGCTTATAAGTTTTTTCGGTATATACGCCTTGGAATTTACGCGCCATAATCATTTCCGCTTGTTGCGGTGGCACTTCTTTTTTCAAGATTAAATAACGTGAACGCGGCTTATCCTGCATCTTTTTACGCAGTTCAGCACGATCCATCCCAATAGCATCAGCCAATTCATCCAAGTTCAGATTTTTTTCAGGAAGCTGACGTTTTAACTTTTTACTGTTTGGCTCTTTCTGTAGTGCCAACATGGTTTCGTCATAGAGTTTTTTATTATCGAAATAATCACGTGGATCCATGACCAACTTCATAATCGGTGTACTAATCGCGAGTGGTACACCATTTCGATCATAAATCACGCCGCGCATGGCTTTGATTTTATCGGTTCTTAAAATATTGGCATTGGCTTTATTCTGTAAAAAGTCTTTATTGATAACTTGCACATAAAAAGCACGCCCCACCAATGCAATAAAGCACAGTAGAACCACCGCCCACATGATGTAAAAACGGGTCATGTCGACATTTAAGGCATTTTTATTGGTCACAGATTGCTGTTTTTTACGCGTCGTCTGCTTAGTTTTCTTATCTACCATGTTGAAACATTAGCCTTATTTTTTAGCATCATCTGAAGTTTGAGGTAAAGACACCACTACGGTTTGCGAAATTGGCGGTGAATACATGCGTAGTTGTGTCACAGCACGCGTACCAATTTGAGCGGTTGCCCCAAAGGTTTGTTGCTCAATCAGCAAACGCCCCCATTCGGCATTTAAATCGTCTCGTTCGCGCATATACGTGCTGAGCTTTCGATAATCTTGACGATATTCAAAAACCTGGAACACCACAAAAATTGCACTCACAAATACCATTAACAATAAGATGGCATAAGTGATACTTTTTTTAAGCCGCAATTTGTCCGTTTTTTTGTCGACCACTTCAGTTTTCATTATGTGCCTATTAAGCCAATCGTTCCGCAACTCGAAGCCAAGCACTACGTGAACGTGGATTTGCTTTAACTTCTTCTTCGCTTGCTTTCACACGGGATACTTTCTTTAAGCGTCGTGTATCCTTCTGTTGCTGTGGCATTCCCCAGCTTAAATCTTCTTCCAATGTCGATTCTTTCTGGATAAATTGCTTAATCAAGCGATCTTCCAATGAATGGAAGCTGATCACTGCCAAGCGTGCCTCAGGCTTTAATACCTCAACTGCTTGAGGTAGAAAGATTTCAATATCTTCTAATTCTTTATTAATAGCAATACGAATTGCTTGGAAAGTACGTGTTGCCGCATGTTTATTTTTTTCCCATTTTGGATGGGCAACTTTCACAATTTCAGCCAGTTGTGCAGTGGTTTCAATGTAACCTGCGGCTTTAATGGCTTTGGCAATACGGCGGCTATAACGTTCTTCACCATATTGATAGATCACATTGGCAAGGGCTTCTTCTTCAATATCGACCAACCATTCTGCTGCCGTTGGACCTTGAGAATTATCCATACGCATGTCCAAAGGACCATCTTTCATAAAACTAAAACCACGTTCAGCCTGATCCAGCTGCGGAGATGACACACCTAAATCCGCCATTACGCCATCAACCAATTCAACGCCACGCGCATGTAATTCTTGTTTAATGTCAGCAAAACTGGCATGAATGATTTTAAAACGTGAATCTTCTTGTTCTAATTGAGCTGCAACTTCTAAGGCTTGTGGGTCTTTATCAAAGGCATAAACACGTGCATTTTCATCTAAACGAGAGAGTAATTCACGGGTATGGCCACCACGTCCAAAAGTGCCGTCCACATACACTCCTGTATTGCGACCTGCCAATAAGGCATCAACCGTTTCATGAAGTAATACAGAAATATGTGACATAGAGACTCAATCAAAGGGGCTGAAAATTTAACTGCACATTATCACTCTGTTTCAACAAAGCTCCAAACGACTTTTTGTAGATATATATTATTTTCTATAGAGAAAACCGTTTTTTGTTCGTTCTATCAAATCTATAATCGCATTTCTAACAGTTTTCAGAATTTCACTTCGGCTCACTCGCCTAAAATTGCAATTATCGACAAAAACACAGGGCTTCTTTTTTTCTTGTTATCATCCTCTTGATTGTTTCATCTTTTTATATTTCTCCCATTTTAAGCTGAGCTTTACCATGAAAAAACCCGTATTGTGGATTTTGGCAGCTGCTCTTATGACGCTTTTAATCGGCTATCAGATGTTATATCCGAATGCTGAGTTAAGAGCAAAACATCAAGCGACACTGTGTAATGTTGTCCGTTTAAGTCCTGAATTAAATACCAAAGCTGAACTTTTACAGCGGTTGAATTTTATTTATGACAATAGCACACCGACTTATGCCTATTATCATCCGAAATTTTATCGCGTTTATAGCCAATATTTGATTCAGCAGTTTCTCGCTTTAAGCCCAGAACAACAGCACATCGCTCGACAAGATTTTGAACAATGCCGTCAAATGATTGATCGTGACTAAGTCATATAGCCTGTCTTGTCCTGAAATAGATTGACAGTATTCCACTTCAAACCGAGTTAAGCAATTAGCTCGGTTTTTGTTTGCTCATACATCTGATTCGGGGTGTTCATATTTAAACTTAAATGCGGTCTATAACAATTGTAAATCATGATAGATTCCGCAATTAAGTGATCTAACTCCTTCATGGTTTGACATCGCGTGGTTAAAAACTCCTGCTTTAATATTCCATTAATTCGCTCTGCTAATGCATTCTGATAACAGTCCTTGCCATCTGTCATGGAAGGACATATCCCATAATGGCGCAATGCCGATTGATATAGCTCAGAGCAATATTGAGCACCTCTATCTGAATGATGAATCATCCTAGTCGCTCGATCTGTCGCTTGCTGCATCGCCATATGTAGAGCCTGCACAACATTCTCCGCACGCATATCATTCGATAACTTATAACCTTTAATCTGTCGGGTATAAGCATCTGTCACCAAGGATAAATAATGCACACCTTCAGCACTCTCAACATAGGTAATATCACTAACAAAGACTTCATTGGCTTGCACTGCTGAATAATCCTTTAATAAATTTGGATGCTTCTTCATCCAATGCTTGCTATCCGTAGTTTTTGTATAGCAACGCTTAGGGCGAATCAATAAGTTATTTTCTTTCAATATTTTAAATAACTGATCCCGTCCACACTTTAAACCACGTTGCAACAATTTGCCTTTAATAAGCCAATACAGCTTACGTGTTCCGATACTTGGCATGAGACAGCGATATTCCATAACCAACTCAAGTATTTGTTCAGTTGCTTGTGCAGTCATTTGAGCACGTTTTTCTGCTTGATAATAAGCTTGTCGGGTGATTCCCAACCACTGACAATAACGTGAAACGCTTAGTCTTCTTTGGCTTTGCCAATCTTTGAAACGTGCTCGGTATACTTTTTTCCAAGATCAGTCCCACATTCTTTATCAATGTGATAAATCACATCCTGAATAAATTCAGTTTTAAGCTTTTCTGCGGCTAACTGCTTTTCTAATTGGCGGATTCGTTGTTGGGGTGTCAATTGGCGTTTAGAAGAAGTCGGCATATTCGAAGTCCAGTCCTGTTGTCCGTGCTTGCGTAACCATACCAGCACAGTTGATCTTCCTTGAATACCATATTTTGCCTGAGCTTGCTTATAAGTAATTTGCCCTTTTTCTACTTCATGTACCACCATCATTTTAAAGGCAAAGCTATAGTCACGTTGTGTACGTTTAACTCGTTGTTCTCGTTTATGTTCCATAAAATAAGTCTCTTAAGGTGTAAACTTATTTCAGGACGGGACAGCCTACAAAATAAAAAAGCCCGCTTAAATGCGGGCTTTTTATAAGCTTAATCTTAACGTTTGCTGTTATAGATTTGATCGAAGATCGCACCATTTACGAAGTGAGTTTTCTGTGCATTTGCCCAACCACCAAATACTTCATCAATCGTAAATGTTTTGATTTTCGGGAACTGTGCAGAATATTTCGCAAGTGCTTTGGCATTACGTGGACGATAGAAATGTTTTGCAGCCATTTCCTGACCAAGTGGTGAATATAGATAGTTGATATAGCCTTTTGCTAGCCACTTATTACCATTTTTCTCAACAGTTTTATCTACAATCGCAACCGAAGGTTCTGTCAAAATTGAAATAGATGGATAAACAATTTCAAATTTGTTTTTACCCAAGGCTTTTTGTGTCACAAGGGCTTCATTTTCCCATGTTAACAATACATCACCAATGCCGCGCTCAGCGAAGGTAGTCATAGAAGCACGTGCAGCAGAGTCCATCACTTTCACGTTTTTGTACATCTTGCCGACAAATTCTTGTGCTTTTGCCTTATTACCACCTGGTTGTTTCTCTGCATAACCCCAAGCTGATAAATATACCCAACGAGGTAAACCACCTGTTTTAGGGTTTGGTGTAATAATTTCTACACCCGGCTTAACCAAGTCATTCCAGTCTTTGATGTGTTTTGGGTTGCCTTTACGCACCATCATAACCACTGTAGATGTATATGGTGCTGAGTTATGCGGAAACTCTTTTTGCCAACCTGAATTGATTTGTCCTGAACGCACAATCTCTTCAATATCATTGGCCAACGCCAAGGTCACCACGTCACCTTTTAAACCATCCACAACAGAACGTGCTTGTTTGCCTGAACCACCGTGTGATTGTTTAAAGTTCACATCAATACCTGTGCGGCTCTTCCAATAAGCACCAAATGACTTATTGAACTCGTCATAGAATTCACGTGTTGCATCATAAGATACGTTAAGGAATTCACGGTCTGCAGCGTGTGTCGCAGTTGTTGTCACTGCAAAACCAGCAACCAACAACACTGAACTGAAAATAGATTTTAATTGAGTCTTCATGAGATCAAAATACATATATAGATTACATATAACTATATGAAATAAAATCACAAATCGCAATTCACCGTAATTGATAAAAACTAAATAAAATCAAACTATTTTTTGTTTTAATTTAACGCCTTATATCACAAAAAGTTCTAAAGAAAGCCTTTCTTATCAAGTTATAGCTTTTTATTCTTTAGATATGAAAAAAACGGATAAGAGACCTCTTATCCGTTTTAATTTAACCCAAACTTTTATTTTTTAGCTTAGCGATTTTCTGCTGCAATTTGATCGTAGATTGCACCGTTCACAAAATGTGTTTTCTGTGCCTTTGCCCAACCCCCAAAAACTTTATCAATGGTAAAGGTTTGGATTTTAGGGAACTGCGCTGAATATTTTGCAGCTGCTTTACTATCACGTGGTCGGAAGTAGTATTTTGCTGCTAACTCCTGCCCCTTCGGTGAATATAAATAGTTTAAATAGCCTTTGGCCAAATTGCGGTTTCCATTTTTATCAACAATCTTATCAACGATCGCAACCGATGGCTCTGCAAGAATTGAAATCGATGGATACACAATTTCAAACTTTTCTTTACCCAAACCTTGCGTCGCAAGCAGTGCTTCATTTTCCCAAGACAACAGCACATCGCCAATACCACGCTCAGCAAAAGTGGTTAAAGAGCCGCGTGCGCCTGAATCAAGTACTTTGACATTGCCGTATAATTTTTTAACCAGTTCTTTGGCTTTGGCATCATTACCACCCGGTTGTTTCAGTGCATAACCCCATGCTGATAAATAAATCCAACGCGGTGCGCCACCAGTTTTTGGATTTGGTGTAATGATTTCAACACCTGGCTTGGTCAGATCATTCCAATCTTTAATTTTCTTTGGATTACCCTTACGCACAAGGAATACGATAGTTGAAGTATAGGGTGCTGAGTTACTCGGAAATTCTTTTTGCCAACCTTTCTGAATCAGGCCTGCAGCTACGATTTCTTCAATATCATTTGCCAATGCCAAGGTCACGACATCTGCTTGTAAACCATCTACTACTGATCGTGCTTGCTTACCTGAGCCGCCATGTGATTGCTTAAAATTAACCGTTTGTCCGGTTTTTTGTTTCCAGAATTTTCCAAACTCTTCGTTATATTCTTGATAAAATTCACGTGTTGGATCGTAAGAAACATTTAAAAAGTCTTTTGCGAACAGTTGCTGTGTAGCTGCTTCACTAAGCAGCAATAATGCTGCTGATGCAATTATTTTTTTCATTTGAAATACTCTGTGTGTAATTATTGAGCAATATATAAATAAAAAAATTATTTCACAATCAGTCCTTTATATGAATAAATCCAATCTATTTCTGATTTAGAGATATTCAAGCAATCAGGCGATTTAGCATTTTTTTCCATAAGTTAAGCGATATAAATTTTTATTTTTTTCTTTAAATTCACGCTATCTTCATAGTTGTTTGTTACAAAGGTGACAATTATGGAAAAACTTGCAAAGTTAAGTGAATTCCTTCAACGATATTTTACTTTTTTGTAATTTTTGTGACGTAGTTCTACTTTTTTTAAAGTGAATTGTGATTAAATTGTAGTCATATTAAAAACACGTTCACAAAAATTAATCCAAATCAGATACAAGGGGGACGTTTAGAAATGAAACTTACAGTGTTCACGACAAGCATCCTAAGTCTTTTTCTTCTTTTAACTTCACAATTGGGTTATGCCGTTGTGGTGAAAGAAAATATGGTGAAGCAACCGATGAGTACATTGGCGGCTAAGTCTTCTCCAATTGAAAAAGCGTTACAACAACAAAATGCTGAAAAACGTTTACAGTCAGAAGATAATCTGAAAATGCTCACAGCATTAAAAGTTGCTCCTGCACAAAGTTTCCTGGCAGAACAAAATTTACGTTTCAGCCGTTTATTGCAAACTCTATTTGCATCTTCAAGTTCTTAAATCTGTTCTAACTACCTAACTTTTACGCCTCATCATTCAATGTGAATTAAGCATTAAGTGATGAGGCTTTTTCGTTATAATAGTCCCTAATTTACATTCTGATTAATAGCTGATTATGACTGTTCGTACCCGTATTGCGCCCTCTCCTACAGGCTTTCCTCATGTAGGAACTGCCTATATCGCTTTGTTTAACCTATGCTTTGCAAAACAACATGGCGGTGAATTCATTCTTCGTATTGAAGATACAGACCAATTACGTTCTACACCTGAATCTGAAAAAATGATTTTAGATTCGCTTCGTTGGTTAGGTCTAAACTGGTCAGAGGGTCCAGACGTGGGTGGTCCACATGCACCTTATCGCCAATCTGAACGTATGGACATTTATAAAAAATATGCGTTGGAACTGGTTGAAAAAGGTCATGCATTCTATTGCTTCGCAACTGCAGAAGAATTGGATCAAATGCGTGCTGAACAGCAAGCACGTGGCGAAACACCACGTTACGATGGTCGTGGTCTAAAACATACGCCTGAAGAAGTGGCACGTCGTTTAGCTGCGGGCGAACCACACGTGATTCGTATGAAAGTGCCTGAGGAAGGCATCTGTAAATTTAACGATTTGCTCCGTGGTGAAGTTGAAATTCCATGGGCACAAGTCGACATGCAAATTTTGCTTAAAACTGACGGTCTGCCAACTTATCATTTGGCGAACGTGGTCGATGACCATTTAATGGAAATCACCCATGTCATCCGAGGTGAAGAATGGATTCCATCTGCACCAAAACACCAATTACTTTATAAATACTTTGGTTGGGACATGCCGGTACTGTGCCACATGCCACTTTTACGTAACCCAGATAAATCAAAACTGTCTAAACGTAAAAACCCAACTTCAATTAACTACTACAAAGACATCGGTGTTTTACCTGAAGCCTTGTTGAACTACTTGGGCCGTATGGGTTGGTCTATGCCGGATGAACGTGAAAAATTCACTTTGGCTGAAATGATCGAAAATTTCGACATCAAGCGCGTATCTTTAGGTGGTCCAATCTTTGATGTGGAAAAACTGAATTGGCTCAATGGTCAATGGATTAAAGGTTTAACCCCAGGTCAATTGCTTGATACTTTACTTGCTTGGAAATCTGACCGTAATACGCTTGAAGAAATCGCTACTGCGATTCAACCCCGTATTAACTTATTGTCAGAAGCTGTGAATTGGGCAGGTTTCTATTTCAATCAGTTCCCGAATATCAGCAAAGAACAGTTTGAAAGCAAGAAATTGACCGAAGAACAAGTGCGTCAAAGCCTGCAGTTTGCCATTTGGCGTTTAGAAAGCATGTTCACATGGAATAATGACACCGTAAGCCAAACCTTGATGGATTTGGCAAACCAAATGGGCATTAAACTACGTGACTTTATGCCAACCTTCTTTATTGCCATTGCAGGTTCAACGTCTTCTACCCCTGTGATGCAATCGATGGTGACCATTGGTCCTGATTTGACCTTTGCCCGTTTACGTCATGCGCTTGAAATTGTCGGCGCACCGAGCAAAAAAGAAACAAAAGCATGGGAAAAACTCAATGAAAGCTTAAAATTGCCGAAAAATGACGCAGTTGATGAAGCTTAATTGATTTTAGTGTTGACGCATGGGCGTTATATCCCTAATATAGCGCCCATACAGAGATACAGCGTTAAACACTGATTCTGTTGCCTCACTTGTCCCTATCGTCTAGAGGCCTAGGACATCGCCCTTTCACGGCGGTAACCGGGGTTCGAATCCCCGTAGGGACGCCATATTCAAGATGGTCAAACATCTTAATAAAAAACCCAAGCATTACGACTTGGGTTTTTTATTGCCTAAAATTTCTTATACAATGATTTACCTGTGTTTTTGGCTTTCAGAGCGTTTCTTGATTACAATAACAAAATCTAATCTAAGAAATATTCGGAGCCGCAATGCAATATCGTTGCCCTCAATGTCAAAGTCCTAAAATCATGCCGGTTGCACAACCAGGACAACCTGCAGCACGTCCTGTCGTGCCAAAAAGCCTTGTATTTTTAGTGCCTGCCCTATTTGTATTATTGCTGCTTGTCATCATTAGTATTGCGATGTGGATTTTCGGTGATGGTGCCGGTTCGACCCTACAAACAGCGACTGTGATTGTCTTTATCATGACCTTAATCTCAGGCTTTATGTTCTATAAAGATTTGCCTGATTTTAAAATTTCGATGCAAGCCTTTATGCAATCGCAAAAGAAATGGAAATGTCGTGAATGTAATCACGAATGGGAAATTTAATTTTCTTTAAAAAAATAAAAAACCAGCTCGAAAGCTGGTTTTTTTATTTCAAATTTGGCAGGAATTAACCACCAATTTTGCGATATTTTTGACGCTTGGTAATCAAGTCATCACCATCGCGTTTACGACGAAATTCTTCAAACTCAGCATAGTTACCGGTGAAGAATTCAGGTGTTTCACCTTCGAATGACAAGATATGCGTTGCAATACGGTCAAGGAACCAACGGTCATGCGAGATCACCATGACTGTACCTGGGAAGACAAGAATTGCATCTTCAAGCGCACGTAAAGTTTCGATATCCAAGTCGTTAGATGGTTCATCGAGTAAGATTACGTTTGCACCCATTTGCAAGATTTTTGCAAGTTGAAGACGGTTACGCTCACCACCTGACAATTGACCTACACGTTTTTGCTGATCTTGGCCTTTAAAGTTAAAGCGACCAATATACGCACGTGATGCAATTTCGTATTCACCAATACGTAAGATGTCTAAACCGCCAGAAACTTCTTCCCAAACAGTTTTGTTGTCATCTAGCGTGTCACGAATCTGACCGACGTAAGCTACTTTAACAGACTCACCAAGCGTTACAGTACCAGTATCCGGCTGTAACTCACCTGTCATCATACGGAAGAGTGTAGTTTTACCCGCACCGTTCTCACCCACGATACCGACGATCGCACATGGTGGCACAACAAATGATAAATCTTTATATAATAATTTATCACCAAACGATTTGCTGATGCCTTCAACTTCAACCACCTTATTACCCAAACGTGGACCAGGTGGAATATAAATTTCAGAGGTTTCATTACGTTGTTGGAATTCACGCGAGTTCAACTCTTCGAAACGTTCCATACGTGCTTTGTTTTTCTTTTGCTGACCTTTGGCATTTGAACGAACCCATTCAAGTTCTTTTTTCAATGCCTTCGCAAAAGATTCTTCTTGTTTCTGTTCTTGCTCTAGACGCGCGTTCTTTTGCTCCAACCAAGAAGAATAGTTACCTTGGTAAGGAATACCATGGCCACGGTCAAGTTCAAGAATCCATTCCGCAACGTTATCAAGGAAGTAACGGTCATGGGTAATCGCAACGATGGTACCAGAGAAGTCTTTTAAGAAACGTTCTAACCATGCTACAGATGAAGCATCCAAATGGTTGGTCGGTTCGTCAAGAAGCAACATATCTGGTTTAGACAACAATAGACGGCATAAAGCAACACGACGGCGTTCACCACCTGAAAGCTTAGTTACATCTGCATCCCATGCAGGCAGGTTCAAGGCAGCTGCAGCTTGATCCATTTGGTTGACAATATTATGTGCATCCCAAGCATGGATAATTGCTTCTAATTTTTCTTGCTCTTTTGCAAGTGCATCGAAGTCAGCATCTTCAGCAGCATATTCAGCGAATACTTCATCAAGACGTGCTAAAGCATCAAGTGGTTCACGTAAACCATCTTCAACGTTACCACGCACGTCTTTATTTGGATCAAGCGGTGGCTCTTGCTCGAGGTAACCGATTTTGATACCTGGTTGAGCACGCGCTTCACCAGAGAAATCTTTATCTACGCCCGCCATAATACGAAGCAAAGTAGATTTACCCGCACCGTTTAGACCAAGCACACCAATTTTTGCGCCTGGGAAAAATGATAAGGAGATATCTTTCAGGATTTCGCGCTTCGGCGGCACCATCTTAGATACTCGGTTCATCGTATAAATATATTGGGCCACGTAGGACTCCTCAATTGAAAAACCAAATGGGGGTGAAACTCATACCCCTGCTCAAAAAAGAGCGAAAAAATAATCAGCTATTATACGCAGAAAGTACCGAAAACATAAGCTATTCCCGTCATCTTCAATGCATTGTTACAAGTTTAGCAATGTTTGTTTTTTAAACAGTTCAAAACAGAGGTGTATGTCCTTTAAAATTCGGGCAATATATGAAGAAAGCAGATATATATTTGAATAATTCTGCGCTTTTATTCATATGCTTTTATGCTAATCTTTTCCAAAATCAAAAACACAAGAAGACCAAATATTATGAGTTATAAAGCAGAAACCCTTGCCATTCATGCAGGTTACACTCCTGAAGCAACAACAAAAGCAGTGGCTGTGCCCATTTATCAAACGACATCCTATTCATTTGATAATACTCAGCATGGCGCAGACCTGTTTGATTTAAAAGTCGCGGGAAATATTTATACCCGCATTATGAATCCAACCACTGCGGTACTTGAACAACGTGTGGCAGCACTTGAAGGTGGGATTGGTGCATTGGCTTTAGCTTCAGGTATGGCAGCAATTACTTATGCCATTCAAACGATTGCTGAAGCAGGTGACAATATTGCATCTGTTTCAACGCTCTATGGTGGAACCTATAACTTATTTGCGCATACTCTGCCAAAGCAAGGTATTGAAGTGCGCTTCTTTGATTATCAAAAACCTGAAAGCCTGCGTGAGCTTGTCGATGCAAAAACCAAACTCGTGTTTGTCGAATCGATTGGTAATCCGCTTGGTAATATTATTGATTTAGAAGCAATTTCCAATATTGCGCATGAACTCGGTATTCCTGTGATCGTTGACAATACCGTTGCAACTCCTGTGCTGCAAAAGTCGTTTGATTTTGGTGCAGACATCGTGGTGCATTCACTCACTAAATATATCGGTGGGCATGGTAATTCAATCGGTGGAATTATTGTCGACAGTGGCAAGTTCCCTTGGGGCAAACATGCTGAACGCTTCCCTGCTTTAAATACGCCTGACCCAAGTTATCACGGGGTGAATTATGTCGAAGCCTTAGGCGAAGCGGCATATATCGCGCGTGCTCGTGTGGTACCGCTACGCAATACCGGTGCAGCCATCAGCCCGCAAAATGTGTTCTTAATTTTGCAAGGCTTAGAAACTTTAAGCTTGCGTATGGAACGCCATACCGAAAATGCACTGAAAGTGGCCGAATATTTAAAACAGCATCCAAAAGTGAAATGGGTCAACTATGCAGGTCTACCTGACCATCCACAGCATGCTTTGGCACAGAAATATGTTAAAGGGAAACCTTCTGCAATTTTAACCTTTGGTGTTGAAGATGGTCGTGATGGCGGTGCACGTTTTATTGATGCATTACAACTATTTACTCGTCTTGTAAATATTGGCGATGCCAAAAGCTTGGCTTGCCACCCTGCAACCACGACACATCGTCAGCTCAATGCTGAAGAATTGAAATCAGCAGGTGTCAGTGAAGATATGGTGCGGTTAAGTATTGGGATCGAACATATTGACGATTTGATTGCCGATCTTGAACAAGCTTTGGCTCAAGTTTAAAACCTGTTTTCATCTAATCATTCAAAACCTCCTTCTTATGAAAGAAGGAGGTTTTATTTTGCTTGCAATATTTGCCACTTGTGGTAAAAATTAAATGAAAAGAAGAACAAAAATAGAGCAATTACTCTAAAAATTATTTATTTTTCAATACTTTAATCTGTAGATTTTTATATAAAATTCGTTATCATAGCCTTATTCAGAATAGCGCAATTTCTCACTATTCGAGCGCAACTCTACTTCTATAAAAATGACTAAATTCACTTTCATGAGGAATAACGACGTGAAAGAAAGACTACAGAAAAAACTTCAAGCCAAAATTAATGGAAAAACCATTCTCATCACAGGTGCCTCAAGTGGTATTGGCCTAACAACCGCACACCGTCTTGCTGATGCAGGTGCACATGTTCTGCTTGTGGCGCGTACCAAAGAAACATTAGAACAAGTTAAAGCTGAAATTGAAGCCAAAGGTGGTAAAGCCTCTGTATTTCCATGTGATTTAAATGACATGGACTCGATTGATGAAGTCGCAAAGCAAATTGTTGCGTCTGTCGATCAAATTGATATTTTAATTAACAATGCCGGGCGTTCAATCCGCCGCGCAGTGCATGAATCAACTGAACGTTTCCATGATTTTGAACGCACCATGCAGCTAAATTACTTCGGTGCTGTCCGTTTAGTTATGAACATTTTGCCGCAAATGATGATTCGTCGTGATGGTCATATCATTAATATCAGCTCGATTGGTGTCTTGGCCAATGCAACTCGTTTCTCTGCATATGTGGCGTCTAAAGCTGCGCTTGATGCTTTTAGCCGCTGTTTATCGGCAGAAGTTCATTCACATCGCATCGCAATTACCTCAATCTATATGCCATTGGTGCGTACACCAATGATTGCACCCACCAAGATTTATAAATATGTACCGACGCTTTCGCCTGAACAAGCGACTGATTTAATTGCGCATGCCATCTTAAAACGTCCGAAAAAAGTCGCAACAGGACTTGGACGTTTGGCATCAATTACTTATGCGATTGCACCGGATATTAACAATAAGCTGATGTCGATTGGTTATAACCTATTCCCAAGTTCTACTGCATCGGTCGGTGAACAGCAAAAACTCAATTGGGTGCAAAAAGCGTATGCACGTATTTTCCCGGGTGAACATTGGTAATTCGCACTTGATACACAAACCGCCTTCGGGCGGTTTTTAGCTTTTTTGATATCAAGATTACAAAAAATTGAACGACAAGTCCTGTCATTTAACGAAGATTTTTTCGCGCAAAATGGTTTAGATCACGTACACTATGTAAGGATCAACTGATCCCTATTTTTTATTTTTAGATTCAACTGATGGAACTCCTTATGAACAACGTGCAATGGCTCGATGAAGTAAAATTTAACGAACAAGGCTTAGTGCCGGCTATTGCACAGCATCATCAAACCGGCCGTGTGTTGATGGTGGCGTGGATGAACCGTGAAGCATTGGCTTTAACTGCTGAGAAAAACCAAGCGGTGTATTTCTCACGTTCACGCAATAAGTTGTGGCATAAGGGCGAAGAATCAGGTCATTTCCAAACCGTGCATGAAATCCGTTTAGACTGTGATGCTGACGTGATCGTGCTGCAAATTGAACAGCATGGTGGTATTGCTTGCCATACCGGTCGTGAATCTTGCTTCTATCGTAAATTGACACCAAACGGTTGGGAAATTGTTGATGCTCAGCTGAAAGACCCTGCTGCAATTTACGGTGAGAAATCATCAAATCCGCACACCCAAGCGATGAATGCGTCAAATGCACAAGCAGAACAAGTTGAAGTTCTAGCTTACTTGGGTCAAATGATGGCAGATCGTAAACAAGCCAATCCTGACTCATCTTATGTGGCAAAGCTGTATCACAAAGGCTTGAATAAAATCTTAGAAAAAGTTGGTGAAGAAAGCGTTGAAACCATCATTGCTGCGAAAGATTTTAAATTTGAAGCCAATGAAGACAATAAAAATGACTTGATCTACGAAGTTGCCGATCTTTGGTTCCATACCATCGTGATGCTCGGTTACTTCGATCTTGATGTGCAGCTAGTACTGAATGAATTGGCGCGTCGTCAAGGCTTGTCAGGTTTGGTTGAAAAAGCCAATCGTCAGCATTAATTTTGAATCGTTCTGTGTCCGACATACAAAAACCCACTGCGACCTATGAGCAGGCGACTGCCATAGATAACGCACGTCTAGGCAAATCTTTTAAAGTCATTGCCTATGCCGGCACAGGTAAAACGACGACATTACAAATGATCAGTGATGCCATGCCTGAGCGGCGTGGTATGTATTTAGCCTTTAACAAAGCGATTGCAGCAGAAGCACAGTCTAAGTTCCATCGCGGTGTTGATTGTCGAACCTTTCACTCACTTGCCTATCGCAGTGTTCCACGTGGAATCACGGATAAACTACGTCTTCCGCGACTCAGTCCAAGTTTTATCGCCAAAGAATATCGCTTAGAGCCAATGACCTTGCGTCGTATGATGGGCGGACGCTATGAAAAATACGTCTTGATGCCCTCACGTTTGGCAAGTTTGGTGGCGAATGCCGTCAGCTACTTCTGCTCGACTAGCTCGCAATACCCGGCACCACGACACATTCAAGCGCCAAGTTGGCTCCACCCTGATGACGTCGATGCACTACAAAAAAAACTTTATCCTGCTGTTGAACGTCGTTGGTTGGAATCGATTAATCCGCAGCATCAAGCAGGGATTGGTCACGATATTTATTTAAAACTATGGGCGCTGTCTGAACCGAATATTCCAGCGGACTATGTGCTATTTGATGAAGCTCAAGATGCTGACCCACTCATGCTTGGGATTTTACTTAAACAACGTAATACCCAAGTCATTTATGTGGGCGATGCCCATCAGCAAATTTATGCATGGCGCGGTGCGGTTAATGCCATGCAGCAATTGCCACTACCTGAAAGTCGTCTCACTACGTCTTTCCGTTTTGGTGAAGAAATTGCCTTAAATGCCAATGCGATTTTGGGGGCACTCAATGAGACAGTGCCCTTACTGGGTAATCCCCTGCTGAATTCAAAAGTCGTGAATAAACCGCATACCAAAATGCGCGATGCAATTTTATGTCGTACCAATGCGCGGGCGATGGAATTGCTATTATCGGGTTTATTACGCGGTGATAAAGTCAGCTTACAAGCCGATCATGTCAAATTAAATCGTTTTGTCGATGCGGCAGCCATGCTTAAACAAGGCAAACGCGTGACTGATGTACCTGAACTTGCGTGGTTTAACTCTTGGCATGATGTACATGAATACTGCGAAACCAATGATGGTAGTGATATTAAGCCTTTAGTTAAATTGGTCGATGAACACGGCACAGATCCACTGAAAAAAGCTTTAGCGAAAATCACACCAATTGGACAAGCGGATTACATCATTTCGACTGCACATAAAGCCAAAGGTTTAGAGTGGGATCGTGTCCATATCGAAGATGATTACCAATTTAAACTCAATGAAAAAGATCACAAAATTAGTGACGAAGAGTTACGGCTACTTTACGTGGCGTGTACACGTGCTAAAGTGAGTTTAAATATTCATCACATCTATGATCTGATTCAACAATTAAAACGCACAATGCCGCAGTCTTTAAGGCAAATTGCAGGATAAATCAGCTTGACACACTCCCACCACTTTCGACTAGCTCAAGTGGAGGATTCTAAAAGCAAAAGCTCTTAGGCGACTCCCTCACGGATTTCGCTTGCTTTCTGCTTCACAAGGCGACCTTTACCGCATCCACCCTCCACAGACAAAACGGTGTGTCCCACCGCCAAAATATTGCGAGAAGCATTTATATCCGCATTCTCGCTAAAACCACACTCAATACAGTTAAAGTTTGCCTGAGTGAGCCTATTTTCTTTTGCAACATGACCACATGAACTACAAGTCTGACTTGTATATTTAGGGTCAACTTTAACAAGTAAGCCACCTCGCCATTGTTGCTTATACTCCAACATATCAACAAGCATTGACCACCCTTGATCTAGGATTGATTTGTTTAAGCCTGTTTTGGCTTTAACATTCTTTCCTTTTTTCTCAATTGAGCCTTTTGCAGACTTCGACATATTAGCTACTTTTAAGTCCTCAACTACGATCATTGCGTGGTTTTTGCTGAGAGTTGTAGTGACTTTGTGCAAGTAGTCATGCCGAATATTGGCAATATGATGATGTAGTTTGTTAACTTTTAAATTAAGTTTTTTCCAATTTTCACTGAACTTGGTTTTCTTTTTCAACTTGCGTTGAAGTCTAGCTAATTTCACTTGATTGGCTTTAAAACTATTGATCGGGTTGAATACCTGACCATTAGAGGTTGTGACCAATTTCTTGATGCCAAGATCAACACCAATAGCTGATTTAGATGGGTGAATTGGTGTTTCAATTGTGTTTTCAACACCAAAAGAGATATACCACTTGCCAACATGCTTTGAGAGTGTGACGTTCTTAATCTCGCCTAAAATATCTTGTGATTTTCTAAATTTTACAACGCCAATATCACTAGGCAATTTAACTTGGTTGCCTTTAACCCAACAATACCTATTAAATTGAACAATACGAATTGAATCATAACCATCTGATTTTTTCTTGAATCGTGGCATGAGTGGTCTAAGTTGAATTTCATTACCATCGGGTAATTTAAAAAATTTTGGCTTCTTAGCTTTGAATGGTTTTTGCTTTAGCTTGGCTTGTTCTTTTTTATCGAAGAATTTACCCCAAGCATCACCAAGATCACGAACTTTTTGTTGAAGTGAGACACCATTTGAACTGTTTTCTAAAAAAGCACACTCAGGCTTTTTGCGTAATTCAGGGATTTTATTAACTAAATTAACTTTGTTAATTCGCTCATTATTAGCAAGCATCTCGAATGATGCAGCCAATATCTGATTCCAAACAAAACGTGCAGAACCAAGCAACTTGTTTAAAACAAGCTCCTGTTCTGCATTAGGCTCAAGCCTAAATTTGTACGCTTTGTTGATTTTCATAAATGAGTGTGTATGTGTTAATATGTATAAATACTACCACTAATTAAGCCATTCACCAATGACAGAAATATATAAAAACCGACATTCAGCCTTTAATTTGCATGTACATTTAGTGTTTATTACTAAGTACAGAAAGAAAATTCTAGGTGAGTTGCATCATAAGTATTTTATTGAGTGTGCATCTGAAATCTGCAAAGAGTTTGATGCGGAATTAAAGGAGTGTAATGGTGAAGCTGACCATGTTCATATGCTTATTCAGTACCCACCGACAGTTCAACTCAGTAAATTGGTAAATAACTTAAAATCAGTAACAAGCAGAAGAATGAGAAATGAGTTTTTGGATTTACGTGGTAGTTATGCAAAACCTGTTTTGTGGTCACGCTCATATTTTGCAGGGTCTTGTGGTGGCGCACCTTTGGATATTATTAAAAAATACATTGAAAACCAACAAGGTTAAAATCCTTGAAATTCACCTCCACCCTGACTGTCGGGTGGAGTCCTCTTTCACTTTAAGATAGATGTCTTTGACATCAAAGGTGCTGTATGCAAGTCGAATCATTACAACTCAAACACGTCCTGCATTTTTCTGATCTTAAACTTGATTTTAAATATCATGCCGCACCTGTCACTCTTATTTTAGGTGATCAAGGTTCTGGCAAAACGACCCTAATGCGGTTTTGTTACCAAGCACTAACTTGGTTTGTAGCACGCCAACGCGATATTCGAACCGCAGGTTTGGTGATGTTAGATCAAGACATTATGCTGAACCGCTTGCAGTCCAAAATTGAAATTGGGGTGAAGTTTTCAGAAGATATCGGTGCTTTTGATGAGGCTAGTGATTTAAACAAAGCATCCTTACAGCAATGTCGTTGGCACATGTATAAAACTCTAAATGCCCAAGGCGTTGGAATCAGTAAAGTTGAAACTCAACAACTCGATGAGATGGTCAATCTTTATCAGCGTGCCATTAAAAAAGATCCTTTGCTGGGTTTACCTTTGATTGCCTATTATCCTGAAGAGCGCTTCGTTAACGACATTAATCTTATCAGTAAAAATAATCCTGCCATTTTCCAAACGGCGCATGCTTATGAACTAACTGCCATTCCTTTCACTACCTTTGCACGATTTTTTGAATGGATCCGTGAGATTAGTGATATTGAAAATGCTCAAAGTGCTCAATTGATTCAGGATTTGTTAAAACCTTATGAAAATACCGAGCAACAAGCATCCTATGATAACTTAGCTGCACAGATTGCCAAAGCACAAAGCAATATTCATGCACCAGCACTCAAAGCTTTACGCCACGCTTTAAGTATTGTGATCCCCGGACTTACGAATCTCTATATCCACTACGCACCTAAACTTCAGCTTATGGTGGAATATCAAGGTCAGAAACTGCTGTTCCAACAACTTTCTAACAGTGTTCGAAATTGGGTTGCTTTGGTAGGTGATATTGTCAGACGTCTATGTGTGCTGAATCCTAAAAGCCTATTTCCCTGTCAGGAAGGTACAGGTATTTTGATGATTGATGCGATTGATCATCAACTCGATCAAGAGCATGTCACACAGATTCTGCCACGCTTGCATCAAGCATTTCCTCAACTACAAATTCTTGCCACAGGCAATCGCAGTGAACTTTTAGATCAAGCACAAGATTTTCAATGTTTACAACTCAATCAACAGCAAGTCCATACAATAGATTTGACACAGGATCAGCAACATTTTGAACAAATTTATGCTGATCTTGGCATGAATAAAATCAAGGATGATGTGTCCTTTATAGACGATACCCTGATTGATCCGATAGCAGAACCCATGAAAATAGACTCTATCTTAGAGTCGATTCAGCACCTATCACTTGAACAAAAACAACACATCCTAGAATCTTTATTGGCAGAGCAAGATACTGAAGATAAAGGACTCTAAATACTTACGCAAAACAGGAATTAGACGGAAGCTTAGCTTTCACAGTCAGCATACATTTTTATCAATAAAATAATCTGAATTAATCTTATTTTTCTGTCAATTTAATTCGGACTGCTTAGACATGCGCCCCATACATTTATCGCTGGGGCGTATAATCTTAGACATCAACATAAAAAGATTGATGTTGATGTCCTCCTGTAATATGATCGGTTTTATTTGCAAATTTCATTGTAAAATCGGATTTTGCTATCGTTCATAAGTTGTGCAATACAACTGTTTTAATTTTTTATACCTAATTTGGCTTTCAAGATTAGGAGTTTTGGATCACGTTTTGTTGTCCTCGCATTCTTGAAAGATAAAGATTCACTAGAGGCTTTTTTGCCTTAATCACGACAATGGAAATGAGTGTGCTGCCAATTATTGTATTGTTACCCTTACTCCTAGGCACAACCCTTGTCTCATTGCTACAGCGTGTTTCACGAGGCGCAACTGCGCTTGGGGCAATTGCTGTCAGCCTGAGCTGCTTTATTTTATTACTGTTACAAGCACCTGATATTTTTGCAGGGAAAACCCTGATTGAAACATGGGCATGGTTGCCACAACTTGGGCTAGATTTTAGTTTTCGCTTAGATGCGCTCGCAATTTTATTTGGCTTATTGATTAGTGGTATTGGCACACTCATTTATATCTATGCCTATTATTATTTAAATCCGAAAAATTCCCTCAGCAAATTGTATTTTTTGCTGATGCTGTTCATGTCAGCCATGCTCGGGATTTCGCTCTCTAATAACCTGATTTTATTATTGGTATTTTGGGAGCTGACCAGTATTTCTTCTTTCCTGCTGGTGGGCTATTGGAGCAATTACGAAGCTGCTCAGCGTGGTGCGCGTATGGCGCTCACCATTACAGGCATGGGCGGTTTAGCAATGCTGGGGGGCTTTATTTTACTGGGTCAAATCACAGGCACTTATCAGATTGATAAAATCCTAACCATGACCAATCTGATTCAGTCACATACGCTATTTGTTCCGACATTACTCTTAATTTTGTTGGGTGCATTTACCAAAAGTGCGCAATTCCCCTTCCACTTTTGGCTACCCAATGCGATGGCAGCACCGACTCCTGTATCGGCATATTTACACTCCGCAACGATGGTTAAAGCTGGACTTTTCTTAGTCGCTCGTCTTTTACCTATTTTTGCGGGCGCTGCCCTCTTCCACAATATTGTGACCTTTGTTGGGCTATTTACCCTATGCATGGCGGCATTCTTCGCCATCTTTAAAGAAGATTTAAAAGGCCTATTGGCATATTCGACTATTAGTCACTTAGGCTTAATCATGTGCCTATTGGGCATTGGTTCGCCACTGGCTGTTGCTGCTGCAATTTTCCATATCATTAACCATGCGACCTTTAAAGCAGCGCTGTTTATGATTGCCGGCATCATTGACCATGAAACGGGTACCCGTGATTTACGTAAGTTATCTGGTCTTTGGCAGTTGCTTCCTTATACAGCAACGCTGACCATGATTACAGCTGCATCCATGGCAGGTGTACCGCTGACTAATGGTTTCTTATCCAAAGAAATGTTCTTTACAGAATTATTAGCGAATTTAAGTGGTTCAGCCCTAATGCTGTCTGCAATTATCGCGACATTTGCCGGTATTTTTGCAGTTACCTATTCGATTCGATTGGTGCATGGCGTATTTTTCGATGGGCCATTAGGTAAAAATATTCCAAATCAACATGCCCACGAACCAACATTTGGAATGCGTGCACCAGCAACTTTATTGGCCATTTTATGTATTTTAGTCGGTGTATTACCTGCTCTACTGGTTGAACCCATCGTCAATGCAACTGCACGTGCCAGCACACAGAATTTTGATTTTGAAGGTACACACTTAGCTATTTGGCATGGCTTTAATCTACCTTTACTCATGAGTGCAATTGCTCTAGTTGGCGGTATTATTTTCTATTTCGCCTTAGCCAAAGGCAGCCGCATTCGTGATATTGATTTAGATCCTGCCTTAGGTCGCCTACAAGGACGAATCTTATTCGATCTGTTTTTGAAATCACTGATGTTAAATACACGTGCGTTTAGACGTGCAACTGAAAATGGAAAATTACAAAGCTATTTATTATGGATTGTCGTCTTTAGCATTGGATTAATGGCTGTTCCATTTATATCAAGTGGAATTAGCACAGGGACACGTGAGCTTACCCATGCACCTATCTTAGCCATTGTACTGTGGTTATTACTGTTCTCTGCATGTTGGATGATGCTGTGGTTCCATCACGAACGTATTAAAGCGGTACTGATCAGTGGTGCTGTGGGTCTTGTCGTTACATTAGTTTTTGTCTGCTTCTCAGCACCTGACTTAGCCTTAACGCAAATTACAGTTGATGTCGTAACAACCGTACTGCTGTTAATGAGCTTATCGTTGTTACCTCAGCTAACACCTTATGAATCCAGTGTTACACGTCGTTGGCGCGATGCCCTTATTGCCATCGGTTCAGGTGTAGGGATTACTTGGTTAGCATGGCTCGTGATGACTCGCGACTACAATTCCATCTCGTGGTTCTTTATCCAGCAAGTGATTCCACTCGGTGGTGGTACCAATGTTGTAAACGTAATTTTGGTCGATTTCCGTGGTTTCGATACCTTTGGAGAAATTACCGTTCTCGGTATTGCAGCCATTGGTGCACTTTGCATGATGGATGGTATGCGTGCACATAGTACAACCATTACACAAGGTCTCACCTATCGCTTTAACCCCTCCCCGCTTATGCTGCGTATTACCGCATCTTGGGTGTTGCCTGTCGCACTTGTGGTTAGCCTTTATATTTTCCTTCGGGGGCATAACCTCCCGGGTGGTGGATTCATCGCAGGTCTAATTACGTCCTTAGCTCTGGTGATTCAATATATCGCGATTGGTCAGGATAAAGCAGAACAACTCCTTGGTGCTAAATCTGGTCGCCTCTATGAAATATGGATTGGTGTGGGTTTATTGGTAGCAGGATTAACCGGTATTGGGGCATGGTTCTGGTCTCGTCCGTTCTTAACCAGTGCACATATTTATGTTTCACCACCCCTACTCGGTGAAATGCATTTAGCTTCAGCTGCACTATTTGATATTGGGGTTTATGTCACCGTTGTCGGCGCAACCATGCTGATGATTTCTGTATTAGGCGACTCCCGTCACTCTAGCATGTCTGGTCCAGTACCACGAGGATAATAGAATGATTAGTATTGAACTTTTATTAGCTTCAGCGATTGGTTTACTGACCGCAACTGGGGTGTATCTGATCCTACGTGCACGTACATTCCCTGTGGTGTTAGGTTTAGCCATGATTGGCTATGCGGTGAATTTATTCTTATTTTCAATGGGGCGTATCCAAATTCATACCCCAGCCGTACTTACGGAAGCGACCAAAGTCGTTGATCCATTACCACAAGCTTTGGTCTTAACCGCGATTGTGATTGGCTTTGCCACTACCGCATTTATTGTTCAACTTGCATTACGCAGCCGCTACGAATCAGGAACAGATCACGTTGATTCAAAAGAAGAAATACCTGTTGACCTACGTGAGGATGAGCCTTAATGACTGATCTTCTAAGTTTTTGGCAACAACACACTCCAATTGTTAGTATTTTACTGCCAGCGATCACTGCATTTTTGCTTTTATTGCTCGGTAATCCGGGGTCAGGTTCACTCACTACGGATTGGCGGCAACCTTGGCGTCGTGGTATTAGCCATGTATCGACTTTCTTAGGTTTACTGCTTGCACTGAGTTATGTGAGTCTTGTCAGTAATGGGCAGATCCATGTCTACACTTTAAGTGAATGGTCAGCACCTTTTGGTATTGTGCTTGTACTTGATCGCTTATCTGCGCTGATGCTCCTGCTGACGTATGTGCTGGCTGTACCGATTATTTGGTATGCAAGTAAACATTGGGATGCGCAAGGTCGTTATTTCCACGCCATGATGCATTTTTTGCTCATGGGACTTAGTGGTGCGTTCCTGACAGGTGACTTATTTAACCTGTTTGTATTCTTCGAAATTCTATTGATGGCATCCTATGTGCTGTTACTGCATGGCCAAGGTAAAGCCCGCTTCCAGCTCGGTATTCATTATGTGACCATCAACTTACTGGCTTCTGCCATGTTCCTGATTGGACTCGGTCTCATCTATGGCAGCGTCGGTAGTTTAAATATGGCAGATGTTGCCCGCCTTATGCCATTGTTGGAGCATGATCAGCATCGTATTGCGGTCGCTGGTGCTTTACTACTCTTTGTGGTATTTGGAATTAAAGCAGCCATGTTACCTGTAGGTTTTTGGCTACCAAAAACTTACGCAGTTGCCACCACGCCAGTTGCTGCGATCTTTACCATTATGACCAAAGTGGGTGTCTATGCCATTTTAAGAATTAATGGAACAGTCTTTGATGATGAATATAGCCATCAAATTCTGATGAACACCTTACTGGTCATTGGTATTGTGACTTCAGTGTATGGTGCATTTTGTGCGATTGGTACAGATCGTTTACGTCGCTTTGTCGGCTTTATGATCTTATCATCTGTGGGTACGATCCTCATTGCGATTTCGTTAAACAATGACGATGCTTGGGCAGGTGCGCTGTATTACATGGTGCATAGTACAATCATTGCTGCTGTATTTTATGTACTTAGTGGCTGGATTACATCACAGCGCGGTGAATTTAAAGATCACTTTAAAATTGCACCGCAGATGAAGCAAAATACCTTAGTTTCCATCATCTACTTTATCATTGCTTTAATGATGGCAGGTTTACCACCATTCAGTGGATTCTTGGGCAAGGTCTTCATTCTACAAGCGAGCGCAGATTCACCTTATCAGCTCATCATTATTATCAGTGTGCTGTTAGTGAGCTTACTCAGCATTTTGGGCTTTACCCGTGTCGGCTTTGTATTGTTCTGGCGTTCAACCAAACCCGAAGATGATATCAACAGTCCTGACTATGCCAAATATCAAGCCTTACCAAGTATCGCTCCAGCTCGAAATGATAAAGTCATTTATGTATTGCTTGCTGTATTAATGGCTTATATGGCCTTTGCTGCGCCGCTATATCAATATAGTTTGGCAACTGCACAGCAAATTAAAGACAATGCCTTGTATGAAGCTGCTTTAATTAAACGCGATGGCGAAGGCAATGCAATCAGTGTGCAACCATTTGATTCAGAATATTTACCTGAAACCAAATATGGCGGTGAAACCGTTGATCCAAATGCACACCTTATTCCTTATGTGATTTCTGAAAACACCTTAAATGGTAGCCATATTTCAGAATTTAAGCAGCGTCAAATACAAAAGCAATATATTGAACAACGCCAAGCGGGCGACAACCAATTAAAACCGATGGAGGAACAATAATGAATCAAACATTATTACGCTGGTTCCCCCACCCTTTGGTGTCACTGATTGTTGGCTTGAGCTGGGTATTGCTTGGTAAAAGTATTGATGCAGGGACGATTTTGATGGCCATCGTGTTGGCCATTCTCATTCCACGTATGGTGAAGCCATTTATTGACTACACGCCAAATATTCAGTGGGGCCCGGCATTCAAGCTATTCTTTGTCGTGCTTTGGGATATTGTGATTTCGAATATCAAAGTGGCGAAGTTAGTGCTCGGTCCAACTAAAAATCTGCATCCAAAATGGTTCCGTGTACCTTTAGATACCGAACATGAAGAAGTCAATGCATTATTGGCGATGATCATTACCACTACACCAGGTACGGTATCGGCGGGGATCGATCAGGACCGTGGTGATATCTTGGTACATGCACTCAGTACGGATGATATTGACAGCGAAATTGAATCGATTAAACAGCGCTATGAACAGCCTTTAATTCGTATTTTTAGTGCCAAAACAGGAGCATCAGAATGACGATTTTACCTTATGCGCTGATGATCGCTTTAGGGGCAGTAACCATTTCAATGCTGCTCTGCCTGATTCGTTTGGTGATGGGACCTTCAATTGTAGACCGCTTGCTGGCTTTAGATACTTTGTTCCTAAATGGAATTTGCCTGATGGTTATTCTAGGTATCTATTGGACCAGTACCTACTTATTTGAAGGTGCTTTACTCATTGCCATGCTCGGTTTTGTTTCCACTGCTGCTCTTGCCCGCTATTTCACTAGCGGTCATGTGATTGATTAAGAGGATTTAACATGTCTTTGTTCTTGGAAATCCTCGTTTCGATCTTTTTGGTGATTGGCTCATTCTTTATGTTGGTCGGTGGGATTGGCATGGTTCGCTTGCCTGATCTGTTCATGCGATTGCATGCACCAACCAAATCCAGCACATTAGGACTAGGTAGTTTCTTACTTGCAGCGATGATCTTCTCAGGTATACAAGGTCATTTTGGCTTTGCTGAAATTTTGATTACGCTGTTTGCCTTTATTACAGCACCTGTATCAGCAAATCTGATGGCACAAGCTGCACTACACTTACGTTTACGTTCAATGAGTGGTGATGCACCTGAAACTTTAGAGCGACCACTACCTTGGCAGAAATCACCGCGACAAGCATTCTATGAAAAGAAAAATTGTGATGATGATTTAAAATAAAATTATCCTGCCATAAAAAAGCCACCCTAAGGTGGCTTTTTTTATGAATAAGTTAAAACTTATTCTTCATCTTTTTTGTCTTCTGCTGGAGGTAAATCCTTCACAGCTTCAGCAATCAAACCAAACATGTAGTTACCGTATGCATTGGTTTTGTCGTAATGGAAACGTAAACGTGGCGTAATACGCGTCTTGATACGACGACCAAGTTCGTGACGCAAGAAACCAGAGGCCTTATTTAAAACATCTAAAGTTTCTTTATTTGCCGCTTCACTTTGTTCATCACCAAGTTCACGACCCATTACAGTCACATAAACTTCAGCATAACCTAAGTCTGGGCTGACCTTCACAGCAGAGATGGTCACAAGACCACCTAAGCGTGGATCTTTAAGCTCTTGACGAATGAGTTCAGAGAGTTCTCTCTGAACTGTATCAGCCATACGCTTCAGACGTTGACTACCCGCCATTAAAGACTCCGTTTAATGAGTTGAACATCGTACACTTCGATCTTATCGAGAGGTTTGATGTCTTTGTAGCCTTTAACCGCAAGACCACATTCCATACCTGCGCGAACTTCTTCAACTGCGTCTTTATAACGACGAAGTGACTCAAGTTCACCTTGGAAGATTACGACATCATCACGAAGGACACGAATTGGTTTGTTACGGTGTAATGTACCCTCAAGTACCATACAACCCGCTGCAGCACCAAATTTACTTGAGTGGAATACTTCACGTACTTGAGCCACACCAAGAATTGTTTCGCGATGTTCAGGCGCAAGCTTACCGCTCATCGCTGCTTTCACGTCATCGATCAATTGGTAGATCACTGAGTAGTAACGAATGTCGATACTGTCAGCATCTGCTTTTTGACGTGCTGCGTTGTCGGCACGAACGTTGAAGCCAAGAAGAACTGCTTCTGAAGATTCAGCAAGTGTTACGTCTGATTCAGTGATTGCACCCACACCAGAACCAATAATACGTACTTTCACTTCATCAGTTGCCAAGTCAGCAAGTGCAACATGTAGTGCTTCTAATGTACCACGTACGTCTGTTTTTAATACCACATTGACAATAGGCACATCTTTTTTGCCCATAGACGCCATGATGTTTTCAAGACGCATTGCGGATTGACGCTCAAGACGTTTTTGACGTTCACGATCCATACGCGCATCAGCAACTTCACGTGCTTTTTTCTCGTCATTCACAACAAGAACTTCATCACCCGCCATTGGCGCTTCTGGAAGACCCAAGATTTCTACTGGAATCGAAGGACCTGCAGATTTAATACGTTGACCATTTTCATCAGTCATCGCACGGACACGACCGTAAGAAGAACCTGCAAGAACAAGATCACCTACTTTCAATGTACCGTTTTGTACAAGGATTGATGTCACTGCACCACGGCTGTTATCAACACGTGCTTCAATCACAACACCTTGTGCTGCACCTTCTTCAGATGCTTTAAGCTCAAGAAGTTCGGCTTGAATCGAAATCAAATCAAGAAGTTCATCAATACCCGCACCTGTGTGTGCAGATACTTTCGCTACAGGAACGTCACCACCCCATTCTTCAGGTACGATTTCTTTAGTGGTTAATTCGTTCAATACGCGATCTGGATCAGCAGAGTCTTTATCCATTTTGTTGATCGCAACAATAATTGGCGTACCCGCTGCACGAGCGTGATCGATTGCTTCTGCAGTTTGTGGCATTACACCATCATCTGCCGCTACAACAAGAACTACGATATCTGTCGCTTTCGCACCACGTGAACGCATTGCAGTAAACGCTGCGTGTCCCGGAGTATCGAGGAAAGTGATAATACCTTTGTCAGTTTTAACGTGGTAAGCACCGATATGCTGTGTGATACCGCCCGCTTCGCCTTGAGCCACTTTAGCACGACGAATACGGTCAAGAAGCGATGTTTTACCATGGTCAACGTGACCCATAATCGTCACAACTGGCGCACGTGTTGTTTGTGCACCACGTGCTTCTTCTGCTTGCTCAAGAAGGTTATCTTCGACAGCAGTTTCAGAAACAAGCACTGGGTTATGACCCATCTCTTCAACGATTAATGCAGCAATTTCTTGATCAATCGCTTGGTTTTGCGTAACCAATTCACCCATTTTCATGAGTGATTTAATTACTTCACGTACTTTGATCGCCATTTTTGCAGCTAAGTCAGCCACAATAATCGTTTCACCGATTTCTACATCGTAAACTTGTTTTTTAACAGGTTTTTCGAAACCGTGTTTGTTCGATTGGCTTGTTTTCAAACCACGACGGTGTGAGTTATCACGGAATGATTGCTCTTCACCACGACGACCACCTTTCTTAGAAGTACGTGTATTGTTGGTGTTTGTACCACGCTTAATTTCACGGTCTTCTTTCGCGAAAGAATCTTCGTATGCTTGACCAACAAGGCCGGCAGCAAGTGGAGAATCATCAATCACACGAATCGTTGCAGTTGCATCTTCAGATGAATATTTAGATGCCATCTGACGCATTTGCTCAAGCGTACGTTGTTGAGCTTCTTCAGCTGCCTTGCGACGCGCTGCTTCTTCAACCGCTTTAAGTTTTGCTGCTTCTGCTTCACGTGCTTTACGTTGTTCAGGAGTTTCAACTTGTTTAACCGCTGCTTTCACAATCGGTTTATTGGTTGATTTACGTTTTACAACAACGGCTGCTTTAGGTGTTTCTTGTTTCGCTGTTTCCTGTTTTTGCGCTGCACGCATTGCTTCTAAAGCTTTGCTTGCATTGCTCACACCTTGTTTAGGTGCTTCAGCAGGTTTTTGCTCTGATTTTTGAGCAGATGCAGCTTTGGCTTGCTGTTCAGCTTGAGCCTTCGCTAATGCTTCTGCTTTGATTTGTTCTGGATCAGGCTTTGTAAATGTATGCTTCTTACGAACTTCTACATTAATCGTTTTAGCCTTACCTGAAGTACTCGCTACTTTAGCAGTACTAGTCGTTTTACGTTTCAACGTGATTTGTCCTGCATGGCCATCTGAACCTTGTGATTTTTTCACATGGCTCATCAAGCGATCTTGTTGTTCGGGGGTAATAATATCGTCAGCTTTACGCTGTGGTAAACCTGCCTCACGAACCTGCTCTAGGAGCTTCTCAACTGGACGTCCCACGCTGAGGGCTAACTCTTTAATCAACTTGTCCGTCATATACTACCTCCTAGTTAAACCATGATTCGCGCGCTTTCATAATGAGTTGACCTGCTTTCTCAGCACCTAAACCTTCGATATCTTCAATATCGTCAGTTGCTTGGTCTGCTAAGTCATCTACGGTTACTACACCACGAGCAGCTAATGCTTGCGCGATCTCTGTTGTCATGCCTTCCATTGCTACAAGTTCTTCACTTGGCGCTTGTACGTTTTCTTGCTGTTTTAAAGCATCAGCAAGTGCAACTTCTTTTGCACGGCTTTGCAATAGTTCAACTAGTTCAGCTTCAAGTTCGATTTCTTCGAACGTTTCAGCAGGTACGTATGCGATTTCTTCAAGCGACGTGAAGCCCATTTCTACGAG
This sequence comes from Acinetobacter sp. NCu2D-2, assembly GCF_001647675.1. Classification (NCBI taxonomy): domain Bacteria; kingdom Pseudomonadati; phylum Pseudomonadota; class Gammaproteobacteria; order Moraxellales; family Moraxellaceae; genus Acinetobacter; species Acinetobacter sp. NCu2D-2. The sequence continues at coordinate 2,361,694 of NZ_CP015594.1, forward strand.
CGCCATAGCCAAGTCTTCAGCAATATCTAAACGAGTGACGAACATGTCTAGATATTTTTGAGCTTCGCTTTGTTGACGTGCGTAATATTCTTCTTCCAACATCATGTCTAGCTTATAGCCAGTCAATTCTGATGCCAAACGAACGTTTTGACCTTGCGAACCAATCGCACGTGCCAACTGATCACTTGTTGCGAAGATGATGTCGGCAGTGTGTGCATCTTCATCAATCACAATACTTGATACATCAGCTGGTTCTAATGCGCTTGCGATGTATTGAGCAGGATCATCAGACCATACTACAACATCGATACGCTCACCATTGAGTTCTTGTTGAACTGCTTGGATACGTGTACCACGCATACCAATACAAGCACCAACAGGGTCAATCCGATGGTCGTTTGTTTTCACTGCAATTTTAGCACGCACACCCGGTTGACGAGCTGCAGCTTTAATTTCAATGATTTCTTCAGCGATTTCAGGAATCTCTTTCTTCATCAATGCAATCAGCATTTCAGGTTTAGAACGAGATAATTGAAGCTGTGCACCGCGACCTTCACGGTTCACGTTGAACAAAATCGCTGTTACACGTTGTTTAGGACGCAAAATTTCTTTTGCAATCATTTCTTCACGTGCAAGGTAAGCTTCTGCATTTTCACCTAAGTCAATGATAAAGCCATCTTTGGTTTGTTTTTTCACTTCACCGTAGATGAGTTCACCGACTTTAGATTCGTATGCATCAGCAACTAAAGCACGTTCAGCTTCACGAATTTTTTGTACAATCACTTGCTTCGCAATTTGCGCAGCAATACGACCGAAGTCAATCGACTCTACTTCAAGTTCACGAATATCACCAATTGACCATTGTGCTGGATCAACGTCTGAAATCGCGTCTTGGCAAGCAGGCATTTCATGATCTTCATCCGCAACCACTTCCCATTGACGGAAAGTACGGTAATCACCTGTCTTACGATCAATTTCCACACGTAAACGTGCTTCTTCTGAATGTGTGCCTTCGTAGAATTTTTTCTTAGTCGCTGCAACTAAAGCTTGTTCTAGTGCTTCGAAGATCGCTTCACGAGGTACACCTTTTTCGTTACTGACCGTTTCAACTACGGTAAGAATTTCACGTGCCATAAGTCACCTATTCGTTCAGATTCTTATTAATAGAATTAATCTTGGTAAATCAAATTTGCTTTATCGATGTTGTGACTGTCGATATCTAGAATTTGTTGCTTTTCCACTTCCACTTGAATCATTTCATTTTCAAGATCAACGCTGACCAATTTAGCTTGGAATTTGCGACGGTTATCTACTGCGCTAATCAAACGTAAAGCAATCGTTTGACCAATGTATGCAGGCAACTGGCTCAGCTGGAAGAAAGGACGATCCCAACCTGGTGAAGACACTTCGAGTGAGTACTCACCTGAAATTGGATCATGGACATCAAGCATAGCGCCGACTTGCTGCGTTACACGAACACAGTCTTGCACGCCAATACCACGACCTTGTTCGACTTCGCCATCTTCATTGATTACAGGCTCTTGAGCTGCATCATCTGCTTTGTCGATATAGATACGTAATAAAGAACGTTTACCTTGAGGAAGAAATTCAATTCCCCATAAATCTACATTACAAGCTTCAACTGCGGGTGCAATTAAATCTTGAAGTGCTTGAGTTTTATTAGATAGCTTCATTTACTCTCGTCATCTGGTGCGATTTATGATCTATTTGACCACTACAAAACAATCAAAACTATAGTAGTAGTGAAACATGGAGACGTGACCAAATACTGTCGACACTACACGATAGCCAATAAAAAAGGGCGATAATCGCCCCAATTACTGCACAATTCTGGATTTTTTCAAATCCCACTGTGCAAAAAGGCCCACCATAGTTGTGAGCCTCTTTTTAGAAACTTGGTAGCGGGAGCTGGATTTGAACCAACGACCTTCGGGTTATGAGCCCGACGAGCTACCAGACTGCTCCATCCCGCATCAACGTGCAAAAATTATATACAGAAAGTGGAAACTTTTCAATCAAAACCACAAGCTTGTACATATTTGTTATAAGTCACTGAAAAGTGGTAGCGGGAGCTGGATTTGAACCAACGACCTTCGGGTTATGAGCCCGACGAGCTACCAGACTGCTCCATCCCGCATCAGCGTACAAATAACTTTCAGTTTAAAATTAAACTGCTTTTAAAGTTTGCATCTTTAAAAGATTGGTAGCGGGAGCTGGATTTGAACCAACGACCTTCGGGTTATGAGCCCGACGAGCTACCAGACTGCTCCATCCCGCAACAACATGCAAATAACTCTTCTCAACTTAAAACCAGTTTAAGCTGCCTCTTTAAAGTTTGCGTCTTTTAAAAGGATTGATTGGTAGCGGGAGCTGGATTTGAACCAACGACCTTCGGGTTATGAGCCCGACGAGCTACCAGACTGCTCCATCCCGCAACAACAGAAGTTTTTTTAGCTGCATACACCAACTTATATTCTGGATTCATAAGTTGGTGCGGAAGGGGGGACTTGAACCCCCACGCCCGAAAGCACTACCACCTCAAGGTAGCGTGTCTACCAATTCCACCACCACCGCAGCTGTTTGGCATTCTAGTCGCATCACGTGCAAAAAGAAAGCCATTAAACAAAATTATTCAGCAGATTTTGGCGCAGTTGGCGAAGTTTCATTCGATTCCAAGGGTGCTGAAGTTGTCGATGAGATCGATTTCAAGCTATAAGCATCTGTGGTTTGTTTTTTTGCAAAAATAGCTAATGTCAAACTTGTTACAAAAAACAACGCTGTAAAAACAGCAGTTAAACGCGTTAGGAAGTTACCTGAACCTGAAGCACCAAATACAGTCGCAGCACCGCCGCCACCGAAAGACGCACCCGCATCCGCACCTTTACCATGCTGAACCAAAATCAAGACAATCATCAAAATCGCTAAGATAATATGTACTACCAGCACAAAAGTTTGCATGCTGAACTCCTAATTATTGTGTATTTGCAAATGCTTGAGCAATTTGATGGAACGACTCAGCATTGAGCGATGCACCACCCACCAATGCCCCGTTGATATCAGGGCAGGCTGCTAACTCTACTGCATTTTCAGGTTTAACACTACCACCATATAAGATCGCCATAGTCGAACCATAGCCAGTAATTTGGTTTAAGCCCTGACGAATTTGAGCATGCATGGCTTGAGCATCTTGAGGTGAAGCAGTCTTACCTGTACCAATGGCCCAGATCGGCTCATACGCAATCACAATGTTGCGCCATTGCTCTGCTTGAACCACAGCTGCGATATCACAAATTTGTTGCAACACCACAGCCTCAGCCTGCCCTGCTTCACGTTGTTCTAGGCTTTCACCCACACAATAAATCACAGTTAAACCCGCATTTAGAGCATTTTGAATTTTAGCATTTAAAATATCTTTGTTTTCAGCAAAGATTTCGCGGCGCTCTGAGTGCCCGATGAGCACATATTGAATGCCATGATCTGTCAAAAGTTCAGCACTCTGTTCACCCGTATATGCACCTGTACCTGAAATACGAGAGACATCTTGTGCTACGGTATGTACTTTACGGTTGGCTGTACTTAATTCTGATTGGATTGTTGTTAAAGCAATAGAAATCGGTGCGATACCTAAGATACATTTTTCTTCTGCAATGGGTGCATTATTCAGTAAACTATTAAAATCCTGAATTAACTTCAATGCATCTGCTTTGACTGGATTCATTTTCCAGTTGCCCACAACCCAAGGGGTAATCGTCGAAGCCGACATATAAAACCTATTAAACTGACTAATCTCAAATTGGGCACATTCTACACGTAATTGTAAGAAGAGCAGAATAGTTTTCTTATCGCATTTCTATGCAAAACACTGTTCAAACTGCTCATTTTTTGTTATCACTTAAAAATAAAAAAGGGGATTCTTCCTATTGGTTCAAGCTTTTCTTGAATATTAGGAAGTTAGTGACACATCTAAGTATGGTAATTTTATACAACAACCGTATAATTTTAATTAAACCAATTAAAAAACAAATTTGATTCAAGGCATATTGAAGTATGGCAGCAATTCAGGGGACTCCAAGATTTACAGGCTTTATTCGTCGTATTGTCGATGAAGGTCTTTTATCTGCAGAACATATGCAAGAAGCATTAATCAATTCTAAGCGCGATAAAATTGATATCGTGCCGTATTTGATTGACTTTCATAAGCTCTCCCCGACTGTTATTGCTGAAAATATTTCAACTGAATTTGGTGAGCCACTATTTGATATTGGGGCATATGATCCAGGTCAAGTTTTAAAAGAAGAAATCGATGAAAAATTAATTACTAAACATCGTATTTTACCGATTTTTAAAAATTCCAGTATTTTGTATATCGCAACCAGCAATCCAACCAATTTAGAGGCGATGGATGCAATACGTTTTGCGACAAAACTCAATATTGAAACCGTCATTGTTGAGCACAATAAACTTGAAAAACTGATTGAGCAAAACTTTACCGAAGAAAGCACCTTTGATTTCGATGATGATTTTGATCTAGATATTGATGTCGAAAACCCTGAAGCCAATAAAGATCAGGAAGATGACAACAAAGGTGATGAAGCACCGATTGTTAAATACATCAATAAATTGCTGATTGATGCTATTCGTATGGGTGCATCGGATTTACACTTTGAACCTTATGAAAAAATTTACCGTGTGCGTTACCGTGTCGATGGTGTACTGCGTCAAATCGCGACACCGCCACTACAGTTAGCGACTCGCCTATCTTCACGTTTAAAAGTCATGTCACAAATGGACATTTCTGAAAAACGTGTTCCTCAAGATGGTCGTATTAAACTTAAACTGTCGAAAAACAAAGCCATCGATTTCCGTGTCAACTCATTGCCAACACTATTTGGTGAAAAACTAGTATTGCGTATTCTCGACCCATCGAGTGCAATGCTTGGGATTGATGCTCTTGGTTATGAGCCTGATCAGAAAGAACTCTTCATGCAGGCGCTTGAAAAACCTCAAGGCATGCTATTAATTACAGGTCCAACAGGTTCAGGTAAGACCGTATCTTTATATACGGGTCTTAACATTTTAAACCGTGAAGATACCAATATTTCAACGGCGGAAGACCCAGTCGAAATTAACCTACAAGGGATTAATCAGGTCAACGTAAACAATAAAGTCGGCCTGACTTTCTCTGCTGCATTGAAATCTTTCTTGCGTCAGGACCCTGATATCGTCATGGTCGGTGAGATTCGTGATTTAGAGACTGCTGAAATTGCAGTGAAAGCCGCTCAAACCGGTCATATGGTGATGTCAACACTGCATACCAACAGTGCACCTGAAACTTTGACCCGTTTACGCAATATGGGTGTGCCCTCTTTTAATATTGCAACTTCGGTGAACTTGGTGATTGCACAGCGTCTTGCCCGTCGTCTTTGCTCACAATGTAAAAAGCCCGCTGATATTCCACATCAAAGTTTGCTGGAAATGGGCTTCACTGAAGAAGATTTACAACAACCCGATTTTCAAATTTATGAGCCAAATGGCTGTAGTGAATGCCGTGAAGGCTATAAAGGCCGAGTAGGTATTTATGAAGTCATGAAAGTAACTCCAGAAATTTCAAGAATTATTATGGAAGATGGCAATGCATTACAAATTGCCGAAGCTTCCGCACGTGCAGGTTTTAATAATTTACGCCGATCAGGTTTATTGAAGGTTATGCAGGGGGTGACTTCTCTACAGGAAGTCAATCGTGTAACCAGCGAATGATCGTGCGCTTAGCTCTAAAATAAGGATAAACTCATGGCAACAGCGAAAAAAGGTCAGATGATGCCAACCTTCAGTTATGAAGGGATTGACCGTAAAGGTGTAAAAATCAAGGGGGAATTACCCGCTCGTAATATGGCACTCGCTAAAGTGACGCTGCGTAAACAAGGCATCAGCATCAAGAGCATTCGAGAAAAGAAAAAGAATATTCTTGAAGGCTTAATGAAAAAGAAAGTTACGACGCTTGATATCACAATCTTTACCCGTCAGCTTGCCACGATGATGAAAGCAGGTGTACCACTCGTACAAGGGTTTGAAATTGTCGCTGAAGGTCTCGAAAATCCTGCAATGCGCGAAGTGGTATTAGGGATTAAAGGCGAAGTCGAAGGCGGTAATACCTTCGCTGGGGCTCTGCGTAAATACCCCCAATATTTTGATAAATTGTTCTGCTCTTTGGTTGAATCTGGTGAACAATCAGGTGCGCTTGAGACCATGCTTGATCGTGTTGCAATTTATAAAGAAAAAAGCGAGCTATTAAAGCAAAAAATTAAAAAAGCCATGAAATATCCAGCGACTGTTATTGTCGTCGCTGTCATCGTAACAATTATTTTGATGGTCAAAGTTGTTCCTGTATTCCAAGATCTTTTTTCGTCTTTTGGCGCTGACTTGCCCGCCTTCACAAAAATGGTCGTTGCAATGTCTGAATGGACACAAAAGTATTGGTTCCTCTTGATTATTTTTATTGCAGTAATTATTACAGCTTTCTTGGAAGCTAAAAAGCGTAGTAAAAAATTCCGTGATTTCCTGGATAAAGCTGCACTTAAAGCGCCTATTTTTGGTGATTTAGTTTATAAAGCGATTATTGCTCGCTATAGCAGAACACTTGCAACAACGTTTGCTGCGGGTGTTCCCTTAATTGATGCCCTTGAATCGACAGCGGGTGCAACCAACAACTGTGTCTATGAAGATGCTGTAATGAAAATCCGTGAAGATGTCGCCACAGGTCAACAGCTGCAATTTGCTATGCGGGTCACCAACAAATTCCCATCAATGGCGGTACAAATGGTCGCTATTGGTGAAGAGTCAGGTGCGCTAGATGCGATGCTCGATAAAGTCGCAACCCATTATGAAAATGAAGTTGACAACGCCGTTGACGGCTTAACTGCCATGATGGAACCTCTGATTATGGCAATTTTAGGCGTCCTCGTCGGTGGTCTCGTCGTTGCAATGTATCTACCAATCTTCCAAATGGGTTCTGTGGTTTAATGCACGATTTAATTCAGTACTGTGTTCAAAACCCAATTGCGCTGTATAGCGTAATTGGGCTTTTTAGCTTATGCATCGGTAGTTTTCTCAATGTTGTGATCTACCGTACCCCAAAAATGATGGAACAAGAGTGGCGGACAGACTGCCAACTCTTTTTACATCCTGAACAACCGATTATTGATGAGTCAAAAATCACGCTCAGCAAACCAGCATCCACCTGCCCTCAATGTCACAACCCAATTCGCTGGTATCAAAATATTCCTGTGATCAGTTGGCTGATATTAAGAGGAAAATGTGGCAACTGCCAAAATCCGATCAGCATTCGCTATCCATTTATTGAGTTATTGACTGCGGTATGTGCATTGGTCGTTGTTTCAGTTTTTGGACCCACAATCCATATGCTATTTGGCTTGGTATTAACTTATGTACTGATCACTTTAACCTTTATCGACTTTGACACCCAGTTACTTCCCGATCGTTATACTCTCCCCTTAGCTGCATTAGGTCTCGCGATCAATAGCTATAGCCTTTACACCACACCGACTATGGCCATTTGGGGTTATATCATTGGTTTCTTATGCCTATGGGTTGTGTACTACTTGTTTAAGATTGTGACTGGTAAAGAAGGCATGGGCTATGGTGACTTTAAACTCCTTGCAGCATTGGGCGCTTGGATGGGTCCACTTTTACTGCCTTTGATCGTTTTACTATCCTCTCTCGTGGGTGCAATCATCGGAATTATTCTGCTAAAAATCCGTAAAGAAAATCAGCCCTTTGCTTTCGGTCCTTATATCGCAATCGCAGGCTGGATTGCCTTCCTGTGGGGCGAAAAAATCATGCAAATCTATTTAGGACAATAAGTTGAAATTCATACTGGGACTAACAGGTGGGATTGGCAGTGGCAAGTCTGCTGCGAGCCACTGGTTTGAACAACAAGGTATTGTTGTGGTGGATGCGGATGTGGTCGCACGTGAAGTTGTTGAACCAGGTCAACCCGCATTGTTTGAAATTCAACGTGTCTTTGGAGATGAGATTCTACTGGAAGATGGCCATTTAAACCGACGTGCTTTACGTGACATCGTTTTTCAATCCAATACAGCACGAGAGCAACTTGAGGCCATTACTCATCCTGCAATTCGGCTTTCGATTATTGAGCAACTGCAAGCAGCTGAAAGTCCCTATGTGATTTTGGTTTCTCCGCTTTTATTTGAAACAAATCAACATGAACTCACTCAGCATACTTTGCTAATTGATGCCTCTGTTGAATTACAAATTCAACGTGCCGTACAACGAGATGGACAAAATATCGAGCAGATTAAAAAGATCATCGCAGCACAAATGCCGCGTGAACAAAAACAGCAACTTGCCGATGATATCGTATTAAATGATGGGCATTTAGATCATCTGTATCAACAGCTCGAAAAACTCCATCAACAATATCTACTTCGGGCAAAGTAAAAATATAAAAAAGCAGTCTTATTTTGACTGCTTTTTTTGTTCTGCAAGTCGAGCTTCCAAGCTATCTCTATGCAATACCCAGCGCCAAGGTTGTAATGCACCAATCGCCATACCCACTAAACCACAAATCATGGCAATACTGAGTGATTCACCCAACAATGGCACAGCCAAAAGTGCTGCAATAAAAGGAGCTAAATTGGTAATACTGCCTGCCTTAAAAGCGCCTAAACGTTTAATCGCTTCTGCATAAGTCAAGGTTGCAATAATCACTACAAAAATACCGTGGAATAGCGTCTGGCTGATTAAATGAATCGGAGTTGGATCGGTTAAATGTTTCGGTAAAAACAAGAGATAAATCGGTACATAAACCACAGCAGACCAGATCGCAACACCCGACATCGCCTGCCAAGCCGATAGCTGATATTTACGTAGTAGAACAGTGAACATACCCCACAGAATCGCACTAATAAAAAACAGCACATCCCCCATTCCAAAAGGAATGCCCGTTTCTCGGTACATCAGGATGCTCATTAAACAAATCGCAATGATCATAATGACCAGACTTGCCCACGTATGTTTATCAAAAGCTTGATTTAATAAAAAATACGCAACTATCGCTGTACATAAAGGAATACAGCCATTTAAAAAAATAGCAGCGTGAGCAGTGGGTGCGTAATGAAAAGCACTATAAGCAAATAGACAATAAATCACCCCACCAATCATGGCGAGAATAAAAGCCTCTTTTCGCAGTAAAAAAGAAGCTTCTTTTCGATAGAGCAGAATTGGCATCAAAATCAGAAATGCCAAACTAAAGCGCAGTGCAACAATATCCCATGCACTAATATTCCATAGTGCATTTAGACGTGCAGTTAAGGTAAAACCACCCCAAATACACATGGTAATTAAAACAAAGGCATAACCTTGTATACGGGGTGACATAGCAATCTTCTTTGTAATTTAAAAATGAATGGTTTAAGCGATACGTTGACGGCAAGCTTCGTAAAGTGCCATACCCGTTGCCACACTCACATTTAAACTTTGTAAATTACCTGACATTGGAATATAAACCGTTTGATCACATTGGCTTTGTGTGATTGGACGTAGACCTGTATCTTCAGCACCCATCACAATGCACACACCTGTACCTGTGAAATCAAATTTTTGAATCGGTAATGCCTGTTCATCCAGCATGGTGCCAACAATACGCACATTAAAGTCTTCTTTGATCTGACCCAAAGTACGCGCCAAGTTGGTTACTTGAATAAACTTCACTTTTTCAGCACCACCTGCAGCCACTTTACGCGCGGTTGGCGTTAAGGTTGCTGAACGATCACGTGGACAGATTACCGCTTCAACCCCCATCGCAGCTGCTGTACGAATACATGCGCCCAGGTTATGAGGATCGGTAATATGATCTAGTGCAAGCAACAAAGTGTTTGAATTTGCTTGTAAAACTGCTTCAAGATCTTTTTCATTTAAGACAGGGTGTGGTCGAACTGCAGCTACAACGCCTTGATGGAACGGCTGCCCTGCTAGTTTTTCTAATTTGTCGCGACTGGCTTGTTGTACGCTAATACCGAAAGGTTCAGCCAACTCTAAAACACGTTTTAAACGTTGATCATCGCGACCTTTGAGAGTGAATAATGTCAAGACACGTTCAGGCTCAAGCTCCAACAATGACTCGACTGAATGTACGCCATAAAAATATTCAGGTTTAGCCATGAACGACCTCTAATTGCTATTTCATTCCAAAAGAAAAATCCTGCAAAACAAAGTTCACAGGATTTCTGTACAAAGATTAGTTTAACCGATTCAGACCAAGATTGCTGTTCGGTTTTTTGCTATCTCGTTAATGCATTCAATTAGCCTTCAAAATGGCACACATAATCAAGGACTTCATCTGTTTCAATTTTGAAATAACTTTCACCAGCCACATAGAAAGATTGACCTGCACGGAATAATTCGCTTTCTTCGCTATCACCAATCACCACGCGGCATTCGCCAGAAATGATTTCCATACGCTCAGGAACGCTGGTTTTAAATGTCAGTGCTGTTTCTGTGGGTAAAATCACACCTAAAGTTTTTTTAGTGCCATCTTCAAATTGCACGATATGACTAATGCACAAGCCACCAAAGTATACATTCGATTTTTTTACTACAGATACATGATCAAACTGAGCTGACATGTGCGTTCTCCAAATAAAGCATTTTGTAATAATTGAATGCCTGTAGTTTAAATGTGCACTTTGAACTAATCAATCAAAGTTTAAGCACTTCAAGAAATATTTTGTAGCTGACAACATGTTCTTTACATAGGATTTTTATCTTTTGTAAAGCTTAACTAAACCGACTCATTTAAGGCCTAAAATCTTCGCCATTTATTTTATAAAATAATCCGTATACGCCTTTGCAACTTTCATTAAATTTGTATGCTCGCTTTCAGGTTCTCAGCAAATATTGAGAGAAAGAATGATGTATCCCTTGAGTCAAATTAATATAGAATGAATGCAATTCACCTGATTTATAATGATAATAACGTTGTGACACGCGTTGAAGATCACTATATTTAATTGAAACTTTTCGCAGCTCGGATGCGTTTATGCTGACACATTTAACTCTGATTAATTTTGCTTTAGCCGATCACCTTGCCATTGATATTGATCAAGGTTTTAACGTACTGACGGGTGAAACAGGTGCAGGTAAATCGCTTTTACTTGATGCATTATCTGCTTGTTTAGGTGAACGTACCGATACCAACTATGTGCGTTATGGTTCAGAAAAAGCAGATGTGACAGCCAGTTTTAGTTATCAGGACAATAGTCCTGAATCACAATGGCTTAAAGAACATGAATTAGATGATGAGTCAGGCGAAATTCATTTGCGTCGTGTTATTTTTGCAACCGGTCGAAGTAAAGCATGGATTAATGGACGTCCGAGCAGTTTATCTGAACTGAAAGAAATCGGACGCTTACTGGTTCAGCTTTATAGCCAGCACAGCCAACAACAATTGCTCGAGCCGCCCTATCCACGCCGCTGGATCGATCGTTACAGTAACTTTTATGCACCTGCTCAAGAAGTGCGTAATACTTACAGTACTTGGCAAAAGAATATTCGTCAGCACCAAGCGGCTCTCGATGCACAGGCGACACGTAAGCAGCGCATTGAAACCCTTGAATTACAACTCGAAGAATTGGCTGAAATCATACAAATTGATTATCAAGAAATTGAGCAAGAATTTGACCGACTGTCTCATCATGAGACCATCATGCAAGACTGCGTCTACAGCTTAAATGGCTTGGATGAAGCTGAACAAAATATTAATCAGGAATTAGGCTCGATCATTCGCCGCATTGAAAGTCATGCAGGCAGAAGTGAACTTCTTGCTGAAATTCATACCTCATTACTTAATGCACAAAGTGAAATTGAAGATGCTACTTCAAATTTACGCCACTTTATGGATCGTCAAAGTTTCGATCCTGAACGCATGGAAGAGCTGAATGCATCTTTAGAAGTTTTCCATCGTTTAGCACGCAAATATCGTACGCAACCCGAACTGCTGAAACAGGAATTTGATGCATGGCAAGCTGAACTTAAACAGCTGCATCAATTAGAAGACCCTGAAACCTTGGCTGAGCAAGTGACTTTGTCTTATGAAGCCTTCTTGGCTGCTGCACAGCATCTGGATCAAATTCGTCGCGATGCTGCTGGGCCTTTAGCGAAACAACTCACTGAACAAGTTAAGCAATTAGCGCTTCCTGAAGCCTATTTTGAGTTCAAGTTTGAAGCTTTAGATGAACCTGGCATGGAAGGCTTAAGCAATATACAGCTGCTATTTACTGCCAATAAAGGCATGCCTGCTCAACCACTTGCAAAAGTTGCCTCAGGGGGTGAATTGTCGCGTATCGCATTGGTCATGCAAGTGATGAATGCTGAAAAGACTGAAGCTGAAGTCTTGGTATTCGATGAAATTGATGTCGGGATTAGTGGAGGCACAGCTGAAATTGTCGGTCGTCTATTAGGTGACTTAGGTCAGCATGTACAAATTTTGTGTATTACCCATCAAGCCCAAGTCGCAGCTCAATCTGATCAGCATTTACTTGTAAAAAAACGTCAGACTGATCCTGCAAGCAGTACCATCTTTGAATTGGATGAAGACCAACGCATTCAGGAACTCGCGCGCATGACCGGTGGTGTCGAAATTAATGAGACGACGTTACAACATGCACGCCAATTGCGACAGCTTAAGTTTCAGCATGCATAAAAAGTATCAAATTCATCACAAAAAATAGTTGGTGAAATGAGCAAGCTCAGTTAAGTTAATGAAAAGACGTTAAAACATATTCATGCGAAGAAGTTGATTTAAGGAGAATTGCTCAGGTGCCCAAACAATATTTGACACATCGCTGTCTAATTGCTCCACCAGAAATGAGTGATGATTTTTTTGCAAACACTGTCATTTATCTCGCACGTCATGATGCGGATGGAGCTCAAGGCATTATTATCAATCGGCCTTCAGGGATTCAAATTCGTGAGTTACTCAACGATTTAGACATTGAAGCCGATAATGTCAATCCGCATGCCGTATTGCAAGGTGGTCCTTTACGCCCGGAAGCAGGCTTTGTCCTGCATACAGGGCAACCGACATGGCATTCATCCATTGCTGTCGGTGAAAATGTCTGTATTACTACCTCTAAAGACATTTTAGATGCGATCGCGCATAATGAAGGCGTCGGTCGTTATCAAATTGCGCTTGGTTATGCGAGTTGGGGAAAACATCAACTTGAAGAAGAAATCGCGCGCGGCGACTGGCTCATCTGCGAATCTGATATGGATTTGATTTTTAATTTACCTTATGACGACCGTTGGGATGCTGCCTATAAAAAAATTGGCGTAGACCGTACTTGGTTATCTTCTGAGATTGGACATGCCTGATGTAAACGCGCCACAGATGATTATGGCGTTTGACTTTGGTACACAAAAAATGGGAATGGCAGTTGGTCAATCCCTGATTGAAAGTGCCAATCCCCTTGCTTTATTTCCGATGAAAGATGGTATTCCCAACTGGGATGATCTTTTAAAAATTGTTAAACAGTATCAACCTACGCTGTTTTTGGTCGGTTTACCCTTAAACATGGATGATACTGAATCTGAACTCTCCACACGTGCACGTAAATTTGCCCGTCGTTTACGTCATCAAACCAATATCGAAACACTGATGGTCGATGAACGATTAACGACGCGTGAAGCACGCGATGAACTTGATCATTACCAAGCTCAAGGCCGTGGTAAAAAGCTCTCTGCAGATAGTATTGCAGCAGCGCTATTTATTGAAAGTTGGTATCGAAATCCACAAGGATTAAATCCTTAAACTCTTGCATGAAAAAGGCATCTCGAAAGATGCCTTTTTTAGATCTATATTTTATTATTTGTCTTCAATGTGAATAGTTGCAGTACGCCCTGCCACAAATGCCAATTCATTCTTGGGCACTTCATCTAAAACAATTTTAACAGGAACACGCTGTGCTAAACGTACCCAACTAAAGGTTGGATTCACATTTGCCAACAGACCAGAAGTCGATGTACGTTCACGGTCTTCGATCCCTAATGCCACACCTTGAACATGCCCTTTAAATGTTTGTGAATCACCCATCAATTGAATGGTTGCTGGTGCGCCAATATAAATTTTATTCAGTTTGGTTTCTTCAAAATATCCAACAACATACAGCTGTTTACGATCAAGTAGTGCTGCAACAGCTTGTCCGACTTTGACATAATTACCAGCTCGAAGTTCAAAGTTTGACAACGTACCATCCGCAGGGGCAACAACTTCTGAACGGTTCATATTGAGTTTAGCTAAGTTCACCTGACTTTGCGCAGCTTCGATCAGGGCTTTTTGCTGCACAATATTGGCTTTGGCTTTTTCAATTGCAGCTGCCATTTGTTCATGCTCGGCATTCGATTGATCACGCTCTGCCAATTTCTGATCTTGTTCCAGTTTAGAAATCGCACCATCCATCAAACTTTCGTAACGATTCGCGGTTTTATCTGCCAGTTTTAAATTGGCTTGTGACTTGGCAAAATCTGCTTTACTTTGCATCAATTCTGCTTCTGCCTGTGCCAAACCTGCTTTGGCTTTGGCTAAGTCTGATTTTGCTTCTTCGACATCCAGTGCTTGACGTGCCACATCAATTTTGAATAGGACCTGCCCTTTTTTCACCGTTTGGTTATCGTGAACAAGCACTTCAGTCACAATGCCTGACACATCTGAAGACACCTGAATCACATCACCACGTACACGACCATCACGTGTCCACGGCTCCGCATTGTAATAGTTCCAAATATGTCGAATCACCAGAATTGCCGCTATAGCAACAAGCACAAGCAGGACTGGACGGAGATATTTTTTTAAATTGACAGCTGTCATTGTAAGATTCCTCAATTATTTAATATGTGCTGGATGATTTAGAGAAATAACCAATGCACACCGCCCAAAATCACGACATACACACACAGGTAAAAAATACCGGGTAAAGCAATCCAATCTTGCTCAACCCATCGGTTCATGGCTTTCATCAGCAGGTTTAAAAGCACATAGGCCAAAATGGCTTGAATCAAGAGAATTGGCACATAAATACCGTAGATATTTATTTCGCCCATGATGTTGCCTCACGCGTTTCATTCGTTTGTGCAACTTGAAAATGAAACAAGCTGCTAGAAATATTGTTTAAAGAAATATGTAGACGTTGCAGCACATTGGCATCTTCAACCTGAATTTCTTGCTGAAGTTGTACTAAATGTTGCGCTATGACTGCTTGAATGGAATCTGTAGATTGTTGCTCTGCCTTGGCTTCAAAATAGTGTTGAAGTTGCTGTTGTAACTCGATCAATGCAGATTTAAATGGATGATCAGCGGCTAATTGTTGTGATAATTCTTGCAGTCGCGTTAAATCCACCACCGCGCTGGTTTCAATTAATGCACGATCGATCTGTTTTTTTACCCGTTCAGATTGAACAACTTTGGTATTTAATATCCCAATACGATCGAGCATTCCGCGCAAATGAATACGAAATTCCAGACCATAGGGAATATATAAGGCCTCACCAAACGCTTGGTAATGCAGTGCCAATATACGTTTTGCACTGATCTCAGGGGACATCGCCCGAACCAAATGAATGATATAAGCTGCCAAGATTGGACCCATAATCGTACCAATCGTTGCATCAAAGAAAAAAACTTGGTCGAGTGAATAACGGTTTTGAAAGTTCAGCCCCATAATGACACCCATCAGCATCGGTAGTGCCAAACCCGTCAAAGGTGGATGCGGGAAAAGCAGCAAACAATAAATAATAAACAGAGCCAAAACCACAGCGAGTTGCCAAAAAGCAGTAACATTCGGAAAGATGCCGTAGGCATAAATAAAAACAATAATCGCAGCATACACATTCCCGCGAATAAACATTTTTAAGGCTGGAACAGGGTTATCCATCGCACTTAAAATACAAGCAGCAATCGCAGCCATTTCGGCAAACATAAAGCCTGCTTTCCAGCCACTTAGAATCCATAAGCCGCTCGACAGAAATACCACTAAACACGCCGAGATCCCGCCACGTAATGCCACACCATGATCACGATGCAAATTAGGATAACTTGTACCTAATGGCGTCACGTTGGCAGGCAAAGTGCTGTCACCTTGCTGAATACGTTGCCAAATTAAGCGAATCGCCCGAATACTTTGGATAAAGTGGCGCAAGTCCATTTTTAGACTGGATAACGCAACATGTTGTGAAGGCTGCGCTATAGCAAAGATCTGTTGAAAATCCTGCTCAAACGTTGTAGGTAAAGTATTGAGCTCACTCTCGTCAATCATTGTTTCTGGAGATAGAAAGTCGACAATATTTTGATGTAACTGCCGTAAAGGTTCACGATATGCAGTATCAATTTGATCCAACTGTTTAATTCGTTCTGACATCGCCACCAAGTTAGCAACCAATAGGCTGATTTGATTGAGCATCTCTTGCAAGGGCTTAGTCATGCCCTGCAATGTCGATTTTTCATAGTTAAGATGCGTTGCCATGACATGAATATCTGCAATATCACGGGCTAAATGGCTCAACAATTGGCTGTAATTATTTTTTTGTTCACTATCTATTAAAATTTTATCGAAGATACCCCGTGTGTCTTTCAAGGTTTTTGACACCCGCATAGCCACTGCAGGACCAATATTCATTGGCAATATGGTCGTCATGATCAAGGCACTGGATAACACCCCGACAGTAATTTCTAATACCCGTCCGACCGCCATATCAAAGAGCGACGAGGTTTCAATGTTATAGACAATATTGAAACTGATGATGACGGTGGTATAGCCCGCCAACATAAAGATATAACTGCGCGGTGTGCGATCTAATAAAGAGATATACAAACAAAGCCCGACCCAAAAAGCTAAAAACGCACTAAATAGCCATGGATAATTCATTAGAACGGGAGTTGCGGCCACCGAGACCACTGCACCCAATAAAGTCCCCAAAACCCGAAACACACTTTTTGAAGCAGCCATGCCCGAGTAGGGATTGGCAATCACAAAGACTGTGCCGATAGCCCAGATCGGATAGGTCAAATTCAACATGAATGCGACATAAAGTGCCAACATACCTGCCACAAAGGTCTTTATCGCAAAAATCCAATCCATCTTATTGGGACGGAATGCGAGTAAAGGTTTAATCAGCAACATATATCGGCTCTATTTTGGTCAATCAGGCAAATTTAGAGATCAAAAAACCGCACAATATCGAGAAATATTGCGGGCTAAAAATCTACATACAATTTAGATAAAGATGTTCAAATCAGTGCTGATTTGGAACTGAAAGGACATTAATGATCAATAATTAATAGATTGATTAATTATTCACCATAAGATATTTTTCATGTGAATTTTTTCAAAATTAATCTTTTTTGTCAATTAAAATATCCAAATATGAGAATTTGAGCAAAATCAACCGATTTTTTAAGCTTATATAAGCCTTTAATTCTTGTTTATCACATATAAGCTATCGAAAAAGTGATGACGAAATAAAATTAAATTCAGGGAAATCGCAAAATTTAGCTGCTTTTTTTGTTATAAAGTAACTCTAGAATTTATGATTTCACAATTAAACCACGCAGGTTGTTGGTTATGGCGCTTTCCAGTTTTGGTAAAATTTTAACGGTTCTCGATCTTTTTTCTGTATCGCGACCGGTCATCAATGTCGATACCATCAGTGAAGAATTGGGCCTCTCAAAACCAACCAGTTATCGCTATTTAAAAGAATTAGTCTCTAATGAACTACTGCAACGTCTAAGTGGTACATCGGGTGATTACACTTTAGGTTCAAAGATCGCAGTTTTGGATTTTATTTCGCGTACCACCGACCCTTTGGTGCAAATTAGCATTCCTTTTATGCAAGAAATTGTGCATCGCACTGAATTTTCTTGTCTGCTCACACATTTAAATTACGACTCGTGTATCGACCTACACAGTGAAGTGTTTAAAAATACATTACTGTTGTCGTATGGTCGTGGCTGTCCTCGTCCGGTCTATGTCGGCTCATCCGCTAAAATTATGCTGGCGTATTTACCAAAACAAAGTCAGCTCGATTACTATGAGCGTTATGCTACACAGCTTTCAGAAGTTAATTTTGCCAAAAGCCAAGATGAATTTCTAACTCAGCTCAAAAAAATAAAAAAACAAGGATATTATTTTTCTAATGGTGAGTTAGATCCGAATATTGCGGGCGTATCAGTTCCGGTTAAATTCTCAAGTAAAGAACCACCCTTAGCACTGACTTTATTGGCTTCGAAAAATCGCTTTGAGTTTGTCAATTTGGCAAAACTTATTGAAATTCTGCAAGAAAATGCACGTTTGATTGAACAGAAGTTTGCAGCCTTGAATCCAGAACCTATCGAAGTACTGAAATAATTATTCAAGATAATAAAACTGGCGAAAGGTTAAGTTAATTCGAGGTTGGGTAATTTTGCTGGATTTATGAATTTGATGTTTCCAGTGCTGCTGCGTCACGCCACGCATCACAATCAATTGTCCACTCATTAAAAGTAGTTCAACTTTTTCGTTGCTGCTTTTATGTTTAAAGCTCATCTTACGGGTTGTACCTAAACTTAAGGATGCAATCACGCTTTCCCTGCTCTGCCCTTGGTATAAAGTCGGTTCATCATCACTGTGCCAACCTAAGCCTTGGCTGCCATTTTCATATAAATTGGCTAAACATGAATTAAAGCTCTGTCCGACCAATGCTTCAATATGCTGTTTTAACCGATAAAGCGCAGGTTGCCAGATATGAGCCTGTTTGATACTTCCAGAGTAACGATATTGAAAGTTTTCATCGCCATACCACACCACTTTTCGATCTGTGATGTAGTGTTTACCAAACAAGAAGACTTCATCCTGCTGCCAAGCGAGTTTTCTTAAAAAATAATTGAAATATTTTTCGCTATCTTGCAAGTTCATGACGCAGCCTAAATCCTCCACCACCCCATCATAAGGCAGTAAATTGGCTTTTGGCTCTGGCGGAAATAGATCAAACGTCATCAGCAATACATCATGATGTTTCCCTGCATAGTGACATGACTCAAACCCATTCCACAATGTGTAATTCACAAATCAAAACATCTTTTCTACTTGAGCAATCACAATTTGAGGCATAGACTCAGATTAACTTTTACAATAAAAATTAATTACTTATGAATTTATGGCATCTTTTTCAGAAGCTTAGACCTTTTGTTCGACCTTATCGAATATTGGTCATTGCCACCTTATTACTGACATTAGTGAGTTCTTTTACTGCTCAGGTCAACGCCATTACCTTACAGTATGCCGTAGATAGCATTAATAAATTGCTCGCAGCAGGTGAAGGTCTCGATCAAGGTTGGCATATTCTGATTACGATTACAGCCATCTTACTCGGTAAAGAAGTCATCAATGCCATCGTTCAGTTTGGACAGAAATTTTACGGTGAAAAGTTAAGAATCTTTGTTTCACAAGACTTAGCTCAGGGCATTATTGAGAAATTTCTCAAATATCGTCTGGCTTTTTTTAATGAAGACAATAACCAAGCGGGTAAATTGCAAACCCGTATTGACCGTGGAATTGGTTCACTAACCCGTTTAGTACAGATCTTCTTTATTGATATTTTGCCGTTATTTACCAGTGCAATTGTGGCATTGGCACTGATGTACTATGCCAATTTTTATGTCGGTTTAGTGGCAACGGCAATTGTACCTATCTATTTCTGGCTAACGTATAAACAGGCACAAAAGCTTGGCGGATGGCGACGTAGCCTGCGTGATGGTCGTGAGAAAAAGAGCCAAGGCATTTTAAGTATTATCAACTCCATTACAGTAATTAAGTCCTTTAACCGTGAGTCAATTGAGTCAGAGAAGCAGCTCGGCTTACAACGTGAGCTGACGGACAACCAAATGAAAACCCGTCAGACCAGTTTCCTGTTTGACGGTTTAAAAACCTTTATTGAACAAATCGGTATCGTGCTGATTATTATTCTGACGGCTTATTTCGTCCTTGATGGTCAAATGAGTATCGGCATGATCATGTATCACGTGCTGTTGTTTAATAACGTGTCTGCGCCAATTCGCTCATTGCATCGTATTTATGACGAGGTCAATGATGCGATGATTTACTCAGAAAGCTTTTTCCAAATTCTGGAAGCCGATGATGAGATTGAGGCGAGTGGCGAGCAAAAACCACCTGTACAAGGTAAGTTCCAACTGAGCAATGTCGACTTTTATTATCCAAATGGTTTCCATGCCTTAAAAGACATTAATATGGAAATCCGCCCAAATAAAATTACGGCTTTAGTTGGTTTATCAGGTGCCGGTAAATCGACCCTCATTAGCTTATTAGACAAATTTTATGAACCCCAAGGCGGTTCAATTAAGCTAGATGGCATAGATCTCAAAGACTATGACACGCAATATTTACGTGATCATATTGGTTTAGTGCTGCAGAAGAATCATATTTTCCAAGGCACCATTTTTGACAACATTCGTTATGGTAAAACCGACGCGTCTATGGATGATGTCATTGATGCTGCGAAAAAAGCCTCGATTCATGAGCAAATTTTGCAGCTACCACAGCAGTATGATTCAGATGCATTACAGCTTTCCGGTGGTCAACAACAGCGTATTGCTTTGGCACGTATGTTCCTGAAAAATCCACCGATTATTTTCTTAGATGAACCGACTGCAAGTCTTGATGCAATTGCCACTGAGCAAATTAAGCAAAGTTTAGATCAGATCAAACAAGGCCGCACCGTGATTATGATTTCACATAGCCTGTCTCAAATTATTGATGCTGATTATACCTACGTGATGAAAGATGGTGCGATTGCGGAGCATGGCGAACACGACGACTTGTATCATCAAGACGGCGCATATAAGGAAATTTTTGATGCGATGGCAAAAAGTTTAAATATTGAAAAAATTGCCAAAACCTTTGAGGATGATGCTGAGGAAGAAACGCATAGTTAGATGCCTATGCTTCACGTGCTATATCTCTTAAACCAATTTCATCTCATGACCTCGACATAAATACCGATTTTATTCTGGTGCTACATAGATGTAGCATCAGAAAAACAAAGCGTTTTTTTACGTTTCTCACTTTAAAAATAGGCTTATATCAATATAAAAATTTTTAAACATTGCATATATAATATAAATCTCACTTGTGTTGACTTGAATAAAATGCTTTGAAAAATTAACGCTGCACTTTTTGTTCTATTTCTTCAATACTGGTATGGCGGGCGTCAAAACCTTTGACCATATAAATGACTTGCTCTGAGATATTACGAGCGTGATCACCGACTCGCTCAAGTGAACGAAGCACCCAAAGTACATTGATCACACGGCTGATCTGACGAGAATCTTCCATCATATAAGTCATCAACGTGCGCGTTGCAGATTGATACTCGCGATCTATATCGGCATCTGCCTGTAATACACGTAACGCTTGATCTGCATCTAAGCGTGCAAAAGCATCTAAAGCATCATGAATCATGACCCGTACTTGATTACCAATATGCCGCGTTTCCATATAGCCGCGCGGTGAGCCACCCTCTTCTGACAATGCCTGTGCAATACGGGCAATCTTCGCGGCTTCATCACCAATTCGTTCTAAATCTGTATTGGCTTTAGACATCGCAATCACCATACGCAGGTCAATCGCAGCAGGATGACGGCGCGCCAAAATCAAAGTCAAAGCTTCATCAATTTCACGTTCTAATTGGTTGACCATGTTGTCTTGAAACTGTACGTCGACGGCAAGTGTAGCATTGGTATCTAAGAGTGCATGAATGGCATTGCTGACTTGCTGCTCCACCAAACCGCCCATACTCATAAATTTAGTATTGACGTCCTGAAGTTCCTCATTGAACTGCGAAGAAATATGATGATGTAACACAGGATTATTTGGACACACAGCAGCTTACTCCACATCCATGAGGACGAAATTTGATCTCAGTTATTTAAGCACAGCAAAGATGAAAGTTTGATGACAAGCCATTTGCTTATGAGTAATCAACCAACCATGCGTTCATTTCAGCTAAAGTTTTTTCTGTAAGTTGTCCGACCGAGGCTTGCAACTGTAAAACATGAATTAAGTAATCATATTTAGCATTCAAATAATCAGTTTTGGCTGAAAATGCATTACGCTGTGCTAACAGTACATCAACCATGGTTTTCAGCCCTTCTTGATACTGTGCTCTTGATGCTTTAGCAACAATTTCAGAAGATTCCATCGCTGCTTTACGGGCATTGAGTTTGGATTGATCGGTTTCAACCTGCATAAAAGACTGTTTAACATCTGTATTGGCTTTTAAAATAGCCGCATCCAGCTGAGCATCACTTTGACGCACATTCACACCTGCCTGACGAATGCTTCTTTGTGTACGAAAGCCTGTAAATACATTCCAGTTCATCTCAATACCGACCTGATTAAAGTCACCATTGGTGGACATCACGGTATCAGGGCTTTGTTTGGTATAGCCATAGGTACCCACAGCTTCCACTTGTGGATACAACGCAGCCTGCTCTACACGTTTCGCATCTTCGGCATATTGCTTTTGGGTTCTGGCTTGAAGAATCCCAAGATTCTGACTTTGTGCTAAATCACGCCAAGACTGTATATCGCTTGGAATCGGTTTTTGAAACTGGAAGTCTTCGCGTAGCACCGCAAGATTTTCTTGATATGGCCCAATTAATTGCGCCAATTGTTCTTGTGCCAAGACTAATTGGACTTGGCTTGAAATTCGATTGGCCTGTGCATTTTGATACTGTGCATTGGCTTCACTGACATCACTTCGTGCTACCAAACCTTCTTTGAGTTTGGCGTTCATCATGCGCAATTGTTCAGATAGGGCTTGCTCTTCTTGTAAGTAAGCTGTAGTCAAAGATTGCTGGCGTAAAACATTAAAATAAGCTTCTGAAACTTGTAAAATATGTTGTTGTTTTTGCAGTCTTAAATTAACTTCGCTCAGCAGAATGGAGGTTTTCACCTGCTTATAGCCTTGCCATGCATCCCAGCGGAAAAGCGGCTGGCGTGCAGTAATACTGATCTGCTGACTATTGGTGGTATCACTGAGAAAATTACCAAACTGTGCATTGTTCGCAGTATCAACGGATTGATTTTTACGGGTGACATTGCCTGAAACCGTGACCGTCGGTAATAAGTTCCCACCAGCAATGCCCAAATTTAATTGATCAGATTCATATTGCAAGACATTCGCAAGCCATGTTGGGTCATTTTGCTTTGCCCGTTCATATGCCTCAGACAAATCCAGCGCATTTACCCATGGACTGTTCAACACACATAATGCACTTATGAGAAATTTGGTTTTCATAAAATAATGTTTATCCCTGCAACAGACCATCCATCAACAACTGATACGCAATTTATCAATCAGCTTGATGATTCGAGTAGTTTTAAAGTCCATCAAATGATTGATTCTTAAAATATTGTCAATATTAATGAGATTTGCCTCATGATTATGTATGAGTTTTATTCATTTTTCATAGCCAAGCAGCATTTTTATTCTTAATTCATTCATGTTCTGACTTTACTCACACAGCATAACAAAGCCTTTAACAATACTAAACAGAGTCTTTAAAACAGGGCGCTAAAATGTCCGCTCTCCTCTGCTTTACAACATAAATCACACTGTGTTGTTTGGTCTTAGCATACGTCGATCGAGGTTTTGTGTTTAAGCATATTCAATCTATTTTGCAACTCAGTTTGTTGTCAGGCTTATGTTTGTTGTCAGTTGGCTGTCAGCCCAGCAAAGATCCTCAGTGGGTCGCAGACCCTGTTGATGTCAAAGAAGCATCATCGGCTGCGGTTGACCTGAATCAAATGTGCCAAGATATTGAAAATGATATGCAGCAGATCAATGCAGAACGTACGACACTTGCGTTGGAACAAATTAACCAAAACCTCAAAATTTGCTTACCATTACTGAATCATGAACAACAGCAACATTTAATACAGCAGTCAACTGCGATGTATCAGCGGTTTCTCAGTGTTCCCCGTAATGAAAATCAACAGATTGCTTTTGAACAATATGCCTTTGATATGGCACAGCATCCGACCATTCAGCAAGAGCATTTACAGGCGCTTCACTTACGTGATCAATATTTATTGAAACATAAAGGTCAAGCCTTTATTGAACTGGTCGACCGCGGTGAAGGCGAACTGAATTTCAGGCGTAGTCCCGAATATTTGGAACGTATTTTTGCGCCTTATCTACCCAAAGCAGAAAAAGTTTTTATTCAACAATTAGCCGCGCAAAATCGTGAAGTTGTCTTGCAAAATGGAAATTTGTTAATTAGTCCAAATGAGCTTTTAGTCCGGGCGTTATATTGGCAGAACTATCTTAAACAATACCCGAACAGTAGTTATAGTGCAGATGCACGTTATCTAATGCAGCAATATGCCTATTATTTATTTTTTGGTTCGTCTAAAACTCAAGTTTCACAATATTATACAGATCGCTTATCCATCACTGCAGATCATCTAGATGCAATCATCCGTTTAGCAAAAGGTCCTGATTCAATGTTGGCAGAGACCGCAAGACGTTATTTAAATTTTCTAGATTTATCACCTGAACAGCAACTTGAAGCTGAACCAGATGACTCACTAAGCCAACAACAACGATTAGAACGTTATAGCAAAATTGAGTCGCCTAAACATCCAAAGGGAAAAGACTGTTTTATTGATGCCATTTGTATCTAAAGCGATTACATATCACTTAACGAAAAATGCTAGGACTTACGCATTGACGGATTCAAAAAAGTCTCAAACTACTTTATAACGTATCTGTGATCAGACGAACTAAACATGCTTCTACAGCAACTTGTACATTACCCATTTATATGGGCTTTCTCATGACAGAACCAAACTCTATTAGCTGCACACAACTTGCCGAGACTTATAATATCTCGCATGACAGTGTAAATCGCTTTTTGGAGCGTGAAGACTACACAGCTCACGATCTATATCAAGAAGCAATTCAACACATTGATAATAATAAACTTATAGTCAGTATTGATGATACTGTTTTAGATAAGCCATATAGTCAACATATGGACTTAGTTAGCTATTTTTGGTCAGGTAAACACCACCGATCCGTCAAGGGTATTAATCTCATTACCTTGTATGCGACAGATCAACATGGCAAAAATATTCCAATTAATTTTCGAATTTATGATAAGTCAGAAAGTAAAACCAAGAATGATTACTTTATGGAGATGTTAAGTGAAGTACTCAATTGGGGTGCAAAGATTCAATTTATTACAGGTGATAGTTGGTATTCATCGACTGAAAATCTAAAAACCATAAGAAAACATGGTATTCGATTTATGTTTGGTGTCGACAGTAACCGTAAGGTTTCCCCTGAAAAAGGACAATGGTTTCAACTCCGTTTATTGCCGAATTTTCATCAGGGTCAAGTGGTCTGGCTCAAAGATGTTGGCTTTGTACAATTATTTAAGACTCAGTTAAAAGAACAGCAGAGATTTTATATTGTGCATCAAGATGAAGATGATTTATTGTCCTTTGATGGTTTTTATGAATTACATTCAAGTCATTGGAAAATAGAACAATATCATCGAGTAATTAAACAGGTTTGTCATATTGAAAAGTTTCAAGTAAGACGATCCAAGCTGATTTTGAATCATATTTTCTCAGCCTTGATGGCCTATGTTGAGATACAAAAGAACCAATTTGAGCGGATCTTTGAAAATGTATATCGTTGGCAGAAGAAATTATTTAGACCAATTATCAAGAACTTTATTGATGAATTTATTCTCGATAAGAATCATCTGCTGCCACAGAAAATCTATAAATAATAGTGCGTAAGTCCTAAATGCTTAAATTTTGAATAAAAAATTGCGGATATGAAAGCAAATTGCATGAAAAGCATTTGTGATTAAGAAAATCTCAGCTAGGATGAAGAAAATA
Source organism: Acinetobacter sp. NCu2D-2 (assembly GCF_001647675.1). Lineage (NCBI taxonomy): Bacteria > Pseudomonadati > Pseudomonadota > Gammaproteobacteria > Moraxellales > Moraxellaceae > Acinetobacter > Acinetobacter sp. NCu2D-2. The sequence goes on from NZ_CP015594.1 coordinate 2,387,712, forward strand.
TCGCTTCGTCATGCGTTGAGTTTATGAAAATTATCGATTCCGCTTCTTACAATAAGAAAGACTACGAGATATTAGAACGAGAATATCAATATCAGGGTTTCGTCAAAGTCGAAAAGCTGAGTATTCGTCATCGGCTATTTGGTCGGGACGACTTTATTGCCCCTATTCAACGTGAATTGATTCAACGTAAAACTGCAGCAGGCGTTTTAATTTATAACGATCAACAACAAAAGTTTGCCCTGATTGAGCAATTTCGTGTCGGTGCGATTGATGATCCCGAATCACCTTGGCAACTCGAGATCATTGCAGGTGTACTCGATGGCGATGAAGCCCCTGAAACCTGTGTTCGCCGTGAAGCATTAGAAGAATCTGGGTGTCAAATTCATGATTTGACCCATTTATTCAGCTTTTATCCATCTGCTGGTGCATGTTCAGAACTGTTTCATTTATATTTCGCAGAAGCAGAACTTCCTCAAGAAGGTGGCGTATTTGGTATGCCAGATGAAGGTGAGAATATTCAGTTGCATCTGATTGACTATGCCGATTTAAGCGCATTAATGACCAGTGGTCGGTTAAAGAATGCACCTGTCATTATGGCCTTGCAATGGCTCCAACAGCATATTCATACTCAAAGCGTATGTCTTGAGGAGCGAACGTGACCTTCTGTAGTAGCGACACGCAGTACAAACAATGGACCCTTGTCCAAATTTCCGATACGCACCTCATGGATCGTGTCGAGCTTGAATTCGTCAAAATGAATCCTGAAAAAAGCTTTCATGACGTGGTTCAGCATATTCGCAAGCATTACCCTGTACTCGATGCTTTGGTACACACAGGCGATTTGGCACAAGTGCCTGTTCAAGCAACTTATGATCGTTATTTACAGTTCATGCAAACTTGGAATATTCCACACTATCAAATTCCAGGAAATCATGACGACAGCGCAATTTTTCCTTTCTATCAAAATAGCAATCTAGCGCATGCAGTTCATTTTGGTCCATGGACACTGATTCTTTTAAATAGTGCCGTCAAAGGTAAAGTGGATGGCTGGGTAGAACAGGAGCAATTAGATCAACTGCAAGAGCTTCTTGTTCAATATCAGCATCAACATATTATTGTGGCTTGTCATCATCATCCATTCGCAATGCAATCACATTGGATTGATCAACATCGTCTTAAAAATGCCGATTCACTTAAAGACGTCATTGCACAGCATAAACATGTGAAGTTAGTCCTATTTGGCCATGTCCACCAAGACTCGCACAATGACTGGAATGGTGTGCAGTTTTTATCAACACCCTCCACCAGTGTTCAATTTAAGCCTTTAAGTGATAATTTTGCACTGGATACCATTGCCCCAGGTTATCGTGTCATTCATTTAAATCACGATGGAACATTTGAAACACGCGTAGAACGTGTATTTCTTAACCAGCAGAAAATTAATACCGAAATTTCAGGTTATTAACTTTTCAATTTGTTTTTTTTGCATTACTTTATTGCTCTTAAAGGAAATGTGATATCTACAATCCCGTCAGCAAAGACTATCAAAAAGCAAAAAAAGTCTATATGATGACGACCCCCATAGGAGGATAATCCTTCTTCAGGGTGGATAAAAATTTGCATATCACCATATTTTTTGCGTAGATATCATACGCATATGATGAGGAATGCCCTAAATGGCGAATGACAACCAGAATCAAGTCTTAGACGAACTAACTGATGTTGTAGACGAGAAAACTACAAAGCGTGTACGTAAAGCTAAGCCAAAAGCGACTGACGGTGGTTCAACTGCTAGCTTGTTTGGTATTGAGCCTTATCAGCCTAAAAAAAATGAAGAGTACATGTCTGAGGGTCAGCTTGAGCACTTCCGTCAAATTTTATTGGCATGGAAAGCTGAGTTGATGTCTGAAGTCGATCGTACTTTAAACACCATGCAAGATGAAAATACAGCGCTTCCTGATGTAAACGACCGTGCTACTCAAGAAGAAGAGTTTGCCATCGAACTTCGTACACGTGACCGTGAACGTAAATTGATCCGTAAAATCGAACAATCGATTGAAGCTATTAAAAATGACGACTACGGTTTCTGTGAAACTTGTGGTATTGAAATTGGTTTACGTCGCTTAGAAGCACGTCCAACAGCGACTTTATGTATTGATTGTAAGACTTTGGCTGAGATCAAAGAGAAACAAAATAACGGTTAATCATGTTAAATAATCCTCCCCTAACCCCTCCTATGATAAAGGAGGGGGAAAATAGGATGGCTTATGTGGGTCGGTTTGCGCCATCGCCAACCGGCCCTTTACATTTCGGGTCACTCATTACTGCGGTTGCCAGTTATTGCGATGCCAAAGCCCATCAAGGGCGCTGGATCGTTCGCATTGAAGATACCGACATTCCCCGCATTTATCCTGGTAGCGAAGAGCATATCCTACGTGCGATGGATGCTTTTGCCTTTGAATCTGATACTAAGATCATTTTCCAGAAAGATCGCTTAGACATTTATGAAAGTGTGATTGAGCAGCTACAGCAAAAAAATCTCGTATATGCCTGCCAATGTACGCGCAAGATGCTCGGTTCCAATCATATTTATCAGGATACTTGTCGTAATTTGGGTTTGGACTTCAAAGATCAGGCCATTCGCTTAAAAGTCGAAGATGTTGAAATTTGCTTTGAAGACCGATTACAAGGCAGACACTGCTCTCATCTAAAACAAGATTTAGGTGATTTTATCTTAAAACGCCGTGATGGGATTATTAATTATCAACTTGCAGTGGTTGTCGATGATTATTTACAAGGCATGAGCCATGTGGTTCGAGGCGCAGATCTTTTGGATAATACTGAACGGCAGATTTATCTGGGGCAACTCCTCGGCTACCCTCGCCTGCAATATATGCATTTACCGCTTGCTATGAATGATCAAGGGCAGAAACTTTCTAAACAGAATTTGGCACAGGCTTTAGATTTAAGCCAAGCACCTCAGCTTCTGCTACAAGCACTCAAAGCCCTTCATCAAGATCCTATTGATTTAGATACGCCAGATCGTATGCTCAAACAAGCCGTTGCACAGTGGGATGTTGAAAAAATTCCACATACAACCATGCTACAAGGTCACTACCTATAATATTGGATTTTGGCTTAAGCTAAAGAAAAGGAATATGGAGAAGGTGTCGTGTTTTTTATCTTTGGAATTGGACCAAAAACAAAGCTGATAGAGAAAAATCAGTTCATCTGCCCTGTGTGTCAAACCACAACAAGCTATGAACTTAAACATCAGCGTAATTATTTTTCTTTATTTTTTATTCCACTAATTCCGCTGTCTAAACCTAAACATGCTTTTGTCCGTTGTTTAAACTGCGGAACGTCAATGCCGAGCACAGTGCTTGACCATGCTCAGCCACTTCAGCCACGGTCTTCCGATTTAGAAGCTTGATTCTTCTCGGCTAGGATTGGACTCGCGAGTATTGGCATCAATTTTTAAAATTAAACTGATCATGACTGCGCAGACAATCAAAGATGAACCACCATAACTAATGAATGGCAATGTCAAACCTTTGGTTGGTAGCATACCCATATTCATCCCAGCATTTACCAAAACTTGTAGCAAGAAAATAATACTAATCCCGTAAGCCAAATAACCTGCACGTAGATATTGGTTTTGCAAAGCACGATGCCCAATACGAATACAGCAAATCATCATGGTAAATGACAATAACAAGACCGTTGAGATGCCAAAGAAACCAAATTCTTCGCCTAAAATCGCGAGCATAAAGTCGGTATGTGCTTCAGGCAAATACGACATCTTTTGAATACTATGACCCAAGCCCACACCTGTCCATTCCCCACGACCAAATGCCATTAAGGCATTCGATAACTGATAACCGGTACCGAGTGGATCTTCCCACGGATTTGAGAAAGACAAAAGACGCTGTAAACGATAAGGTTCTAGTAAAATCGCTGCGACAAACACGCCAAATAACGTGACAAATGCCACACCAAACTGAACCCATGGCGCACCCGCCAAGAAGAAAATTCCCAGCATGGTTAATGTGATTACCACGGTTGCACCTAAGTCAGGCTCTAGAATAATCAGACCCACAGTTGCACCCATAATGACAGAAAGACGTATCAAGCCTTTGATGTTATTACGGACTTCTTCTGCCCTTCGCACCACATAATCGGCAGTAAAAATTGCCATCATGACCTTACCGACTTCGGATGCTTGTAAAGTAAACCCTGCAACACGAATCCAACGCTTGGAACCATTAACCTCGGTTCCGACAACCAAGACCGCAAGCAACAGAACAATGGTGATAATCCATAAAAAGAAGGTATTGTTAAACCAGACATTCAATGGAACTTTATAGGCCAAATAAGCCGCTGCTGCAGCGACAAAGATTGAAATCCCGTGGCGTGTCACATAGTGAAAAGCATTTTCATGCATACGTTCAGCATAGGGCATCGATGCCGATGCCACCATAATCGAACCAATACAAAGTAGTGCCAACACGCAGAAAATCAATACATTGCGTGGATTCACTTCGGCAGGTAATTTGGGTATCCACCGAGCATATAGCTGATTTAATTTATTGATCGTCGTCTGAGCAAACTCAGCCATATCACGAGTCCTTGTTATTTTTAGTTGAGTTCATTCACGTAAGCAACAAACTTATGTCCACGTTCAGGATAACCTGAGAACATATCAAAACTTGCACATGCCGGCGATAACAACACGACATCATTCGCCTCTGCATGTTTCTGACAAACCTGTACAGCCTCTTCTAGACTTTCTGCATGAATCAGCTCAGTTGTGCCTGAAATCGCTTCTTCGATAATTGGACGGTCAATCCCAATCAATACCGCTACTTTGGCATATTTAGTCAGCGAGTCACGTAATGCAGTAAAGTCCTGACCTTTACCTTGACCACCCAAGATGATTGCAACCTTGCCACCTTTGGCTTCAATTGCCATGCCTAAACCATCGAGTGCAGCGAGTGTTGCACCAATGTTTGTGCCTTTAGAATCGTTATAGTAACGAACGCCATTCACTTCTTTTACGAATTCACAGCGATGTTCAAGACCTTTAAAGGTTTTTAAAGTTTCAAGCATGCCTTCGAGTGGTAAACCAATCGCTTCACCTAATGCTAAACACGCCAAAGCATTCGCCACGTTATGTGTGCCTTGAATATACATATCACTGCTTTTCAGCAAACGATCACGACCACGTGCCAGCCAAATGGTACCATCGTCATCTTTTAATACGCCAAATTGATTCATATCAGGTGCATTAAGACCAAAACTTTGCATTGGTGTTGCATCTGGAACCAGTGGACGAGTCAAAGAATCATCGCGGTTAAAGACCACTTTTTTCACGCCTTGGAAAATACGGTGTTTTGCGGTGTGATAACCCATCATATCGCCATGACGATCTAAATGGTCTTCACTCATATTGAGCACAACAGCGACTTCAGCATTTAAATTTGAAGTGGTCTCCAATTGGAAGCTTGAAAGCTCCAAAATATAAAGCTCTGGATCATCTTTGGTTAAATCGAGTGCAGGACGACCTAAGTTACCGCCAACCGCTACTTTTTTACCTGCATCTTTCGCCATTAAACCCATCAAGGTGGTTACAGTACTTTTCGCATTTGAACCTGTAATCCCAACAATCGGTTTATCTGTGGCACGGCATAGAATTTGAATCTCGCTCACCACCGGAATATTTTTATTGATCGCAGCTTGAATTTCTGGGGTTTTAGGATCAAGTCCTGGGCTGATGATAATTTCTTCAGCACTGAGCAACAGGTTTTCATCTAATTGACCAAATGAGGTCTGTACTTCCGCAGGGATTTTGTCATGCCCTGGAGGAGTTGCACGAGAGTCAGTGACTGCAACACGGTAGCCCTTTTCATTCAAGAAATTCACTGCTGCTACACCTGAAATACCCAGTCCTGCAACGACTTTAAGTCCACCACGTTGAATTAACATTTTCGCCCCATAGTTGGTCTAATTTGAAACTTTAGAAATGTTAGCACTTTGCCGTTTTGAATGCTTTTTCTGTTTTCACTTTATCTACATTATTTTTGTCCAATGTGAAAAAAAACCGCCATAAAGATGACGGTTTTCTCGCAGCTAAAAAAACTGAAAATTTATTTCCATTTTACCACTTGTACAGGGGCTTTCTCTTTGGGCTGCGCTTCGTTACTTGAACAACCACAGCTCCCTCCACAACCTGACACCATATTGGGCTTTAAGCGTGCAGCAAGTTTGTTCCAGCCACGTCCTGCACAATATCGGGATAACTTTTGCAGCATCGAATTGGCTGTCTTTGGAAAGACCTTTTTAAAGACAACCACAGCACTCCAAAGCACCAAAGCTGCAACAATGAGAATTTCGATCATATCCAATCTCCAAAGCCGATCTGCAAATGCAGTATCAACCTAAATAATGTGATGCAATTTGATAGGTTAAGAACGCCATCAAATATGCAAGACCAAACAAGTAAATGGTCATGAAACTGACCGTTTTCCACGAACCTGTTTCACGTTTCACAGTTGCCAATGTCGCTAAGCAATGTGGTGCATAGATAAACCACACCATCAGTGATAAACCTGTGGCAATCGACCAACTTAAATCACCACCATTGCTGATGAGGGAAGCTAAGCCTTCTGAGATCGCATCATCATCGACCGCAGACAGTGCATAGACTGTACCAAGTGCCGCCACCACAACTTCACGTGCTGCCATCGCAGGAATCAACGCAATACAGATCTGCCAGTTAAAGCCAAGTGGTGCAAAGATTGGCTGCATCAAGTGACCCAGCATACCCGCCAATGAATAATCAATGTCAGGTAGCGTTGCCCCTTCTGGCGGTTGTGGGAAAGTACACAAGAACCAAAGCAAAATTGAAAGCGCAAAGATAATCCCACCCACACGGCGTAAGAAAATCTTGGCACGATCCAGTAAACCGATCCAAACGTTTTTTAAGTCAGGGAAACGGTAGCTTGGCAATTCCATCAGCAACATCTGCTGAGATTTATCTTTATTAAAGAATTTCAGTACAAAAGAAACGACCAATGCACTGACAATACCTGCCATATACAAGCCAAAGAGCACTAAACCTTGCAGATTTAAAATACCCCAGACGGTTTGCGATGGAATAAACGCCGCAATCAGAAGTGCATACACAGGTAAACGTGCTGAACACGTCATGAGCGGTGCCACTAAAATTGTGGTTAAACGGTCACGCGGATCACTAATTGTCCGTGATGCCATAATCCCCGGAATTGCACAGGCAAAACTTGAAAGCAGTGGAATAAAGGCACGACCTGAAAGACCAGCTTTAAACATCAATTTATCGAGTAGGAATGCAGCGCGTGGTAAATAACCGGATTCTTCTAAGACCAAAATAAAGAAGAACAGAATGAGAATTTGTGGCAGGAACACTACAACACCACCTGCACCCGCAATCACACCATCCACAATTAAACTATTTAATAATGGATGCGCAATTCCCCCACCCACAACTTCGCCGAGCCAGCCAAAGAAGGCTTCGATGCCATCCATAAAGGGTGCAGCCCAAGCAAAGACTGCTTGGAAGATGATAAACATCATGACTGCAAGGCTAAGCAAACCTAACACGGGATGTAAGAAAATTCGATCGAGAAATTCAGTACGTTTATCTTCATGATCAATAAAGTTCACTGCATCTTTTAGGATACTTTCGACTTTTTGGTGCGTATCGCCTGTTAGACCTGTCATTTCAGTATCAGGAACTGCATATTTGCCTTGGTCTAAAGCATTCATCAAACCTTCGATGCCTGAATTACGCACAGCAACCGTTTCAACGACCGGAATACCTAAACGTTGTGAAAGTTTTTGTGTGTTGATCTGCATACCACGACGGCGTGCTTCATCCATCATATTTAATACAAGAAGCACAGGTCGACCGAGTTCGGTCATCTCTAAAACCAAACCTAAGTTCAGTTTTAAATTAGTCGCATCAACTACACATAAAAAGGCATCTTGCTGACCTTCATCGGCAATTTTACCTTGCACCACATCACGAGTAATTTCTTCATCTGGACTGGTGGCATCTAAGCTATATGTACCCGGTAAATCGAGTACACGTACCGCCTTTCCAGAAGGTAAATTAAAATGACCAACCTTACGTTCAACAGTAACACCGGCGTAGTTCCCTACTTTTTGGCGTGTTCCAGTTAAATGGTTAAATAAAGAGGTTTTACCGCAGTTTGGATTCCCGACAAGGGCAATACGTAACGCATCACTCATGCGGCAACTCCATGTTCAATTTCAATTTTTTCAGCTTCTGACTTACGTAGTGCAAAACGGGTAAATCCCACTTGAATTAAGATGGGATCTCCACCAAAAATCCCTTTGGTAATCACTTGTACCTGTGTACCGGGTACAAATCCTAAAGTTTCTAAGCGGCTTGCCACCACATCGTGGTGATTACCTTCGCCATTCGCTCGATTCACTTTTCGAATGATGGCAGTTTGTTTTGCTTTCAGTTCGGACAAACGCACCGTGATATTTCCTAAACGATTTCGTACAGTATACAAACAAATGAGAATAATTAACAAATAAGGTTGAGTTCCATTCTTCATCAGCCGATTTAGTCAATCGACATTCCCTGCAAAATCCTCTACATTGCAGAACAATCATCACAAAAAACATTTGCGTAAAAGTATCGCTCTATATCATGCTGAATAAAAAACCTCGCCTTCCCTCTCCTGTGTACATTCCGGAATCTTCAAGCTATCTACAAGGTTTTAAAGACTATTTAATTGCACAAACGGTGAGTCCACACACCCGTAATGCCTATTTATCCGATTTATTACAATGCAGCGAATGTATTGCTAAACCTTTACCCGAATGGACGCATGATGATATTTCAGACGTTCTGATTGAATTAACCAAGCAACAAAAAAGTCCTCGCTCAATTGCACGTTGTTTATCCGCACTCAGATCGTTTTATAAATTTTTACGTGAACAAAAGCTTAGAAGTGATAATCCCGTTGCTGGGCATAAAACACCGAAGTTGGGTCGTGCTTTACCTAAAGATTTATCTGAAGCCGATGTAGAAGCCTTAATTAATGCACCAGATATTAATACCGCATTGGGACTGCGTGATCGTGCTATGTTTGAAGTGCTGTACGCTTGCGGCTTACGCGTTTCTGAACTGATCAACTTACGTTTAGATTTGATTAATCTTAAACAAGGTTATCTACGTATTATTGGTAAAGGCAACAAAGAACGCTTAGTTCCCATGGGACAAGTGGCTTGCGAATGGATTGAAAAATATCTCAATGAAGCACGCTCACACCTGTATAAATCTGCCACAGATTATTTATTCTTGACCCAACATGGCGGCATCATGAGCCGACAAAACTTTTGGTATGCAATTAAGCGCTATGCATTACAAGCAGGCATTCAAGCCGAACTATCACCGCATACCTTACGTCATGCATTTGCTACGCATTTACTTAATCATGGCGCAGACTTACGTGTAGTACAGATGCTACTTGGGCATAGTGATTTATCGACCACTCAAATCTATACCCACGTGGCACAAGTACGAATGCAACAATTACATGCCACCCATCACCCACGTGCTTAACGATTTTCAGTTGACACACTCCCACCACTTTCGACTAGCTCAAGTGGAGGATTCTAAAAGCAAAAGCTCTTAGGCGACTCCCTCACGGATTTCGCTTGCTTTCTGCTTCACAAGGCGACCTTTACCGCATCCACCCTCCACAGACAAAACGGTGTGTCCCACCGCCAAAATATTGCGAGAAGCATTTATATCCGCATTCTCGCTAAAACCACACTCAATACAGTTAAAGTTTGCTTGAGTGAGCCTATTTTCTTTTGCAACATGACCACATGAACTACAAGTCTGACTTGTATATTTAGGGTCAACTTTAACAAGTAAGCCACCTCGCCATTGTTGCTTATACTCCAACATATCAACAAGCATTGACCACCCTTGATCTAGGATTGATTTGTTTAAGCCTGATTTGGCTTTAACATTCTTTCCTTTTTTCTCAATTGAGCCTTTTGCAGACTTCGACATATTAGCTACTTTTAAGTCCTCAACTACGATCATTGCGTGGTTTTTGCTGAGAGTTGTAGTGACTTTGTGCAAGTAGTCATGCCGAATATTGGCAATATGATGATGTAGTTTGTTAACTTTTAAATTAAGTTTTTTCCAATTTTCACTGAACTTGGTTTTCTTTTTCAACTTGCGTTGAAGTCTAGCTAATTTCACTTGATTGGCTTTAAAACTATTGATCGGGTTGAATACCTGACCATTAGAGGTTGTGACCAATTTCTTGATGCCAAGATCAACACCAATAGCTGATTTAGATGGGTGAATTGGTGTTTCAATTGTGTTTTCAACACCAAAAGAGATATACCACTTGCCAACATGCTTTGAGATTGTGACGTTCTTAATCTCGCCTAAAATATCTTGTGATTTTCTAAATTTTACAACGCCAATATCACTAGGCAATTTAACTTGGTTGCCTTTAACCCAACAATACCTATTAAATTGAACAATACGAATTGAATCATAACCATCTGATTTTTTCTTGAATCGTGGCATGAGTGGTCTAAGTTGAATTTCATTACCATCGGGTAATTTAAAAAATTTTGGCTTCTTAGCTTTGAATGGTTTTTGCTTTAGCTTGGCTTGTTCTTTTTTATCGAAGAATTTACCCCAAGCATCACCAAGATCACGAACTTTTTGTTGAAGTGAGACACCATTTGAACTGTTTTCTAAAAAAGCACACTCAGGCTTTTTGCGTAATTCAGGGATTTTATTAACTAAATTAACTTTGTTAATTCGCTCATTATTAGCAAGCATCTCGAATGATGCAGCCAATATCTGATTCCAAACAAAACGTGCAGAACCAAGCAACTTGTTTAAAACAAGCTCCTGTTCTGCATTAGGCTCAAGCCTAAATTTGTACGCTTTGTTGATTTTCATAAATGAGTGTGTATATGTTAATATGTATAAATACTACCACTAATTAAGCCATTCACCAATGACAGAAATATATAAAAACCGACATTCAGCCTTTAATTTGCATGTACATTTAGTGTTTATTACTAAGTACAGAAAGAAAATTCTAGGTGAGTTGCATCATAAGTATTTTATTGAGTGTGCATCTGAAATCTGCAAAGAGTTTGATGCGGAATTAAAGGAGTGTAATGGTGAAGCTGACCATGTTCATATGCTTATTCAGTACCCACCGACAGTTCAACTCAGTAAATTGGTAAATAACTTAAAATCAGTAACAAGCAGAAGAATGAGAAATGAGTTTTTGGATTTACGTGGTAGTTATGCAAAACCTGTTTTGTGGTCACGCTCATATTTTGCAGGGTCTTGTGGTGGCGCACCTTTGGATATTATTAAAAAATACATTGAAAACCAACAAGGTTAAAATCCTTGAAATTCACCTCCACCCTGACTGTCGGGTGGAGTCCTCTTTCACTTTAAGATAGACGAGTCACAGAAGTTTCACGTCTGTCTGGATTTTTTTGTTATGCTAATGCGCTATATTTATCGAAGAAAAAAGGGTCATTTATGACATTTGCTCGCTCAAAAGTTTTTGTTGCGTGTGCGCTTGTGGCTGGCTTAGGGCTCACTGCGTGTTCAAAATCTAACAATGAAGATAGTAAACAAACGACTTTGACGGCAAGTGCTCCTGCAACAGGTGAAGCATCTACGCTTACTGAGCGTAATGCGCAGCAGCGTTTAATGACCAATTTAGAAAAGAATTTCAAAACCGCAGGCATTAAAGCCAAAATTACTGATATTAAAGCGACTGAAGTACCGAATCTCTATTGGGTCAGTCTTGAAGGTATGTCATCTGTCTATGCAACCAGTGATGGCAAATACATACTGCAAGGTGATGTGATCCGCTTAGGCGGTAAATCGCTTTATAACGTCAGTGAAAATCTACAGGCAAATGTGACTAAAAAACAATTTGCAGCTTTAAAAGCGGAAGATTTACTGATCTACCCTGCTAAAGGTAAAGCCAAACATGTGATTTATGTATTTACTGACGTGAGCTGTCCGTATTGCCATAAATTCCATGAACAAATGGATGAAATGAATGCCAAAGGCATTGAGGTTCGTTATATTGCTTGGCCACGTGGCGAAGAACATATGCCTGCGATGGAAGCGATTTGGTGTAGTGAAAACCGCCGTGAAGCCTTTGATTTAGCGATTGCAGGTGGACAAATTCCAGCTGGAGCAAGCTGTAAAAATCCTGTACGTGAACAATATCAAATGGGCTTAAACATCGGTGTCAATGGTACGCCAGGTGTATATAACGCAGAAGGTTTATACCTTGGTGGCTATATGAGCACGGATGAATTATTGAATCGGCTTAAATAACTAATATTCATACGTTATTTTACTTAATTTTATACCTAAAGATATTATGAGATCGCGCTAGAGTCATTGCATTTTTTTAGCTATGATCTAGGCTCTCGTTAAGAATACTGTTTATATTTGGAGTGTGACGTGAAACCAGTTCGTCTGGCAATCCTCGGTCTTGGTACTGTGGGTGGTGGTGCCCTTAAACTATTACAAGAAAATGCTGCTGAGATTAGACGTCGCACCGGTCGTGAAATTCAAATTACCCATGTAGGTACTCGTCGTCCACGTCCTGACCTTAATTTACCTGATTCGGTAAAACAAAGTGCTGATTTACTTGAAATCGTTCGTCAAGATGACGTAGATGTTGTCGTTGAAGTGATGGGTGGTATTCACCCTGCGTATGAAGTCATTAAAGAAGCAATTTTGCATGGCAAACAAATCGTGACTGCCAACAAAGCATTATTGGCTGAACATGGTAATGAGCTGTTTAAACTTGCGGATGATCATCACGTACAAATCGCTTACGAGGCAGCAGTTGCTGGTGGTATTCCAATTATTAAAGTGATGCGTGAAGGTTTGGCTGCCAATAAGATTGATTGGCTTGCAGGTATCATTAATGGTACAGGTAACTTCATTCTGACTGAAATGCGTGATAAAGGTCGTGCATTTAACGATGTATTAGCAGAAGCACAAGCACTTGGTTATGCCGAAGCCGATCCTACCTTTGACGTTGAAGGCATTGATGCTGCGCATAAATTAACTTTGCTTGCTTCGATTGCATTTGGTATTCCACTTCAGTTCGATAAAGTCTTTACTGAAGGTATCAGCAAAATTACTGCGCAGGATGTGAAATATGCAGAAGACCTTGGCTTCCGTATTAAGCATTTAGGTATTGCACGCCGTGCGGAAACTGGAATTGAACTTCGTGTTCACCCAACCCTAATTCCTGAAGAACAATTGATTGCCAATGTTAACGGCGTGAAAAATGCGGTACTGGTACAAGCCAATGCCGTTGGCCCTACACTTTACTATGGTGCAGGCGCAGGTGCAGGTCCTACAGCTTCAGCAGTCGTTGCTGACGTGGTCGACATCGTTCGTGATATTTCATATACCGAAGATGGTTCAGGTACGATTCCGCAATTGGCATTTGAAAGCTTAAGCGACTTGCCAATTCTCTCTCGTGAAGAAATGACAACTGGCTACTACATCCGTATCAATGCTGAAGATCAAACGGGCGTCTTAGCAGAAGTTACATCTATTTTGAGTCGCAATGGCATTAGCATAGATGCCATCATGCAACAATCACGTCTTAAAGACCTTATTCCTATCGTGATCCTGACTGACCCAGTTAAGGAAGCGAAAATGGATGAAGCGTTAAAGCAAATTCAAGCTCTTCCTGTCATTCATGGCGAAATTGTACGAATTCGTTTAGAATCGCTTGATAATTAATCGGGTTGGGGGGAATATTTCCCCTCGCCAAGCTCTACACACAATTGGAACATCATCATGTCGAATGCCAATCGTTATACTGGTTTAGTTGACCGCTATCGCGACCGTTTACCAGTGTCTGCCACTACTAAAGCCATCTCTCTAGGTGAAGGTAATACGCCACTGATTAAGCTTGCAAATATTCCGCGCATTATTGGCAAAAATGTTGAAATTTATGTGAAGTATGAGGGCTTAAACCCGACTGGTTCATTTAAAGACCGCGGTATGACCATGGCTGTAACTAAAGCGGTTGAAGAAGGCTCTAAAGCGATTATCTGTGCATCTACAGGTAATACGTCTGCAGCGGCAGCAGCTTATGCAGCACGTGCGGGTATCAAAGCATTCGTGTTAATTCCTGAAGGCAAAATTGCCATGGGTAAAATGGCACAAGCGATGATGTACGGTGCAATCACCATGCAAATCCGTGGTAACTTTGACGATGGTATGCGCCTCGTGAAAGAAATCGCAGATAAAGCGCCTGTAACTATCGTGAACTCAATCAACCCTTACCGTTTGCAAGGTCAAAAGACTATTGCTTACGAAATCGTAGATGAGCTTGGCCGCGCACCAGACTACCACTGCCTACCTGTAGGTAACGCAGGTAACATTACTGCTCACTGGATGGGTTATACCGAAGCTGTTGCAAACCAACCTGCGGGTGAGTTTGAACAAGTGGTTTACGATGCTGAAACTGATCAGTTTACAGGTCCTAAACCAGAAGGCCTACCAACCATGGTTGGTTATCAAGCTGCAGGTGCTGCACCGTTCTTACGTGGTGCACCAGTTGAAAACCCAGAGACTGTAGCAACTGCAATCCGTATTGGTAACCCACAAAGCTGGAACCACGCGAAAGCTGTTGTTCGCGACTCTAAAGGTTGGTTCGATGAACTTCAAGATGCTGAAATCTTAGAAGCACAACGCCTACTTTCAATGTACGAAGGTGTATTCGTAGAGCCTGCTTCTGCAGCGTCAATCGGTGGTGCAATTCGTGACATTAAAGCGGGTAAAATTGCCGAGGGTTCTGTGATCGTTTGTACTGTAACAGGTAACGGTCTAAAAGATCCTGATACTGCAATCAAACAATGTTCTGATGCTGTGATGTTGTCTATTGATGCAACACTTGATCAAGTACGTGAATCTATTCTGTCTAATATGTAATTTAGACTGAATCAAAAAACCCTGCATATGCAGGGTTTTTTATTGTTTAAAGATCTAAAATTTAGATATTTTTTGGCAAGCTGCTGACCCAGTTCATCAAGCGAATCGCATCATTAGTACGTGCCTGAGATGTAGATGCACCTAACAACACCACCGCTACAGGACGATTATTTAAAGTAGTATGCATCACCACACAGCGCCCTGCTTCATTAATAAATCCAGTCTTAGAAATATTAATGTTATAGCCACCATTACGGACTAAGGCGTTGGTATTATTGGATGGTAATACACGATAACCTAAATTAAAGTCATATCGAGGTGTGGTCGAGAACTGACGAATCACGCCATATTGTGAAGCCACATTCACCAAAATCCCTAAGTCACGCGCAGATGATACGTTACCCGGATGTAAGCCTGTAGATTCCATATAATGCGTTGAATTCATACCTAAGGCTTTGGCTTTTTTATTCATCGCTGCGATAAACGCTGAACGGCCACCTGGATAAGTGCGTGCTAATGCGGATGCTGCTGGATTCTCAGATTTCATTAACGCAAACAGTAACACTTCTGCACGGTTCATCGTATCGCCAACACGAAGTGTCGAACTCGAAGTTTTACAGCCTGAACATGAAAAATCACTTTGTTGTAAGGTAATTTTTTCATTCATGTTTAAGCGTGCATCTGAGGTCACCACCGCAGTCATGAGCTTGGTAATTGATGCAATTGGAAGCGCAGCGTTTGAATTTTTACTATACAGCACTTCACCGGTTTGCGCGTCCATCACCAAAGCTGCACGTGCATTGACTGAGGGCTGATTGGCATGTGTCTGCGTATCTAAAATCTGTACTTTTTTTGCAGGGACTTGAGTCGTTGCAGGGGTACTGCGTAACGTCGTCGTTACTGTTGTAGACCCTTGAGGCGATGGCTCATCCAATGCATCGCCGCCATGACTCAAAAATTGGCTGGCATCTTCAGATGTCCAACTGATACTTCCTTGTGATTCTGATGGGGTTGAATTCACGATAATTTCAGCAAAGCTGCTCGAACTCATACCCATTAGAATAGAAAGCCCTAACACATGCATTAGTGGCGTCTTGTTTTTTTTCACAATTCCTTCTCTCAATTGACCGAGGTAAGATTCATTTGCCTAATACCTCTAATATGCCTTACATTTAGACACAATGCAGAACATTTTTTGATCTTGACACTGCAAATGTAGTTTTAACGATACAATGAGAATAGGATTGCTAATTTTGTCGTTTCATTGCAAGCTTATTTTTCGTTATGTAACAAAAAAATCAAAATTTTAAAGAGGGAGAGTGTACGTGATCACAGTTTTAGTTGTAGATGACCATGAATTAGTACGCACTGGGATTTGTCGAATGCTCGAAGACCATGCCGATGTTCAGGTTGTTGGACAAGCTGAATCTGGAGAAGAAGCCATTGCGCTCGTACGCCAACATCATCCTAATGTGGTGCTTCTCGATGTAAATATGCCAGGTATTGGCGGTGTAGAAACAACGCGTCGACTCTTACAAACAGCACCCGATACCAAAGTTTTGGCGGTCAGTGGTTTAGCTGAAGAACCCTACCCTTCACTGTTATTGAAAGCTGGTGCCAAAGGCTATATCACCAAAGGTGCACCTGTCACTGAGATGGTTCGTGCCATTAATAAAGTCGTGCAAGGTGGTAAATATTTCAGTGCGGATATTGCTGAACAACTTGCCAGTTCTTATTTATCCGATACTCAGCAATCCCCTTTCGATGCCTTGTCTGAACGTGAAATGCAAGTAGCCATGATGGTGGTGAATTGTATCAGTGCCCAAGAAATTGCAGACAAATTGTTTGTTAGTGTTAAAACCGTCAATACCTATCGTTATCGTATTTTTGAAAAGTTAAATATTGATAGCGATGTTAAGCTGACTCACCTTGCAATGCGTTATGGCTTAATTAAACCTTAAGCCTTTCAAAACATATCAATATGCCGCAGCGCTCGATTTATTCTGAGTTAAATCAATACCATTTAGGCTTATGGTACAACGCTTATCGGCTAATTATTAGCATTGGTTTACTGATTGTTTTTTTGCTGACCTATTCAGATGCAAATGGCGAATTTCAGTTTCCTCTGTTATATGGCTATGTACTGGCTACTTTTGTCGTGGTCAGTTCGATCCAACTACTGACCATCCGCTTAATCAAAAACTATGTTAGCCAGCAACTGACAATCATCTTTTTTACGGATTTATGTGCTTTAAGTTTAATGACCCTAGCTACGAATGGGCCAAACTTAAATCTCAGTCTACTGTTTGTCATCACGATATTTTCAGCATCTTTATTATTAGACTCGAAAAAGTCTCTAGTGATTACCCTGATCTCGGTAATTTCTGTAGTTTATCAGCACTTAATTAGCTCTATTTTTGAAGGGGCGAATTTCTCTACCATTGGTAATGGCACCCTGCTCGCCTTTTTATTTTTTGTAGTCTATGGCACAGGGCAAATCGCAGTTAAACGCTTCCAGATTTTGGAAAATTTAAACTTTTCGCAGTCAATCGAACTCAATCGACTGCAAAACGTAAACCGTTATATCTTAGAACAAATTGAAACGGGCTATTTAGTGTTAGATGAAAACTGTCATGTGGTGCTAAGTAACCCTGCTGCATGTCAATTACTCGGTATATCGCCAATGTATGCACAAAATAAATTTCCGTTGTATCAGTCGCAGCCAGATCTATTTGAGCTAATTAAATTTGAAGATTTGGCCAATGGTGAACGCTTCCAATTTGAATCACAACAAAGCCGCTATAACATTCATGTGCGGGTACAAAAACTGATTGTTCCACATCAAACACTAATGCTCTTGGTCCTTGAAGATGCACAAAAACTCAATCAACAAGTACAGCAACTGAAACTTGCATCTTTAGGACAATTGTCTGCCAGTATTGCCCATGAAATTCGTAACCCTTTGGCAGCCATTGTTCAAGCCAATGAATTATTGACAGATAGCGATCAAGAGCAACAACAAGCACTGAGCAGCATGATTGCTAAGCAAGCTCAGCGTATTGATCGAATCATTCAAGATACCTTGAATATGGTCAAAAATAAGGAAATGCACCCTGTACTGATCAAATTAAATGAATTTCTGCCAAATTTTATTGCGGAAGATTTATCGGATATTGCGAACCAAATCAAATTACATATGGATATACCACTTGCGATTCAATTTGATGAAGCACAGCTCAGACAGGTGTTGATTAATTTAATCCGAAATGCCATCCGGCATAACGATCCAGAAGTGCCTTATATCGAAGTAAAAATTCATCCAAATCAGCATAATGTTTGGATTGATGTACGTGACTTTGGTGCTGGGGTAGCTCCCCATGATCTCGCATCATTATTCAAGCCATTTTTTAGTACATCTATTAACGGTACAGGTTTGGGATTATATTTATCCCATAGTTTTTGTGAAGCAAATCAAGCACAACTGAATTATATACAACAAGAACAAGGCGCCTGCTTCCGTATCAGTAGTCGGCGCGTCGTCGTTTAAAATAAAGGGGAAATCACGTGGAGCAACAGCCACTGGTCTTATTGGTCGATGATGAAGAAGATCTTTGTACTTTAATGCAAATGTCTTTAATGCGGATGGGAATTAAAACCCATATCGCACATCGTTTAGCAGATGCCAAACAACGTCTAACGGATTATCAATACGATGCCTGTCTGACTGACTTAAATCTACCTGATGGAAATGGTCTACAACTTTTAGACTGGATCAATCAGCATTGTCCGAGCCTACCTGTGGCTGTATTAACGGCTTATGGCAATATGGACATTGCGATCGCTGCACTTAAAGCAGGTGCTTTCGATTTTGTCAGTAAACCGATCAACCAGAAGCATCTAGAACAACTTCTACAAAAAGCCCTGAATAAACCCGTTGATTATGCACAGCAAAGTCAGGAAGACGCGCTCGAACACCGAATGCTTATCGGTCAATCTCAACCGATTCAACAATTACGGATCACATTAAAAAAATTAGCCCGTTCACAAGCGCCTGTGTTTATTACAGGCGAATCGGGTACAGGTAAAGAAGTGGTTGCCAACCTCGTCCACCGCCTAAGCAACCGTAATGAAGGACCTTTCATCGCAATTAACTGCGGTGCGATTCCATCTGAATTAATGGAAAGTGAACTCTTTGGGCACAAAAAAGGTAGCTTTACCGGTGCTACTCAAGATAAACAGGGTCTAATTCAATCAGCACATGGTGGGAGCTTGTTCTTAGATGAAATTGCTGAGCTCCCACTTTCTATGCAGGTCAAATTATTGCGCGCTGTACAGGAGAAACGTATTCGGCCACTCGGTTCAGATACTGAAATTGATGTCGATTTTCGTGTCATCAGTGCCAGTCATCAAGATTTGGATGCCCTAGTTCAACAAGGAAAATTTCGTCAGGATCTGTATTTCCGCATTCATGTTATGGATTTGGAACTGCCACCCCTGCGTGAACGTGGCAATGATATTTTGCTTCTTGCTGAACATTTTATTCAGAAAATTGCCAAAGAATGGGAAATCCCAACCAAACGTTTAACTGAGCGCAGTAAAGAGCTCCTTTTAGGGCAATATTATCCGGGAAATGTGCGTGAGTTACGTAATATTATTGAACGTGCAATGACTTTATCTGATGAAGAATTCATTGATATTCAGCATTTGCAAACTGCCCCATTAAGACAAAATATTGTCGCTCCTGATGATTCGAATACGGCGCAAGTCGCAACGAATACAGATAGCTTTAGCATTCCCAAAAAACTGCCTGAAGAAGGGCTAGAGCTCTTCATGGAAAAAATTGAAAAAGAAATTCTGCTCAATGCGTTGAATATCACGCATTGGAATCGTACCTTAGCTGCAAAAAAACTTGGTATGACTTTCCGATCTTTACGCTATCGCCTAAAGAAATTTGGCTTAGATACCGATGAAGAAGAATAAAGATTTATTTATGTAGCAGTAATAAATCTGTGATGTGCTCGAGATAGCTTTCTTCTCGGGCATCTAGTCCCAATGGATAGGTCAAATGAGGTTGTACCCCAATACCCTCAATCGGGCGACCTGATGGACTGAAGTACTGGGCAACTGTCATTTGAATTGCGGAGCCATTACTGAGTGGAAAAAGTTTCTGGATAACGCCTTTTCCATAACTTTTTTCACCGACAATCCATGCCCGATTATGTTCTTTCATTGCAGCTGTAAAGACTTCTGCTGCGGATGCAGAACGCTGATTAATCACAATACCAATCTTCAGCTGATTAAACTCATTGCCTGGCAGTGCCTGAAAGGCTTGCTCTCCTTCCGAACGACTTTTCGTCGTCACAATAATGCCCTGGTTTAAAAATAAATCAGCTGTTTCAACCGCAGAAGAAAGTAGTCCACCAGGATTATTTCTTAAATCAAATAACACGGCTTTTAGGCGTTGATCCTGCGCATTATCTAAAATGCGTTTAATTTCATTGGCAGTATCTTGTTGGAAAACTTTCAGCTTAATTAACAGTACTTGATTGTTATATAACTGCGTCTGTATCTCGGTTTCTATCTTGGTATTTCGAACAAGATTCAACACTGGACTTTGTGGTGTGAGCTGCAAACTTAAGGTCGATCCGATTGAACCACTTAACAAATGACGTACTTGCTCATGATTCAGTGTTGTTAACACTTGATCATCAATTTTATAAACGGACTGACCATTATTTAAGCCCAATTTGGCTGAATCAGAGTCATTTTTTAGACCTTGAATGACCCATTGCTTACGCTGTGGTTGATACGTCAGATCAAAATCAATACTGGCTAAATCGCCTTCGGTATATTGGCGTAGTTGTTTAAAATCTTCAGGTGAGAGATAACGAGAATAACGATCGAGTCCAGAAACCAAACCTTGAATGGCTTGCTGGAATAACGCGATATCATTTTTTTCTTGAATATAATTGTCTTTCACAAGACCATAAATTTGTACAAACTCTTGAATGGAGGAAACGGGAATTTCACTATAAGTTTGAGTATCCGTTTCCATATCATCAAGTGCTAGTTGCGAACTCCCAGCACTCCATGCCACATGGCTCGAACATATCAGTAAGCAAGAAACAATCAGTGACTTACAAAAAGATCGAACCATGCTTTATCCTTATTATTTAAGCGTTTGCTAATGTCACCAAGTTACGACCTTTCATTTCCGCAGGCACTGGAATATTCATTAGGCTCAAGAGTGTAGGTGCAACATCTGCCAGCACACCACCTTCTGCAATTGTTGCTGAAGTTGGACCCACATAAATGAACGGAACCAATTCAGTCGTATGCTGAGTATGCACCTGACCGCTTTGATAATCCTGCATTTGTTCTACATTACCATGGTCAGCAGTGATTAGCATATGGCCTTTTTGTGCCATTACTGCATCATAAACTCGGCCTAAGCAAGTGTCGACCGCTTCAACTGCTTTGACTGCCGCCTCAAATACACCCGTATGACCAACCATGTCACCGTTAGCGTAGTTCACCACCAAAAGATCAAATTCACCTGAGTTAATCGCAGCAACCAATTCATCAGTCACTTCATATGCGCTCATTTCAGGTTTCAAGTCATATGTTGCAACGCTTGGTGAAGGAATCAAAATACGTTTTTCACCTGGGTATTCGTCTTCACGACCACCACTGAAGAAAAATGTTACGTGGGCATATTTTTCAGTTTCCGCAATACGCAGCTGAGTTTTACCCAAGTTAGACAGGTATTCACCAATTGAGTTCACCAATGCTTCTGGCATATAAGCCACAGGTGCATCAATGGTTGCTTGGTAACGGGTCAACATGACAAATTTTGCAAGATTTGGAACCACTTTACGTTCAAAACCAGCAAAGTCTTTTTCAACAAATGCTTTCGTGATTTCACGTGCACGGTCAGCACGGAAGTTCATAAATACCACGCTATCGTTATCTTGAATCTTAGCGACATCACCAATACGTGTTGCTTTAACGAATTCATCAGACTCATCTGCAGCATAGGCTTGCTCAAGACCATCAACAGCAGTAGCAGCGGTACGTGCAGCCTCACCCTCGGTCAATAAACGATAAGCTTGTTCAACACGATCCCAACGGTTATCACGGTCCATGGCAAAGTAACGACCAATCATAGTCGCAATACGACCTTGACCTGGATATTGCGCGAACAATGCATCTAACTTTTCAAGAGAAGGTTGTGCACTACGCGGTGGTGTATCACGACCGTCTAAAAATGCATGTAGATAAACTTGAGCACCACGTTTAAGCGCAAGTTCAGCCATCGCCACAATATGATCTTGGTGCGAATGTACGCCCCCTTCAGACAAAAGACCCATGATATGTACAGCACCCTGAGATGCTTTGGCTTTTTCTACTGCATCTACAAGGACTTCATGCTCAAAGAATGCACCAGTACGAATGTCTTTGGTGATACGTGTAAAATCTTGATACAGCACACGACCTGCACCTAGGTTCATGTGACCTACTTCAGAGTTACCCATCTGACCGTCAGGCAGACCCACATCTTCACCAGAACCTGAGATCAAACCATGCGGATGCTTCTCTTGCATCGCAGTTAAGTTTGGTCGTTTAGCTGCTAAAAACGCATTGTCTTCGACCGCTTCGCGATGACCCACACCATCCATAATTACCAATACGTGAGGGATTTTGCCAGCAGTTGCATCCGTCATAATGAATACTCTTTCGTTTAAGATTTAATCGCTCTATTTTAGCGAATTTTGTCATCAGAGACTATGACCGAATCATGGTTTAAGTCTCTCATTACGATTGATTTGTTCTATTTAAGCTAAGTTTATCGCGCGCGATGTAACAGCCATCCACCAATTAAAAAGATCAGTAAAATTGGAATAAAGACGAACCACGCTGGCGATGGCGCATAAACCAAACTTGCGTAGCCCATAAAGTCTTGTAAGTAGAAAAAGCCTAAACCTACGAACAAAGCGATCACCAAACGGAAGCCCATTGACTGTTGACGTAATGGTCCAAAAATAAATGAACACGCCACAACTACCAAAGCAATCAACGCAAATGGTGAGCCAACTTTTTGCCAAAATGCCAATTCATAAGTTTTAGGCACTTGGCTATATTCATGCATATAGCTCATGAAGCTGACCAGCTGACTAGGTGATAGATCTTCAGGATCAATCGTCACCATATGGACATATTTGGGTTGTAGTGCCAGTGCCAATGGCTGTGTATCATGGGTGCTTAAATTGGCTGTTCCATCTTGAAGAATATTGACTTCTTCAGTTTGATTGAGCTTCCAAGAGCCATCTTGGACGAACTGACCATCCTGTGCACGTAAGGTACTACGTAAACGATAATCTTGGTCAAAGTCGACCATTTGTACATTTTTAAGTTCACCTTTCGCATTGGCATAATCAATGAAAATAAAACGCTGCCCTTCACGCGTCCAGTAACCACGAACTTCACCGACTTTAACGGGTTTATTAAAGCTTTTAATCGCTTTGGCTTGCTCATTGGTATATGGAATCACCCATTCACTCAGCGCAAATGACAAAATCACCAGAATCAATGCCGAGCGGATCACCCAACCTACAATACGCCATAAGCTCACGCCCACAGAACGCATCACGATCAGTTCACTGTTCGATGCCAAAGTGCCAAGACCCAATACCGCACCAATCAGTGCCGCGATCGGTAAAATCTCATACAAATAAGTCGGTGCACCCCAAAGCACATATTTCAAGGCTTCCCATGCACCATAACCTTCTTTTAACGAGCCAAGCTCACCCAAATAAGTGAACAGTACTTGTAAACCTGAAAGTACGGCAGTTGCGCCCAACATTGCCAGCGCAGTAGTTTGGGTCACATGTTTTGCAACTATACGACGTGCCAACATTGTTAAGACCTCACTCGCTGAATCTGTTTCTTAATTTTGGGTGCTAATTTTTGCTTACGGGAGAATAAAGCACCTGCAATGGCATACGCCATCAAGACCAATGGATAGGCAAAGATTCCCATTTCACCCTTACTGACTCGTGTTTTTACCGCCATCAACGCCACAATTAAGCTGGCGAAAATTAATAATGCAGGGAACAGTTTCAAATAACGCCCTTGACGAGGACTCACTTCAGACAAAGCCACCGCCAAGATCAACGCAATAATCATGGCAAAAGGAACAAATAGACGCCAACCCAACTCACTACTCACGACAGGATCTTGACGGTTTTCCCAAAGCTGTGAAATTGGCAATGCTTCTACATCACTGCTTTCAAATTTAGCTTCTTTATCATTTTCTAAACGTAAGCGATAAGACTGGAACTCGGCTTGAGTATATTTTGGTGTACCTGGGAAGATTTCATAACGGCGACCTTGGACTAGGTCAACAACGTTCGCGCTATTGTCATCTTTAATTTCAACGCGTGTCGCTTCCTGAGCCAAAATCATGACATCAGGCTTGCCCTCTTTGGTTGCGCGCTGATAGAAGAAAATATCTTTTAAATTTTTACGATCTTCAGACAAGCTGCCGGCATAAATCGTATAGGGACCAGAGGAAATAAACTCTTTTGGTCTGACTAAGTCAAAGCCTGTACGTACCGCCTGCTCATTGGTTAATGCATCGAACTGACGTAAGCCCCATGATGACACCCAAATCATCAAGACGCCTTGCACCACGACAAAGACCAAAGTCATTGGAATCAGCAAACGCGCCAGCTTATGACGGCTCACCCCACTACCATTTAACACGGCCATTTCATGGTCGACATATAAACGACCAAACACCAGCATCAAACCAATAAAGAAACCTAAAGGAAGAATTAAAGTTAAAAATTCAGGAAGTCGGTAGCCAATGATGCTAAATAAAATTCCCGCATCTAAACGACCTTGTGCCGCCATACCAAAATACTTGATCAATCGACCACCCATCATGATCAAGGTCAATAAGGCAATCACAACCAAGGATGTCGACACCACTTGCTTGACTAGGTAACGCCGAATAATCAAATTTAATCTTCCAATAAATAAGGGGGTAATAAACTTGGCTTAGTTTACCCGAATGTGAATGTTAAAAATATAAAAGCGATATGTGTGTTGCACATTGAAACTCTATTCAGAAAAATGTTTCAATGGTTTGCAAATTTGATAAGGCTTGTATAAACGCTCATGAAACTCACAATTAATAATGCATTCCAAGCGGATGCTTCCAGCGAATATTTGTTGATTCTTGTAGATGCTGAACAAGTACAAAATGCAGCTTCAACATATCAAATCAATAACTTAGACACGATAATTAATGCCACGCAATTTAAAGCGGGTTTTAATGAAAGCCTTGCATTAGTTGCAAGCGTTCCTACATGCAACAATGTAGCTTTGATTGGTCTAGGTAAAGCGACTGAAGTTAAAGCAAATAAAATTGCAAAAATTGCACAAACAGCCATAAAAGCTGCACAAAAGAAATTTAAAAAAATTGATATCGATATTTCAGCTTTACCTGCTGAATTGCATTATTTATTTGCCTTAAGCTTGACTCAAGCTGCTTATGCATTTGATGAATTCAAATCGAAGAAAAATGAGTTTGTTCTTGAACAGATCAATTTGATTGCACAAAGTACTTCTCTAAGTACTGAACAGCTCACCTTGATTGAAGCGATTCAAAAAGGTCAAAGCCACACACGTGATTTAGGCAACCGTCCAGGTAATATTTGCTTCCCTGAATATCTTGCGGATCAAGCATTGGCTTTAGCTGCTGAATATCCTGATCTTTTGAAAGTAAATGTACTTGATGAACAGCAAATGGCTGATTTGGGTATGGGCGCATTCTTAGCAGTGAGCAAAGGTTCTGATCGTCCAGGACGTATTATTACCATCGAATACAATGCACAACGCTCAGAAGCACCGGTAGTCTTGGTGGGTAAAGGTGTAACTTTCGACACTGGCGGTATTTCATTAAAACCAGGCGCTGGTATGGATGAAATGAAATACGATATGTGCGGTGCAGCTTCTGTGATTGGTACATTACGTGCACTTTGCGAAGCGAAGCTTGATATTCATGTGGTGGGTGCAATTGCAGCGGCTGAAAATATGCCGTCAGGTCATGCGACACGTCCAGGCGATATCGTGACAACCATGAGTGGTCAAACGGTTGAAATCTTAAATACCGATGCTGAAGGTCGTTTAGTGCTTTGTGACACATTGACATACATCAAACGTTTCAACCCTGCCCTTGTAATTGATATTGCAACGTTAACAGGTGCTTGTGTTGTGGCACTGGGTACCGTATTAACCGGTATGTTTACGCCTGATGATGAGCTTGCAGCAGAGTTAGATGCAGCCGGTCAAACTGCGTTTGACCGTGTATGGCGTATGCCTGTGATTGATGACTATCAAGAACAGCTTGATTCACCATTTGCGGATATTGCCAATATTGGTGGTCCAAAAGCAGGTTCTGTCACAGCGGCATGCTTCTTACAACGTTTTACACGTGAATACCGCTGGGCACATTTAGATGTTGCTGGTACTGCATGGACATCTGGCACCAACAAAAATGCCACAGGTCGTCCTGTACCATTATTGGTACAATTCCTTGCCAATCGCGCGAGCAAAAATGGCTAAGGTCAGCTTTTATTTATTTGAAAAAAGCCCTGAACGACAAGTCGAAAGTGCTTGTCGTTTAAGTCGTAAAATTCTGCGTCAGCACGCACGTATTTGGATATTGTGTGATGATGCAGATGTACGACAAGAACTGGATGAGCGCCTTTGGACCTTTGATCCGACCAGCTTTTTAGCACACGGTATCGATCAACCTGAGGCGAGCATTTGTATTTCTGCCGATCAACCCGAACAAAATGACTGGATTATTTTCAATTTTAATTCAGAAGCGCTTGAACCCGAGCCAAAATTTAGTCACATTATCGAGATTATTGAAAATAATGAATCGGCTAAAAAAATTGGTCGACAAAAGTTCAAGCAATACCGCAGTTACGGTATAGAACCACAAACACATAAACTGTAAAAACGCTTCTAAGGAGATGCAAGTGGCATTAAATGTTGGTCCAGATTTTAAACAGCGCTGGTTAAATGTGCCTGAAGCTGTACGTCAGACCTTTATTGATGACCTGACTCGCATCAGCGAAGTGCTCAAACCTGAGACAAATTTACAGGAATGGATTAAACAAGATCAGTATTCACAACAACGTTCTGAGCAGCGTATCGAAGAGGCTTATGTCAAGCGTAAAGCTGAATTGATTGAAGAAGCCCGTGTACGAAAACAAATGGCTTTGGAAAAGGCTTTAGCCGATAAACGTGCTGCTGAACAGGCATATGCTGATAAATTACGTAAAGATGAAGAACGTAAATATGCAGAACAAACCCAAACGCTAGCACTCATTAGCCAAAAGTTAGCACTTGAAGTCGATCAGTATGCTTCGCGTTATGAAAAAAATGCCGCGCATCAATTGGCTCATGGCAAATTTACCATTGATGATCAAGATATTGACACTGAATTAGAAAATTTGCGTGTTCGTTTAGAATTAGAATCTGAACTTCTCATTGAAGAAACGTTAAAAGCGTTTCGTGACAAGTTAAAAGCAGCTGCAAAAGAAGAAATTGATTATATTTTGTCGATGACTCAAAACCAAAATCAGGATCAATCATCACAAGATTAAGAGAGATTTAAGTCAAATACCGCATCAAAATGGTATGTGTACTTAGATCGGTCTAGAACAAATCAGCCAACATAAATGCTGCATTACCCACCATATAGCCAATAATTAATAGACTCGGTATCCACAATAACCCGCCTAGAATATTGTAAAAGCTAAACGTGGCAAAATTCATATGGGCTGAACCTGCAGCAAACGGTCCAAATGAACGAACAAACGGGACAAAACGGGCAATTAAAATCGTTTTACCGCCATGTTTGCAAAAATATTGATTGGTTTTCACCATATATTCGGGTTTGAAAAAACGTGAATGTTCATTGAAGAACTTCAAACCTAAAAAACGACCCGTATAGTAATTGACGGTGTAACCTAAAACCGAAGCAGTAAACAGCAATAAGCCCATAGAATGTAAGGTAATAAGGTCGCTGCTGGCACACAGTGCACCGATTGCAATCAGTAGACTATCGCCTGGTAGAAAAAAGAAGAAGACCGATCCTGTTTCAGCAAAAATGACTAAAAATAAGATCGCGTAGATCCAAGTCCCATACTGATTGAGTAGAATGGGCAACCACTCTTCAAGATGAAGTAAAAAATCGAGCATTCAAGCTTGTCCACTGCATAAAACTTGCAGACTGAGGTACGGATTATCCCGAAAAACAAAAAAACAGTCTAATTTTTCAACTAAACTGTTTTCGAATAGGTCAGAATTTACTTCAAAAATCCGTTTTCGGCAAGGAATTCCATACTCAGCTTCGACTGCTGCGGCTGTTCGGCAGCACGGTCACCGAGTAATAAACGCTCAATATATCGAGCTAAAACATCAACTTCCAAGTTAACTTTTTGCCCTACTTGCCACGTTCCGATATTGGTTCTTTCTGCGGTATGCGGAATTAAATTTAGACTTAAAATGTTGCCACGCAGATGGTTAATGGTCAGACTAATTCCATCCACAGTGATAGAACCTTTTTCTGCCAAATATTTTGCAATCTCAACAGGTGCAGTCACTTCAAAATAAAGTGAACGGGCATCCTCACGGACCAAAGTAATTTCACCGACGGCATCGACATGACCTGAAACAATATGCCCACCAAAACGGGTGGTTGGCAGCATGGCTTTTTCAACATTAACAAGTTGACCGACTTTCCATTGACCGAGTGTGGTACGGTTTAAGCTCTCACGAGAAACATCCGCTGCATACCAGTTTTCGCCCCAAGCAATCACCGTTAAACAGATGCCATTGGTGGCAATTGAGTCACCTAAATGTACATCAGACATATCGAGGTCTGTTCCAATGCTGAGGCGAATATCACCACCGACATTTTGTAGACTTTTAACTTTGCCCAGACTTTCGATAATCCCTGTAAACATGGTGCTCTCTCTTTTTAATTTCTTTTACCAAAGTGCCAATTGTGTACTTACACCTGTCGTATCTACACCGCCCAATTCCGCATAGTGATGCAACTGCCCTAAGAGCTGACGAAT
Source organism: Acinetobacter sp. NCu2D-2 (assembly GCF_001647675.1). Taxonomy (NCBI): domain Bacteria; kingdom Pseudomonadati; phylum Pseudomonadota; class Gammaproteobacteria; order Moraxellales; family Moraxellaceae; genus Acinetobacter; species Acinetobacter sp. NCu2D-2. The sequence continues at coordinate 2,416,932 of NZ_CP015594.1, forward strand.
TGACGGTCCAGATTTGGCATGAGTATCCGTAATCACAATGAACTCAAGTACACGTGCACGCTCAGACTGGCGTTGCTTACTGACGCGATAGCGCGGTACATCCTGAGTCAATAAAGTTACACGACCACGTTTTAAATTGGCTTGCAGCAAGTCTGTAGCACTAATATTGCCATCTGTTGAATAGCTGGTCAGAATAAAACGTGCATTAATCGTTTCAAGTAGCTTCTCATAAGCTTCTTTGGCATGTTTAGATGAGTTGTAGTGACTCGGACGTTCTTTACGCCATGCGCGGTCAATACCGCTCTTAAAGCCTTTCGTATCTGGAGTTGGCAAATCCACCTGATCCCATAGGGTTAAGGCATTCAAGACATGATAATTACTGCTGTATGCATGTTGGTTATACGGTGGATCAAGATAAGCGACATCCACTTCAAAGCCACTCATTTGATTGGCCAAATGCTGTGCATCTACACACCACATTTCCGCAGCAGGACCTTGATGCTTGGCATCTTCACAGAAACGACTTGGTGTTAACCAAAGTAAAGATTCTATACGCTCTAAAGCTGTTTGGGTTTTACCACCCCAACCATGGTGGAAACTTTTAAATACGCCTGAGGTATTACTAACAAAGCTGGCTGAATACAACAGGGGTGCAAGTAGTGCCGACATCTCGACATCATCAATTGCACCTTGAGCTTGCCATGTTGCAATTTGCTGACGGATCGCATCAATACGCATACCGTTACGACGTTTGAAGAATAAACGGTCACGACTTGGATCGTAAATTTCATCATTACGCGGACACAGATTATGTGTCACCCAGCCTTTGACTTCTGGTAAGCGGTTTAAATAATCAATGGCCTTTTGATAGCCACCCAATTCTTTAAATGCAGGTGCTTCTGTACATGCTAGAACGGCATGGTTTAATGCATGACTATACGGTTCCCAGTCATTGGCAATCACGCGATAACCATTTTGACGTGCCAAACGCGATACCACACCAGAGCCCGCAAAGAAATCAGCAAAAATGGGTGCTCTACCATCTTCACGTTTTAAGGTTCCCGTGCTCTCAAGTGCTTCCAGAATCAAATGCAATAGACGGCGTTTGTTCCCCAAATAAGGAACCAACTGATGGAAAAGATATTCATCGGTGGTACGTGCCGCATGGCGACGTTTATGGTAAACCGTTGACTCTGGATTCATAGTGTCTCTTGAGAAGGAATTAACCTAAAGCGGACGTCATCACCCAATTGAGTAACATCGTGCAGCTTAAATCGGAGTTGTTCAGCCATGAGGCTAAAATTTGCATTAAACATACTACGTGCCGTATTTCCCAACAATGTTGGCGCCACATAGCTCATCAGTTCATCAACCAATTTTTCTTGTAAAAATGCAGTAGATAGGGTTGCCCCTGCTTCAATCATGACATCGTAAATTTGATGCTGTTGAACTAGTTGTTGCAGTAATTCTTTTAACGGCTGCACAGGAAATTGTATCACACCTAAATCTGCAAGCTCTTGACGAAATGGCCCCATCACTATGACGCTTGCGGCATCTTCTAGAATTTTAGCGCTCAGCGGTAACCGGCCTTGACGATCTAAAATTAGGCGCTTTGGCTGTACAATATTTTCCAGATCATCAACACCATTAAGATGCCGAACATTAAGCTGACAATCATCTGCCAAGACAGTATCAATACCCGTAATCACCACACCCGAAATCGCACGCCAATGTTGTACATCCTGACGAGCAGCCGAACCAGTAATCCATTTCGATTCACCCGATGCCATCGCAGTTCGACCATCTAGACTCGATGCAATTTTTAATCTGACATAAGGCATGCCTGTTGCCATGGCTTTTAAGAAGCCAAGATTCAATTGATGTGCTTCATCTTGGCAAATACCAACTTCGACTTCGATTCCCGCATCACGAAGGATTTGCACACCTTTTCCTGCAACCAGTGGATTTGGATCGGGACAAGCCACAATCACCTTAGCAACACCTGCCTCAACCAAGCCTTTGGCACACGGTGGGGTTCGACCATAATGCGCACAAGGTTCTAAAGTGACATAAGCTGTTGCCCCACGTGCTAATTCACCTGCCTGACGCATGGCAAATACTTCAGCATGCGGTTGCCCTGCTTTCGGATGAAAACCTTCTCCTACCATTTGTCCATCTTTAACAATGACACAACCGACATTGGGATTAGGTTTAGTGGAGTACTGTCCTTGCTGCGCTAATTCGATCGCACGGCGCATCCAGATTTGATCTTGCATACAATCAGGCATGTTTATTCTTGGGTATCCCGTTGTTGCATTTGTTCAATTTGATGACGAAACGCCTCGACATCTTGGAAATCTTGGTACACGGAAGCAAAGCGGACATAAGCCACGTGATCCAATGCAAATAATGATTGCATGACAATTTCACCAATAGTGCGTGATTTGACATCACGTTCACCGAGACGACGAATTTGTAATTGGATATCACTGAGTACTGTTTCGATTTGTTCCTGCGTTACAGGACGTTTTTGTAATGCATGCATCAAAGAACGGCGTAATTTTGCTTCATCAAATGGTTCATTTTTACCATCTGATTTAATCACACGTGGCATGACAACTTCATAGCTTTCAAAAGTCGTGAAACGCTCGTTACAACTAATACATTCACGACGACGACGAATTTGACAGCCTTCAGCAGCCAATCGTGAGTCAATCACTTTACTGTCTGCGGTATTGCAAAATGGGCAGTGCATAGCGGTTTAATTGAACAAATCTAGACGGTTTCTGAGTGTAGCAAAAATTCTAAACTTTGTAGAGTTTTACGCAAGATATAGAAAAAAAACAGCCCCGAAGGGCTGTTTTACACAATATATTGATTATTGCGATTTATTTTATTCTACGCGTTCGCCGTGTTGACTTAAGTCTAGACCCATACGTTCGTCATCAGCTTCTACGCGGATACCAATGACAAGGTCAATCACTTTTAAGATAATGAATGTCAAGATTGCAGAGTAAGCGATGGTCGCAAGTACACCTTCAATTTGAATCCAAAGTTGAGTCAATACATTTGTTGGCGCGCTGTCACCCATAATGAATGAACTTGCGAATACTGCAGTTAAGATTGCACCAACAATACCACCAACACCGTGCAGACCAAATGCATCTAGAGAGTCGTCCGCTTTAAGTGCGCGTTTAAGTCCTGTAATACCCCAGAAGCAAACTACACCACCGATCAGACCCATTGCTAAGGCACCGCCGACAGTCACGAAACCAGCTGCTGGTGTAATCACCACAAGACCTGCAACCGCACCTGATGCTGCACCCAGTACAGAACCTTTACCACGTGCCAGTTTTTCAGTAATTAACCAAGAGATTGCTGCCGCTGCTGCTGCAACTTGAGTCACTACAAGTGCATAACCTGCTGAACCATTTGCGCCTAATGCAGAACCACCGTTGAAACCGAACCAACCTACCCAGATTAAGCTCGCACCCACTACAGTTAATGCAAGGTTATGAGGCGCCATTGATTCACGCCCAAGCCCCATACGTTTACCAAGCATGTACGCTGCAACTAGACCAGCGACACCCGAGTTAATATGAACAACTGTACCACCAGCAAAGTCAAGCGCACCATCGCTACCTAACCAGCCGCCACCCCATACCCAGTGAGTAATTGGTGCATAAACCACAATCACCCAGATCGTAATGAAGGCAACAAAAGCACCAAACTTCATACGTTCTGCGATAGAACCACTGATAATGGCAACCGTAATGATGGCAAATGTCATTTGGAAGATGACAAATAGAATCTCAGGAATTGTGCCCGAAAGTGCATCTGTGGTAATGCCTGCAAGCATGAACTTGTCTAGGCTACCAATGAAGGCATTACCCTCACCAAATGCCAAAGTATAACCAATCACAACCCAAACGATACTTACTACTGCCGCAGCAACAAAGCTATGCGCCATAGTGCTCAGTACGTTTTTCTTACGTACCATACCGCCGTAGAATAATGCGAGGCCAGGAATAGTCATTAAAAGAACAAGTGCTGTCGATACTAAAATCCAAGCTGTATCACCAGTATCTAGAGTAGGTTCTTCTTCTGCCGCAGGAGCTTCTTCAGCTGGCACTGCTTCATCGACAATTGCCTCATCGGCAACATCTGCTGTTGTTAATTCTTCTGTTGCTTCTGATACTGCAACTTCTTCAGTAGGAGCAGGTGCTGTTACCGCTTCTTCAGCCCATGTAACAGAACCGCCCAATAATGCGCTGGACATAGCCAACGCGACTAGCATTTTTTTCATTCGTATCCCCCAACCAAGTTTTTGTGAGTTATTCGCTACTCAGCAAACTTCGTGCCAAATTAAACGGCATCTGCACCTGTTTCACCTGTACGAATACGGATGACCTGTTCTAAATTGGTTACGAAAATTTTTCCGTCACCGATTTTGCCTGTGCTAGCAACACGAGTGATTGATTCAATAACAGAATCCACCATGTCATCGCTGATCGCGATTTCGATTTTCACTTTTGGTAGAAAATCAACAACGTATTCAGCACCACGATAAAGTTCAGTGTGGCCTTTTTGACGACCAAAGCCTTTGACTTCAGTCACAGTGATGCCTTGAACACCGATTTCAGACAATGCTTCACGCACGTCGTCTAATTTAAAAGGTTTTACAATTGCAGTTACGAGCTTCATGTTTGTTTTCCTTCGGCTTATTTCACCAGTAAGGTTTTATGTTCAAATTTCATGCCAAGATCTCTAAGGTCGGGGGAAATTAGAAAGCTCGACATGTCGTTTCTTTATACCTTATTTTAACCCTTTAAATTGTTCGAATTTAAAAAAAATGTTGATTTTTATGTGGAGATTTTCAATATAAGCGATCGGTTAAACCCATATTTTGTCTGAAACACTATGGGCTGCACTTGAGCAATGCTACACTGTGCTTTCAATTTTTTTAGCTTTGGGAATCCCCATGATCGAAACCCTATTAGAAGCGATTTTGCAGCAGGTTGAACAACCGAAAAAAGACTTAGAAAAAAATCTACGTGCGTTGCTTAAAGAAGCAGTTACAAAAATGGATCTAGTTTCTAAGGATGAAATTGAACGACAAAAACAAGCATTGAATAATGCCAATTTACGTCTCAATGAATTACTAAAACAGGTTTCTGAACTCGAACAGCGCATTGCGAACAAAAAATAAGCACACTTAAAGTGCATAAAAGACAAGACACCAATAAAAATAATGCACCATAACGGAACAATAAAATGTCTTTTGCAAAAATTTATACCCGAGGTCTACTCGGGTTGCATGCACCTCTCATTGAAGTTGAGGTACATGTCAGTCAGGGAATGCCCTCTTTAACCATTGTTGGACTAGCAGAAGCCGCGGTACGAGAAAGTAAAGACCGTGTCCGTTCTGCCATTTTAAATAGTGGTTTTCAATTTCCAACCAAACGCTTAACCATTAACTTAGCACCCGCTGATCTACCCAAAGATGGTTCAAGACTAGATTTACCGATTGCCCTTGGAATCTTAATCGCATCTGGGCAACTCCCTGAACATTGCACGGACGGATTAGAGTTTGTAGGAGAGCTAGCCTTAGACGGTCAGCTTCGCCCTGTGACAGGTGTACTCAGTATTGCGATTGCCTGCCAACAACAGCAGCACACGTTAATATTACCTAGCCCAAATGCAGAAGAAGCCTGCCAACTTCCCGATTTTAAAGTTTATGGGGCTAATCATCTAAAAGAAGTCTGCGATCACTTAAGCGATGCTGCTCGACTCACTGAATTTCAAACTCAGCAACACACGGTCCAATATGCCTATAAATTTGATTTAGCCGATGTTAAAGGACAATTACGTCCACGACGGGCATTAGAAATTGCTGCTGCCGGCGGACATTCATTACTGTTTAAAGGGCCTCCCGGGACAGGTAAAACATTATTGGCTTCTCGTTTAGCCAGTATTTTGCCGCCACTCAATACTCAAGAAAATTTAGAGGTTGCGAGTATTTATTCCATTGCCAATGCTCAACATCCTTTTGGACAAAGACCTTTTCGAGCACCACATCACACTGCATCTGCGATCGCACTTGTCGGTGGTGGTTCTCATCCAAAACCAGGTGAAATCACTTTGGCACATCTGGGCGTTTTATTTTTAGATGAACTCCCTGAATTTGATCGTAAAGTATTAGAAGTTTTAAGACAACCTTTAGAATCTAAAGAAATTGTGATTTCCCGAGCATCACGTCAAATCACTTTCCCTGCAAATTTTCAATTAATTGCAGCAATGAATCCCTGCCCTTGTGGATATGCCTTTAACCATGATGTTCGTTGCCAATGTTCGCCAGAACAAATCAAGCGTTATCAAAACCGAATTTCAGGACCTTTATTAGATCGAATAGATTTGCATATTGATGTACCCCCTTTGCCAGCAAAAGAATTACAAAGCCAGCAAGCCACTGAAAACTCAGAAACCGTACGTCAACGTGTGATACAGGCTTATGAACGGCAAATGCAGCGGCAAAATTGCTTAAACATGAGTTTAAGCCCGAAACAGCTTGAGCAGTATGCTGAACTTAATACCGAGGCTGCCAAAATGATTGAATTAGCTCAGCAGAAACTTGATTTATCTGCCCGTGCCTATCATCGGGTACTTCGTGTCGCGAGAACCATTGCCGATTTAGCAGAAAGTGAGGCCATTCAGAGTCTTCATTTATCTGAAGCATTGTCTTATCGAAGCCAAATTCCACAGATATAAAAAAGCGACCTAAAGGCCGCTTTTTTTATAATTTTACTTAGAAGCCGTAGCTTAGACCAAAGACTACTTTGTTGTTTTGTTTGATATCCATACGGTCATAACCACCTAAAATGTAATTTACACTTGCAGTCACGCCTGTATCAGCAATAGATTTGCTTAAGCCAATGTCGAAATGGCGGAAACCAAAAGTATCCGTTGCTTCGATTGGGCCATTTTTGTCATAGATATACAAACCTAATGCTGTATCTAAGCTAAAATCATGTGGTAAAGCATAGCTGTATGTACCTTTGATATATGTATCTCCAGCATTACCCCAATCAAGATCTTCTAATAATGTTTGTACAGTTACTCCAAAGTCTTTATAGCTTAAACCTAACATTGTTTCGAAGCCGTTAGAGCCTGTGTTACCGATGTCATAGTAATAATAATAAGTTAAGCCAACGGTATAGCCTAAATCTTCATTGATCGAGCCGTTGTAACCTGCGTAGAAATCATTTTCAAATTCTGAACCATTGTCTGAACCATAATCGAGTGTTGAACCCCACCAACCTGCATAAAAACCAGAAGCGTGGCTATAATCTAACCCCCCGTTAATTGTTGCGCCTTTATTCTCAGGGCCATTTGTAATACCACGAAGGTTATAGCTAGAAAGAATACCAATGTTTCCAGAGAAACTATGTTCAGATGGTGCTTCTTCTGCAAAAGTAAAAGTAGATGTAGAAGCAACTGCTGCAAGAGCTAAGGCTTTCAATGTAAATTTCATTATTCGTTTCCCCCGACCGTCCAGAGACGTTTTTTTATGGTCATTTGATTAACTCAATCTAGACTTTGCAATTGCTATGCCAAAATTTTTAGCTCTTAGTTTTAATTAATTTATTTCTTTTTTATTTCAACATAATATTTTGATTTTTAATTATTTTTTTATTTTTCAACATTTACTTCAACTCTTCAGGCTTACTCTTAGACCTAAAAAATACATCCTTTTTCTCATTCATCATCATCTACATATTTATTTACAACTTGCATCCAAATGAGTCTATTTTTTGTGCAATTTCATTTTTTTGCTTTTAAACAGTGCATAACAAATAGTCAAACCATTGATCTCATGAGTATGAGGAAGTACATATCTCTAATTTGCTTGCTAAAAGATTTATATTTTGAAATGAGGATTAGTGTCGTTTACCAATATTTACATTTGATTAAAATCAATCCGATAAACGGTTGAATATTTTGTATGGCTTTGTGATCAGTTCCTCATTCTTATTTAATATTAATTAATTATCTTAAATACACACAAGACATTGGTTTTTTTACCATTTTTTATAATTTAATTTTGAAAGCCTTGTGTTTACAAGAATACAGAAAAGTAAAACTTAAAAATAATGCATAACTTTAGTTTAACTTGACGGTCAAAAACGATATTTTTTTTCAGTTTGCTTATACAATTCTTCTTAAATATCTGCATTCACGTTTTCTTATGAATGCCTATCTTTAAAATATGATGAGGCTCTCTCCTGATGTTAAACGCTCAGAAACTCACTTTAGCAGTATTAGTTCAAGCTGCTTTAGTATCGACAGCATATGCAAGTGAACAAAGTGAAGCAAAAGGCTTCGTAGAAGATGCTGAAGGATCTGTACTTTTCCGTACTGGCTACATTAGCCGTGATAAAAAAGACGTAAATCCTGGTAGCGATACAAGCTCTGCAGCGCAATCTGCGATAGTTGAATTGAAATCAGGCTTCACTAAAGGTGTTGTTGGTTTCGGTGTAAATGCGGTTGGTGATGCATCATTTAAATTGGGTAAAAACAAACATGCTGGCAATGGCATGATCCCACGTGAAAACGGCATCGTCGATGGCAAGCTTACTTCTGGCGCAGGTGACAGTTACGATCACTGGGCACGTGGTGGTGCAAGCGTAAAAGCACGTGTGTCAAACACGACTGTTGAATATGGTACTCAGGTCTTAGATCTACCTGTTCTAGCATCAAATACTGCACGTATGGTGCCTGAATATTTTACTGGTGTACTTGCAACAAGCCGTGAAATTAATGGTCTAGAGTTGACTGCGGGTAAATTCACGAAGAACCAATATTCAGATCAAATCTCAACTGACAGCAACAACTTAGACCGTGCTGTGGTTTGGGGAGCAAAATACAAAGTTAATGATCAGCTAAATACGTCTTATTATGGATTAGATAGCAAAGATACATTGCAACGTCATTATGTAAATGCAAACTATGCAATGCCTTTAGCTAATAAAGATACGTTGACTTTAGATTTCAGTGGTTATCACACTAAATTTGAAGAAGGTAGTCGTTCTAATATTGCTACATTAACTGAAGATAAATCCAACTCGATTTGGGCAATTTCAGGAACTTATAATACTGGTGCACACAACGTGATGTTGGCTTACCAACAAAACACCGGTAGCATTGGTTATGATTACGGCAATAACGCTGATGGTGCACAAAGTATTTATGTACCGAACTCATATCTTTCAGATTTCATCGGTAAACATGAGAAATCTGCTCAAGTTCAGTATAGCTACAACTTTGCCGATCAAGGTCTTGCAGGTTTGAACTGGACGTCTGCATTTGTTTATGGCTGGGATATTGAAACTCCAACCAAAGATGACGCTCAAGAACGTGAATTCTTTAACCAAGTGAAATATACCGTTCAATCTGGTTTTGCTAAAGATGCGAGTCTGCGTGTACGTCACTCTTATTATCGTGCAGATGATGCATATAACGACATCTACATGGCTGATACCAACGAATGGCGTATCTTCCTTGATATTCCCGTGAAATTATTCTAATCCACTCGAATTTCAAGCCATAAAAAAACCTGCACAATGTGCAGGTTTTTTTATTTCTAGTCCTATAACTAGAAAAAGATTCAAACAAAGATTATTTGTTTGCTTCTTGGTATGCAGCAATTGAGCTAAGCACTTCTTGTTTTGCAACATCAGCACCTTCCCAACCACTTAACTTAACCCATTTACCAGGTTCTAAGTCTTTGTAGTGTTGGAAGAAGTGTTCAATTTGGCTAATCAATAGAGGAGGAAGATCAGTATATTCTTGAACGTCTTTGTAAAGTGGAGTCAATTTGTCGTGTGGAACAGCAACAAGTTTCGCGTCAACACCACCGTCATCTTCCATGTTCAATTTACCAACAGGACGGCAACGAATTACTGAACCTGGTTCAACTGGGTGTGGAGTCACAACCAATACGTCTAATGGGTCACCATCAAGAGATAAAGTGTTTGGTACATAACCATAGTTCGCTGGGTAGAACATTGCTGTACCCATGAAACGGTCTACGAATAATGCATCAGAATCTTTATCGATTTCGTATTTGATTGGCGCTGCGTTTGCAGGGATTTCGATAATTACATAGATGTCGTTTGGTGCATCTTTACCCGCTGGGATATTGCTGTAGCTCATAGCATCACTCTTTAAAAAGTTGTATCTTTTAAAAACCGCAACAATTATAACGGTTTTTACAGATTTTTTTAGCGTTTAAAAAAATTGAACTGTAAATATGTCCACCGTCTGTCTATTCGTGTTTAAAGAATACGAATAATCAGTAACAGTAAGGTGATTGGACATAACATGGAAAGTAGCCAAACAATCGAACGTAAAGTTGCCCAATTTGCCAAATAGCAAATCCCATAGACCACACGGAAAAACAAATAACCGATACCAAAAGTCATCACCAGACTTTGCGGTACTACCAAATATTCAGCCATTAAAATTGCAGCAATAAATAGCGGTAAACTCTCAAAACTATTTTGCTGTGCAGCATGAGCACGTGCTGCAAGACCCGTGGATTTCGCTAAAAATTCACGTGGATTTTGATTATCTTTGCCTTTAAATCCTGCTGCCTTTTTGGCAATTAAAGTAAAGACATAAGGCAATAAACATGCAGCTAAAATAAGATAAATTACGCCACTCACACTCTGCATCTGCTCTTCTCATGACAAATTTGTCACTATCATAACATGGCAATTTGTGAATAAATTTTGTTAAATACAGTGTTTTTATTAATGTTTTAAGGATTTGCAATGGTCACACCTGATGACAATGAATTGTTTGACGTGCTGACAAAACAGCGCCAACATCAGCTTCAAGTGGATCGTGTATTAAAAATCGTACTGCCTATTGTTGCTTTTTTACTGACGGTCATCTGTGCCAATATGAATATTTGGTCGACCATCTTCACGTTTATTATTCTATGGATCGCGTTTTATGCGGTGGGTATTAAACGTTTACCGCTATGGTATTGGATTGTTGTGATTCTTGTATATGCCATTGCTGATAATATTTTATCCTATGGACAGTTCCAGCAATCCGGCTTTAGCCGCCACTTTGGCACCATGTTTATTTTCGTTGGCATTGTAGGTGTTGGGCGTCCTTATTTTGACCGCTGGTTGATGAAAAAGTAAAAATAAGCCGTAAAAAAAGCGCCCTCATGGCGCTTTTTTTATTTTTACAGATTAAGCAGTTTTACGTAAATCTTTACGAAGGATTTTACCTACGTTCGATTTTGGTAGCTCATCCATAAATTCAACATAACGAGGACGTTTGTAGCCTGTTAAGTTTTCTTTTGCGAAAGCTAAAACTTCTTCAGTAGTTAATGAAGGATCTTTTTTCACAACGAAAAGTTTAGGCACTTCACCTGATTTTTCATCAGGTACACCAATTGCTGCCACTTCCAACACTTTTGGATGTGTTGCAATCACTTCTTCAATTTCAGATGGGTAAACGTTGAAGCCTGATACCAAGATCATGTCTTTCTTACGGTCTACAATTTTCACATAGCCACGTTCATTCATGACACCGATATCACCCGTACGGAAGAACCCATTGAACATCACTTTCGCGGTTTCATCAGGACGGTTCCAGTAGCCTTTCATCACTTGAGGACCACGGATTGAAATTTCACCTTGTTCACCGAGTGCAACTTCATTGCCATCATCATCAAGAATTGCAACTTCAGTCAATGGAAGTGGAATACCAATTGTGCCACTGAATTCTTCAGATGCAGGTGGATTCGCTGTTGCCACTGGAGAAGTTTCAGATAAACCATAACCTTCGATGATATTTGTACCTGTAACTTTCTTCCATGCTTCTGCAGTTGAAGGAAGTACTGCCATACCACCACCCATTGCCATTTTTAAGCGGCTATGGTCAAGTTGTTTGAATTCTTCATTGTTCACCAATGCATTAAACAAAGTGTTTACTGCTGGGAAGAAGGTTGGTTGGTACTTACGTAATTCTTTAATTACCGCAGGTAGGTCGCGTGGGTTTGGAATAAGTACGTTCGCTTGACCTTTATACATACCGTACAGCGCGCACACCATGAATGCAAAGATGTGATATAGCGGTAATGCACAGAAAATACGATCATCTGGCTCGCCATCTTGCGCACCAAATTTACTTTGGAAGATACCGTCACATTGCAACATGTTTGATACTAAGTTGCGATGCGTCAATTCTGCACCTTTAGATACACCTGTTGTACCACCTGTGTACTGAAGTACTGCCGTATCGCTAAGTGTCAATTCTGGGCGTTTGTAGTTATTTACATTCACCTTAGACATCGCTGTATTGAATTTGATATGACCCGGAATGTTCCACGCTGGAATTTGTTTACGTACAGAGCGTAGAACAAAGTTCACTAAAGTACCTTTTAATGTACCAAGCATGTCACCTACAGAAGCCACAACCACTTGCTTCACAGGCGTTTTACCAATAATTGCTTGGTAAACAGACGCGAAGTTTTCGATGATCACGAGTACTTCAGCGCCAGAGTCATTCAATTGATGCTCAAGTTCACGTGAAGTGTAAAGTGGGTTCACGTTTACCAATACCAAACCTGCACGGAAGATACCCAATGCAACGACTGGATACTGTAGTACGTTCGGCATCATCACGGCTACGCGTGTACCTTTAGGTAAGTTCAGGCTTTGTAAATACGTTGCAAATTTGCGGCTAGCTTCATCAAGTTCTTTATAAGTTAGAACTTTATCCATGAAGATAAAGGCATCACGTGAGCCAAATTTTTGGAAATTGCGTTCAAACACATCCACTAAAGAAGTATTTTCAGCTGGTAGTTCTACCGTTTGTGGAATCCCTGTTTTCTGATATTCAGCAAACCAAATTTTTTCCATAATGCCAATTTCTCCAATCATAATCCTTAGAATTTCAACTGTTTTTTTCAATGCTGCACGTCATTTTTGAAGTTGTTTATATGCAGCACCGCATCCATCTTGTCGAAGTAGTTATCATATATAACGTATTTCAACAGATGGACGCTAGTATTATCTCTGAATCAACAGTCTATTTGCTTTCTGATAACCGCGTGGTAAAAGCTGCCCTTTCGAACCTCGTTTACCCACATATTTCAGCAGATCATCACCTTTTAGTTTTAATTGTTGTTGCCCTGCAAGCACTTGAATTATTTCATCTAAATTCAATGTTGTCATGGACAAAATTTGATCTTTCGATTCAAGTTGTATCAATTTATTACCTTTACCTTTGTTAAGTACAGGTAATTCAGATAAATCCATCACTAAAAGGCGACCAGCGGTACTCAAAACTGCCAAATGCGTTGCATTTTCAATTGCTTGCAAATTCATAGCACTTGCCCCTTCAGGCAAAGTTAAGAAGGATTTACCCGCTTTTGCATTGGTATCCAATTGTTTGGCTTGTGTTTTAAAGCCATACCCTTTGCTGCTTACGGCCAAGACTTCTGTTTCATCATCAGCAACAAACACTTGTTTAAAGCCAACGCCACTTGCAGGTGAAAGTTTTGAACTTAAAGGTTCACCTAAACCACGTGCGGATGGTAGCTGACTGATCGGTAGTGCATAACTCCGACCCGTGTCATCTAAAACATAAACACGTTGATTTGACTTGGCTTGAGCATGACTTAAGTACTGATCACCCGCACGGTAATTTAAGTTTTCAGCATCAACTTCATGCCCTTTGGCACAGCGAATCCAACCTGCTTCTGAAAGTACAACGGTCACAGGATCCGCAGGCAACATTTCTGATTCATCAATCGCATGCGCTTCTTCACGATGCACGATTGGTGAACGACGATCATCGCCAAATTTTTTCGCGTCGTCTTTCAGCTCATCAATAATGAGTGACTTTAATGACTCAGGATTTGCCAACTGTTCACGAATGACTGCAGCTTTGGCTTCAAGTTCTTCCTGCTCACGGCGCATTTCCATTTCTTCAAGACGTGCCAAATGACGGAGTTTCAGTTCCAAAATGGCTTCGGCTTGAACTTCATCAATACCAAAACGTTCCATCAATACAGGTTTTGGCTGATCTTCTTCACGGATGATTTGAATCACTTCGTCAATATTTAAATATGCAACGATTAAACCGCCCAGAATATGCAGACGTTTTTCGATTTTATTTAAATGATATTGTAGACGACGCGTTACTGTGGTTTTACGAATCTCAATCCATTCCAACAGGATTTTACGAATCGATTTCACTTGAGGACGGCCATCTGCACCGATCATGTTCATATTGACACGATAGCTAGACTCAAGGTCAGTCGTTGCAAACAAGTGACTCATCACCGATTCTGCATCAATACGATTTGAACGCAGCACAATCACCAGACGCGTTGGATTGGCATGATCCGATTCATCACGCACATCAGTCACAAGCGGCAGTTTCTTCGCCTGCATCTGATCGGCAATTTGGGTAATAATTTTTGAACCAGAAACTTGATATGGCAGTTCAGTGATCACGATTTCGTTTTTATCGACCGTATAAACGGCACGCATACGGTAACTACCGCGACCCGTGGTTTGAATTTTGAGTAATTCTGCAGGTGCTGTAATAATTTCTGCTTTCGTTGGCAAATCTGGACCTGGAATATATTCCGCCATTTTGGCATCAGTCAGATTAGGATTACGAATTAAAGCAATAGTACCTTTAACCACTTCACGTAAGTTATGCGGTGGAATATCGGTTGCCATCCCCACAGCAATACCAGTCGTACCATTTAACAGGATATTAGGTACGCGTGCAGGGAGATTGATCGGCTCTTTCATTGAACCATCAAAGTTATCCTGCCAATCGCATGTGCCTTGTCCCAATTCAGACAGTAGCAATTCACTATACTGCGATAATTTCGCTTCGGTATAACGCATCGCTGCGAATGATTTTGGATCGTCAGGTGAACCCCAGTTACCTTGTCCTTCAATAAATGGATAGCGATAACTAAAAGGTTGAGCCATAAGCACCATGGCTTCATAGCAAGCTGAGTCGCCATGCGGATGATATTTACCAAGTACATCACCGACCGTACGTGCAGATTTTTTGGGCTTACTTGTCCACTTTAAACCAAGCTCACTCATGGCATAAACAATACGGCGTTGAACAGGTTTCAAGCCATCACTGATATGCGGCAATGCACGATCCATAATCACGTACATGGCATAGTTTAAGTAAGCTTGTTCGGTAAATTCCGCTACGGAACGGTTTTCTGTCGCATGATGCGCAAGGCTTGTCATAACAACCTATATTCCTAAATCATTCGTTTTTGTATCAATGGTTCTTATGCTAAGTCGCGTCTGTGTATGGCACAAGGGCATGAAATGACACAGCGCGACAAATCGTGTCTTATGGCGTAAAAATATCCACTTTATACGCCCTAAGCAACTAAAAAATCATCAGTGGATTTAAAGCCCCATCGATTCGAGGGTTTTGCCTTTGGTTTCTTCACCTAAAACCAGAATCACTAAAGCTACAGCGATGAGTACAACGGTGAACATACTAAACACATAACTAAAGCCATTTGGCAGCACCATCAAATGAGTCACCGCAAAAGGCGCTGCAATTCCGCCGATACGACCAATCGCCCCTGCCCAGCCTGAACCAAAGGCACGGATATTGGTCGGATATTGCTCTGGTGTATAGGTATATAACACGCCCCATGCCCCCAAGTTGAAGAAAGACATGAAACAGCCCCAAATCACAATTTCAGTGACATTGTCGGACTGTCCAAAGAAGTATGCCGAGATCGCACACATACCGATAAAGCCTGCTAGTGTTGCTTTACGTCCAAGTTTTTCAACTAACCATGCTGCAGCGATATAACCTGGCAGCTGTGCCAAAATCATGACTAATACATATTCAAAAGACTGCACGATGGTATAGCCTTCTTTAACCAAAAGGCTTGGCAACCACGTGAAGATGCCATAGTAAGAAAAGACAATACCAAACCAGATTAACCACAGCATTAAAGTTCGGCGTGCAAAAATGCCTGACCAAAGCTGAGTAAATGAAATGCTTTGTTTTTCTGCAACCGCTTTGACTTCAAAGATTTCAATCACGTTCACGCCACATTTGGCTTCAATCTTTTTCACCAAGGCATGTGCTTCATCGACACGACCACGGTTAATCAGAAATGGAATAGATTCAGGAATCATCTTCCAAATCACGATGGCATACAGTGCAGGAATCCCGCCAATTAGAAACGCAGCGTGCCAGCCAAGGTCAGGAATTACAAAGCGTGAAACCAAGGCTGCAACGAGCCAACCTAAGCCCCAAAAACTTTCCAATAAAACGATAAAGCGACCACGTACATGGGCGGGAATATATTCACTGACCAAAGTCACGGCAACAGGTAACTGTCCACCCAAACCTAAGCCCACAATAAAGCGAAACACCAATAACCAGGTTAAGTTAGGCGCAAAAGCACAAGCAGCAGTTGCTGAACTATAAATTACTAAAGTCGCTGCAAAGATCGTTTTTCGTCCAAAGCGATCCGCTAAACCACCTGAGCAGATGGCACCAATCGCCATCCCCACAAAGCCAATCGACACAACCCAGCTTTTTTGATCAGGCGACATCTGCCAGTCTTCAGCCATTTTCGCCAAAATAAAGGAGATCAGCCCGGTATCCATGGCATCAAACATCCAGCCAAGGCCAATGACCCACAGCAAGGTATAGTGAAATTTACCAATCGGGAGGCGCTGTATCCGAGAAACTAAATCCATAAACAAATCTCTGATTTGATGATACGTGGGAGGCTGCATCACACCTAAGTCAGTCTTATTCTTTTTATACTCGGTTTGAATACAGAAGCGAGGCTTTTCTGCCCCGCTTTGATAAAAATACGATGAAATTAATTGGCATCTTTGGAGGATGCAGACTGTTCGTCATCCTCTTTATAAATGAACTTCGGCATCTCTAAACCAAAGTAAATCGCAATAATACGTAAGCTAAAGCCAAAGACGAGCGTTGAGATAATCGTAAGCTCAAGTCCAATCCCCAATTGAGTACAAATCCAGTAGAAGATTACCGCAACAAAGGAAATACTGGCATAAAGTTCTCGACGGAAAACTAAAGGCACATCATTACACAAGATATCACGCAAAATACCGCCTGAGACCCCAGTCAGTACACCTGCGACGGCTGAGACCACAAAGCCCTGCCCCATAGAAATCGCAATTTGCGAACCGATAATGGTAAAACCGATCAGACCTAAAGCATCGAGCACCAAGAAGATGTTACGCAGATGCTTCATCCATTTTGCAATAATGATGGTGACAAATGCTGCACAGCAGGTCAAAACAAGGTATTCAGGATGTTTGACCCATGTCAGTGGATAATGCCCTAAAAGTACATCTCGGACTGAACCGCCGCCAAGTGCCGTGACACAAGCGATAATGACCACCCCAAACCAGTCCATGCTACGCCGACCGGCAGACAAGGCACCTGTCATCGCTTCCGCTGTAATTGCAATGATATAGATAATGGTCAACAACATCGCCCTACTTCCGTCTGAGGCTTCGAGATGGCGGCTATTCTAAGCTAAATCGCTGTCGAAGTTACAAAAATTGCGCGCAACATTGTTTAAATTTTTTATCCGATCCACAAACACATGGCTGCTTCATTGTCAGCTTCTGTTCGGTAGTTGGATCAAGGAAATACCAGATGCCATCATGTTTTACAAAGTGTGAGGCTTCATGATGAATATGTACCTGCTGACCATCATTAAAATGCGCTTTAAACTCGACCAAGGCATGATTTTTATCTAACTTTTCATTCACCTGAACAATTTCAAGTTTGAGCCATTGATTACTTACACTCCATTCCCGTATCGCAGGCATATCCAAGGCTTGTTGCTGCCCGAGCGCCGTGGTTTTTTGAATATAGTCTGTTTCATGTTTTGCAAAGGCGCTATAACGTGAGCGCATCAACTGTTCAGCAGTCTGAGCTGTCACAACACCTAAATGTAGAGGCTGACAACATTGCTGATATAACCCTCGCCCACATGGACACGCATCTGACATAAAAATTTCCAAAAAAATAGCCCGTATATACGAGCTATTTTAACAAAAATCCTATCTCAGCGCGGATGGTATCAATCTTTCTCAATCACTTTTGCAGTGATATGAACTTTATCAATTTTATGTCCATCCATTGTGACCACTTCAAAGATATGATCATCGGCTTCGAACTTTTCACCATCATGCGGTAAACGTGCCATATGGAACAAGATATAACCCGATAAAGTTGAATATTCTTCAGATTCATTGACCAAATCACGTCCGAGCAATAAAGACACATGTCGAATATCCGTTGAACCTTCAAGCAATAAGCTACCGTCATCAAGGCTCTCAGCTGAAGTATCCATTTCATCTTCGTCTGGGAATTCACCGGCAATGGCTTCAAGCACATCAATTGGCGTTGCAATCCCTTCAATCGAGCCATATTCGTTCAGTACGATTGCCATTTGTAGCGGTGCTTGACGAAGCTGATCCATCACCATCAACACTTGAGCATTTTCATGTACGATGACAGGTTCACGTAGATGTTTTTCAAACTCGAGACGACCTGTTTCAATGTATTCATTAAGGACACGATGGGTTAGAACAATCCCCGCAATGTTATCGAGTTCGCCACGCGCGACAATTAAGCGTGAATGGCTCATCTGCAAGAGATTTTCTTTGATGACTTCAGGATCTTCATCCAAATCAATCCATTCCAACTCAGGACGTGGCGTCATCACCGATTTTACAGGGCGTTCAGATAAACCGAGGACACCTTGTACCATGACACTGTGGTAAACCCCATTTTCATCATCAAAGACTTCATCAGCAAATGCACGTGTAGCCAAAACATCTTCAGGTTCCGCATGTTCTGTATCTTGTGCAGATTTACCACCTAACATACGCATCACAGCAGAAGCGGTACGGTAGCGTAAGTCTGTCGTGGTCACCAATTTCTCTTGGTTACGACGCATAGCTTGGTTAATAAATTCAACTGCAACAGAGAACCCAATCGCGGCATATAAGTAACCTTTTGGAATATGGAAACCAAAGCCTTCCACCACCAAAGAGAAACCAATCATCATCAAGAAACCAAGGCACAAAATCACAATAGTTGGATGACGGTTGACGAAATCCATTAATGCTTTAGATGCCCACAACATGATGCCAACTGCAATCACCACAGCAATCATCATTACAGATAGCTCTTTCACCATACCCACTGCCGTGATCACACTGTCGAGTGAGAATACGGCGTCAAGTACAACTATCTGTACAATCACCATCCAGAACACGGCATGCACTGGATTTTCTTCTTTTACGACGGGTTTAGCTTCAAGGCGCTCATGTAACTCCATGGTGCCTTTAAACAGTAAGAACACACCACCAAAGAGCAGAATCAGATCTCGACCAGAGAATGCATGGTCAAAGACGTAGAACAGCGGATTGGTTAAGGTCACCACCCATGCAATTGACGCAAGTAGAATCAATCGCATGATTAAGGCTAAGCAAAGGCCGACAATACGCGCAGCATTACGTTGCTCAGGTGGAAGTTTTTCTGCCAGAATTGCAATAAAAACAAGGTTATCGATACCCAATACAATTTCAAGCACAACAAGCGTAAGTAAACCCACCCATGCGGATGGATCTGACATCCATTCAAAGATCATCGTACGATCTCCTGAATGTCTTGTGCAGTATATGCGTTGAGATTTTTGCTGCGATGTTGCAGCATGTGAAGCTTGATTTTAGCGATTTGACAATTTGTTTGGTGACAGCACCAACTTCCACTACCCATGTTAGTTCTATTGTTGTTTAAAACAATTTCAGTATAACAAGAACAAAATGAATTTCATCTGTTTTCAATTGAGCAGGTTTTGTAAGCTGCCAATAACAGCGAATCATCGAAATGTCATATTTTTCACTTAGTCTTTAAAAGTAAAAGAAAATAATGCTAAGGTGAAAACAATACATGCAAAGTGTGATAGCAATGACAGAATTAAATACAACTCTATCTCCTCAAACAACTCGCCCACTTGTGGCACTTTATTGCGGCTCACGTGCTGGCAACAATCCCATTTATTTAGAAAAAGCAATTCAATTGGCAGAGGGCTTGGCTCAACATGGTTTTGGTCTGGTCTATGGCGGCGCCAGCATCGGTCTCATGGGTCAAGTCGCAGACACTATGATGCAAAACGGCGGCGAAGTGGTCGGTGTCATCCCTGAATTTATGCTGGATTATGAAATTGCACATAGTGATTTGACTGAACTGCATATTGTTCGAAATATGCATGAACGTAAAGCCATGATGGCAGAACGTGCCAGTGCTTTTGTCGCTTTACCCGGTGGACTCGGAACATTTGAAGAAATTTTAGAAATTGCTACATGGGGACAGCTGAATCAGCATCAAAAACCCATGATGCTATACAACGTTAATGGCTTTTATGATCCGATGATTCAGCAATTGGATGTTGCGGTGAAAGAAGGTTTCTTACCTCCTCAACATCGTGCCAAACTCATTGTGTGCGAAAGCTCAAAAGATATTTATTGTGCCATTCAGAATTTAGGTCATCCTGAGCAGTTTCTTGCTTAAGATGAATTCCAGACATAAAAAAGCGGATTATTGATCCACTTTTTTTTATTTAAATAATTTCTTAAGGTGTGTATTGGCTGACATACTGATAGAACATCGGCAGAGTCGTTGCAAGTAATACCGACATTGCCAAACCGAACATAAGTTTCATCGCATCTTTACTCACATTACGTGAGGTACGGTGTTTATTCACTTCGGTTAAGAACATCGACATTGCAAACTCACGACCAGCAAGTAAACCTAAGAATACCCATGTGGTACTCATTGGGATATTACTCCACTCTTTAAATACCAACAGAATTGCACCATACATGAAGTCAATAATGGTGGCTGAGCGAATGTCTGTTACACCTGTTTTGGTATCAATGATTTTTTGAATCGCACCACCACGTTGATAGAGAATAATCCCGATCAATAAGACAAAGACGCTAATTGCAAAGATTAAAAAGCCGAAAGGCACTTGGCGTGGTACATAAACGAAGATATTGGCTAAGTCTTGAATCAGCCATTGGCTCCACAAGAATGCCGTTGAGATCCACTGCAAAGCAATCCAAACATTGGACACAGGTAAATGACGCGTCTTAGCAAAGTGCTGCGAGAGTTTATACATCACAAAGCGATAGACCACGATAGCGACAATAAATGCCACCGCATAGCCCATCATCGATTTGACCATCATCGAGCCCAAACTGGTTGGGGAGAAAATAGTAAGAACTAAGAATGTGGTACTAACAGGAATCCCGTATTTGGTCAAAAGCAGCAGTAAAATCGGCGGAACAACATATAACCAGGTAATCCCACCCTCAGGGAAAGGAATCGTTTCCAGTCGACCATAGGATGCATCCCCTACGCCCGAGCTATACCAGCCATAAATCAGTACGACAACCAAAATCGTACTGATGTAGATCCACAAAACCCACCATGGACGATGTGCATTAGACGAGATAAACGTACCGAGTGTCTGTGGTACGTCATTTCCGACGATTGAATAAGCTGCTAAACAGAAGCCTATCACCATCAAGATTTCGATTGTCATAAAAACAAACCTTGTGAATAATTTTGTCCAACACAGCACCGTTGGAATTTTGCTCAAGATTATGACGGTTTTATTTCACTAAAGTGACAATTAACGCATAAAAATTTGTAGCCATATATAAAAAAGAGCACCGAGGTGCTCTTTAGAATCTGCGCAGTATAGCGCTAATTTTCGCAATATTTCACGCAAGGCCACTAATCTGTTGAGTTCGCTCGCTTATCAAGCAGTGATAAAACTGGGATTTTCTAGTTTTAAGAACGAAATGAAGTGCTTATGTATTTTTTTTAAATTTTTATGTTTTTAAATCAAGTTTGAATATTTCTTTGCTCATTTTTAAATATAAATTCTAACTGTAAAGCGATGAATGATCAGAAAATATGAAAAGCTGTGCCTAAAATTTTATAACGGATTGACTTATGCTCATGCGACATTTCTGTGTGTGTTATTTAAAATGAAAAGCTTTTAATACATCTCTAAACGTTTGATTGCTTTAAACTAGCCCAAAACATCTGACTCAATTCATATGAATGAAACACCCGTCCACCAAGCCTTAAATCCCGAATTTCGCCTCCTTGTATTTTTGGTGTCGATTGGATTTTTTATGCAAGGTCTGGACACCACGATTATCAATACGGCGCTTCCTGCAATTGCACAGAATTTAGGGGAAGATCCTCTACGTATGCATAGTGTCGTGGTAGCTTATGTGTTGTCGGTTGCCGCGTGCATTCCCTTAAGTGGTTGGCTAGCCGATCGTTTTGGTGTCAGAAATATTTTCTTCGCTGCAATTATTATTTTTGCTTTGGCATCACTCGGCTGTGCGTTCTCTCAAGATTTAAATCAGTTGCTGTTCTTTCGGGTGTTACAAGGGATTGGCGGTTCATTGCTTCTACCTGTGGGTCGTTTGGCATTACTCAAAATTATTCCACGTACCCAATTTCTTGCTGCAATGAGCTTAATGAGCCTTGCCGGGCTGATGGGACCTCTGATTGGCCCAACTTTAGGCGGTTGGATGGTCGAATATATGTCATGGCAATGGGTATTTTTCATCAATTTGCCTATTGGTATTGCTGGTGCATTGCTCACCCTCAAAGCAATGCCCAATGTGACTGAGCCCACGGTTGCACATTTTGACTTCGGTGGCTTTGTTCTTTTAGTTGTGGCCATGGTGGGTTTATGTTTAGGGGTAGAAAACTTTTCAAATCCGCAATATCCACTGTGGTGGAGCCTGACTTTAATCAGCGTTGGGTTAATCTGTAGTCTGTTTTATGCCTACCATTCACACACGCATCAAAATGCACTATTTCGCAGTAAATTATTTCAAAATCAAATTTTTACTATCGGTATTTTAGGTAATTTTTTTGCCCGCTTAGGTGGCAATGCGATGCCGTTTTTACTGCCACTGATGCTGCAAGTCGCTTTCAAATTCGAACCCTTTATGACGGGTTTGATGATGATTCCAACAGTACTGGGGTCTTTGGCCTCTAAGCCGATTATCCGTCGTGTCATCCAGCGTTTTGGCTATCGTCAAGTGCTACTGGTCAACACCTTATTGGTCGGTACATGTATTGCGAGCTTCTCACTGACCAATATCGACACACCAATTTGGTTACGTGCTTTGCATTTTTTTGCTTTTGGTATTTTAAATTCATTGCAGTTCGTGTCGATGAATACCCTGACCTTAAAAGACCTCAGTCAGCAAGATGCTAGTAGTGGGAATAGCTTCTTATCCATGATCATGATGCTCTCGATGAGCCTAGGTGTAGCCCTAGCAGGCACTTTGGTAAATATGTTCAGCGCGTATTTTGGCCCTGAACAAATCACCACAGCGTTTCATACTGTATTACTGTGTTTGGGGTGCATCAATATTATTGCTGCTTATATTTTCTGGCATATCCCTAAACATGTTTCAGTTTAGTCAAATTCTTTTGCAGCTTGTTTAAATAGGTTTAAGCTAAAGATCACAGCACAATTGAATGATTTATGAAAACTCAAGCAAAAACACCTTTTCCGATTTGGCCACTCGCGATGAGTAGTGGACTGGTCATTGCGGTCATGTGTTTGCTTTATGTTTTTATTTTCTCACCGCCTTCTGCCAATGCTGCCGACTATCCCATTCAAGGCTTTGATGTCTCACATCATCAAAAAGAAATTGATTGGAAAAAAATCTCGCCGCAGAAATATCGTTTTGTCTATTTAAAAGCTACGGAAGGCGGCGATTTCAAAGACACCAAGTTTCAGCAATATTGGCTAGAAGCACGTGAACGTGGTTTCTTAGTCGGTGCCTATCATTTTTATCGTTTATGTCGTGATGGTCAGGTTCAGGCTGAAAATTTCATTGCAACAGTACCGAATAAAACAGATGCTCTTCCGCCCGTGATCGACTTGGAATATGACAGTAATTGCATCAATACTTATTCAAAAGAACAGTTGTTGGCAGAAATTCAAATCATTCACGATGCATTCAAAAAGCATTATGGCAAGCAACCCATTTTCTACACCTCGAAAGCCTTTTATAACATTGTGCTTGCAGGATCATTCCAAGATGTCCCGCTTTGGGTTCGTGAATACAAAGGTTTACCAGATTTAAAAGACCAACCGAAATGGCATTTTTGGCAACATACCAATCAAGGTAAAATAAGTGGCATCAGCACACCTGTAGACCTCAATGTCTTTTATGGTTCAGAGCAAGCGTGGATTAAATTCCTTGAGCAAAATCACCTTCCACTGCCTAAGCCTGCTAAATAACGTATAAATCATCCGATACTCCATTTAAATACAGCGACACCAGTTTACGCATCTGAGAAATTATCGAATTTAAGCAACTTCACAACATAACTAAATCACTCTAAGATGCTTTGCTATGCGCAAAATTATTCATATTGATATGGATGCTTTTTACGCCTCAGTTGAGCTGCGTGAACGTCCCGATTTAAAAGACCTCCCCGTGGTGATAGCTTCCCATCATCCGCGTGCTGTGGTCACGGCTGCATCTTACCCTGCACGCCAATTTGGGTTACGTTCCGCCATGTCTATGACACAAGCGCGAAAGCTATGTCCTCAAGTCATCGTCATTGAGCCAAATTTTCAGAAATACCGTGAAGTATCGGCACAGATTCATCATGTTTTTCGTCAATATACTGACCAGATTGAACCACTTTCACTGGATGAAGCCTATTTAGATGTCACTGAAAATTTTAAAAATATTCCCAGTGCAACTGAAGTAGCTATGCGTATTCGAGAGGATATTTTTAAACTGACTGGGCTTACGGCCTCTGCCGGTGTCGCACCCAATAAATTTCTAGCAAAAGTGGCTTCAGATTGGCATAAACCCAATGGAATTTGTGTGATCAAGCCCTCTCAAGTGCAACGCTTTATTCAGGAACTTCCGCTCAAAAAAATTCCAGGCGTCGGTAAAGTTACCCAAGAAAAACTGCAAGCATTAAACCTACATACTTTAGGTGACTTACAACAAATTGAAGAATCGTTGTTGATCCAACATTTTGGCAAATATGGGCATCGACTTTTTCTTTATGCGCAAGGTATTGATGAACGTCCTGTTGAAGCCAGCCGTGAACGTCAACAAATCTCCAAAGAAACAACTTTTGATACAGATTTGTCTCTGCATGAATGTCAGGAACATTGGCAGCGCTTAATCGAACAGGTTTGGTATGTATTAGATAAAAAACAACTGCATGCACGCGGAGTTTCAATTAAATTGAAATTGCCAAATTTTAAAGTCATGCAACATAGCAAAAGTTTCAAATCTGTTTTGACACATCCTCATCAATTACAACAGGTACTTGATAGCTTGATTGATGAGATGCATCTTGACCCAAAGCTGAAGTTTCGACTGATTGGATTAGGCGTTTATTTACTTTCAGCAAAACAACAAGACCCTCAACTTTCTTTGCTCTAAGGACTTTGCTCAAGATCTGAGCATTAGTGTAAAAATCCCGCAACTTTGTTTTTACATTTTTAAAAATTAGAGTACTCTATCTGCGCAATGCATTATCCATGTATGTGCTGAGATGCTGAAAATCACCTTTACTTTCAGCATGCTGTCCTGTGATTGGCGTGACGATCGAATCCGAATATTACAGGGCAACTCTGTTGTAAACCATGGAACCCCTTCTTGCATGTCCTCTGCGAATTTATCTGTTGTTCAAGAACAACGCGCGCGTAAAGCTGCGCTCTCTAGTTTTGTTGGTGCTGTTGTCGATTGGTACGATTTCCTTCTCTACGGAATTGTTGCAGCCTTAATTTTTAAAGATCAGTTTTTCCCAAGTATTGGCGAAAATATGGGTACCCTTGCGGCACTCGCAACCTTTGGTGTTGGTTTCCTATTCCGTCCTTTAGGCGGAGTCGTATTTGGACACTTTGGCGATAAACTCGGTCGTAAAAAAATGCTCGTCCTCACCGTTTTCTTAATGGGGATTTCGACCGTAGGTATTGGTCTTTTACCTAACTTTGCAGCCATTGGTTGGTGGGCGCCCGTACTGCTCGTCACACTACGTGCGATTCAAGGTTTTGCGGTTGGTGGTGAATGGGGCGGTGCAGCCTTGATGGCTGTTGAAAATGCACCTAAAGGTAAAAAAGCCTTCTACAGTAGTGGTGTTCAAGTTGGCTATGGTGTGGGTCTGGTTCTCGCAACAGGTGCAGTCTCTTTAATTATTGCAACGCTCGGTGAACAAGCCTTTAATGAGTGGGCATGGCGTATTCCATTTATTGCCAGTATTGTCCTAATTGCCATTGCGATGTGGATTCGTCGTGACCAAGATGAGTCTCAAGAATTCGTAGAAAAAGTCGTAAAAGCAGATCAAAAACCAAAAAAACTCCCAATTTTACAAGCAATTAGCAAGCATCCTAAAGCGTTCTTCTACATTATCGCACTGCGTTTTACAGAATTATTGACCATGTACCTTGTCACAAACTTTGCGTTGAATTATTCAACCAATAACCTAGGTATGGATAAGCAATTCTTCCTGAATATCACCCTCATGGTCGGTGCGATCAGTTGTTTTAGTATTCCATTCTTTGCGTGGATTTCAGACAAGATTAACCACAAAACCATGTGTGTTTGGGGTGGTTTGATTGGTGCTGCTGCTGCATTCCCTTTCTTTATTGCACTCGATGCACAAAATACGCTGTTTATTATTGTTGGCGCAATTTTACTTGCCAACGTTGCGCATGATATGGTGGTGAGTGTACATCAGCCAATTTTCACCTCGCTGTTTGGTACGGAATACCGCTACAGTGGTGCAGGTGTTGGTTATCAAGTTGCAAGTATTATTGGTGGTGGTTTTACACCGATGATCGCAGCCTCACTCGTGATTTGGGGTGATGGCTCATGGCATTATGTCGCGATTTACTTAGCGATTGGTTGCCTATTGACTGCATTGGTTGCTGCTTTAATGCCTAAAACTCAGGATTAAATAATATGACTGTTCAACGTTTGCATGTATCGAAACGCTTTTCTGAAATTGCGATCTCAGGTGATTTAATTCATCTTGCGGGTCAATTAGCTTCAGATCTTGATCTCGATATTCAAGGTCAAACTCAGCAAACATTGGATATTATCGATCAGTTCTTAAAAGATGCTGGCTCTGACAAAAGTCATATTATGTCTGTGACGATTTATCTCAAAGACATTGAAAAAGACTATGCCGCCTTTAATGAAGTCTGGGACGAATGGGTCGCTGATATTGAAGCCCTACCCCGCACCTGCGTCGAGGCAAAACTCTATGATCCTAGAGTATTGGTCGAATTAACAGTGGTTGCTGTAAAAGCAAAATAATGAAGACTGATATTAAAAAAGCATGCTTCTACATGCTTTTTTTATTTAACTGACTGCTTTAATTTTTCGACGTTCTAAGTCTGAATATAAATGATATTTCTTTAAATCACTTAAACTATTGGTCTTGGTTTCTTGATCGACCACATCTTGCTCACGTAAAAAGTCCTGTCGAAGTTGCTGATATTCTGGAACATCCTCATACCGAATGACACGGTAACCTGCCATGGTCAGTAAAGCATCCTGATATTGTGCTTGTTGAGGACGCTTTAATACCAACGGGTCATCAACGGCAACAATGGCAACAATTTGATGGTGTTGATCAAGTACCACAAAATCTGCAATTAAGTGACGGTACTTATTACGGGTACGGTAAAATTTAGTGGTCAGTAAGGCATCATAAGATACATGTGCCAATATGGTACGGTCAGGTAATACTTCTTTAAGCCGAGTATAGGTGAGTTGCTCATTTAAGTTAAAAATAGCACGTTGCTTTAAGGCACTGTCTTGACGTTTGCCACTATTTTCAATTTTTTTCCATGCCATCAGCACGACACAGAAGAGTATGAAACTCCCAATCATGATATAAACAGTCATGCCACATTCCTTGCATTCTTATAATCTTTTCTTGTTGTAGTGCAGGTCAGTATAGAACTACTTGTTATTAAATTATGAACCTACAACTTTTATAGTGAGATACTTATACATCCTGTATCAAAATCGCTATACACCGATTACATATTAAGGAGCTGCAGCCCCTTTTTTAATAGTTAGTATATTCTCAGCTGTGAATCTAAAACAGATATGAATAGCCTCGCAAGCATAATAAGTTGTTTTGTCGAACAATTCCGATAAGCTGTACTTTTCGCTTTTTATCTGCTGTCACATCTCTTAGTTTATTTAAGAAAAATTACTCGCTCATATAAAAAAGACACCGAAGTGTCTTTTTTTTCATTTAATCAGGCTTTGCTTTTACGTTTTGGTTTTGGACCACCAAACGGCTTTTTAGCGCCAGTTTCACGTGGTGGTAGACCAGTATGTTGCGTTAATACCTGCCCTTTCTTCGGACGGTTATTTTGCGCTTGAGCTTGACCACGATTCCCCGCTTGACCGGTACGTTTTTGTGAATCACCGGCAACCGTTGAATTTTTCTTACGTGCAGATTGATACTGTCCGTCTACACCTGCAGGTTGATAGGTCGGGATCAAATGCTGTTTTGAGTTACCAATTAAGTCCTGACGCCCCATTTCACATAAAGCATCACGGAGCATTGGCCAGTTGTTTGGATCATGGTAACGCAAGAAGGCTTTATGTAAACGACGACGCTTTTCACCTTTCACAATGTCCACTTGCTCGGTATAACGTGCCACTTTTGCCAGTGGGTTTTTACCGGTGTAGTACATGGTGGTTGCAGTTGCCATTGGCGATGGATAGAACGTCTGTACCTGATCGGCACGGAAACCATTCTTTTTCAGCCAAATCGCAAGGTTCATCATGTCGTAATCGGTGGTACCCGGATGCGCCGCGATAAAGTAAGGAATCAAGTATTGTTCTTTACCCGCTTCTTTACTGAAACGATCAAACATTTGCTTGAAGCGATCATACGTCCCGATCCCCGGTTTCATCATCTTCGACAATGGACCTTTTTCGGTATGCTCAGGCGCAATTTTTAAGTAACCACCAACGTGATGGGTCACCAATTCTTTAACATATTCAGGGTTCAACACCGCAAGGTCATAACGTAAACCTGAACCAATCAGAATCTTTTTAATCCCCGGCAAGCTACGCGCTTTACGATATAACTGCGTCAATGGCGCATGATCGGTATGTAAATTTTGACATACACCTGGGAATACACATGACGGTTTACGACAGTTCTTTTCAATCTCAGGGTCTTTACATGCCAAACGATACATGTTAGCAGTTGGACCACCTAAATCCGAGATAATGCCGGTAAAGCCGGGTGCGGTATCACGAATTTTTTCCACTTCACGTAGAATCGATTCTTCAGAACGGTTCTGAATAATTCGGCCTTCATGTTCTGTGATCGAACAGAAAGTACAACCACCGAAACAGCCACGCATGATGTTCACAGAGAACTTAATCATGTCAAAGGCTGGGAAGCGGGCATTACCATAAGATGGATGTGGCAAACGTGCATAAGGCAAGTCAAACACATAGTCCATTTCTTCAGTGGTCAATGGAATCGGAGGTGGATTTAGCCAAACATCACGCTCACCATGTTTTTGTACTAAGGCACGCGCATTGCCTGGATTGGTTTCCAAATGCAAAATACGGTTCGCATGGGCATACAATACAGGGTCATTCGAAACTTCTTCAAATGCAGGTAAGCGAATCACCGCCAATTCACGTGGTGGTAATTTATGCTTAATTGCTTTAGAAGCAGGTTGTAACTGCACAATTTGCGTGTCTGCATCCAAATGATCCCCTTCACGGATAATTGGATTAGAGACATGTTCTTTTTGGAAGCCTTGATATTGTTTGGTGTCTTTGCCCTGCTCAATTTCACAGCCTTCCAAATCTTCAGTCATCACATAAGGGTTGATGATTGGGTCAACACGACCTACGGTATCCACGTCATTCGATGCAATTTCAACAAACTTGGCTTTTGAAGCACGATTGTTCTTATTCACAATAAATGCAGTACCACGAACATCCGTAATTTCGTGAACTTTTTCACCACGTGCCAAACGATGCATAATTTCAGTGATTGAACGCTCACCGTTACCATACATCAAGATATCGGCTTTCGAGTCCATCAAAATAGAACGACGAACTTTATCTGACCAGTAATCATAATGTGCAATACGACGTAAGGATGCTTCAATACCGCCTAAAAGAACCGGCACATCAGGATAAGCTTCACGTACACGTTGACAATACACAGTTGCTGCACGGTCTGGACGTTTATTCGGTTGATTATCAGGAGAATAGGCATCATCAGAGCGGATTTTACGGTCAGCCGTATAACGGTTGATCATCGAGTCCATGTTCCCTGCAGTCACACCCCACGCAATATTCGGTTTACCGAGTACACGGAAAGATTCCACATTGGTCCAATCTGGCTGCGCAATAATACCGACACGGAAACCTTGGGCTTCTAAAGTACGGCCAATGATGCCTGAACAGAACGATGGATGGTCGATATACGCATCACCACAGACCAAAATAAAGTCACAACTGTCCCAACCGAGTTGATCCATTTCCTCGCGTGACATCGGCAAAAATGGCGCTGGGTCGAAACATGACGCCCAATATTTGTCGTAATCAAACAACGCTTTAGGCGCAGTCTGCATAGTATAAGCAGTAGACATGGCTAGCAATTCTCGGCTGGCAGATGATAGGAGATCTAAAATTAGATCAAAAGATGAAAGGCGCGTATTTTAACATACATAGACAAAGGCATGCTTGATTATATTTTATACAAAACCAACTCATTTCGACTATTCAGGAATGAATAAAATGGCAGATATACTAAAAATTAACTGCCTTAGAAATTCCAAGCATAAAAAAATCCCCCTCTACTTTTCGTAGAGGGGGATTTTGGAATAATGAGCTGGCGATGACTTACTCTCACATGGCAAATGCCACACTACCATCAGCGCTAAGAGGTTTCACTTCTGAGTTCGGGAAGGGATCAGGTGGTTCACTCTTGCTATTGTCGCCAGCACAACTGTTTATGCTTACTCGCTTAGGTCTTATTTAGATGCCTAGCTTTCGTCAAATAGAATTCATTAACAGGGATACTTGAGTTGTATAGTTTGATCTTTAGCGTTAACTAAATCAAGTTATTGTGATGATGATTTGATCAACAACACCAACTGTTTGGGTGTTGTATAGTCAAGCCTCACGAGCAATTAGTATTGGTCAGCTTCATGCGTCACCGCACTTCCACATCCAACCTATCAACGTCGTAGTCTTCAACGGCTCTTTAGGAGACATAAAGTCTCGGGGAAATCTTATCTTGAGGTAGGCTTCCCGCTTAGATGCTTTCAGCGGTTATCCCTTCCGAACATAGCTACCCGGCGATGCGACTGGCGTCACAACCGGTACACCAGAGGTTCGTCCACTCTGGTCCTCTCGTACTAGGAGCAGATCCTCTCAAATTTCCAACGCCCACGGTAGATAGGGACCGAACTGTCTCACGACGTTCTAAACCCAGCTCGCGTACCTCTTTAAATGGCGAACAGCCATACCCTTGGGACCTGCTTCAGCCCCAGGATGAGATGAGCCGACATCGAGGTGCCAAACACCGCCGTCGATATGAACTCTTGGGCGGTATCAGCCTGTTATCCCCAGAGTACCTTTTATCCGTTGAGCGATGGCCCTTCCATACAGAACCACCGGATCACTAAGACCTACTTTCGTACCTGCTCGACTTGTGGGTCTCGCAGTTAAGCGCGCTTTTGCCTTTATACTCTACGCGTGATTTCCGACCACGCTGAGCGCACCTTCGTACTCCTCCGTTACTCTTTAGGAGGAGACCGCCCCAGTCAAACTACCCACCAGACATGGTCCTCGTCCCGGATTACGGGACAGAGTTAGAACCTCAATATTACCAGGGTGGTATTTCAAGATTGGCTCCATCGCAACTAGCGTCACGACTTCAAAGCCTCCCACCTATCCTACACAAGTAAGATCAAAGTTCAATGTCAAGCTGCAGTAAAGGTTCACGGGGTCTTTCCGTCTAGCCGCGGGTACACCGCATCTTCACGGCGATTTCGATTTCACTGAGCCTCTGCTGGAGACAGCGCCCCCATCATTATGCCATTCGTGCAGGTCGGAACTTACCCGACAAGGAATTTCGCTACCTTAGGACCGTTATAGTTACGGCCGCCGTTTACTGGGGCTTCGATCAATAGCTTCGCTTGCGCTAACCACATCAATTAACCTTCCAGCACCGGGCAGGCATCACACCCTATACGTCCACTTTCGTGTTTGCAGAGTGCTATGTTTTTAATAAACAGTTGCAGGGGCCTGGTTTCTGTGGCTGCTCTCAGCTCAGGAAGCAAGTTCCATCACCAAAAGCAGCGTACCTTCTCCCGAAGTTACGGTACCATTTTGCCTAGTTCCTTCAGCAGAGTTCTCTCAAGCGCTTTGGTCTACTCGACCTGACCACCTGTGTCGGTTTCGGGTACGATTCCTGTTTAACTGAAGCTTAGAGACTTTTCCTGGAAGTATGGTATCAGCCACTTCGCTGTACAAGTACAGCTTGCTATCAACTCTCAGCATAGAGCACCCCGGATTTGCCTAAGATGCATGCCTACTGTCTTCCACCTGGACAACCAACGCCAGGCTGACTTAACCTTCTCCGTCCTCTCATCGCATTAAACAGAAGTATTGGAATATTAACCAATTTCCCATCGACTACGCCTCTCGGCCTCGCCTTAGGGGTCGACTCACCCAGCCCCGATTAACGTTGGACTGGAACCCTTGGTCTTTCAGCGAACGGGTTTTTCACCCGTTTTATCGTTACTCACGTCAGCATTCGCACTTCTGATACCTCCAGCAGACTTCTCAATCCACCTTCATCGGCTTACAGAACGCTCCCCTACCACTTGCAATAAATTGCAAATCCGCAGCTTCGGCATATAGTTTTAGCCCCGTTACATCTTCCGCGCAGGCCGACTCGACTAGTGAGCTATTACGCTTTCTTTAAAGGGTGGCTGCTTCTAAGCCAACCTCCTAGCTGTCTATGCCTTCCCACATCGTTTCCCACTTAACTATAATTTAGGGGCCTTAGCTGGCGGTCTGGATTGTTTTCCTCTTGACTACGGACGTTAGCACCCGCAGTCTGTCTCCCGGATAGTACTCATTGGTATTCGGAGTTTGCATCGGTTTGGTAAGTCGGGATGACCCCCTAGCCGAAACAGTGCTCTACCCCCAATGGTATTCGTCCGAGGCGCTACCTAAATAGCTTTCGGGGAGAACCAGCTATCACCGAGTTTGATTAGCCTTTCACCCCTATCCACAAGTCATCCCCTGGCTTTTCAACGACAGTGGGTTCGGTCCTCCAGTTAGTGTTACCCAACCTTCAACCTGCTCATGGATAGATCACCCGGTTTCGGGTCTACACCCAGCAACTAAACGCCCTATTAAGACTCGGTTTCCCTACGGCTCCCCTATACGGTTAACCTCGCTACTGAATGTAAGTCGCTGACCCATTATACAAAAGGTACGCAGTCACATCACGAAGATGCTCCCACTGCTTGTATGCATGCGGTTTCAGGATCTATTTCACTCCCCTCACAGGGGTTCTTTTCGCCTTTCCCTCACGGTACTGGTTCACTATCGGTCAGTCAGGAGTATTTAGCCTTAGAGGATGGTCCCCCTATATTCAGACAAGGTTTCACGTGCCTCGCCCTACTCGACATCATCATATAAGCCCTTTCGTGTACAGGACTATCACCATCTATGGTCGCACTTCCCAGAGCGTTCCACTAAAGCTTATATGACTTAATGGGCTGATCCCCGTTCGCTCGCCGCTACTGAGGGAATCTCAATTGATTTCTTTTCCTAAGGGTACTGAGATGTTTCACTTCCCCTCGTTTGCCTCATTAACCTATGTATTCAGTTAATGATACCTACCTTATGGTAAGTGGGTTTCCCCATTCAGAAATCTCCGGATCACAGGATATTTGCCGCCTCCCCGGAGCTTATCGCAGGCTATTACGTCTTTCATCGCCTCTGACTGCCAAGGCATCCACCACATGCACTTAATTACTTGACTATACAACCCCAAACAGTCGATCAATCCTACAAGTAGATCAACCAACAAGTCCTAAGACTCACAGTTCGTTGTTTGTGTACTTAAACACTGTACAGCTTCAATCAAATTCACATACCAAAACGCTTGATTCAGTTTAATCGCTAGTACTCATTAATCTTTAAACAATTGCTTGTTTAAGTCTTAACGAGTATGAACAAATTATTTCAACTCAAATATATTCTGTTAATGATTTAATGCATCTTCGTCAGATTGCATTACTGTGATAAATCACAGAGATTATCAAGTGGTGCGTATCATAACGCTTCTACTTGTTAATCTCTAGGATCTAATCACTTGATCGCTTAGGAACTAAACATTCATCTTACTGAATGGTTATTCTTAACTCATTCTACTTAAATCTGATGATTTAAGTGATGGTGGAGACTAGGAGAGTCGAACTCCTGACCTCCTGCGTGCAAAGCAGGCGCTCTACCAACTAAGCTAAGTCCCCAGCTTATCAATAAGTCAATGTATCGATTACTGTCTATTGCAGATGGTGGGTCTGACAAGACTTGAACTTGTGACCCCACGCTTATCAAGCGTGTGCTCTAACCAACTGAGCTACAGACCCTCAGATACATCGTCATGAAGAACAACTTGTTGTGGATTCTTACCAATCGTCAATCTTTCGTTAAGGAGGTGATCCAGCCGCAGGTTCCCCTACGGCTACCTTGTTACGACTTCACCCCAGTCATCGGCCACACCGTGGTAAGCGTCCTCCCTAAGGTTAGACTACCTACTTCTGGTGCAACAAACTCCCATGGTGTGACGGGCGGTGTGTACAAGGCCCGGGAACGTATTCACCGCGGCATTCTGATCCGCGATTACTAGCGATTCCGACTTCATGGAGTCGAGTTGCAGACTCCAATCCGGACTACGATCGGCTTTTTGAGATTAGCATCCTATCGCTAGGTAGCAACCCTTTGTACCGACCATTGTAGCACGTGTGTAGCCCTGGTCGTAAGGGCCATGATGACTTGACGTCGTCCCCGCCTTCCTCCAGTTTGTCACTGGCAGTATCCTTAAAGTTCCCACCCGAAGTGCTGGCAAATAAGGAAAAGGGTTGCGCTCGTTGCGGGACTTAACCCAACATCTCACGACACGAGCTGACGACAGCCATGCAGCACCTGTATGTAAGCTCCCGAAGGCACCAATCCATCTCTGGAAAGTTCTTACTATGTCAAGACCAGGTAAGGTTCTTCGCGTTGCATCGAATTAAACCACATGCTCCACCGCTTGTGCGGGCCCCCGTCAATTCATTTGAGTTTTAGTCTTGCGACCGTACTCCCCAGGCGGTCTACTTATCGCGTTAGCTGCGCCACTAAAGCCTCAAAGGCCCCAACGGCTAGTAGACATCGTTTACGGCATGGACTACCAGGGTATCTAATCCTGTTTGCTCCCCATGCTTTCGCACCTCAGTGTCAGTATTAGGCCAGATGGCTGCCTTCGCCATCGGTATTCCTCCAGATCTCTACGCATTTCACCGCTACACCTGGAATTCTACCATCCTCTCCCATACTCTAGCCAACCAGTATCGAATGCAATTCCCAAGTTAAGCTCGGGGATTTCACATTTGACTTAATTGGCCACCTACGCGCGCTTTACGCCCAGTAAATCCGATTAACGCTTGCACCCTCTGTATTACCGCGGCTGCTGGCACAGAGTTAGCCGGTGCTTATTCTGCGAGTAACGTCCACTCTCTGTAGGTATTATCTACAGGAGCCTCCTCCTCGCTTAAAGTGCTTTACAACCAAAAGGCCTTCTTCACACACGCGGCATGGCTGGATCAGGGTTCCCCCCATTGTCCAATATTCCCCACTGCTGCCTCCCGTAGGAGTCTGGGCCGTGTCTCAGTCCCAGTGTGGCGGATCATCCTCTCAGACCCGCTACAGATCGTCGCCTTGGTAGGCCTTTACCCCACCAACTAGCTAATCCGACTTAGGCTCATCTATTAGCGCAAGGTCCGAAGATCCCCTGCTTTCCCCCGTAGGGCGTATGCGGTATTAGCAGCCGTTTCCAACTGTTGTCCCCCACTAATAGGCAGATTCCTAAGTATTACTCACCCGTCCGCCGCTAGGAATCAGTAGCAAGCTACCTATCCCCGCTCGACTTGCATGTGTTAAGCCTGCCGCCAGCGTTCAATCTGAGCCATGATCAAACTCTTCAGTTTAAAATCAGTAGCACCTTAAAGGGTGCCAATCTTGGCTCATCAATTTTCTGACAAATATTTCTCAAATAAACTTCGAGTAATTTCTACCATCAATCAATGAAAATAATTTCGATCAATCAACCAGTAAAAATCCACACAAGTTGTTCTTCATAATCTCTTAATGATCTTCTTGTTGGTTCGTCACCAGCAAGCTAGGTCGGCTATATTACGCTTTCTTTTCAGAAAGTCAACTGGTAATGAAAACTATTTTTAAACTTTCT
This sequence comes from Acinetobacter sp. NCu2D-2, assembly GCF_001647675.1. NCBI lineage: Bacteria > Pseudomonadati > Pseudomonadota > Gammaproteobacteria > Moraxellales > Moraxellaceae > Acinetobacter > Acinetobacter sp. NCu2D-2. The sequence goes on from NZ_CP015594.1 coordinate 2,453,649, forward strand.
TTCTAAAACCCAACTTAACCACTTTATGCTAAGCCACTGTTTTATCAGAAGTTTTAATCTTCATCACCGCCGATGGATGTGCATTCTACAGCATTTCAGAGCGCACGCAACACCTTTTTCAAAAGTTTTAAAACGCATGTTTATTTTATAAACCAGTAAATCAATAAGATATTGTTTTATTTAAGAAAATTATTTAAATAAAAATGTTCGTCATTTTCTTTCGAGACACTAATTAATCATAAATAATTGAAATATATAAAATTTAATGACTTAAAAATGCAAAAAGCAGGAGAAAACCTCTGCTTTTTGCTCACTTTTCAATCAAATTAGAATTTCACACTGATACGTGCCCAGTAATTTCGCCCGATATTATTAAATTGCTCAGTGGTCGGTAAGCCTGTACCTGATGCACCCATTTTGTTTAGGTGCTCGGTATAAATACGGTCGAGCACATTATCAATACCCACTGAGAGGTCAACACCATCAATAAGATGATATGTAGCATTTAAAGACAACGTACCAAAACCTGAGCTTTTTTTGTTGTCATAACCAACAATATTACCTTCACGTTCACTTATCCGATTTTGACCATCAACTATGCGCCAATAGGCCCCCAGCGTGTAACGATCTTGGATATAACGAAGATTCACGCGACCTTCTAAGGGTGCAATTTGTGGCAACGGCGTATTGTTCGTAGTGTTTTCACCCCATGCATACATAGCACTGACATCTGCCTGAATCGTATCCGTAAATTGATAGCCTATTCCGGCTTCTGCACCTGCAATCAATGCATCTACATTTCGTGAATTCACTGCATTGCCATGCGCATGAGCACTACTCGATTCAGAATCAGACTTATGGTGTCCATCGCCCATAGCCATAGCACTGCCATGTGCTTTAGTCTCACTCGCATAGGACATTAAAATAAAATCTTGGATCAAACCTGTATAGGCAGATACCCAAGAATTAAAGTTGCCCATATGATGTTGATAGCCAAAATCGAGCTGTAAGGTTTTCTCTGTCTCTAACTGCTTAAAGGTATTGGCTTCATGACCATGATAATTGGTTTTAAATAATTCCCAATAATCTGGCATACGCTCGACATAACCTAAACCAATATAGGTTTTGCCATCTTCATGTTCAGGGTGAATGTTCTCTAAACGGACAAAGGCACTCGGCAGACTCTCTTTACGATTGCGACCATTTTTCAAATCATTAACATCAACTTGATCGACACGTACACCCGTGACAAAACGGTTGTCATTGCCTAAGTCATAGGTCAATTCACCAAATGCGCCATAAGACTGATATTTCATATCTGCATTTAATGCCATACCATTCATAGCACCAGCATGTTGATTATATTGCGAATCAAAACCTGTAATGAACTGAATTTTCTCCCATTCATGTGTTACTGCCATACGGGCATTTAAAGTACGACGTGTCACCTGCATTTCAGATGGATCTTCAAGCACCATACCAAGATGCTCATCATGTTTCATCTGTAACGGACGTAAACTGAAATTATCCATGACATGGTCGTTATAGTTATAGTTCACCTGTGCTTCAATTTTCTTAATTACATCGCTGATATTTTTCTTTTCGACACGCAAACCTAAGCTTTCACGGGCAAACTGTGCGCCATCCTTATCACGACCTGCATAGACTGCTTCACCATCGGCTTTACCACCCGTCAGTTCCACCCAAGTGTTTTCATCAGGTGTCCAACCCAAAGCTAGATCAGCATTCCAACGTTCCCAATCTGAAGGAACAGTCGTACCATCGCCATCTTGATAGCTATTTGAAACTGAACGATTGGTATTTAAACGGATATATTTTTTCTCGTCACCTACTGCAACTTCAACATTTTGATCTAAACGCCCGAATGAACCGAGTAATACACTGGCTTGACCACGGTAATTGTTATTTTCATCAAACTGTTCAGGCGTGCGTTCAAAAATCACTGTCGCTGCCGAGCCTGTATTGGCGTATTGAACGGTTTGCGGCCCTTTAATCACTGAAATACGGTCATAGCTTTCAGGTGAAATATAGGAGGTTGGTGAATCCATGCGACTTGGACAAGCCCCTAAATTTTCCGTGCCATCGGTGAGAATTTTAATACGTGAACCAAACATGCCGCGGAAAGTCACATCACCATTGGTGCCTGCACCACTATTGACTGAACTAAACCCAACAATACTTTGTAAATAGTCCGCTCCATCTGTTGCAGGAATTGGTTGAATCGGTTGTTTGGGATCGGCACGTACAATTAAACCATTGGCATCTGTACCTGCTGCGGATGTCACCACAATCGGTGCCAAACTATGTGTAGTGGATGATGTATCTGCAAAAACTACAGGTGAATAACACACAACACCAATCGCAGCCGCGAGTGGCTGTAAAAAGAATTTTGGCTGAGCCATTTTATTTCTCACTCAAATACATAAAACACGGCTTAAGTCATTCAAGACCCAAGCGAAATCAACATGGTTTTATGCAAAAAGTGGCGGTGCCCTACCCTGAGGAATTAAAAAGAGTTGCTGAAGTACAAACCAAACATGTTGGAATGCTTTTTCGAACGCGATTAAACGAACCTGAATACGATCAAGGATTTCTTTTACGCTCAGTTCAGGTGGTAAAACAAGATTGCCATACACCGTACAGTACTGACACTGATGATTGGCATCATGATGATCATGACCTGTATCTGTAGAATGAGTCTGTATGTGAGGTTCGGCATGATGCGTATGAGTCGTATGATGCTGATGTGATGATGGTAATAAAAGTGCACGCGTGATGGTTTCACAGACCGGCGCAATTTGATATTGCTGCGGCAACAAGGGCTGTAAGAATACAGCGATCTGTAAAAATACGGCTGCAACAGAAAGAAGCAGACCACCACGGAAGATCAACAACAGGCAAATCCTAAAATTTGTCGTGTTATAGTATAACAAAGCCCAATCGAAATTGGGCTTTTATCAATCAAAATTCAGTGTATCTATTTCACTTAGCGTTTCGCTGCAACTTTCGCTTTTTCACGTTGACGCTGCGCTTTTTCAATTTTTTCACGCGCACGTTGACGTTTTAATGGCGATAAATAATCGACAAATAATTTGCCGTTTAAGTGATCCATTTCGTGCTGAATACACACTGCAAGTAAGTCGTCTGCTTCCATCTCAAATGCTTGACCTTCAAGATTAATTGCTTCAATTTTTACACGTGACGGACGTTCAACTTTGTCGTATATTTGAGGTACTGATAGACAGCCTTCTTCATATGGCTGTGTTTCTTCAGTCAATGGTGTTATTTTGGGGTTAATGAACACCATAGGTTGATCTTTGTTTTCAGATAAGTCCATGACAATCAACTGAATATGACGATCGACCTGAGTCGCAGCTAAACCAATGCCGGGCGCTTCATACATGGTTTCAAACATATCTGCAGCGAGCTGACGAATTTCATCAGTAACCTCTTCGACTGGTTGTGCAATGGTACGAAGACGGGGATCCGGGAAACTTAAAATAGGTAATAAGGCCATACTGCGTCCTCAATTATGCCATTGATCAAAAAACCAAATGAAGGGAATGCTTCATCAAAAAAATCGGTGTAAGATCGTTATTATAACGCAACTACATACATAATTTTAGGAATTATGATAATGAAAAAAGTTTTGACGGGCGCGCCAACTTTTAGTGCCTTGGGGTTAAAAAAACAAATGCTTGCGCTCGCCGTTACCGTCGGGGTAAGCCTAGGAACCGTGTCTATTGCTGAGGCAGCACCAGCACGTAATGTCAATCCTCCTTCACTAAAAGCCAATGCACCGCAAGTGTATGTAGTGAAAAAAGGCGACACACTTTGGGATATCTCTAAACGTTTTCTAAAGAACCCTGTACGTTGGCGTGAAATTTGGGCGAGCAACCGACACGTTAAAAATCCACACTGGATTTTCCCAGGTGACCGCTTACTGATGTGTACCTATAACGGCAAACCGATTATTGGCAAGGACGAAGGTGATGGCTGTGCCGGAATTATCCGTCGATATGCTGGCGGTACCAATGTCAAACCACAAGTTCGCGTCGAGGAATTAAGTAATACTATTCCGGTTATTCCACTTGAACACATTAAACACTGGTTGACTCGCAGTACGATTTTACCTGCAGACACATTGGACGGCGTGCCATATATCGTTGGTGCAGCAGATCATCGTGTGCTTGCCGCAAAAGGTCAAACCGTTTATGCCCGTGGAAATGGTTTAGAAATTGGTAAACGCTATGCGGTTTATCATGAAGGCGAACCGTATATTTTCACAGATGCAAATGGCGTTAAATACAATGCAGGTCTTGAACTGACTCAAGTAGCTTCAGGTATTGCTGTACGTGGTGAAGGTGATATAACTACACTTGAACTGACTAACAGTTTTGACCGTGAAGTGCGCCGCGGTGATCGTATCTTGCCTGAATACGATGCCATGCTACCTACCCTGTTCTACCCTACAAGTGCAGAGAACATTACTGCTGGCGGTATTGTCGTGCGTGTACAAGGTTCTATTGGTACAGCTGCAAAACACAGTGTGGTGACCATTGACCGTGGTGCTTCACATGGTGTCGAAGTAGGTGATGTTTTTGAAGTCAATCAAGCAGGTGAATGGACCGTTGATCCAAAAACCAATGAGCGCATTCAATTACCGGGTGAAGAAATCGGTAGCATCATGGTATTTAAGACCTTTAACAACCTAAGTTATGCCTACGTGCTTGAAAGTGCATTACCAATGAAAGTCGGTGCACAAATCCAAGTACCATCTTTAGAAGATTAATCCATTCTCTGTAGAGGTCTAGCATACGTCTAGGCCTCTCAGCTCTAATAAAAAAATCACATCATAATAAGAAGACGCATCTATAGGTCTCACTATGCTAAATACCTTGTCGTCCGAACAATTAGATACGCTAACCCTATGGTTTTTAGTACAACACTCGATTTCAAGTTTTAATAAAATCCGTCATCACTATCCCTATCTTGCTCAAGCAATACTACCGAGTCAGGTCGAAACATGGCGAAGCTTAGGTATTCACGCCAATCACCTAAAAAGACTACAAGACTTTCATCAAATTGATGTGCAGAAGCAGTTTCAGCGCTGTATTGAACGCGTTAAACAATTTTCAGATTTTATCTTGATCGATACTGATGCCAATTATCCGCAACAACTACAACCCTATGCCGATAAACCACCGATTTTATTTGGTCAAGGTAATGCAGATGCTCTCCTACAAGCCCAAATTGCAATTGTTGGTAGCCGTAAACCGAGTCATCATGGTCGACAAGTGGCTTATGACTTTGCGTTTTACTTGAGTGAACAAGGTTTCTATATCAATAGCGGACTCGCGCAAGGCATTGATGAAGCTGCGCATCGAGCTGCACTGCAACATAAACGCACGATTGCCGTAATGGGAACAGGACTGGATCAAACCTATCCATCTCAACATCAAACGTTAAGACACAACATTATTGAAAACGGCGGTACGGTGATTACTGAGTTTTTGCCCGATACTCCCCCATTACAACATCACTTTCCAAGACGAAATCGTATTGTCAGTGGTTTAAGTCTAGGCGTCATTGTGGCAGAAGCAACACTTAAAAGTGGTTCCTTACTCACAGCGCAATGGGCAGCTGAACAAGGCAAAACTATTTTTGCCATTCCGGGACATATTTATAGTGAGCAACATCAAGGGTGTCATCAATTGATCCGTGACGGCGCGACATTGATTGATCACCCGCAGCAAGTCATTGAAGACCTCGCACTTGCTACGCAATGGCAATCTTTACAAAATTCTCTACCTAAAGAAGCGCCTTCTAGTGAACCAACGCGTATCCCTGAACACCTGATTGCACTTTACAATCAGTTAGATTGGGTCGGGCAAGACCTTGATTCTTTAAGCATTCAACTAAAACAGGATGTCTCCATTCTGACTAGCCACTTGATGGAATTAGAATTACTGGGTTTAAGTACACAACAATCTGGCATGTTTGTGCGTTGTCGTAATAGTAAATAAGGTTCAAAATAGTCTTTTTTCGTTATTCGAAGGACATCTCCTATGATCACCACCTCTGTTGCCGAAGCAGCGACTCTGCTCAATAAAGGCGATGTGTTAGCTTATCCTACAGAGGCTGTTTGGGGCTTGGGCTGCGACCCTTACAACGAACAGGCATTTTTAGAAATTCTACGTTTAAAACAACGCCCAATCGAAAAAGGCGTGATTTTATTGGCAGGTCATATCTCTCAGGTCGAGCATTTATTTGCAGGCTTGTCAGATGAAACCAAAGCACAAATTATTGATTCGTGGACCAATCGAGGACCTGCAGAACGTGCCACTACATGGTTATTGCCTGCAAGCTGTGATATTCCGACCTGGATTAAAGGTCAACATCCTAAAGTCGCAGTACGTGTGACGACTCATCCTTTATGTGTTGCGCTCTGCCAAGCATTTGGCGGATTTATTGTATCGACCAGTGCCAATCCTGCTGGATTAGAACCTGCACGTTCACTACAAGATGCGATGAATTATTTTGGTGAAGAATTGAATTATCTAAATGGTGATTTGGGCATGAGTCAAAAACCAAGTCGAATTTTGGATGCGGTAACTGGTGAAGTGATTCGCGATTAAGCGAATCAACTTCTTTGCTATTTTCAAATAAGACAAAAGTTGCAGACAAAAAAAAGCTCAACCATATAGGGATGGTTGAGCATAAAAAAGGATGTGCATAAATCACATCCAGAGGGTTCAAAAATCTCTGGGAGTTTGATAATTCAGAACATTTTCTGCGTCATCATTCTCGATGTGTGTATTATGGGAGAAAGCTTAGCTCACAACAAATACAATAAAAAAATTAATTAAGACTTAAAAACTATCAATAAATTCATCAAACATCTGAAAATTCAAAATATCTTGCTATTTTTACTTCAATTTTAATCGTTATTTGTTTCAAAACATGTCTAATTTCAATATAAAAAATAAGCAAAATAAGTTCTACAAATATAAAAACACAAAATCATTTGCTTATTTTTTAATCAAATTGAATTTTATAAACGCGCTGGAGCAGGTTTTGGCGTGTACTGCGCAAGTAAAATTCCAATCAAAATAATGAAACCACCAATACTGTGATACTGCGTCCAAGATTCATTTAACCAAAGATAAGCAATCAAGGCTGTAAACACCGGAATCAAGTTCATAAAAATGCTGCTACGGTTTGGCCCAAGTTGCTGCACAGCCAACATCCATAAAAACGGCGCTGCAATTGAAGGAAAAATTCCCGCATAGGCAATACTTGCAGCATTATGAATATTAATTGGATCTAACCCCATATAAAAAACAAAAGGTAAATGCAGTAAAAAGGCAAAACATATTTGGATATAAAGACTAGAAATTAAGGGAATTTGAATATTCCACTTTTTAAGAAAAATCCCATAACAGGCATAAAAGAATACCGCGACCAGCATGAGAAAATCGCCGATATAGTTATGACCGGCTTGTAGTAGATGACTCCACTGCCCTTGAGCAATGACATAAAACAAGCCGAGCAAAGACACGATACTTCCAATCACTGCAGCCAAGGTCGGTTTAGTTTTGAGAATAAAAATCCCCACAATAATGGTAAAAACTGGGATAAATGCATTAATCAGCCCCATATTGGTCGCGCTGGTATAATGCGCTGCGGTATAGGCCAAACCCTGATAAAACACCATACCAAAAGCACTAAGCACTGCTAAATGCCCGAGATGGGGACGAATGCTCGACCATTGCTGACATACAGGTTTCAATACAAAAGGTGTCATACACAGTAATGCCAACACCCATCGATAAAAACTAATACTGAGTGGGGAAATATAATCAGCGACATAGCGGTTAATGGTCATATTTAGAGACCAAATCAAAACAGCCATTAATGGCAGCAGCAAAGCATAGCCCACTACTTTTTGTTGTTGCGTCATACCCTCAAACCTACAGTTTTTATGTTCTCATGATGAGATTTTCATTGCTGGCAAGCATACTGGAATTTTCCAATAAATTTAATGCTTAAACTGTATGCTGTTTAATTTATACACGTGATCCCACTTGTACTGACTGTGTTTTATCGTTAAAACAGAATGCAACTTTTAATACACAATGGATCGCGTATGAACACTTCAGTTTATGATATTCCAGTAAAAACTATCCAAGGTCAGGACACGACACTTAATCAATATGCAGGTAAGGTACTTCTTATTGTCAATACTGCCTCAAAATGTGGTCTTACCCCACAATATGAAGGCTTGCAAAAACTGTATGCCGAGAAGAAAAATCAAGGTTTAGAAATTCTTGGCTTTCCATCAAATGATTTCTTGGCACAAGAACCCGGTTCAGAAGCTGAAATTCAGGAATTCTGTTCATTGAATTATCAAGTGGATTTCCCGCTGTTCGCTAAGATTCCTGTGGTCGGCGAGGCAAAACATCCTCTATACGCTGCTTTAACACAAGCGATTCCTGAGCGTATTGGTGAAGGTCCTTGGTTTAAAGATTTGGTCGATTATGGATTAACGCCTAATGAACCACCTGAAGTGTTGTGGAACTTTGAAAAATTCCTCATCAATAAGCAAGGTGAAGTGGTTGCTCGCTTTGCGCCAGATATTACTGCGGATGATGCACGTATCGTGGATGCGATTAATGCAGAATTGGCAAAATAAATGACATCAATTACGGATTAAATTGGGATAAATCCGGTCATTTGTAACAGTAATGTAAGCAACTCTAGCTCTTAGCATTGCTTACATTAAATGATAAATAACAATGATTTAAATTAATAGGACTTACGCATTGACGGATTCAAAAAAGTCTCAAACTACTTTATAACGTATCTGTGATCAGACGAACTAAACATGCTTCTACAGCAACTTGTACATTACCCATTTATATGGGCTTTCTCATGACAGAACCAAACTCTATTAGCTGCACACAACTTGCCGAGACTTATAATATCTCGCATGACAGTGTAAATCGCTTTTTGGAGCGTGAAGACTACACAGCTCACGATCTATATCAAGAAGCAATTCAACACATTGATAATAATAAACTTATAGTCAGTATTGATGATACTGTTTTAGATAAGCCATATAGTCAACATATGGACTTAGTTAGCTATTTTTGGTCAGGTAAACACCACCGATCCGTCAAGGGTATTAATCTCATTACCTTGTATGCGACAGATCAACATGGCAAAAATATTCCAATTAATTTTCGAATTTATGATAAGTCAGAAAGTAAAACCAAGAATGATTACTTTATGGAGATGTTAAGTGAAGTACTCAATTGGGGTGCAAAGATTCAATTTATTACAGGTGATAGTTGGTATTCATCGACTGAAAATCTAAAAACCATAAGAAAACATGGTATTCGATTTATGTTTGGTGTCGACAGTAACCGTAAGGTTTCCCCTGAAAAAGGACAATGGTTTCAACTCCGTTTATTGCCGAATTTTCATCAGGGTCAAGTGGTCTGGCTCAAAGATGTTGGCTTTGTACAATTATTTAAGACTCAGTTAAAAGAACAGCAGAGATTTTATATTGTGCATCAAGATGAAGATGATTTATTGTCCTTTGATGGTTTTTATGAATTACATTCAAGTCATTGGAAAATAGAACAATATCATCGAGTAATTAAACAGGTTTGTCATATTGAAAAGTTTCAAGTAAGACGATCCAAGCTGATTTTGAATCATATTTTCTCAGCCTTGATGGCCTATGTTGAGATACAAAAGAACCAATTTGAGCGGATCTTTGAAAATGTATATCGTTGGCAGAAGAAATTATTTAGACCAATTATCAAGAACTTTATTGATGAATTTATTCTCGATAAGAATCATCTGCTGCCACAGAAAATCTATAAATAATAGTGCGTAAGTCCTAATTAATAAAATCCAACTATTCTCTACTTCATGATTTCTACTTTATTTTTATATTTATCAAACACTTTATTCACTATGTTTCAAAACATTACGCCTATGCTGAGTTCATACAAAGATGAACTACTCCATAAGGTGAAGTATGAACACATTATTCAAAGCAATCGTTTTATCGGTATCTACTGCTTTAGTTGCTGCACCCGCTATGGCAGCTCCTCAAGATCATCAGCGCCATGCGCCACAGGTACAAAATAAACATCACCAAGCGCCTGTACATCAACAGCAAAAAGCGAAACCTTTTGCTAAAAAGGCAGTGAATCCTTCACGTGACTGGCGTGTAGGTCAAAAAGTTCCAAGCCAATATTATGGTCAAGGCTTTAAAATCGACCATAAACACTACAAAAAATTGAGTAAACCTGGCAAAAACCAACAATGGTTGAAAGTAAATGGCGACTACATTTTGACGAACGTAATTAACCATAAAATTCTCAAAATCATTGCAGGTTAATCCCCTACTCAATCTCGGTGAAAGAAGAGTGCCTCGGCACTCTTTTTTAATGGCTAAAATAAATACGGTTTTGTTATAAGTTTGCAACTCTACATGGTGCATACTTATTTCATGGTTATAGTAAGTCTATGGTCACCTTTGCTTGAAATTTGAATGAAAAATATACTTCAAAACAGTGTTTTACCTTTTGCACTCTTTGCTGGTGCCTTAGCCCTTTTTGGTTGTGACCAATCTTCAAATCCAATGTCTGAATCAGTAAATGCTGAACCCGAGACTCGAACACAGGTTCAGACTGCAGATGAATCAGTATCGTCTACCCAAAATTCAGCAACCTTAAAATCAGGCAATATGTTTTACATCGTTCGGGACGTTGCCGATGTACAAAGCCAAGCGGGTGAATATTTAGAAAAGATTCAACAACTGCAAACGGACGTACAAACTGCAGTCGACCATAAAGATACTGCTCAATTACAAACCACAGTTACCAACCTCAAAACTGAACTGACTGAATTTAATGACATCTTAAATAAGCTCAATTTAAAAAGTCAGGAAATTGATCAAATCCGACAAAAAATTATTCAATCTAATCAACAAGTTTTAAGCTCATCTTTAATGAATGGTGATATTGACCTTAGCAAAGTTGATGTGAAAAAAATTGAACAGCAAATGGGAAATATTCAATCTGAGATGATCAAACTCGGCGGTTTATTATTGGAAAATGGTGCGAAATCATCAACTGATACGTCTGAAGATCGCCCAGATGCTTAACGATTAATTTTTTACCAATAAGGCAGCTTTACAGTTTATCTATAGATCAAAAACCATACGCTGATTAGAGTTAAATCAGCGTCATGATGATTCAGATAAATTAAGGAGCTGTTTTATGTCGAATCCGGTTATTTATAGTGTTACCCCTGTCGGTTTTCGACTTGATTTTAAAGATCCCTTTATTTTCTGCGCCCATCATATTGACCACTTTCCTAAAGGAAATGCTGATTTAGGCCCTGCTACACCCGCGTTGAATGACGAATACAATATGTATTATGGTGAGGTGGTTCCCGGCTTTCCTGAGCATCCACATACGGGTTTTGAAACCATTACCTTAGTTGAGTCTGGTACAGTCGATCATTTTGATTCACTCGGTAATGCTGGCCGTTATGCCGATGGTGATGTGCAATGGCTCACCACAGGCAATGGTGTTGAACACTGTGAAATGTTCCCATTAATTCACGATGAACGTGAAAATCCTTTGGAGTTATTTCAAATCTGGTTTAACTCGTCCCCTGAGCAGAAGAAACAACCTGCTGACTATAAGATGTTTTGGCGTGAGCAAATCCCGCACGTTATTGAGAATGATGTATCTGGAAGAAAATCAGATCTACGCGTGATTTCAGGTCAATTTAAGCATACCGAAGCGATTCCCCGCCCACCGCATTCATGGGCTGCAGCAGCTGAAAACCGCGTAAATATCTATATGATTACACTCGATCCTGAAGCAGAGCTGATCATTCCAGCGACAACCGCAACATCGACACGTTTTTGTTATTTCTATCAAGGTAAGACCTTACAAGTAGAAGACCAAAGCATTGATTTCAAACATTTACTTGAGCTGCAGCCTGATACCGACATTCACTTAAAAGCGGGCAATTTAGAATCACGCATTTTATGGCTTGAGGGCGAACCGATTGGTGCACCTGTGGCAATGCGTGGACCTTTTGTTTTAAACAGTGATGAAGAGTTGAATGCTGCCTTTAGACGTTATCGTGAAACACATTTTGGTGAATGGCCTTGGCCAAGTCCTGCACCTGTGTTTAAAAAAGAACAACCGCGTTTTGCTACCTATAATGGCGGAGAACATAAAGAATTTCCTGAACAGCTTTAACTTGCCAAACTGAATAAAAACAGCCTATTGTGTCTTTCACTTTAAGCTTTTTTATAAAAATTATGCAGCTGATTATTTTTACAGGGGTGCAGGCTTCGGGAAAATCGAGCTTTTATTTGCTAAATTTGGCACATAGTCATTTGCGCATTAACTTAGATATGCTGAAAACGCGACATCGTGAAAATATGATTTTTGAAGCCTGTTTAACCTCAAAAACCAAAACAGTGATTGATAATACTAACCCGACCAAAGCCGACCGAGCACGCTATATTCAACGAGCTATCGACGCAGGCTTTGAAGTGATTTCTTATTATTTTGAAACGGATTTAAACAGCACTTTGGAACGAAATCATCAGCGTATTGGTAAAGCCAATATTCCTGAAGTCGGTGTTCGAGCAACCTATAAAAAGCTAGAAGTTCCAAGTTTGGATGAAGGGTTTGATGAAATGTTTAAGGTAAAGATTGTAGGGAATGGGGAGTTTTCGATTATTTCTTTAAATTAAGATAAAATAATTATAGAACAACAACTTATAAAACGTATTAGGGTAGAAATTTTGAAAATTAGCCAAGAACATCAAGATTTTTTAGAAAAAATGCGGATCGAATTAGAAACAGTTAAAGCTTTGAATTTAGATCCTCAAATATTAGTCGATATTGCAGATGATTATGAGAAATCGAAAGAAGATCTATTTGATTCAGCAGAGTATATTGCGAAAAAACTACAACGGTGTAAACACGTTCACTCTGTACGTTGGCGCGTAAAAGATACTAGTCATTTAATTGAAAAAATTATTAGAAAAAAAGAAGCTCAATCTGAAAAATATGAAGATATTGATGTCATTAACTACAAATCCAAAATAGATGATTTAATTGGTGTTAGAGCCATATATCTTTTTAAACAAGATTGGTTACCTGTTCATCAACATATTTTATCGAAATGGACACCTAAAGAAAAAGTTGTTGTTTACTATCGTGAGGGAGATGATTTAGATCAATACCTAGATAAACCTGATTGTGAGACAAAGAAGCATAATGATAGCTACAGGTCTATTCATTACATCGTTCCCGCTGGTGAAATTCATAGTCAAACTATATCTTGTGAAATCCAAACTAGAACTATTTTTGAAGAAGGTTGGAGTGAAATTGACCATAAAGTAAGATATCCAAATTTTTCCAAAGATCCTAATTTGAAAGAATACTTGGATACTTTTAATCGCTTAGCTGGTAGTGCGGATGAAATGGGCACCTTTGTTATAACGTTAAAAGGCATTATTGAAAGTGAATTACAAGCTAAAGAAGAGATGCAAAAGCATCAAATGAAAATTACTGATCTAGAAAATAAAATCGACTTACTATTAGACAAAGTCAAAGATCATGAAGAATTAAAACAAGCATTTAAAGAACTTAAGAATACAAGTAGTACGATAAATACAGAAATTATTGGTCGTAGAGTTGCTAATGATCCTAGAGAAAGAAGAAGGTTAGCGAAGCTTGCAGCAGAACAAGCTTTAATTAGAGCAAAGAATTTACAGCCATAAAAAAACCACCCTTTCGGGTGGTTTTTTAATCTCAAACCGTCTCTTATTGAGCGCGGTTCTTGATTTTGCGGATCGTTTCCAACTGAGCAGCAGTTTCTGCAAGAGCAGCCAATGCAGCAGCAGCATCCAAATCGCTCTTTTGATTTGCAAGCAATGCTTCAGCGTTTTTACGCGCTTCAAGAATTGCAGCTTCATCAAGGTTGTCAGCACGAACTGCAGTATCTGCAAGAACAGTAACAACGTGCGGTTGAACTTCTAGAACACCACCTGATACATAGATTAACTCTTCTGTACCATTTTCCAAAATAACGCGAATCGCGCCAGGTTGGAGCAAAGTTACAAGTGGTGCGTGACCAGGCATAATACCTAGCTCACCACCCGCACCTTTTGCGATCAGCATGCTGACAGTGCCTGAGTACAAAGACTCTTTAACACTTACAACATCACATTGCATAGTCGCCATGAGAATCTCCTAAATTAGGTAACTAATTAAAGTTTCTCAGCTTTAGCAATCACTTCGTCAATACCACCAACCATGTAGAACGCTTGTTCTGGGATGTGATCGTATTCACCAGCTAGAAGACCTTTAAAGCCACGAATTGTTTCTTTAAGCGGTACAAGTTTACCAGGAGCACCAGTAAACACTTCAGCTACGTGGAACGGTTGAGAGAAGAAACGTTGGATCTTACGTGCACGGTATACAGTAAGTTTGTCTTCTTCTGACAATTCGTCCATACCAAGAATTGCGATAATGTCTTTCAATTCTTTGTAACGTTGAAGAACGTTTTGAACTGAACGAGCGATTTCGTAATGCTCAGTACCTACTACAAGTGGATCTAACTGACGTGAAGTAGAGTCAAGTGGATCGATCGCAGGGTAAATACCTTGAGAAGCGATGTCACGGCTCAATACAACAGTTGCGTCCAAGTGAGCGAACGTAGTTGCAGGCGATGGATCTGTTAAGTCATCGGCAGGTACGTATACCGCTTGGATTGACGTAATAGAACCAGACTTAGTAGATGTAATACGTTCTTGAAGAACACCCATCTCTTCTGCAAGTGTTGGTTGGTAACCTACTGCAGACGGCATACGACCTAGAAGTGCTGATACTTCAGTACCCGCTAGTGTATAACGATAGATGTTATCAACGAACAATAGTACGTCACGGCCTTTACCGTTTTCGTCTTTTTGATCACGGAAGTACTCAGCCATAGTCAAACCAGTCAACGCTACGCGTAAACGGTTACCTGGTGGCTCGTTCATCTGACCGTAGACCATTGCTACTTTGTCAAGAACGTTAGAGTCTTTCATTTCGTGATAGAAGTCATTACCTTCACGAGTACGTTCACCAACACCAGCAAACACAGATAAACCTGAGTGAGCTTTCGCGATGTTGTTGATCAACTCCATCATGTTTACAGTTTTACCAACACCGGCACCACCGAACAAACCAACTTTACCACCTTTCGCGAACGGGCAAAGTAAGTCAATTACTTTAATACCAGTTTCTAGAAGGTCAGTAGAAGCCGCTTGGTCAGCATAAGAAGGTGCTTGACGGTGAATTGGTAAACGCTCTTCAGTCGCAACAGGACCTGCTTCGTCGATAGGGCGACCAAGAACGTCCATGATACGGCCTAGAGTCGCTGTACCTACTGGTACAGAGATCGGAGCGTTAGTGTTAGTTACGTTCAAACCACGCTTAAGGCCTTCAGTAGAACCCATTGCAATAGTACGAACTACGCCATCACCAAGTTGTTGCTGAACTTCTAATGTAGTTTCAGTACCGTCAACTTGGAGAGCGTCATAGATCTTAGGAACGCTGTTACGTTCAAACTCGACGTCGATAACCGCGCCGATGATCTGAATGATACGACCGCTACTCATTGCTGTCTCCTCAATTCAAACTAATATATGTTAAACGGCAGCGGCACCACCAACGATCTCAGAAATTTCCTGAGTAATCGCGGCTTGACGCAGCTTGTTATAAATAAGTTGTAGGTTCTTGATCAACTCACCCGCGTTATCAGTTGCAGCTTTCATTGCAACCATACGAGCAGACTGCTCACACGCGATGTTTTCGATCACACCTTGATACACCACAGACTCGATGTAACGAACCAACAAACCATTTAAAAGCTCTTCAGCTTCAGGTTCGTATAAATAATCCCAACCGTATT
This sequence comes from Acinetobacter sp. NCu2D-2, assembly GCF_001647675.1. Lineage (NCBI taxonomy): Bacteria > Pseudomonadati > Pseudomonadota > Gammaproteobacteria > Moraxellales > Moraxellaceae > Acinetobacter > Acinetobacter sp. NCu2D-2. The sequence goes on from NZ_CP015594.1 coordinate 2,469,684, forward strand.
GACGGTTCAGATTCTCGCTCTCTTCAGCAGCTGCTAAAGGAACAAGTTGTTCGATTTTTTGGTTTTGAGTCATGGCGTTAACAAAGCCGTTAGAAACTAGATAAATACGATCTAACTCGCCTTTATCGTAAGCGTCTAACATCACCTGTACAGAACCAGATAACTGTTCAAGACTTGGAGCGTCGCCAACCTGAGTTGTGGCACCAAGCACTTTACCGCCGTAGTTTTTAAAAAACGAAACCGCTTTTTGACCAATCAAAGCAAATTGAACTTCAATTGACTGCTCTTGTTGCTGTTGAACGTGTTTTACCACTTTCTTGAACAAGTTAATGTTCAAACCACCAGCAAGGCCGCGATCTGATGACACGATGATATAGCCAACGCGCTTAACAGGGCGTTCAACCATATAACGGTGTTTGTATTCAGGGTTCGCTTGTACCAAGTGAGCAATTACACGGTGCATATTTTCGGCATACGGACGGCCTTGAGCCATGCGCTCTTGCGCACGACGCATCTTAGAAGCTGCTACCATTTGCATCGCGCGAGTAATCTTTTGCGTGCTCTTGATACTAGCTACTTTGGCGCGAATTTCTTTTAAATTTGCCATACGCTTAACCTAGTATTCGAAAGCTCTTTCGAGCTTCCGAAGGTTGATTCCGTGAACCAAACCGACACTAAATCCAACTAAGGTTGAAATTAGTAAGTTTGAGTCGCTTTAAAGCTTTCAATACCAGCTTTGAATGCTGCTTCGATGTCTTTATCCCAAGCACCAGTCTCATCAATTTTTTGCATTAACGCAGCTTGTTCTGAACGGAAGTAAGCAACTAACGCAGCATCAAATGCAACGATTTTCTTCACTTCTACGTCAGACATGTAGCCTTCGTTAGATGCATAAATTGAAACAGCTTGGTCAGCAATTGAATATGGAGCATATTGTTTTTGCTTCATTAATTCAGTTACACGTTGACCATGTTCAAGTTGCTTACGAGTTGCTTCGTCAAGGTCAGAAGCGAACTGAGCAAACGCTGCCAATTCACGGTATTGTGCTAGAGCGGTACGGATACCACCTGACAATTTTTTGATGATCTTAGTTTGCGCTGAACCACCAACACGAGATACAGAGATACCCGCGTTCACAGCAGGACGGATACCTGCGTTGAATAATGATGTTTCAAGGAAGATCTGACCATCAGTAATCGAAATTACGTTTGTCGGTACGAATGCAGATACGTCACCTGCTTGAGTTTCAATAATCGGCAATGCAGTTAATGAACCAGTTTGGCCTTTAACTTCACCGTTAGTGAATTTCTCAACGTAGTCAGCAGATACACGAGAAGCACGTTCAAGTAGACGTGAATGTAGATAGAACACGTCACCTGGATAAGCTTCACGACCTGGTGGACGACGAAGAAGCAATGAAATTTGACGGTATGCTACAGCTTGTTTAGACAAGTCATCATAAATGATAAGAGCATCTTCACCGCGGTCACGGAAGTATTCACCCATTGTACAACCAGCGTAAGGAGCTAGGAACAACATTGCTGCTGGATCCGCTGCCGCTGCTGCTACAACAGTTGTATACGCCATTGCGCCAGTTTCTTCTAACTTACGTACAACGTTTGCGATAGTTGATTGTTTTTGACCAACTGCAACGTAGATACATTTAATGCCAGAATTCTTCTGAGCGATGATCGCGTCGATCGCCATTGCTGTTTTACCAGTTTGACGGTCACCAATGATCAACTCACGTTGACCACGGCCTACTGGGATCATTGTATCAACTGATTTATAACCAGTTTGTACAGGTTGATCCACTGATTGACGCCAAATTACGCCTGGTGCTACTTTTTCAACAGCATCAGTTAATTTTGCATCAATAGGGCCTTTACCATCAATTGGGTTACCCAAAGCATCTACTACACGGCCAAGAAGTTCAGGACCAACTGGAACTTCTAATACACGACCTGTGCAACGAGCTTTTTGACCTTCTTGAAGGCTTAAGTAGTTACCTAAAACAACGACGCCCACTGAATCCTGTTCTAGGTTCAGTGCCATACCGTAAAGGCCGCCGTCGAATTCGATCATTTCACCGTACATAGCGTCAGCTAAGCCGTGAATACGCACAATACCGTCGGAAACCATAACAATGGTCCCTTCGTTCTTAGCGGTTGCGCTGGTGTCCAGATCGCCGATACGCTGTTTAATGAGCGCACTGATCTCGGATGGATTCAGTTGTTGCATTGCGCTATACCTCAATCTTTTTAAAGTTCAGTCTTCTTATTTATTAAGCAAGAAGACGAGTACGCATTTTTTCAAGCTTATTAAGCGCAGAATCATCTATCACTTGGTCGCCTGCACGAATAACTACACCAGCAATAAGCTCTGGCTTAACTTCTACAGAAACATTTACGGCAGCTTCGAATTTTTTCTCTAATGCATGCGCAAGTAATTGTTCTTGAACAGAAGATAATGGGAATGCAGATTCAATCACTACATCCACAGTATTGTTATTCTGTGATTTAAGCTGCTCAAATTCTGCTGCAATCTCAGGAAGAAGAACCAAACGATCGTTTTCAGCAAGCAATGTCAAAAAGTTTGACACTGATGCAGTTTGGTCTTCACCTAAAACTTTAGCGAAAAGAGCCACCTGCTCAGCAGGTGTAAGCTCAGGGCGATTTAGATAAGCTGAAAATGCTTCGTCTTGCACCGCAGCACTAAGCAATTCAAGTACAGTTGACCAAGTGTCAGCTGCACTTTGCTCAGAAGCGTAAGCAAATGCTGCTTTTGCGTAAGGGCGTGCCAACGTCAAGAGTTCAGCCATAATCCGCCTCTCTTAAAGTTTAGCAGCCAGCTGAGTCAGCATGGCATTGTGAGCTTCTGCGTCAACTTGTTGGCTAAGAATTTTCTCAGCGCCAGCTACTGCAAGAGCAGCCACTTGTTGACGTAATTCTTCGCGAGCAGCATTGATTTCAGTATCAACAGCATCTTTCGCTTGTTGACGAATGCGTTCACCTTCAGCAGATGCTTGAGTGCGCGCCTCTTCTACCAATTGTGCTGCACGACGGTTCGCTTGTTCGATCAATTGAGCCGCTTGTGCTTTTGCCGCGTCTAGTTCAGCTTTCACTTGTGCTTGCGCATCTGCAAGGTCAGCCTTCGCTTTTTCAGCAGCATTTAAGCCATCAGCGATTTTACGCTGACGTTCACTAATCGCATTGATTAGTGGTGGCCATACAAACTTCATGCAGAATGCGACAAAAATCGCAAATGCAATCGCTTGGCCAAACAATGTGAGGTTGATATTCATTGCAAATTCCTCAAATAGTGAATTTCGGAATTAAGCTGATTAACCTACAAATGGATTAGCGAAGATGAAGAACAAGCCAATACCAACACCGATCATAGGCACAGCATCAAGAAGACCCGCGATTAAGAACATACGAGTTTGAAGTTGTGGAGCCAATTCTGGTTGACGAGCTACAGCTTCAAGGAAACGGCCGCCTAGAAGACCAAAACCAATCGCAGTACCTAAAGCACCGAAAGCGATCAAGATAGCAGATGCAATTGCAACTAGACCTAAAGTGAGTTCCATGATAATTCCTCAGAGGTTAGGTTTATACCAAATTAAGTTAAAAAATTGTGCCCAACCATCCCGTGATAGTTAGGCAATACCATTAATGCTTTTCGCTTGCCATGCTCAAGTATACGATAGTCAGCATCATGAAAATGAATGCTTGTAGCGTAATAACAAGAATGTGGAAGATCGCCCAAGGCACAGACAACGCCCACTGGATCCAGAACGGTAATAACGCGATAAGAATGAAGATTAACTCACCCGCATACATGTTACCGAACAAACGTAGAGCCAATGAAACTGGACGTGCAAGGAAGGTTACGAGTTCCAGAATTAAGTTCACTGGAATAAGTAACGCTTTTGCAACTGGGTTACTTGGGTTAAATGGGTTGAGTGCCAATTCACCGACGAAACCGCCAATGCCTTTCTCACGAATACTGTAGAACAAGATAAGAGCAAATACAGACAATGACATACCAAGGGTAATGTTAGGGTCAGTAGAAGGAACAATCTTGAAGTATACGTGGTGTGGATCAATACCAAACGCACTACCAATCACGTGTTGAGCTACATAAGGAATCCAGTCAACAGGGATTAAGTCCATCGCGTTCATGAGGAAAATCCACACGAAGATGGTTAGTGCAAGCGGTGCGATCAAACGAGACTTCCCGTGGAAAGTATCGCGCACACTTGAGTCAACAAACTCGATGATCATTTCGATTGCAGACTGGAACTTGGTAGGAACACCAGCGTTTGCAGCTTTCGCTACTAACCAGAATAACAAACAGAAAATGATACCGAGGCCAATTGACCAACCCATTGAATCCAAGTGAATAGCAGTGAACCCCATCTGTTGAGCTTCAGCACCGTTCTCAGCCAATTTCCATGTACCGTCCGGCATTTTGCCGTAAGTCATGTTGGTCAAGTGGTGCTTGATGTACTCGGTCGAAGTAAGGGCATGTTCTTCAGCAGCCATAAATCACACCTGGTCAATGTCAAAAACTAATGAAACTTACGAATATCGCGTGCTGCTTGATATCTCGCTTATTTCTGAAAAAACTTTTCAATTTCTTGTTGCGCTTAAACTCGTTTTTGTAATCGTGACGCCCAAAAAGGAGCGACCCACGACATGGCTTGAACGAGAATAAAACCACAGAACAATGCAACCACTGACAACGGTTCAACATTCTTCAAAATCAAAATGAATCCAACAATCACAATTGCAAACTTACCGAGCATGCCCCTATACATGTTCGATAGAACTTGTTTGGTTGCTCGAGCGCCCGCAGCACGAAACGACTGCCATGTAAAATAGCAGCTCGCCAGCCAACATACGAATGCACCTAAAGCTGCACTCAAGGCTGCTGTTTGACCACTCACGGCCCAACAGATCAACGCTGAAACGGGTATCATTACTGCTTGTAATATGACTAAAGCTTTCGCTAATCGTCGGTCAATCAAGCGACTAGTTCGGCTCATTATTTATCCACTCACAGCAATCATGCTTGACAAGTTTAGCTGATGATTATTTTAAATCGCAGGCATTATAGAGTTACACCCCTGAACATGCAATCTTTTCCCGACCTTAGTCGCGATTTTTTAAATGTTCTAAATGCCTTTAAACTAATCAAAATATGATTAATTTTTGATCATTATTGCGAATTTAACACACATTTTTGGGTTTGTTTAGCCAATTGCTGCCAAGCCTGCACAAAGTCCCCTGCCCCACTCATACTTTCATCGACTGCTTGGAACACGATTGGATTGAGCTTTTTATACTGATTTGCACTGGCATGCGCTTCCGCGAGCAAGCACATTTTGCTACGTACACGGGTATCTTGTAGGTATTTGATTTGCGCAACAGTCGGTGACACATGCGGATCATCCGTCAATGCACCTTTGAACTTCAAACCAAGAGAACGCTCTAAATATTGGTAAGCATCGTGATATGACCAATAAGGCTGAGTTTTGCTATTTACATTGAAATGCTGTGCTGTTAGGAACATTTTCTGTGCAAAATCACGTGCATTTTTAAAATAGGCTTCGCGATACTGTGGCAACTGTTGTGAACGTAGTGCTGCAATAAAAAATGCAATACGCACCGCATTGTTTGGTTCAAGCCAGACGTGAGTATCGACGGTATCTTTTAATGCCTGACCGCGTGGGTTACGCAGTGGCAATGTGGTTAAGATGCCTGAGTCCAGTAAAGCAATACTTCTTTTATTATCACTGAGTACTTTAGCCAATGGCGCTTCATGCGCCTGACCCAACCAAATTACCAGACTGGCATTTTGAATAGTCTTGCGATGTTCTGGAGTTAAGCTGACATCATGTCCTGTTTGGTTTGCCAAGAGTAAAACTGGCTTCTCAATTCCTTGAGTCACTTGTTTTGCAATCAAGTAAATCGGATGGGTGGAAATCACCAAGTTTTGTGACCAACTCAGGCTACTGAATAAAGCCAGAGCACAAAACGCAAGGAAACGGGACATGAGAGAGAATCGCTAAAAAAACTTAAGTGTTATAATATAACAAATCGCTAAAAATACCTATGCCTCATCGTAACTCTGAGCGCTTCATGGTAAAATTTACAATCCTTTTCTTTTTTATTTTGGCACTTGAGGTGGACTATGAGTTCATGTTCGCACGAACACCACAATGCATTGCACGGCGTACACGACCATCCAAATGTGGAAACTCGTCTTGCCGAAGCAGAACGCTTTTGTGTTGAAAATGGCGTGCGACTTACTCCGCTACGTAAAGAAGTGCTCGAACTGATTTTAAATGCCACAGGTCCAATGGGCGCCTATGACCTTTTGGCAAAAATTAAAAACAATAGCGACCGCCCTGCTGCCCCGCCAACGGTCTATCGCACCCTCGATTTTTTACTTGAAAACGGTTTTATTCACCGTTTGACCTCAATTAATGCCTATATTCCGTGTTGCCATCCACGTGAAGGGCATCAAGCCGCATTCTTGATTTGCACTGAATGTCAGGCAGTCAAAGAAGCCTCTGCTCAAGGTTTGTTGGATCAACTGGCTTCTCTAGCTGCGTCCGATGACTTTAGTGCACATCACAGTATTATTGAAATTTCAGGAATATGTCAGCAGTGTCGCAACAAAGCTTAGTTTCATCACCGCTGATTCAACTCTCAAAAATTTGGGTCAACATAGATGAACGTGACATCTTAAAAAATATTGATTTCTCGCTACAAGAGAAAGAAATTGTCACGCTGATTGGTCCCAATGGCGCAGGTAAATCGACTTTAATTAAAGTTATGCTCGGCATTGTGAAACCGAAATCAGGTGAGATCAAAACGGCGCGTCATCTTAAATTTTCCTATGTGCCACAAAAATTCAATCCTTCGCACAGCCTACCTTTACGTGTAAAAGATTTACTCGCACTTGAAAAATGCGATGCAAAAATTAAAGATCAGATTATTCGCGATACTGGCATTGCTAAGCTGGAAAATTCGAAAGTACAGCAACTTTCAGGCGGTGAACGTCAACGTGTGCTTTTAGCGCGTGCATTATTACGCCAGCCCGACATTTTGGTTCTTGATGAACCGATGCAAGGTTTAGACATTCAGTCTGAAGCTGAATTGTATGATTATGTCCGTAGCCTGCCTGAAAAATATGGCTGTGCTATTTTGATGGTTTCACACGATTTACAATGGGTGATGCAAGGCACTTCACGTGTGGTTTGCCTGAATAAACACATCTGTTGTAGCGGCACACCTGCCAATGTGCAACAGCACCCAGAATATCAAGCGATTTTCGGCACCAACCGTGTGTTCTATCAGCATCATCACGATCACTGTGCGCATGGCGACGCAGCAACACCGTGTCAACATGACCCTCGTCCACACATTCACCCTGAGCCGGAAGCTTAAACCATGATGGATTGGTTACAACTCCTTTTACCTGCATGGATTATGGGAACACTGCTGGTGTTTCTCACCGCTCCGCTTGGCTGTTTAATGCTCTGGCGTCGTATGTCATTTTTTGCCGATACCATGGCACATGGCACCTTACTCGGTGTGGCAATCGCTGGTGCGCTTAGCCTACCGCTGTGGACAGGTGTAACACTCATTGCACTACTCTTGGTGGGTGTGCTGTGGATTTTGCATGACCCTCGCTTACCCAATGATGCTTTGTTGGCACTCTGCTCTGCGACTTTGCTGTGTTCGGGTTTATTACTAATTCAACATTTGCCTGCACTGCGTCCTGAATTGCTCAGTTACTTGTTTGGTGATCTGCTCACCATTTCATGGTCAGACTTACCTGTGTTTGCAGGCGTGATTATTGTCGCGCTCGCTGTACTCTATAAAAGTTGGCAAGCACAAATCCAAATTGCGATTGACCCAGATATGGCTGTGAGTGAAGGTGTGAGTGCCAATTGGCAACGTCTGATCTTTATGCTGCTCTTGGCTCTATTTACCGTACTCGCTTTACGTGCAGTTGGTTCATTGCTGATGGGTGCATTACTTGTCATTCCAGCATTAACCGCACGGTTACTCGCTCACTCACCAAAACAAATGGTGTTGTTTGCCTTTATCATTGCTCAGATTGGAATCACCGTGGGGTTATGGTCAAGTGCAGGTTTAAACACTTCGACTGGTTTAACCATTGTGCTAACGATGGCGGTTGTTTTTGCCATTATTTTTATGGTTCAAAAATTTAAAAAAATGAGATAACTGACATGAGCAAACGTTACTTTATTAGTGCTTGTTTGCTCGGTCATAAAGTCCGTTACGATGGTAAAGACTGTTTAGTTCAAGATATTCTCAATCATCTACTTCCTCAGCAATATGTCACGCTTTGTCCTGAAATAGCAGGTGGACTCCCCACACCACGCCCTGCTGCTGAAATTCAATTTGGTTCAGGGCAAATAGTGCTTGAACGAAAAATATCTATTCTGAATATCCTGCATGAAGATGTGTCTGAAGCCTTTATTCAAGGTGCTTATGCAGCTTTAAAAGTTGCTCAGGATTTTCAGGTGACGCATGCTATTTTAAAAGCCAATAGCCCATCCTGTGGTAGTGGCTTAATTTACGATGGTTCATTTTCAGGAAATAAAATTTCAGGCGATGGTGTGACAGCTGCACTGTTTAAACAGCATGGCATTGTTGTGCTGACAGAAGATGAGTTTTTACAGTCTTTAAAACACCCACCTATTTAATCGTGATGAGAATGGGATGATGTACCCCCCTCCTCACCACAATGGTTATCTTAGTTACTTTCGCTTATGTGCTTAGAGATCAATCCAGACACATCTGCACCTGAAGGTGCTTGATAGGTTTTCAAACCGAATTCACCAATAATTGCCAACAGATGATCAAAAATATCAGATTGGATATCTTCATACTCGCCCCAAGCTGTGGTCTGAGTAAAAGCATAAATTTCTAAAGGTAAGCCTTCCGTTGTGGGCTGCAACTGACGCACCAACAGGCTCTCATGCTGAGCAATCCCTGTATGCTGACTTAGATAGTATTTCACGTAGGCACGAAAAGTTCCCAAATTAGTTAAACGACGCTGATTCATCAAATCATTCACCGTTTCGTTCCATGCTTTAAGTTCTACGTTTTTGGTTTCTAAATACTGCTGTAAAACTAGAAATTTTCTCAGTTTTTCAAATTCTTTATCATTTAAAAAATGAATGCTGCTTTGATCAATAAAAATGGAGCGTTTGATCCTACGGCAATTCGCATCCGCCATGCCACGCCAGTTTTTAAAGGTATCTGTCACCAAACGATTGGTTGGAATCGTGGTATAGGTCTTATCAAAATTTTGCACCGTCACCGTATGTAAAGACATGTCAATTACACTACCATCCGCACCTAAAGATGGCATTTCAATCCAATCGCCAACACGAATCATGTCATAGGAAGAAATTTGTACGCTCGCGACAAGCGATAAAATCGTATTTTGAAAGACCAACATCAACACTGCGGCCATCGCACCAAAGCCTGCCAGTAAAGTAAACACATCTTTTTTTAAGAATGTGCCTAGAATCATCAAACCACACACAATAAAGATAATTAACTTAACCAGTTGCAAGTAACCTTTAATCGGTTTGTTTTGCGACTTAGGATTACGCTGATACATCAGATTAAAAATATTCAGCATTTCTGCAATCGACAAGGCAATCGTGAGAAAAATCCAAGCCTGAGCCAACATCTGAACCAACTGAACAAACTTTTCCGATAGATGCGGTACGGTATTAATAGTATTGATAATAAATAAAGCAGGTACGATATTCGCAATTCGACGAATCACGCTGTGATTAGCGAAAATATCTTGATTAACGAAAGGTAATTTCGAAATTAACCGGCGCAGCCCGACGACAACAAACTTCTTGGTGATGAAATAAAGAACAAATGCGATGGATAGCAACATCAATAAGGAGCTCAACATATCCAACCATGGATATTGATCAATCCATGTGGTTATTTTTGTATAGCCATCTGCCAGCATTATAGAACCCTTGTTTTCAGTCAAACTCACGAACATCGTCTACCTAAGATATATTTAAAGCACACCCTAACAAATAATTGATAATGCCTACCTGATGTATTGACATATCTTTACATTTCGAATCAATCACAAAGCAGAAATAACAAGATGGATTACTGATGTACCAAACTTAATAAACTTGCCGCACAAGCAAACAATACCGCGAAGGTACGATTTAAAATCTTTTGTTGTTTTGGTGACTTGAGCAAGCGCAATACTTTAGCGGCTAAGCCTGTATAGCCCGCCATGACAATTAAATCAATGGTCACCATCGTTGCAGCCATAATCACATATTGAATCCACTGTGGTTTAGATAAATCTAAAAACTGTGGCAAAACCGCAAGTAAAAATACGATGGCTTTTGGATTACTCATATTTACCAAGAAACCATGCCAAACCAATTTGGCTTTCGATTTGGTTTGAGTATCCTGCTGAATTTCGATTGAGCTAACAGGCGCCGTCCACTGCAAATACGCCAAATACAATAAATATCCGACACCAAACCATTTCACTGCTAAGAATGCCCATTCAGTCGTTGCAAACAATACCCCTGCCCCTGCAGCAACAATGCCAATCTGCACGAGTAATGCGATCTGCAAACCAAATGCATTCCAATAACCATGCTTAAAGCCGTAGTTTAAACCACTCGACATTGATGCGATTGCACCTGCGCCTGGGGACACGCTAATCACCCAACACGCCAACATGTACGCAATCCACACCTGATATGCCATGACTCTATCCTCAATTCGATTGGCGTATTATATGACAATTCACCTTTTACTCGTGGTATAAAATCCTTCGACTAAATGCATATAGAGACTATTCACCGTAATAGCCTTCAGGCACAATAGCTCGTATTGCTGAGGAAATATAACTATATAGGAGCCAAGAATGACCGCTCAATCTGTCATTTTGCCACTACCGTCCGATCATGCTCGCTTTATTGTTTTACGCTTAAAAGACTTAAGTATTGACGAGTTAAAAGAAAAATTAGCTGACTTATTTACCACTCGTGATCGCTTAATCACTCAGCATCCTCACGCGCAAATTAAAACGGCGGTGGCTTTTGGTCCTGAACTTTGGTCAAAACTCTACGATCAAAGCCCTGAAGGATTTAAACAACTTGAACCGATTCAGGGTGCATTTCCAATGCCGGTGGTTCCTGCCGATGTAATTATTCATCTTGCTTCTCAGCGTACTGATATCTGCTTTGCCATGAGCCAAGCCTTTTTTGAAGATATTCAGGATAAAGTCGAAGTGCTAGACGAGCGTGTTTGCTTCCGTCATTTCGATGGTCGTGACATGACTGGCTTTATTGATGGTACTGAAAACCCACAATTCCCAGATGACCGTGCGGAAACTGCGCTTCTTCCTGAAGAAGCAGGTGTTTTTGCAGATGGTTCATTTATCTTTGCGCAGCGCTACGCACATGACTTAAATAAATGGAAAAAACTGAAAGTTGATGCGCAAGAACAAGTCATGGGTCGAACCAAACTTGAAAGCATTGAACTCGATGACGATGTTAAACCTGAAAATGCGCATACTGCGCGTACCATCGTTGAAGATGAAGACGGCGAAGAATTAGCAATTTTACGTCATTCATTACCGTATGGTGATGGACGTGGCGATCAAGGTTTATTCTTCATTGCCTATACCAAAGACTTATCCATCATTGATGCAATGTTGTATCGCATGTTTGGTACCAGTGGTGATGGCATTCACGATCGCCTACTACACTTCGTGACTCCAAAAGATGGTGCTTATTACTTTGCACCGAGTGAAGAATTACTCGAAGAAGTATTGGATCTAGATTAAAACTCAAAAAGCAGCCATCGTGCTGCTTTTTTTTAACTTATGCAATTTTGCTGATAACTTAAATAAAAATGAATAACTTGGCTCATTGCAATGAGCTGCTACACTTGCTTATTCATGAAAATAAGAGCGTCTATCCATGCGAGAACTACCGTCTAAACTACCTGATTTGGGTGTCACTATTTTTAGTACCATGTCTGCGTTGGCTCAGCAGTTAGGCGCACTTAATTTATCGCAAGGTTTTCCTGACTTCGGCGCACCACAGGACTTGATTGATGCACTCGCCAAAGCCACAACATCCGGCTTTAACCAATATGCCCCGGGTGATGGTTTGCCGATTCTGCGTCAATTACTTGCAGAACAATATGCACAGCGTGATCAAGTCACTTTAGATCCAAATCGTCATATCACCATTACCCCAGGCGCCACCATTGCAATTTTCTGTGCGATTCAAGCCACCGTTCGCGCGGGTGATGAAGTTATTATTTTCGACCCAAGTTATGACAGTTATGCCCCAACCGTTCAGGTCTTAGGTGCAAAGCCAGTACATATTGCCTTAAAGCATCCTGACTTTTCAGTCGACTGGAATGAAGTTAAAGATGCCATCAATGATCGTACACGTATGGTGATTGTGAATACACCGCACAATCCAACAGGGAGCATTTGGTCCACTACAGATTGGCATAATCTGATCCAACTCATTCAAGATAAAGACATTGTGGTGCTTTCGGACGAGGTATATGAACATTTGATTTTTGATGGTCAGCAGCATCGTTCAGCGTGTTCATTTCCTGAATTACGTGACCGAAGTTTTGTGATTGGCTCTTTTGGCAAAACATTCCATGTCACAGGCTGGAAAACCGGCTTTTGTGTTGCTTCTGATCATTTGATGAAATTATTCCGTCAAGTCTATCAATTTGCCAGCTTCTGTGGTGTAACACCGGTGCAAGTGGCACTGGCTGAGTACATTCAGCAACATCCTGAGCATATTCGAGAGTTGTCATCTTTCTATCAAGCCAAACGTGATTTGTTTAATCAGTCAATTCAAGGCTCTCGTTTTAAATGGACACCTTCGCAAGGTACCTATTTCCAAAATTTAGATTACAGTGATATTCGCCCTGATTTAAACGACACTGACATGTGCCAAGTCCTTGCACATGAGCATGGCATCGTGGCGATTCCTGTGTCTGTGTTTTATAAAAATGCACCGCAGGATTTACGTTTATTACGCTTCTGCTTTGCGAAAAAAGACCAGACTTTGCAACAGGCAGGCGAAATTCTAAAAAAAGTCTAATTCACAAAAAAACGTCATATTTCAAGCCTGAGTTACTGAAATACTCAGGCTTTTTTACTTTAAAACGATCATAATTCAAGGTGATAACAATATAGAAAGTCTTTAGGTTCGCGCATGGCACAGCAGGCATTAGTCAATCAAAACAATTTATGGAAGACATTTTTCATTTTCCTGTTGCCATTAATTGCCACCAATATTCTGCAAAGTTTGTCAGGTACGATTAATACCATTTTCGTTGGGCAGATGCTGGGCGTAAAAGCGATTGCTGCCGTCGCAGTATTCTTTCCTATTTTGTTCTGCCTGATGGCATTCGTGATTGGTTTGTCTGCAGGTTCGACCGTACTCATTGGTCAGGCTTGGGGTGCGAAAAACGTCGATAAAATTCGTGATGTGGTCGGCTCGACTTTATTTATGACCTTAATTGGCGGATCAATCATTGCCATTTTCGGAGTAATTTTTGCTGAAAAAATCTTACTGGGTTTAGGAACCGACCCTGACGTTATGCATCTATCACTGCCTTATGTACAATGGATGTTGGCAGGTAGTCCCCTCATCTTTATTTATATTATTTACACCTCAATTCTGCGTGGTGTCGGTGATAGTACCACTCCACTTTTTGCATCTGCTCTTACCATTGGCGTTGGTTTAATCGTCACCCCGATTTTAATTGCGGGTTATTTTGGTTTTCCTCAAATGGGGATCATTTCCCCTGCAATTGCGAGTATTTTGGGGAACTGTGCGGTATTAATTTATCTCATGATTTATCTAAATTATAAAGATCATCCACTGCGCCCCAATACGGCCATGCTCAAAAGCATTCGTCATCAACCTGCTTTAAGCAAAATTATTTTACGCTTGGGTATTCCAACAGGCATTCAGATGGTGACCACATCCGTTGCAGGCTTAGTGATTGTTGGCTTGGTGAATCGTTATGGCGCTGAAGCGACTGCTGCCTATGGTGCAGTAAATCAGGTACTCAATTATATTCAGTTCCCTGCACTTTCAATTGCAATTGCAGCGTCCGTGTTTGGTGCACAGGCTATTGGTGCAGGACGTGAAGACTTACTCAATAAAGTGACCCGTACTGCGTTGATTATGAATATTCTGTTTACGGGCTGTTTGGTGGTTCTTGCTTATTTATTCTCAAAATATCTCATGGCGCTTTTTATCACCGATGAACATGTCATGGAATTAGGTCAACAGCTACTCTTTATTGTGCTGTGGTCGATTTTATTCTTTGGTGCCAGTGCCATCTTTGCCTCCATCATGCGTTCAAGTGGTACGGTCACAGTTCCTATGATCATTAATATTTTCGCGATTTTATGTATTGAAGTGCCGTGTGCTTATTTATTTAGTCAGTGGTGGGGATTACACGGTATTTGGTACGCTTATGCACTCGCATTTGTGAGTCTTGCGGTTTTGCAAGGGACTTATTATCAATTTATTTGGAAGAAAAAAACCATTCAGAAGTTGGTCTAAGTTTAGGGCATCTTAATTGATGCCTTACCATGCAAATTTATAAGCTGAAAATGGTTTAGATTTATGGCTAAGAGCTTGTTTGAGCTTTGGTTCAGACATCTCATTTAACACGATAAATTTTAGATGCTGTAAACGTGCATCGGTACGTTTACGTGGGTAAGGAATCGGAATATCTATACTCCGTTTTACCTGCCCTGGCTGACCATGCAGCACAATCACTTTTTGACTTAAAAACACCGCCTCATCTAAATCATGCGTCACATGGATAACCGTGATTTTTTCGGTTTGCCAAATGCGTTGTAATTCAGCTTGTAAACTTTGACGATTTAACGCATCCAAGCCTTTAAATGGATCATCCAACAACAACAGTTTTGGTTTGTTGACCAAGCTTCGGGCAATCGCCACTTTCTGATTCATGCTTTCTGACAATTGTGTCGGATACGCATTTCTAAAATCACTGAGACTCAACAGTTCAAGATATTGCTCAATTAACTGATCTTCTTCGCTTCGTGACAGATGATTTTTATATAAGGCACTGCGAATATTTTCTTTGACACTTAACCATGGAAATAAGCGGTTATCCTGAAATAAAAGACCACACTGCAAACTCTTGCCAAAGGACACTTCATCATCAATCAAAATCTGCCCTTGATATTGATTTTCTAAGCCCACAATCAAACGCAACAAGGTCGATTTACCACAACCTTTGGGTCCAACAATAGAAATAAACTCACCCGATTGAATGGAAAGATGAATATCTGAAAGGATATGAATCGGTTGCTGTGCCCCAGATGGATATGCCTTGCTGACATGCTCAATAGAGACACGTCCTAAACCTTGCTGTGTCATACTTTATTCTCATTCAATCTGTTCACGTTCAGTTTAGATTTTGGCTAATGCCACTTCTGTAGACTTAATCAGCACCACGACTTCAGAGCCAAGTTTAAGATCTAAATCTTTGACCGAACGTGTGCTAATAATCGAGGTAAAAATACCCGCTGGGGTCTCTACGTTGACTTCGGACACCACAGTGCCGAGTACAATTTCCTGAATCGTGCCTTTGAATTGATTACGTACATTGACTGAGGTAATTGGCATTTCTTCTACTCTATAAGTTCCAAATATTTTTTAAATATAGAGTATTTTGAGTACCGTTCTTATCTTGATTTAATATTTGATTATCTCGTTCAATTTTATCTTTTATTGTTCTAATAAAATCTACAAAAGTGATGTTTAACAGAAAAACTTTAAAGTTCAATATTTTGATTTCTAAAATAAAATTTAATTTTCACATTTTAAATTGGATGATTTTAGCTTATCTCAGATGACTATAAAGAATTGAACATTTGATCAAATCAATCTGCCTCAAATCTGATTTTTTTAAGTTAAAAAAAGCCCGCATCAGCAGGCTTTTCAGCATTTAATTTTTATGCTTTTTGCGTGAGCTTGGTTGCCAATGCAACCACTTTTTGATAGCCCGTCGGTAAAATCCGCTGCATCAAATCAATGGCTTTCGCATCATTGCCAATCAAAAGACGGCGTTTGTCTTTTTGCACCGCTTCTAGGATTTGACGTGCTGCTTCTTCTGGTGGGCAACGTAATAACTTATTAAAACTTTTCGCTGATTTTTCTGGATTCATCCCCAAACTGCGTAAGCTATCATTCATTTTCGCAGCATTGGCAATATTGGTACGGATACCGCCTGGGTGAACGCAAAGTGCACTCACGCCACAGTTTTCCATATCTAATTCTTGACGTAATGCTTCGGTAAAACCACGTACCGCAAATTTAGTCGCGTTATAGGCCGATTGAGTTGGCTGTGCAGTTAAACCAAAAAGACTGGAAATATTGATGATATGACCATCGCCTGTTTTCTTGATTAAAGGCAGGAACTCTTTGGTACCGTAAACAACGCCCCAGAAGTTAATATTTACAATCCATTCCAGTTCTTCGTAAGAAGCACCTTCAACTGTTGAACCCAATGCAACACCTGCATTATTAAAGATCATGTTGACACTGCCATGCTCCTGTTCAACTTTGGCTGCCCATGCACGCACTTCTTCGAGCTTCGCTACATCAACTTTTAGGCTTGTTACACGTACGCCTGTTTCTTTAACCAGTGCCACAGTGTCCGCGAGCCCTTTTTCATTGACATCACTTAATGCCAAATGACAGCCTTGTTTTGCAAGAAGTACAGCAAGTTGCTGACCAATACCTGAACCTGCACCTGTGATTGCTGCGACTTTGTTATTGAATTCTTTCATGAATAATCCTTAGGTCTTGACCCATCTGTGCAGACAGGACTTTTTTATTCTAAATAAATTGAAGATAAGTTGTTTCAATATAGTTTTGACAATAATCATTGTCAACTATGCGCTTATATCTAAACAGGTCAAGTTTTTATCATCAGATGATACTCTTAGATATGTGACCCATTTATTGTTAATATGTCTAAAATTGCATGTTCAAGACCCATATTACTTATGACAGCATTGGATACTACAGAAAATAAAACCGTCAAAACTGCCAGCAAAGAACGCCAGTTTAAAGGACTTTCTATGGCGGAACGCCAACAGGCACGCCGAGAAAAACTGATTGAAGCTGGGATCGAAGCCTACGGCACTCATGGCTTTTTTTCCGTGACAGTCAAAGACATCTGTAACCAAGCCAAGCTGACTGAACGTTATTTTTATGAGTCTTTTAAAAAGAGTGAGCAACTGTTCCAAGCCATCTTTTTAAAGTTAATTGATGAATTGCAACACAATGTGATGCAGGCAATCATGCAAAACTCAGGCGATCCTGAAAAAATGATTAAAGCGGGTCTGACTGCACTTCTGACCACCTTAAAAGATAATCCCAAAATGGCACGCATTATTTATATTGATGCCATGCTGGTTCAAGAATTACATAATCAAGCAACCATCCAAGAAACTATGCAAAGGTTTGATCGTATGATTCATGCCTTTGTGATGCTGATGATGCCCAATCTGAAACGTACTGACGGCGAAATTGCCTTAGTGGCAACTGGTTTAAATGGTTACGTCACTCAGATTGCCATTCGTTGGGTCATGAGTGGCTTTAAGCAGTCGATGGATGATGTGCTTTCTTCATGCAGTATCGTATTTATGGCGTTATTGGAAAGCTTTTCTGAACAAGCTGAATGATGCGGATGCTTTGTAAAAAATGATTTCAATTGACCGCTTTTACGCATGATTACAGAAATGTGACTAAAATTTAGATCAATTGAAAACAAAGGCTTACCTCATTTTAATTTGAATTTATTGGCAGAATGATCAGAATCCTGTGACTTGCAATGATACTGTCACAATTAATCTTTGTAATAAGCCTGTCATATAAAATAGAACGGACCACCGTTGACATGAAAAAGGATATTGCGTTGTGAAAGATGACTATATTTTAATCGTCGATGACGAACTCCCGATTCGGGAAATGATCCATACGTCTTTAGATATGGCAGGTTTTCAGTGCCTACAAGCTGAAGATGCAAAACAAGCCCATCAAATGATTGTCGACCAACGTCCAGCTTTAATTTTACTGGACTGGATGATGCCGGGTGGTGTTAGCGGTGTAGATCTTTGCCGTCGTTTAAAACGCGATGAAAACCTCTCTGAAATTCCAGTGATTATGCTGACCGCTCGTGCAGAAGAAGACCATAAAGTTCAAGGTCTGGATGCCGGTGCAGACGACTACATGACCAAACCTTTTTCAACACGTGAATTGGTCTCGCGCATTAAAGCAGTATTACGCCGTGCCAATGCCATGAACGGTGAAAAAACCATTGATGCCAATGGCTTGGTGTTGGATCCTGTCAGCCAACGTGTGAGTTTTGCCAACAATATTTTAGATATGGGACCGACAGAATACCGTCTTTTGGCTTTCTTTATGACCCATCCAGAACGTGCTTATACACGCGCACAATTGCTTGACCAAGTTTGGGGTGTCAACGTATATATTGAAGACCGTACGATTGATGTGCATATTCGTCGCCTACGTAAGGTTTTAGAACCGTATAATGCTGACCGTTATGTGCAAACTGTACGTGGTACAGGTTATCGCTTCTCAACACGTGCTGATGCTGCGCTCGGCTAAATTTTAAGGTCAATATTGCTTTATGTATGAACCCTACCCCGTCCCCGAACTTGCTCGCGAACATAAACAATTTCGCTATAGCAGCTTGTGGGATTTTGCCAAACAGGATTTACGCTTACTGGCGTTATTCTTAGTCATTGCCTGCTTTATTGGCTATGGCATTGGTTATTTTTGGGTCTGCATCGTATTGGCTTTCGTGGCGTTCTTTGCTACACAAATGCGTTCACTGTATTTGGTCAATGAATGGATTTCCAATCGTCCTTATGATGTTCCACCCAACATCAATGGCATTTGGGGTGCATTGCTCTTTAACGTTTATCGTGCACAGCGCCAAGAACGCATTGTTCAGGCAGAAATGATGGCTTTAATTGACCGTGCTCAATCTTCATTAATTGCCTTGCAAGAAGCAGTTGTGTTGATTGATGAAAATCAACAAATTGAATGGTGGAATCCAGCGTCAGAACAGTTACTCGGCATTTCAGAAAATGACAAAGCTCGTAATATCTTAACCTTATTACGTCAGCCAAGCTTTGTTGAGTATTACAACGATATTGATGCTTCACCCGATGGTCTAAAGATGAAATCTTCAATGTTTGAAGATCATTATGTGCAAATCAAAATGACCCGCTTTGGTGGGGAAAGCCGTTTATTGGTCGCTTATGACATTACGCGGATGCATAACCTCGAGCAAATGCGTAAAGACTTTGTCGACAATATTTCGCATGAACTACGCACACCGCTGACCGTGCTGAGTGGCTATATTGAAACCTTTACCGACCAAGAAGATATAAGCCCACGCTGGAAGCGTGCTTTTGATCAAATGCAATCGCAAACGCGTCGTATGAATGCCTTGGTCAATGACTTACTACTCTTGTCGCGTTTAGAAAACGAAAAGAAAATTGCCAAAAACCAAATTATCGACATGCCAAATTTGATGAACCAATTGTTCGATGATGCACAGGCCTATAACGTCGATTATGGTCATACGCTTAATTTAGACATCGACAGCCACTGCGATTTGATCGGTTCAGATACAGAGCTTGCCAGTGCCTTTAGCAACCTGATTTCCAACGCCATCAAATACACACCTAAAGGTGGGACGATCACTATGGGTTGGCACGATACAGGAGATACTGCTTATTTTGTGGTTGAAGACACAGGAATCGGTATTGACCCTAAACATCTGCCCCGTTTGACTGAACGTTTTTATCGAGTTGATTCAGACCGTAGTCGTCGTACAGGTGGTACAGGTTTGGGCTTAGCCATTGTCAAACATGTGCTGATGCAGCATCAAGCCTATTTAGAAATTGACTCAAAAGAAAATCAAGGCTCAACCTTTAAAGTAATTTTCCCTAAAGAGCGCTTAAGTTTTCCTGACTAAAACGTTAAAAAGGTGCACGAAGCACCTTTTTTATTTCAGTGTCTGCTCTTTAGCTTTAGCCCTAAAAAAAGCTGGCCGATGTGCCAAGCGATCTAAATAAGACTGAATAGCAGGATAATCATGACCTAAGCGTGATTGAATTGCTTCTAAAGGAAAGCTCATTTGAATATCGGCAAAGCTAAAGCGACCTGAAAAATATTCATGCTGAGCTAAGTAGCCCTCTATGTAGTCAATATGATCTTTCAGACGCGGGCCGACAAATTGAGATTGCACCCCTTTAGTCATTTTCTTGGCAATCGGTTTAATTAAAAAAGGGACTTGTGCAGAGACTTTATCCATCACCAAATGCATCACTAACAAAGGCATTAATGAGCCTTCTGCATAATGCATCCAATAGCGATACTGCTGCTTTGATGTCGTATTGAGGGGCTGAAACTCGAGTGCTGTATCATAAGTCTCTTGTAGATAATCCAAGATAACTGCGGACTCTGCGATGACTTGGTCATCATCAACAAGAATGGGAGCTTTACCCAAAGGATGAATTTCTTTCAAGCTTTTCGGTGCCGCAAAGCTCGGCAGTCGCTTATAAAACTTCAGCTCATAATCCAGTTCAAGCTCTTCTAAAGCCCATAAGATGCGGAAAGATCGGGATTGTTCTAAATGATGTAAAACACGCATATAAGTGGGTTATTCTTGTTTTCGGAAAGCGCATCATAGCAAAAAGCACCCAAAGGGATTCGGATGCTTTACTGATTATTTTAAATTTCCAACATTGCCTTACATAATCATTCAATCAGACTGGTTTTGATCTCAACACTGCGTAGAAGCGTTTTGGTCACAGGTGTCTTTTGGCAAATCGCTAAAATTTTATCTTTTAACGTAGGCTCATGTGCTGTTTTAAAATGCAGACGACGCTCAATCCATTCCTCACCTTCTCTGTTAGCATGAAATTCTGCCTCGACCTCAAATTCACCCAGCTCAATTTCTTTATGCTTGGCATACATTCTGAGTGTAATCATGGTACATGAAATTAATCCTGCGATTAAAAAATCATATGTGGCAGGTCCACCATCTTGTCCGCCAAAAGACGCTGGCTTATCGGTCATATAATGATGTTTACCATGTGAAACTTCACCCTGCCATGGTGTTTCTAAACTATGTACTTTGGCTGTTGCAACAATTCCCATTTGATCATCCTTTTTATCTTTATTTTGAGGCGCGCATACTGTCAGGAAATGCTGGTGCTTCTAAGCGTGGTCCGACATAACTTGGAATTGAGCCAAAACGTTCATGTTCTGCTATCCATTGATCACGTGCGGTTCTGAGTTCCTCTGTGGTACGTCCAACAAAGTTCCACCACAGCAAAATTGGACTTTCAAACGGCTCACCGCCCAGCAATAGAACACGACCACCTGCATGTAGATCCACATCGACATGTTTTAAACCTGGCTCAAGAATGACCATATTATCTTCAGTCAATTCATGCCCATTAATACTGGCAGTGCCCTCCAGTGCCATAAAACCGTATTCAAATTTTGGGTTTAAAGGCAATCGGGCATGCGTACTTTCTGCAGCAAATAAATCAACACCCAGCAGCTCAGTATGGACTTTAACAGGTGATGTTGTATTTAAGTATTCACCAACCAAAACTGTAAATTCAATGCCCTGATCTTGTACCACAGGTAGTTCAGGATAATGATCAAAGGCTGGTGCCATATTGATTTTATCATCAGGCAAAGCAATCCAAAGCTGTGCAGCATGCATCTTCGTTTCTGTATCAGGCGCAACTTCGGTATGAGAAATACCATAACCAGCAGTCATTAAATTAACCTGTTTCGGACGAATTAACTGTTCTGAACCTAAGCTGTCGGTGTGCATCATCGTGCCTTCAATCATCCACGTAAAGGTTTGCAAACCAATATGTGGATGTGGTCCTACATCAAGGCCATCACCTTGAGGGAAGGTCACAGGTCCTGCATGATCTAAAAAGCACCACGCACCAATCATACGTTTATGGCGACTCGGTAGCGCACGTTTAATCACCGTCCCTTGACCGATTTCTGCGCGTCGCAAGGTAAATTCTTGAATAAATTGATTGACGTATTTTTCGCAATCGTCAGAGTGAGATAATTCGCTATCGTTATTATGTGACATAACACTGACTCTAAACTGTCTAAATTTTATTGATCATAGCAATTCAAACTGCGAGAAACACCATTAGTTATAAGATAGTGTGTAACAGTTTTAGGATAATCGTTTACTCATAATTCAACGCAAAGAATATACTGAAATAAAACCACACAAGGTTTTTTAAGAAACATGTGTTTCACGTGAAACACCTTTTTTTAATCAGTCAGTGAACATGCTCACAGATTTTCATCGTTCTATGAATAAACCTTCATTTAAACCTGATGTAACACATATTTTGTTACTTTTTAATTTACCGTTCATAAAAAAATATCACTTAAGATAGGTTAATTTTTACACAAATTAAGCATAATACGGGCTTCACAATAACAATGACATAAAAGGAGGAAGTCTGATGTCCATCTTTGGTCCATATAAGACCTTAAATGCTTCCTTAAAAACTTTTAAAAATAAAAACTCCCAACTGCTGAAACTTTCTGAATGTAACTTAAAAACCCGTCAGCTGATTGAACAATGTTTGGTAAATCGAAAAGCACCTATTCCAACACAATTTGAATCGTATTTTCATCAGTTTTTATATGACCGTCATCGCGGTGAACTTCGACGCTTCAACTATTTGGCACAAATCGCTTTTTTACTGTATTTCTTTGCCGATATTTTCATTATTCCTGATATGACCATGATCTCAGGCATCTCTCGAATTGTCATGATTTTAGTCGGTTTGGCTGGTTGCTATTATCTATTTAAATATCAAAAAGATATTCGAATACTCGATTTGATTCTGCCTGTTGGTACAGCCATTTGTGCCGCGACTTGGATTGCCCTGCTGGTCTTTTCACAAAGTCCGCACGTCAATATTTATATTTACGCTTCTTTAATTTTTATCTTGGTGGCAAATTTAGGCGTACAAACCCAATTTAAACACGCGCTATACAGTTCTATTTTCATTGGCTTATTTATGATGATTGGCGTAAGTATGCTCATGACAGCATCTCAAGCCTTTGTCTTTGCAGTGGTTTCAATTCCGATCTGGTTATTTAGCCTATATATCAACTGGAATAATTTGCTTAATACACGGCTTTCATTTTTAAGAACTTTATTGGATGAGTGGAACTATCACACCCTCAAAAATTTAGCGCATACCGATGATCTGACACAGCTATGTAATCGTCGTCATTTTGTCGATGTGGCTGAACAATCCATTCAGCAATGGCCACGCGCTGCAAGTAGTTGCCTTCTGATGTTCGATGTCGATCATTTCAAAGCGATTAATGATACCTATGGACACGATTTAGGGGATCGTGTTTTACAGATAATTGCGGATACTGCTCGAAAGGAAATGCGTCAAAGTGATCTACTGGCTCGGTTTGGTGGCGAGGAATTTGTGGTTCTCCTCAATGACACTCAAATACAGGATGCCATCGTGATAGCGGAGCGTTTACGCAGTTCTATTCAAAAACAGTATTTATATGAAACTCCTGAACGCAGCTTACGTTTTACCATTTCTGTCGGTTTAGCGGAGCTCGAATCCCCTTTGCAAAACCTAGATGATTTGATTAAAAAAGCAGACATTGCACTGTATGCAGCGAAAGCATCTGGACGTAATCGGGTTGAGGTTTACCATCCCAATATGCTACAGAACAACTCGAGTGCACCTTCGAAAGCGTGGATTGCCAAACGCTATAGCACAGCACCTGTCTTAATCCATCCACAAAAATCAGAAAACTCTTGGTCAATTCTTTAATTATGCTAAAAAAAGTACCATAAAGTTCATATATTATTCATTTATATACTTTGAAATAACACCATAAGAGAATAGAATAATTTTTATACAATTTAATAATTGAATGTATACATTAGAATCTCATTTCTCAGGAAGGCGACATGCCACAAGAGTACGAAAAAGATGCTCGTGCACTGATTCAAGAGGCTTTAAAAGATCCTCTTGCTCGCATTCCTCAGCCTTTAAAAACAGCTTACTATCAATATCAAGAACATCTCAATTTAAAATATTTACTTCAGGTGAACTTGTTTGCACAGTTCTCCTATGTCACCTATACCATTGCTGATCTTTTGGTTTTAAATGATATCCCTCGTTTGGTGATTACCAGCAAATTAAGTTTTGCCCTGCTGATGACGCTCATCACGATTTGGATGTACAACTATTATCGTCATCTTAAGTTTTTTGACTTGCTATTGCCCTGCTCTATCGTTGGAGCAAGTGCCATTTGGTTTACTAACTTAAATATCTCTGAAAGTCCTTATACCCTAATTTATCAGTATTCTTCGGTGGTGTTTATTGTGCTTGCGAATCTGTGTGTGCAAATCCGTTTTAGACCCTCACTAGACCTCTTGCGAAAGTAAAAAATTGTTTATACTAGTCCCATGAAATATGAAAATTTAACTAGATTTAATGATGGGGAATTTAAACGACTTGTTGGCGTTCCTCGTCCATTATTCTTAAAAATGGTATCAGTGTTACAACACGCTGAACTTGCCAAGAAAAAATCTGGAAGACCTCATTCGTTGTGTTTAGAGGATCAATTGTTGTTAACTTTAAATTACTTACGCTGTTATAGAACTCAAATTGAGTTATCCGCCGACTATAACCTAGCTGAAAGTAATGTGAATCGTACGATTCAGAAAGTTGAAAAGGCTCTGATTCAATCACGGATTTTCGCATTGCCTAAAAGGAATCAAAAGTTTAGTGAGGAGGATTATGTAATCGTTGATGTCACTGAGTCACAGATTGAGCGTCCCAAAAAAACAAAGAAAATTCTATAGCGGTAAAAAGAAGAAACATACGCTAAAAACACAGGTCATTTTTAACCCAAAATTAAAGCAAATTGTAAGTATACAGATTGAAGATGGCAGAAAACACGATCTGACGATTGCGCGTAAGTATTTGAAGGAGATGGTCATTTATCCTTGTATCATGGCAGATTTAGCCTATAAAGGATTTCATCAGATTAAGAGTAAGTTACTCATTCCCATCAAGAAACCTAAGAATTTATCATTACCCCAAATAGCAAAACAGATCAACCAAGAAATCAGTCGGCGTAGGATCACAATTGAACATATCAACGGCAAACTTAAACATTTTCGGATATTAACAGAACGCTATAGAAATAGACGGAAACGCTTTGGTCTAAGAATGAATTTAATTGCTGGAATGGTGAATTGGATGCTCTTAAATTAACTTTCGCAAGAGATCTACTGATCACCTCACTTTTAATTAGCACTGTACTTTTTGTCGGTGTTTACTTTAATAGTCATGGCGATGCCTATCAGATGCTGCTCTTTTCGCTGATTTATCTGCCGATTTTGGTCTTTAGTGTGTACATCAGTTGGAATTCAACACTGAAATCACGGGTTGTGTTTTTGCATCATACTTTAAATGATTATAACCGCCGTGCTTTTGAGAAACTGGCACATACCGATGCATTAACAGGGCTCAATAATAGACGCTATTTTGAGTATTTGGCAAAGCAGCATCTCGAACAACAATTAGAAAATCCAACACCAACGACGCTTTTAGTTTTTGATGTTGATCATTTTAAAAAGATTAATGATACCTATGGACATGATGTCGGTGATCAAGTCATTCAGATGATTGCCAATATTGCCAGTCAAGAAATGCGGCATACCGATGTCTTGGCGCGTTATGGCGGTGAGGAGTTTATTGCTTTACTTCCGCATACGCATTTGGATGATGCGCTCAGAATCGGTGAGCGTTTACGTCAAAAAATTGAAAATACAGTGGTTGAGCTGGATCATCGCGTACAGCTTCGCTTCACTATTTCAATTGGTGCAACGATTTTAGAAAGCTGTGACATTGATTTAAATCATTTTGTGAAACAAGCGGATCTTGCACTGTATCAAGCCAAAGCGAATGGTCGAAACCGTGTTGAACAATATGACCACAGTATGGATTCCTTAGCACTCAAGCACATGAAACATACTTGGCAAATGGAAGAGCGGAAGTTGGTTCAGGAATAAAAAAAGGACACCAAAGTGTCCTTTTTTATTGGATATTAGAGATATTCATTTGATATCCCTAACTGGCGCAGGCATAGCCTTTGCCGTAAAACTGGCACGAAGCAGTGCTTCGTGAAACCCCAGTTTTACTCCCATTCAATTGTTGCAGGTGGTTTAGACGATACGTCATAAACAACACGAGAAACTTCAGCAATTTCATTCATGATACGAGTCGAGATCTTATCGACTAAGTCGTATGGAAGGTGAGCGAAACGTGCAGTCATAAAGTCCACAGTTTCAACCGCACGAAGTGCAATTACCCATGCATAACGGCGACCATCACCCACAACACCTACAGATTTCACAGGTTGGAATACCGCAAATGCTTGAGCAGTTTTGTCATACCAACCGCTTGCACGAAGTTCTTGCATGAAAATGTCATCTGCTAAACGAAGAATGTCAGCATATTCTTTTTTCACTTCACCCAAAATACGAACACCTAGACCTGGACCTGGGAATGGATGACGGTAAAGCATTTCGTAAGGAAGACCTAAAGTCGTACCCAATTTACGCACTTCATCTTTAAACAAGTCACGGATGGGTTCAACCAATTCAAATGCTAAATCTTCTGGTAAACCACCCACGTTATGGTGCGATTTAATCACATGTGCTTTACCATTTTTAGTCGCAGCAGATTCGATCACGTCAGGGTAAATCGTACCTTGTGCAAGGAAGTTTACGCCATCAAGTTTACGTGCTTCTTCAGCGAACACTTCAATGAATTCACGACCGATGATTTTACGTTTTTTCTCAGGATCAACTTCACCTGCAAGCGCAGACAAGAAGCGATCTTCAGCATCAGCGCGGATCACACGGATACCCATGTTTTTCGCAAACATGTCCATCACTTGCTCGCCTTCATTCAAACGAAGTAAGCCGTTGTCCACGAATACACAAGTCAATTGATCGCCAATCGCTTTATGTAAAAGTGCAGCAACAACAGATGAATCCACACCACCTGAAAGACCAAGAAGAACTTTTTGATCGCCAATTTGTGCGCGAAGTTGTTCAACACGAAGGTCGATAATGTTTTCAGAGTTCCAAAGACTACGGCAACCACAAATGTTGTGTACGAAGTTAGACAATAACTCTTTACCTTTAGCAGTGTGAGTTACTTCTGGGTGGAACTGAATACCGTAGAAACGACGAGCTTCATCAGACACCATTGCGAATGGGCAGCTTGGTGTGCTTGCAGTCACTTGGAAGCCTTCAGGGATCGCAGTCACTTTATCGCCGTGACTCATCCAAACTTTAAGTTTGTCAGCAGAGTCTTCAAGATCGCCAATCAATTTATCACGAACTTGAATGTCTACTTCTGCATAACCAAATTCATGTACATCACCTGGCTCTACTTTACCGCCAAGTTGTTGTGACATGGTTTGTAGACCGTAGCAGATACCCAATACAGGAACGCCTAAGTTGAATACAACTTCAGGAGCGCGTGGGCTACCTTCAACATAAACGCTTTCTGGACCACCTGAAAGGATGATACCGTTTGGATTAAATGCACGAATGTCTTCTTCAGACATGTCATAGGCAAACATTTCAGAATATACGCCAGCTTCACGTACGCGACGTGCAATGAGCTGACTGTATTGAGATCCGAAATCCAAAATCAGGATACGATCTTCAGTGATTTGAGTATTGGTAGTCATGACAAACAACTATGAAAGGCAAACGAAAGATAAGCGCCGTATTCTATCATTTTTAAAGCATTTACGCACACCATTCGAATATGTCTGAAATATAAACGATTTCTATTCTTTCACACATAAATTCAATTGCTTTAGCACATTAAAAAAGGGAGACCTGCTCCCTTTAATATTCATACTTATTTGATTCGTTCAATGCGAACCACTTCAATTTCTGTCGGCTTTTTAATGTGGGTATCCACTTCACCAATTACGCGGACTTTATCCCCTGCTTTAAGGTTTAAAGGCTCCCATAAATCATCATCAATATCGAGTACGATCGAGCCTGTTTTATCACGGAACTCAAAGTCGTCTTCATGCAAGGTAATTTGACGGACAATTTGCCCTGTCAATGTCACACCAGTTTTGTCTTTCATTTTATGTGCTTGAGCAACAGTTACCACATTGGTTTTGGCTTCTTGAATAATTGCCACATCTGATTTTGCCCATGCAGTCGTTGCCATCATCGCGCCTGACAAAAGCAGTGCTGCCCAAATCGATTGCTTCATTTTTATCCCTCTCTATGACTTTTCTATCTTTTATTAGAGCAATACAAACACAGAGATACAGGACGAATTTTGTAAAGATGTCACATTAAATTGTAGCAAGAGCGCCAAGTTTCCACTTTAGCGCTCTTGCTTTAAAAGGATGTTATTTCGATTCAATCCAATGATCTAAGCTGAACTTACCCGCACCTAAGACCGCTAAAGCAATAAATCCACCTGCCATGGCAAAGTTTTTCATAAAGTTCACCGCATCCTCAGCACTACCGTGGAATAAAAATGCAGTCACAATACTAAAACCCGCCAAACCTAATGCCACAAGTCGGGTTTGGAAACCGAATAAAATAGCAAGACCACCACCAAGCTCTAGCAGAATAGTCAGAGGCAATAAACCACCTGGAACACCCATAGCTTGCATATAAGCGACTGTTGCATCGTAGCCTGAAAGTTTGCCCCAACCTGCCACGATAAAAATGTAAGCCAATAAAATACGCGCCAATAAAGCCAAACTATTTTGCATTGAAGGTTGTTGGATCATATTTTTAATAACGACATTAGGATTAAACATAGCGAAACTCATTCGGGATATTGAAAAGATGCAGCCATATTAATCAGTTCATTTTTGTGAATAAATATCCATATGAGTGACTAAACGTTGCATTTTTGAAACGATGGTGCATGAATTAATCCGCTTTTTCTACTGACATCCAAATCGATCACTGATAGGATTTCTGCACACTTTGGCTTATAAGCAGCTCATGGAACTGATTGATTTTATCTTACATGTTGACGAACATTTGCTTGAATTCATTACCAATTATGGAGTGTGGATTTATGCAATTTTATTCCTGATTATTTTTGTGGAAACAGGCTTAGTCGTTATGCCTTTCTTGCCGGGCGATAGTTTACTTTTCGCAGCTGGTGCATTAGCGGCTTCAACAGGTGTAATGGATCCATGGGTGCTCATCCCATTATTGTTCCTTGCTGCAGTATTGGGCGATACGCTGAACTACCATATCGGGCGCTATATCGGTCCACGTGTCTTTGAAATCGAATCTCGTTTTATTAATAAACAGCATTTAGTGGCAACGCAGCAGTTTTTTGCGAAACACGGTGGTAAAACCATTATTTTTGCGCGCTTCATTCCTTTTGCACGTACCTTCGCACCATTTGTTGCTGGTGCAGGACATATGAATTACAAATTCTTCCTGAGCTATAATGTTATTGGTGCAATTTGCTGGGTCGGTTCGTTTGTTATTTTGGGCTATCTATTTGGCAATATGCCGATCGTGAAAGATAACTTTACTCATCTTATTTTCGGCATCATTATTATCAGTGTATTGCCGGGTGTGATTGGTTTTATTCGTCAAAAATTAAAGAAATCTCCACAAGTCTAAGCGTGTTCACTTAACGAAATACGTTAATTAAAAGTGGAATCAAACATAACAGCAATACAAGAGCCGACCCTTTATAAATGAGGTCGGTTTTTATTTTCTTAGACTGCCCTGACAGTACAGCCTGTCCAAATGCCATCCAAAAAGCAAAAACTGGCAAAGTTACCAAACTAAATGCAGCAAAGACCAAAACAAAATTGGTGGGGCTTTCCCACGTCATATCTGGAAAAATCGCGGCTGCAAATAATGCCGCTTTAGGGTTTTTTAGGGTTGCAGTAAACATATGCCATGGACGCACCATGGGATGCTTTTTATTGTGAAGCTGTAATTGATCACTTTTAAATAATTTAAAGGTCATCCAGCCCATGTAAATGGCGCTAAGCACATGCACCAATGCTGCGAAATTAGGCCAAATGGGTGTCGCAAGATGAATGAGCAATGCCCATACATTAATGGCATAAAGATAGCCCAATAAAATAACGGGAATATATAAACTGGTTTTAGCTTGCCCGTGTTGATGTGCAGAACTGGCAACCATTGCATTGCCTGGTCCTGGAATCATCAAAATCACAATGACAGGTAATAGAAATAACCAATTTTCGACCATATACAACCGATATCCCAAAGAATGACGCTACATTAACGAAAGAGCAGGTCAAATCACAAGATCAATCCAATGCAAAAATATGCACCGATTCGTCATGATCAATTTATTTTTTTGAAGATAAAACAAATAAGCTGGTGTTAAAACCAGCTTATTGATTCGTGCTGTAAAACTTTATTTCGCAGGTTTGGTACGCACAATAATCGGACAAGATTTATATTTTGCAGCTTGAACAATGGCTTCTTGCTCACCTAAAACGCGTGCTAGTTCCGTATTTTTGGTGTTACTCGACTGACCCATATTCACTGAAATACTTGGACCAATGCCCCAACCATGACTTCCCCAGCCACCACCAAGACCAACACCCACGCCCATACCGGTACGTTTCGGCGGTGTCACACCAGTATCGATGTACTGTTGAATACGATTATATTCGCCTTGTAATTGCTGACAATTAAAAGACTGATACTGCGTAGGCGACACGTAGGTGGGTTTCACTGTACTTGCACAAGCTGTTAGTAATACAGCACTGCTTATTGCAAGGGTAAAAGTCAGCAATTTCATACAAAACTCGATGTTTTAAGGTTTCTCTATTTCATTGAACAACGAGACATAGGCCTGCGTCAATTTATGATCTGTTGCTAAATGAATCAGCGGTAAATTTTTCTGATGAGATTCTTTCATCAATACCGAAGGTGGCAACATGCTTTCAAGTACAGGTAAGCCCTCAGTTTTCAACTGTTCAACCACTTCGCGTGGCAGTTTGGCCTGTGCTTGGAACTGATTCACTACAATTCCTTCAATCTCTAAATCTTCATTATGATCATCTTGGGTTTCAATCACGTTCTCAATTAAAGTATGCAGTGCACGTTTAGAAAACACGTCACAGTCAAAAGGAATTAATACACGATTTGCCGCGATCAACGCTGAAAGGGTAAAAAAGTTAAACGCAGGCGGTGTATCAATAAATACACGGTCATATTGACCGGATAATTGCTGTAGCGCATCGCGAAGTTTATAAATTTTGTGTTTAGACTCAAGTGCATGTGCCAAAGCCCCCAGACTGGGGCTGGCTGGAATCACATCTAAATGCTTAAACGGTGATTGATGCACGTAGCTTTCTAAACCTTTGCTGCGATTTTTCAAAATCGAACCGATGGCATTCCCAATTAAACCTTTACTTTGCTGAGTACCGAGTACATCCTCAAAATAGTTTTCAATATTGGGTTCTAATGCGGGTTTATCGCCAGAATAGGTGGCATCATCGCCAAGCAAATACTGGCTCGAATTGGCTTGTGGATCAAGGTCAATTAACAAGGTCTTTAAACCTTGTGCTGCGCTAATGGCAGCCAAATTGACAGTAATACTCGATTTTCCTACTCCACCTTTTTGGTTAAAGACCACACGTGTAAGCATTAGAACCCCCTAAACTTTTATTATAGATATTGAATGGCTAAGGTCATGATTCAAACATCACGGACATTTAGCCAAAATTTGGTTTAATGATGACTAAAGTAATAATTGAAATAAGTGAAACAATTGCAATAAACAAGCCAGCACGGCGCTGAACCAACAATACAGCCTCATCTTTTTTATACGCTTTCGCCAAAGATGAAATCAGTACCAAGAATAAAATAACTTTGGCATAAAACCATGGCTGTACTTCAAAATTTTTCAGCACTAAAGCCACAACACCTGTCAGTGCAATCACGGCCACTGAAAAATGCTGCAATCCAACCAACAATTTTCGTGCTTTTGGATTGGGTAAATTTCCTTGAGTTCCAACAAACAAAGTTGTTGCACGTGCAAGCACTGCAATGATCAGTAAACTTGCCACCGACATGTGAATAATTTTAACAATCAGTTGTGTATCCATGAGGCATCCTTACGGTTTTGGCGCATGTGCACATTCAGGACTACTGGTATCTTGCCCTTTCCATTCCTCTGGCAAGAATGCATGAATCGCAAGTGCATGGATTTTACCGCCACCTAACAAATCTCCTGCTGCAGCATAAACTTTTTGATGACGCTGAACCAAACGTAGCCCTGCAAAGGCATCACTGACAATCACCGCTTTAAAGTGTGATTCTTTACCTGGGAAATAACCACCGTGACCTGAAGATTCGTTCACAACTTCCAAGTGTTGCGGTGAAAGCTGTTGTAAACGCTCAATTAACTGTTGTTCTAAGCTCAAAATCGGCTCCCAAAATGAATTGCCTAAATATAAATCTAGTATAACGTGTTATGTCTTACATTGTGCTGTCAGACACATTTGACTAAACACGTGAAATACTGATGATTTTTTCTACAAAATGCCTTTTAAAACCCTGTGATTGACATTTTATGCTTAAAATTGTTTTTATTTTATTCAAACGATACAAGTTTTTTCACAAAGGTGTTGACCTCATTTTTTCATACTGTATTATACACGGCATGCGGGAATAGCTCAGTTGGTAGAGCATAACCTTGCCAAGGTTGGGGTCGGGAGTTCGAGTCTCCTTTCCCGCTCAAAATTTTTTAGTTTGGTTTTTTCATTTAAAAAACTGAATAGACTCCGCGGGAATAGCTCAGTTGGTAGAGCATAACCTTGCCAAGGTTGGGGTCGGGAGTTCGAGTCTCCTTTCCCGCTCCAGATTCTAAAAAGCCCTGATCATTTGATCGGGGCTTTTTTTTGCTTATGCAATTTAGATTGTGAATTGACAAAAAAAGCAAAATACTCAAGGATAATTATTAAAAATAAATGAGTATAAAAAAATGGCGAATAATAATATTCAATATCAGAACGATATTTTGGGCGATGGCTACGAACAGGCAACGCTCTCCTTTCCTGACGATTACGAAGGCAAAGTTGTTGCAACCTTAGTTCGTAAGAAAGCAGCTCAATCAACTACTAAAGCGGTGCTCTATATTCATGGCTTTGTCGATTATTTCTTTCAGACCGAAATGGCTGAACGCTTTAACAATGAAGGTTTTGATTTTTACGCTTTAGACCTGCGCAAATATGGTCGTTCTCACCTTCCCCATCAAAAATACTATAACGTCTATGACATCGCAGAATATGATGCCGAAATTACCGAAGCCTTAGACATTATTGGTCACGAAGGACATGACACAGTATTACTCTGTGGGCATTCTACTGGTGGACTCACCACTACACTGTATGCAGCACATCATCCTAATCATCCCTTGATCAAAGCCTTGTGGTGCAACAGCCCATTTTATGACTTCAATATGAGCGCTTTTGAGAAAAAATTAGCCATCCCGCAAATGAGTGCACTAGGTAAACGTTTTCCAGATCTATTATTTCCAAGTCGTCTAAACCGCTTTTATGTGCAAAGTTTACATGTCAGTTATCACGGTGAATGGAACTTTAACCTTGAATGGAAAAAGCCAACCTATCATTTAGTCCGCTTAAGCTTTGTACATGCCATTCATCAAGCACAAAAAGAAATTCACCAAGGCGTGACTTTAACTGTACCAACTTTGATTATGCATTCTGCAAAAACAAGCTATCCGCTGCGTTTTAATCGCGATGCACAAAGCACCGATGTCATCTTAGAAGTCCAAGACATGATTAAATATGCCAATAAAATGTCAGGTGATGTACGTTTATGCAGTATTCAAGATGGCATGCATGATTTGGTTTTATCTGAAAAGCACGCCCGTGAACAGGTCTATCAAAGCCTATTTGCATGGCTAAAATCTAAAAATATTTAATCAATTTTGAGTCAACCAAAAGACTTCTAGATCGCATCTATTTAGAAGTCTTTTTTTTATTGGGGTTATCTGTCTTGAAGACATTTATGCATTAATTTCTTTTGTTATTGTCCATATGAAAATCATGTGAACAATGTCATGTTCTGTATTTCAATCTATGTTTCATCTTTCATTTCAAAACTTTGTTTTATATAAATTTATTAAGATTTTTTTGGCAATACTGATGTTGTCTTTTGTAGCATGCTTGTAAGTTGTCAACTCACGTTCAATTTGGGTCTTTATATTAACTCAAGCATATCCAATATTCGGCAAAAATGACCGAATTATTCCTCTTTTTCTACACCATAACAATCAAAGATAAGGAAACTATTATGCGTTATGCAGATCCAAATACTGACGGTTCAAAAGTTCAATTCAAGCAGCAATACGAAAATTTTATTGGTGGCAAATGGGTGCCACCTGTCAAAGGTGAATACTTTGATAATATTTCACCTGTAGATGGTAAAGTGTTTACCAAAGTACCTCGCTCATCGGTAGAAGATATTGAATTGGCACTTGATGCTGCACACGCGGCAAAACAACAATGGAATTCATCTTCACCCACCACACGCTCTAATATTTTATTAAAAATAGCAGATCGTCTTGAGGAAAATCTTGAACTCCTCGCTGTCGCCGAAACATGGGATAACGGTAAACCCATTCGTGAAACTTTAGCTGCCGACATTCCACTCTGTATTGATCATTTCCGTTATTTTGCTGGCTGTATCCGCGCTCAGGAAGGCGGAATTTCAGAAATTGACGAAGACACGATTGCCTACCATTTCCATGAGCCTTTAGGCGTCGTCGGTCAGATTATTCCATGGAACTTCCCGATTTTAATGGCAGCATGGAAACTTGCACCTGCACTCGCAGCGGGTAACTGTATTGTACTGAAACCTGCTGAACAAACGCCTGTGAGTATTTTAGTCTTGGCGGAACTCATTCAAGACATCTTGCCACCGGGCGTGCTGAATATTGTTAATGGCTATGGGGTTGAAGTGGGTCGTCCACTGGCAACCAATCCACGCATTGCCAAAATTGCCTTTACCGGTTCAACTGCAGTGGGTCAGTTGATCATGCAATATGCCACTGAAAATATCATCCCTGTAACGCTAGAACTCGGCGGGAAGTCACCTAACTTGTTCTTTGAAGACATCATGGACAAAGAAGATGATTACCTAGATAAAGCCCTTGAAGGCTTTGCCATGTTCGCCCTCAACCAAGGTGAAATCTGTACCTGTCCATCACGTGCACTTGTACAAGAAAGTATTGCAGATAAATTTTTAGAACGTGCTGTAGAGCGTGTACAACGCATTAAAACAGGTCATCCACTAGATACGACAACCATGATTGGTGCACAAGCATCACAAGAGCAACAAGATAAAATTCTAGGTTGTATCGCGACAGGTCGTGAAGAAGGTGCTCAAGTGTTGACAGGTGGTGGCGAACGTCAGGAAGTCGGACAAGGCTTCTACATTGAGCCGACGATCTTTAAAGGCACCAATGACATGCGTACCTTCCAGGAAGAAATTTTTGGTCCTGTACTTGCGGTCACCACGTTTAAAGACTTTGATGATGCAATCAAAATTGCCAACGACACCATTTATGGTCTAGGTGCAGGGGTATGGTCACGTTCGGTACACACCTCATATCGAGCAGGTCGAGCAATTCAAGCCGGTCGGGTTTGGACCAACTGTTATCACATGTACCCTGCCCATGCAGCATTTGGTGGTTATAAAAAATCAGGCATTGGGCGTGAAAACCATAAAATGATGCTAGAGCATTATCAACAAACCAAAAACTTGCTGGTGAGCTACTCAACTAAGCCAGCAGGTTTCTTCTAAAATCCAATCCATATCAGAAGCGAACTTCGGTTCGCTTTTTTCTTTTCATTAATCATTGTACGTTTCAGACTAAATTTTGGATTTTTAGAATGATCCAAGTTCTAAATCTCAATCTTTTACATAATTTTAAACATGTTACAGCTTCTAATTTTCAAAATAATCAGCAGCTTATTTTTCTACTGCATAAGTATCTATATGTATATGATTTTCAACTGCTTAAAAAACAAACATAAAATAACGGCATTAAATTAAAGTCGGCTTTTAAAGCGTAGAAAGACTGTGTATAACAATGAACCATACAGGGAAATGGATAAGCATAAGCAAAATCGCTCAAAAAGCGTTAGACTATGCACCCAATAATGTCGTGACTCGATCTGTACAAGATCAAAAAAGAAGGTGAAGGTTGATGCCGCTCAATACCGTTGAAGAGCTCGTAGCAGATATCCGTGCAGGAAAAATGGTTATCCTTATGGATGATGAAGACCGCGAAAATGAAGGCGATCTTGTCATTGCTGCGACGCATGTACGCGCTGAAGACATTAACTTTATGATCACCCATGCTCGTGGTTTGGTATGTTTAACGCTTAGCAAAGAGCGCTGCCAACAGTTGAATCTTCCTTTAATGGTCGATGCCAACGGTGCACAACACGGTACCAACTTCACACTCTCAATTGAAGCGGCTCAAGGGATTTCAACAGGTATTTCTCCTGCAGAACGCGCACATACCATTCAAACTGCAGTCGCTGCACATGCAAAACCTGCTGACATTGTGCAACCGGGTCATATCTTCCCACTCATGGCACAGCCAGGTGGCGTGTTACACCGTGCAGGTCATACCGAAGCGGGCTGTGACTTATCCCGTCTTGCAGGTTTAGAACCCGCATCTGTGATTTGTGAAATCATCAATGAAGACGGTACGATGGCGCGTCGCCCTGACCTTGAAGTCTTTGCAGAAAAACATGGCTTAAAAATCGGTACGATTGCTGACCTCATTCATTACCGCATGACCAATGAACAAACGGTTGAACGTTTGGATCATCAAAAATTAGATACTGAATATGGTGTCTTTGATCTGTATCGTTACCGTGAGTTTGGCAACCCAGACATTCATTTGGCTTTAGTTAAAGGCGAGCCAAAAGATGGCGTGACTACTGTTCGCGTACATGGCTTCAATCCAACGCGTGATTTATTAAAACTCAATAAACAAGACGGCGAACCGGCTTGGAACTTAGACCGTGCGTTAAAAGAAGTTTCAAATAGCGAACGTGGTGTTCTGGTTTGGATCGGTCAACGTCATTTACAAGATTTAGGTCCTGCTTTAGATACCCTTAATGCACCAAAAAATGTAAAATCGAATGCTGCACTTTCTCAGCAGTATCAAACCATTGGTGTGGGTGCACAAATTTTACGTGATTTAGGCGTAGAAAAGATGAAGCTTTTAAGCTCTCCTTTACGTTTTAATGCACTTTCAGGTTTTAACTTAGAAGTGGTGGAATACATCACCGCACATCAAACATCAGAGAAATAATCGAGGTTGTTATGGCAGTTCGCCGTATTGAAGGTATGTTACATCTCGCGAACGAAGACCGTTATGCGATTTTAGTTGGTCGTTTTAACAGCTTTGTTGTTGAACATCTGTTAGAAGGTGCCGTTGATACATTGAAACGTCATGGTGTATCAGAGGATAATATCACTGTTGTTCACGCCCCTGGTGCTTGGGAACTCCCTATCGTTGCGAAAAAATTAGCTGCGACTGGTCGTTTTGATGCCATCATTGCGCTTGGTGCAGTGATTCGCGGTAGCACACCTCACTTCGATTTTGTTGCTGGCGAATGTGCCAAAGGTTTAGGCGTAGTTGGTCTAGACGCTGGCCTTCCAGTCATCAACGGTGTACTCACTACGGATAGTATTGAACAAGCGATTGAACGCTCTGGAACAAAAGCAGGTAATAAAGGTAGTGAAGCTGCCTTGACTGCTATTGAAATGGTAAACTTGTTAAAGGCTATTTAACGCTATGTCGCAAACACTTCAAGCAACTTATGCAGCAAAACGTAAAGCACGTCGCTTTGCTGTACAAGGAATTTATGAATGGCAAATGAGCCACAATCCAGTCCATGAGATTGAAGCACGTACACGTGTCGACAATGCCATGCACAAAGTGGATCTTAGCTATTATCATGAATTGTTGACCGAGGTGGTTGCCAATCATGAAGCATTGGATGCGCTCTTAATCCCTGTACTCGATCGTGATATTTCAGCACTTGATGGTGTTGAGCTTGCGACACTTCGTCTTGGCGCTTATGAATTGAAAGAACATCTTGAAATTCCATACCGCGTTGTACTTGATGAAGCTATCGAGTTAGCTAAACATTTCGGCGGTGCAGATAGCCACAAATACATCAACGGTGTATTAGATCGTTTAGCGACAACTTTACGTGCAGCAGAAAAACAACAAGCCAACTAATTTAAAGTCGAATTGTTGTAATGGCTGAGTTCTCGATTATCGATACCTATTTTAATCGACATACGTCTACGTCTGTCGATTTAGGTGTGGGTGATGACTCAGCCGTGCTCACTCCCCCGCCTCAGCAACAATTGGTGATTTGTGCCGATACTTTGGTTGCTGGACGACATTTCCCCTTAGATACAAACCCACATGCAATTGGCTGGAAATCTGTGGCTGTCAATTTATCTGACATTGCTGCCATGGGTGCTAAACCGCACAGTATTTTATTGGCATTGAGCCTACCCCAAATTGATCATGATTGGCTAAAAGGTTTCAGCCAAGGTCTCTATGATTGCTGCGATCAATTTGGTGTGCGCTTAATTGGTGGTGACACCACACAAAGTCCGCATTTGACCATCTCAGTGACCGCGCTGGGTTGGATTGACCAAGGACAGGCAATTACACGTGCTGGCGCTCAAGTTGGCGATTTGATTTGTGTATCAGGTACAGTGGGTGATGCTGCTTTTGGCTTGCAGCACCGAGGCCATGAATTACAAAAACGATTAGATTACCCCACCCCACGCTGTGAACTCGGACAACACCTTAAAGGCTTGGCCAACAGCATGATTGATGTGTCTGATGGCTTAGCGCAAGACCTTGGTCATATCTTGGCTGCATCCAAGGTCGGTGCGGAACTCTATTTAGAAAAACTCCCCCTAAGTCCTGCTTTGCAACAGCTTCCTGATCAGCAAAAATGGCATTATGCGCTTGCCGGTGGTGACGATTACGAACTTTGTTTTACCATTTCGCCTGATCACTATAAAATACTGAAACAGCAAACACCGCATGTAAATATAACAATGATTGGCACAATTAATAATACGAACACCTTGAGTCTGCTGCATCATCATGATTCAGTGGTGCTCGATTTGAATGGATATCAACATTTTGCATAAGCCTAAAATTAATTTTAAAGCCATGTCATGGCCAAATCGACTCATTGTCTTCTGTGGTGTAGGTTTTGGTTCAGGACTTTTACCGAAAGCACCCGGTACTTTCGGTTCTGCTTTTGCACTACTTTTTGTGCCGATTTGGCTTGCAATTGGTTTTTTCAACTCTATTTTAGCCATTGTACTGATGTCAATTCTTGGCATTTATATTTGTGGTCAAACTGCCAAAGTGATGGGCGTACACGATGATGGACGTATTGTTTGGGACGAGTTCGCCGGACAATCCATCACCTTTTTACCCATTTTGTATTTGGGTCAAATGAATGTCTGGTGGGTGATCATTGGTTTTGCCCTATTTCGTTTATTTGATGTTTGGAAACCATGGCCAATCCGTGTCATCGATCGTCAAGTCGGTGGTGGTTTTGGTATTATGTTTGACGATATTGTTGCCGGCATTTGGGCCGCCATCTGTATTGCCATCTACCTCTATATTTCAATGGCTTAAGCCAAGTTTCTAAGGTGTAATATGTCAACTTCTGTGATTATTCTTGCTGCAGGTAAAGGCACTCGAATGCGTTCGAGTTTACCCAAAGTGTTGCAGCCGCTCGCAGGACGCCCTCTACTCGCTCATGTCATTGAAACTACAAAACAATTAAATGCTGAAAATATCATTACTATTTATGGACATGGTGGTGATTTGGTTCAACAGGCCTTTGCACATGAACAGGTGCAATGGGTTGAGCAAAAAGAACAATTGGGGACAGGTCATGCGGTCAAAGTGACTTTACCTGTTCTACCACAAACAGGCGTATCTTTAATCTTATCAGGTGATGTTCCGTGTATTCGCCCTGCCACATTACAGCGTTTGCTCGATGTATCGACTGAAACCGGAATTGGTTTGGTCACATTAACCCTGCCAGATGCAACAGGTTATGGCCGTATTGTACGTAAGAATGGTGAGATTCAAGCCATTGTTGAGCATAAAGATGCATCAGATGAACAACGCCAGATTAAAGAAATTAACACCGGTATTTACTGCGTCA
Source organism: Acinetobacter sp. NCu2D-2 (assembly GCF_001647675.1). Classification (NCBI taxonomy): domain Bacteria; kingdom Pseudomonadati; phylum Pseudomonadota; class Gammaproteobacteria; order Moraxellales; family Moraxellaceae; genus Acinetobacter; species Acinetobacter sp. NCu2D-2. The sequence continues at coordinate 2,510,263 of NZ_CP015594.1, forward strand.
GCAATGCCAAATTGCACGAGTGGTTACCACGTTTAAGTAATCATAATGCACAGGGCGAATATTACCTGACTGACATCGTAGCCATGGCGCTTGCCGATGGCATGCAGGTGGTTTCTGTCGAACCTGAGCAAGCCTTTGAAGTAGACGGTGTCAATGACCGCGTACAGCTTGCAGCCTTAGAACGTCAATTCCAAACGGCTCAAGCCAAAGCATTGATGCAACAAGGTGTGCATTTGATTGATCCAAGTCGTTTTGACCTGCGTGGTACGCTTAAAGTCGGTCAGGATGTGCGTATTGATATTAATGTGATTATTGAAGGCGAGTGTGAACTCGGTGATGGCGTTGAAATTGGTGCAGGCTGTGTGCTTAAAAATACCAAAATTGCAGCGGGCACCAAAGTTCAGCCTTATAGCGTATTTGATAGCGCCATTGTCGGTGAAAATACGCAAATTGGTCCATTTGCCCGTCTACGTCCTGGTGCAAAATTGGCTGCCGAAGTTCACATTGGTAACTTTGTTGAAGTAAAAAATAGTACGATCGGTCACGGCTCAAAAGCCAATCACTTTACTTACCTGGGTGATGCAGAAGTTGGCTCAGGCTCAAATATTGGTGCTGGTACGATTACCTGTAACTACGATGGTGCCAATAAATTTAAAACCATTATTGGTGATCGTGCCTTTATTGGTTCAAACAGTTCATTGGTTGCCCCTGTTCAAATTGGCAACGGTGCAACTGTTGGTGCAGGCTCAACCATCACCCGTGATGTAGCAGAGAACAGTTTAGCGGTAGAACGTTCGAAGCAATTTGCCAAAGAAAATTATCAACGTCCGCAAAAGATCAAGAAATAAGAGGAAATCATCATGTGTGGTATCGTCGGTGGCGTTGCAGAACGTAATATCAGTACTATTCTGATTGAAGGCTTAAAACGCCTTGAATACCGTGGCTATGATTCAGCTGGTCTTGCACTCGTGAATGCAGAGCAAGTTCTACGTGAACGTCGTGTTGGTAAAGTGACCAACCTTGAACAAGCTGTCAATGCATCCAAAATCACAGGTTCACTTGGGATTGCGCACACCCGTTGGGCAACCCATGGTAAACCAACTGAAGCCAATGCCCACCCGCATATCTCTGGCAATGTAGCCGTAGTACATAACGGTATTATTGAAAATTATCAAGAACTTAAAGATGATCTTGAAGCTTTAGGTTATGTGTTTACCTCACAAACAGATACCGAAGTGGTTGCTCATTTGGTCAATCATGCACTGAAAAGCACACCAAGTTTACTTGAAGCCGTCAAACAAGTCGTGCCTCAACTCAAAGGTGCCTATGCACTTGGAATTGCGCATACCGACCATCCTGATGAATTGATTACGGTACGTGAAGGTTCGCCATTGGTGATTGGTGTTGGTATTGGTGAAAACTTTATTAGTTCAGACCAATTGGCGCTGTTACCGATCACCAACCGTTTTATTTACCTTGAAGAAGGTGATATTGCACGCTTAACCCGTAATAGCATTGAAGTTTTCGCGAATGGTCAACGTGTGGAACGTCCAATTAAAGAATTGGATGCTACGGTGAGCAATGCCTCAAAAGGCGAATATAAGCATTACATGCTGAAAGAAATTTACGAGCAGCCAGAAGCCATTAAACAAACCATTTCTCAAGCGTTAAATGGTAATGCACTGCGTGAAGATTTCTTGGCATCTGCAGTAACAGACTTTTCCAACATTCAACAAGTGCAAATTATTGCCTGTGGGACCAGCTACCACGCGGGTATGATTGCAAAATATTGGTTTGAACAACTGATTGATTTGCCGTGCCAAGTCGAAATTGCCAGCGAATTCCGTTATCGTACACCCGTCATTGTTAACAATACACTGTATGTGTGTATTTCTCAGTCTGGTGAAACAGCCGATACCTTAGCAGCACTTCGTGATACACAAAAACGTGCAGCTGCCAAAGGCTTAAATATCACCACCATGACCATTTGCAATGTCGCAACATCGTCAATGGTTCGTGAAACCAATCATAGCTTATTGACCCTTGCTGGCCCTGAAATTGGTGTGGCATCAACCAAAGCCTTTACCACTCAGCTTGCTGCGCTTATGTTGTTGATTTTAAAAATTGGTCAAATCAAACACACTATTTCAGAAGATGCCATTGCAAAAATTGTGGCTGAATTGTGGCATACGCCAAAAGTGATTTTGGATACACTGCAAAATAATGCTGAAATTTTGCGCCTGTCTGAATTGTTTGTTGAAAAACAGCACTGCTTGTTCTTAGGTCGCGGCACGCACTTCCCAATTGCGTTGGAAGGTGCATTGAAACTGAAAGAGATTTCATATATTCATGCCGAAGGTTATGCTGCTGGTGAACTGAAACATGGTCCATTAGCATTGGTTGATAACGATATGCCTGTAGTAATTTTGGCACCGAAGGATGACATGCTCGACAAGCTAAAATCCAATATGGAAGAAGTTCAAGCACGTGGCGGTGAACTTTTTGTCTTTGCCGATGAAAACAGCGGAATTAAAGCGAAAGACCGTCAACATGTGGTGAATGTCCCAACTGTTGATCCGGTATTGGCACCAATTGTGTATAGCATTCCAGTACAACTTCTTTCTTATCATGTTGCAGTTCTGCGAGGTACGGACGTTGACCAACCACGTAACCTTGCGAAATCTGTGACTGTTGAATAATTTTTTTGAGGCTGATCATTCAGCTGTATTTAGGTAATAAAGTATCACCCTAGGTAATATAGTTTCATCTTTAGCAATAAAGTATCATCTCATATTGATTAAAGATTGATCGCCTGCTATTCTGAATAAATAAAGAATAGCGGGCGATTTGTTATGGTTACAGAACATCAGCAGAAACGCTGGATCAAAGAAGGACGTGGTCAAGGCTATCTAAAAGATTATAAGCCATGGATTACTGTACGAGATGTTAGCTCAAAAGGTCGTTCTCACCGAGTTTTTGGCCATACAACGAAACGCACCCATCATTTATTATCTGATTTAGAACTTGCAATTTTTCTACTTTTAGACTGGAATCCGTTAATTACTGATATCAGAGAGCAGTTCCCCTTGCCTCTCAACACTACGCTCGAAATTTCAGAAGGAGCCCAAATATCTCACCCCAAAATTAAAGATACTCTACAAACTATAAGTTCAAGTTTTTATGTAAATAGTCAAAGTACTAACCAACCAAATTTTGTCATCCGAACTAAATACACAAATAGCTTAAAGGATGAGAGAATCATTGAAAAACTAGAGCTTGAGCGTAGATATTGGAAAAGTACAGATACACCTTGGTATATCCTTACAGAAAAAGAAATTCCTTCCGTTATTTTGAATAACATCAAATGGCTTTATCCAGCCATGAGAGAATCTAGTACTGAAATTTACAATCGTTTAAACGATTATATTCATATATTTACACAGTATCCTGAGCTCGACTTAATTACTTTAAGTAAAAAAATAGATCAAGTGTATAATTTAACGATTGGTACGTCTTTAGCTGAGCTCCGAGAACTGCTTGCTCAACGCTATTTTATTTTCGATATAACTAAAGACTATAAAAAGATTAAAGCCTCTGAGATCAAGTTAGGAAATTTTGAAATATGGGAGGAGATTCGCCATGTTTCGAATCAATAGTGTATATAAATTTCAAGGTAAAGATTACCGCATTCTTAAAATTATTCCTTCTCATATTATCTGGATTGATTTAAATCATCCTAATGCTAATCCCTCTATAATAAAAAAAGAAGAACTGATTACAGCCATAGAAGTAGGCGAAGCAGAAATAACCGATGATCCTTTTGCCGATATCTCCTTGATTAATGTGACAGAAGGCTCTGTACAGCAAAAAAAACGTGATATGGGAATGAACATTATAGATTTACTCATATCTAATGAGCATTTCTATGATCCATCTATTCGTTTTAGCCTTGTTAAAATAATTATTGAGCAGCATAAAACAACTCATCAAACCATTTATAGATTAGCACGTCGATACTGGCAACGAGGTCAAACACCAAATGCACTTATTCCCAGTTATAACAATTCTGGTGCTAAAGGTGTTAAACGTATTGCAAAAAATAAAAAACTAGGTAGGCCAAGAAAATATAGTGAAGGTGTTGGTGCATTAGTTGATCAGAATGTCGAGCGACTTTTCAGAATTAATATTAATAAATATATGTTAACGAAGGATAAATATTCTTTGAGTTATGCCTATCGTAAATTTTCTACGATGTATCATTCATTATTTCCAGATATTGCTGATAGCGAAATTCCGACCATCTGGCAATTTAAATATTTTTATGAGCGTGAGTTTCCAAAAGTAACTCAACTTACTGCTCGAACCAATCCAATTATCTATGCAAAAGACATCCGAGAGCTCCATTCAACTGTCAACACCCAAGTCCTAGGGCCAGGTTCTCGCTATGAAATTGATGCAACCATTGCTGATATTTATCTTGTATCAGATTCAGATCGTGCCTGTATTGTCGGAAGACCCACTATTTATTTAGTTGCTGACGTATTTAGTAGAATGGTGGTTGGTTTCTATATTGGATTTGAAAATGCCTCCTATGTAACTGCAATGCAAGCTCTACAAGTCGCCATGACAGATAAAGTTGAGTTATGCAAACAATATGGTTATGAAATTACATATGATGACTGGCCATGTATTGGATTACCCGATGCTATTTTAGCAGATCGAGGAGAATTATTAGGGCATCAGATTGAAGCTTTAGAATATAACTTTTCTATTCGTATCGAAAATACTGCACCTTATCGTGGAGATTTAAAACCAATTGTTGAACGTTATTTCAGAACTATTCAGACAAAATTTAAGCCTTTTGCTTCTGGTGTAGTACAACAGGTTAAAGAAAAAAAACGTGGGGGCTCTGACTACCGGTTAGATGCAACACTTACTATAACTGAATTTAAGCAGATCATTATTGGTTCAATACTTGCACATAATACATCACATCAATTGACAACTTATGATCGTGATATAGATATGCCTAGCGATTTGCCTTTAGTTCCTATTCATTTATGGAATTGGGGAATACAACATCGTGTGGGTCAGTTAAAACAAGTTTCTGAAAAAGCATTACGTGTTGCTTTATTACCTAAAATTAAAGCGACCTTGTCTGACCTTGGCCTAAAAATGTTTGGAGTATTTTATAATTGCCCTGAAATATATAAACAAGGCTGGATGCATCGTAAAAAATCTATTTCTCGTCCAGAATCATTTCAAGTGGCTTATGATCCAAGTAATGCAGAAATAATTTATGTGTTTTATCAGGAGCATAGTTTAGATTATTGGGAAGCTACACTTTCTCCAAGATCTAGAGAATTCATGGGCTGTAGTTTTTGGGAAGTTTGGCAGGTTCAACACGAACAAAAGAAAACAAAAGCCGCTCAAAATCTAAAAACCAATAGGTCTCAAGCAAACCTTGAAGAACATATTGAATCAATTATTGCTCGGGCAGATGCAAAAAAACCTTCTTCAACACTTAGTAAAAAAGAACGTTTAACTGATCTTCGTAAAAATAAACAAGCTGAAAAAGATAGTGAACGATTGAAACAGAGAAACAACAGCCAAAAATCGTCAAAATCTGCCTTTACGGTTCTAGACCACTCTGAACAGTCTTCAGAAAATCAAAGTAATATTATTCCTATGCCTAAGTCTAGACAATTTATAGATTTAGAAAATGATGAAGATTACAAACTACGTTTTGGCATTTATCAAGAGTTACTAGATGACCTTGGAGATTCTGGCGATGAAAATTGATATTCACTAAATTCAAATAAGCGGGATACAATTATGACTAATAAAAACGACCATGCAGTGTATACAGAAAGTCCTGTTTCCGACTATCAGGGAAATCCTTTTATCGAAGCCTTACCCGAAATTTTTGAGGCAAAAGATACAATCCAAGCCATTAGGGGTACTATCGAATTTAAATTATCTGATCGACAACTACCCAACAATACTCGTGCTCATATTATATCCCAGTTATTAAATAATTTTTTTCACCCTATTAAACGGCATTTAACATTAGAACAAAAAATTTCTATTATGTTGAGAAAAGGCTATGTAGGACGAAATATTACTACAGGTGATTTAAATCGGCATTTACAAAATAGTTTTGAACATATTAAAAGCAATGATTTTAATGCTTCTCGCCATACAGATTTAATATCAACAGCACAAAGTCTAGTGTTTATCGGTTTCTCTGGTAGTGGCAAAACAACCACGTTAAATCGCATTCTTAGAAATTACCCACAAAAAATTTATCATCCTGAACATAATTTCACTCAGCTGGTCTATCTAAAAATAGACTGCCCATATAATGGCTCACTTAAATCCCTATATTTAAGTTTCTTTAGTGCTGTTGACCGTGCTTTAGGAACTAATTATGAGCAACAATATACTCAAAAAAGACATAATGAACAAAAGCTCTTGCAACTTATGGGACACATTGCCCATCTTCATGCAATCGGTCTTTTGGTGATTGATGAAATTCAACACCTCATGGCAAACAGATCTAAAAATTCTGATGAAATGTTAAATTTTTTTGTGACCTTAGTGAATATTTATAGCTTGCCAATCATTATGGTAGGAACACCTAAAGCAAGTAACATATTTGAACGTGATCTGCGCTCATCACGTCGAGCTGTAGGTTTTGGTTCAATTCACTGGGAACCTATAAAAAATGAGCCTGTAATAAAAACCCCAGATGGGAAAGTTCGAAAATCTGAGTGGATGACATTTACAGATGCTCTTTGGAAATATCAGTGGTTAAGAAAAGCTGATCTCGCACTCTCAGAGGAGTTACGACAATGCTGGTTTGATCTAACCCAAGGTATTTTAGACGTAACAGTTAAGCTTTTTGTCCTTGCACAAATACGAGCAATTGAATCTGGTTTAGAACGAATCACTGTAAAATTGCTCCAAAATACATATCAAGAAGACTTTAAACCAATTCATCATATTATAGATGCCTTACGTTCAGGTGATGCTCGACGAATTGCACAATATCCTGATTTGATCACACCTGAAATTGACAGACAATTGTTAAAACTTTTTTCCAAAATCGAAGAAAGTGCAATTGAGCAAGAAGATGAGCTTGATGAATATCAAGGACATGATGAATCTATGCGTTTACATGCTCTGTTACTTGAGCTTGGTTATGACTCCAAGATTTTGATACCGATGGTTAAAAAAGTATTTATTAAACATCCTGATAAACACTTAACCGAGCTACTCCCCATCATTATGGACTGGTTAAAGCAGGATGTAGATCCAACAAAGAGTCCCTCATTATCGAAACCCAAAACATCCAAACCTAAACTGCTTAAATATGATCAATGGCATACATTAGATTCACTTGACTTACGTTTTCAATTTTCACAAAAAGAGAGTGATCAAAGCTTTTATGATCATTTAAAAGCCCAAACAGATTTGATCTTTAATATATCTAATTGGATAAAACAAGTGAGTTAGGTATGCTAAATTTTCCTATGCCTTATGAACATGAGCTAATTTATAGTACAGTGGCTCGTGCTGGAATTCGTTTAGCATTTGAAAGTCCAAAGCAATTACTTGATGCAGTGTTTCAAAATAGGAAGGTTATTGCTACGGTTGATTTACCCTGTCATCTTAATTCGATTGTTAATCAGTATACTGAGGAACAATTGAGTCTACAAAATATAATATATAAACATACATTATTTCCTATATATGCACCTTTTGTACCTGAAACAAGGCGACAACAATGTTTCAAATGGATGGCTAATATTTCACAAGGCTCAGTACATCTTTCTTTGGGAATTAATGCTTCACGAGTCCCTGTTATTCATAGACTACGTTACTGCCCACAATGTTTGAAAGAGCAAGCGCTTCAAAAAGGTGAATTCTACTGGCTACGTTTATGGCAAATACAGGGAGCTTGCTGTCCGCAACACGGTAGGCTTGTAGAATCAACAATAGATTTAAGATCATTACATCGACATGATTTCATGGTACCTTCAGATGTTTTTTGTACTGAATGGAATCAGGTACCAGCAACAAGTGATGAACTTTTCATTAGCTCAAAATTAATAGAATTGTTATCTACACCACCTTTTGTATCATCGAGTTACGAACAGTGGACGATGTTTTATAATGAATTAGCCAGACGAAATGACTGTATTCGTGGGCAAAACCAAATTGCTTTCGATCAAATTTTAGAAAAAATATTGTTACGGTGGCCACAAAAATTTCTTAGACAATATCATTTGGATGACTTAGCTTCTGAAACCAGTTGGCTACGTCATATTTTTAGAAAGCATCGTAAAAGCTTTAGTTATCTGGAACATATTATTGTAATTGAAGCTTTTCTAAATGCCGACTGGTCTTTTGCAGATATGTTCACTCAAGTTAAATCTTTCAAGAAAGTAACAACTCAACAGAATAATCAAACAAAATATCAGGATGCTAATTTTGAAATAACCAGAGCTGAGAATCGTGAAAAATGGGTAGATTTAGTACAAAACCATGGGGTTAAACCCGCTCGTCACCTACAGGCAGCTCTTTATGCATGGCTATATCGAAACGATAAAGATTGGCTTTTGCAGACAAACCAAAACTTCCATCAGAAGTTTATTCCTCAAGGGACTAAAATTGATTGGCAAAAACGCGATCTTTTGTATGTAAGGCAACTTATTCAGCTTAAGAATACTTTAATCTGGGATTTAGATAGTCCAAGACGTTCTATGAAATGGTGGTTAAAACAAACGTCTACTTCAAATACATTAGAAAAAAACTTGCATAAACTCCCCCTAATTAGACGCTTTCTAGAGCGATATTGTGAAGATATTAGCTGTTATCAAATCAGGCGCCTAACAAAAGTTTTTATAGATAGTAATCTCAACAGACAACCACTTCCTCAGTGGCGCATTCTACGAAAAGCTGGATTAAGTGAGGATCGGATGACTTCTGAAACAAAAAAATTTCTGGAATACATCATTCATGAATTTCCTAATATGATTCAAAATTAATTTGATTAAAGCGTTACCTTAATGAAATTAAACTTTGAAATTTCAATAAAATAAGCTTTAATATATGCAGTGTTTTTTCAATCGACTAAAGATTCAAATGGTAAAGCATAGATGATAAAAATTAAAAATTTTCCTGAAAATGCTAGAATTACTTTTTTAGGTTCTATTTTTAAAGAAAGAAAAAACACTGAATGCTATATAAATATAGGATTAGAAAATTATAAATATTCAATAGAAAATCAGAGATATATACTGAAATATGCTCGTTTTTCTAATATGCCATTATTAGCGCGCAATCGACGTTTCAATCAGACTGAAACCTTTATTCCTTTTAATGAATCTACTATCACCATTCAAATTGATAACTTTCAAAAATGGAATATTTTAATTAATGATTCAGGACAGTATAATTTCAGTAATATTGTTAGCGATATTAATGAAAAATATAAAGATATTGAAATTATTTTACCCCAGATAGAACTCGCTAGAGTATTATTCTTGCATAATGCCTATCTATCTCGTAGTGCACTGAATCAAACACGTCTTTCTGGTGAATTTGATATCATAAAGGGAGAAAATCAAACTCTGATCAATATTCCTACATTTTGTAACTTCCCACTATCTCAATATGATAATGTCGGAATGCGCCGCTTGCTCGCATGGATATTACTCGATACAGAGGCCCGAACATCTTTCGAAAGCATCTCCAAAAATTTTTTAAGTGAGAAATTTCAGACAAAAGTCCGAGAATACTGGAACTTTAATTTTATCCCACCTTCATTAAAAGGTGCTGAAATCACATTAAAAGTATATTTTAGTCCGAAGAAAAACAAATATTATGTAAATGAAATTCTAGCAATATCAAACTTACCCAGTGAAATTAATCATACTGTCATTTTTTGCAGCCCTAAATTTACGGTAAAAAATACTCAGGAAAGCTCACAGGGCTCTTCTAGAGGTAGTAAGCATCTCCAAGAGGAAGATCCTATAATTGATGATAAAAAAGAAGCAAATAGTGATAAAAAAATAGCAATTATTGATTCACCTAAAATCACACTAGCACTCTCATCTCCTTTTGAAACGAAAAAAGCAGTAATTAAACGTTCTGGTAAAAAGGGCAGCTTTAATAACGATGATATAACTATCTTACCTGAACCTGACGTCGGTACAGGGGAATCCACTATTTTTGGAGAAATTGGCCGGGGGGAATTTGAAAATTGTCAAGATGAGAGTGATGACCTTAAACTATTTATGAAAAGATTTGAATCATTTCAAGCTATGATTGAGGAATTCAGATCACAGAATAATATTCTATCAAAATTTAGATTTACCATTTCTAAGCTTCCCGCTGTCAATCGATCCAAGCTACATAAGACCGATGATGGCAACTTTCGAAGTATTGCGGAAGTACAGCTAGAATTTCAAGGTAAAAAATTTTCCATTCTAGAAATTGATACTAGCGACAATTACAAACCACTTTCAACATTAATTGTTAAAGTCGAAAATTTTGAAGCCTGGGATCAAAATTTTCCAATTTTTAAACAACAGATTATCAGACGTTCTTTGCGTTGGCCCACGGCAAAATCCTTAAAAGATATTGGCATTCCCAAAGGCATTAACCATCCAAAAAACAAATTTGAGATAAGTGAGTCTGATAAAGAGTTTACAGATTGGTTGAAGCGGTTTACAGAAGTCTTAAAATCTGCTTAATAGTTTTCTCTATGGCATAAATATTTGGGTCTTTGGATTGAACTCACCTACCATAAGATGATACTTTATTACTGGCTATCTTATAGAATTAAGAATGCATGATGATATACGATGATACTTTATTTTCAAAATTTATGATCAGTAGCTATAAAAATCAATCATATATTAGTGATTCAAGATGAAACTTTATTACTGGATTACAATCAGCCTCTTTTCATTTTATTAGGGAACAAACATGAGCCTCACTTGTTTTAAAGCTTACGATATCCGCGGCAAACTTGGCACAGAACTCAATGAAGAGATTGCTTATAAAATTGGTCGTGCTTATGGTGAAATTTATCAGCCCAAATCTGTTGTTGTGGGTTGCGATGTCCGTTTAACAAGTGAAGATCTAAAACAAGCGACCATCAAAGGTTTAAATGATGCAGGTGTTAATGTTTTAGATTTGGGCATGACCGGTACTGAAGAAGTGTACTTTGGTGCCTTTCACCTTGATGTCCAAGGGGGCATCGAAATCACAGCCAGTCATAATCCAATGGACTATAACGGTATGAAATTGGTTCGTGAAAATGCACGTCCAATCAGTGCTGATACCGGTTTAAAAGATATTCAATTACTTGCGGAATCAGGCAAATTCAAAGAAGTTGATTCTAAAGGTACAACCCAAAAATATAATATCCTCCCTGAATTTGTCGATCATTTAATGACGTATATTGATCCTGCAAAAATTAGCCCATTAAGACTTGTCGTAAATGCCGGCAATGGTGCAGCAGGTCACGTGATTGATGCGATTGAAGAAAAATTTAAAACTCTCAATATTCCCGTTGAGTTTATTAAAATTCATCATGAAGCAGATGGTACGTTCCCAAATGGTATCCCCAACCCACTATTAGTAGAAAACCGTGATAGCACACGAAATGCGGTACTAGAATATGGTGCAGATATGGGCTTAGCATGGGATGGTGACTTCGACCGTTGTTTTCTTTTTGATGAAAAAGGTCAATTTATTGAAGGTTATTACATCGTCGGTCTCTTGGCACAAGCGTTCTTACTAAAACAATCTGGTGAGAAAATTGTCCATGACCCACGTTTAGTATGGAATACATTTGATATTGTTGAACAATTCAAAGGTGAAGCAATCCAGTCAAAATCAGGTCACTCTTTCATTAAAGAAAAAATGCGTGAGCATAATGCTGTGTATGGCGGTGAAATGTCAGCACACCATTATTTCCGTGATTTTGCTTATTGTGATAGCGGTATGATTCCTTGGTTATTGGCTGTTTCAGTATTGTCTGAAACACAAAAACCATTGTCTTCTTTGGTTGAAGAGATGATTGAAAAATTCCCATGTTCTGGTGAAATCAATTTTAAAGTAGCTGACACACAAGTAACTATTCAGAAGATCTTTGATCACTTCGCAGATCAACATCCAACAATTGATAAAACTGATGGTGTAAGTTTAGATTTTGGTGCTTGGCGTTTAAATGTCCGAGCTTCTAACACAGAACCATTGTTACGCCTTAATATTGAAAGCCGTAAAGATCAAAACCCTCAACCAATTCAATATTATATTGATCAACTTACTCACTTGATTCAATCGTAATTTGATTTGTTATAAAATAATAAAAAAGAGCCTAGAGGCTCTTTTTTATTACATCAAAATTTAATCTCGATATCCGTTGGGATTTTTTTTCTGCCAATTCCAACTATCTGCCAACATATCTTCTAAGCCAAATTTTGGTTGCCAACCCAATTCAGCAACTGCACGTGCATTATTTGCAAATGTTGTTGCAACATCACCTGCACGACGTGGTGCAAACTCAAATGGAATCTCAATCCGATTGACTTTTTCAAAGGTATTTTTAATTTCTAGAACCGAACAACCCTTGCCTGTACCGATGTTCCAAGCACGACAGCCTTGCGCATTTAAGCGATTTTCAAGTGCGCATAAATGGGCATTAGCCAAATCCACGACATGAATATAATCGCGCACCCCTGTTCCATCGACAGTCTCATAATCATTACCAAAAATTGATAATTTTTCACGACGCCCCACCGCCACTTGAGTCACATAAGGCATTAAATTGTTTGGAATGCCTTGTGGATCTTCACCGATCTGTCCACTTTTATGCGCACCAACAGGGTTAAAATAGCGCAATAAAGCAATCGACCATCGCTCATCGGCTTGTGAAATTTTTTCAAGTAACTGCTCAACAATGAGTTTGGTATAGCCATAGTTATTACTTGGCATGCCAGTAGGCATCTCTTCATTGAGTGGTGAAATATTTGCTTCATCATATACGGTTGCAGAAGAGCTAAAGACCAAATTAAATACCTTTGCACGCTCCATGGCTTGGACTAAGCTAATCGAACCCGCAATGTTATTTTCAAAGTATTTCAAAGGAATTTGCTGACTTTCACCCACCGCTTTTAAGCCAGCAAAATGAATCACCGCATCAATGTTATGATTTTGAAAAATTTGGTCTAATACGTTTTGATCAAGGATATTTCCTTCAAAAAAATCTAAAGATTTTTCGGTCAGTTGCTGAACTCGATTTAAAGCTTCTCTAGAACTATTTGATAAATTATCAATGACAACAACATCATGTCCCGCATTGAGCAATTCAACACAGGTATGTGAGCCAATATAACCAGCACCACCCGTCACCAAAATTTTAGTCATTCTTTTTTCCAAAAAATAGATTCAATAAGCCCTGCGTTGAAGCATCTAAATCGGATAAATCAGTTTCTTCACCACTCAATATTGGTAATAACTGATTCGCAATCTGCTTACCTTTTTCAACACCCCATTGATCAAATGGGTTGATATTCCATAAGACAGATTGAACAAAGACTTTATGTTCATAAAGCGCAATTAGCATCCCTAAACTATAAGGGTTGAGTTCTTCAAGTAATATTGTGGTACTTGGCTGATTACCCTCATATTGTTTATATTTTGGCAAGCCCACTAATTCGTTTTGATCAAGCGCTTGATTACCAAAAGCCAGTAAACGGGATTGTGCCAAACAATTCGATAATGCCAAATGATGCTGTTGAACCAGCGCCGCTGCATTATCCACATAAGTAAAGTGCTTGGCATTATAACGACGAATCGGTGCGATAAAGTCACAACTTACAGCATGAGTACCTTGGTGCAACAATTGGTAGAAGGCATGCTGTGCATTTGGACCAACCTCCCCCCAAATAATAGGGCAAGTTGTCCATTCAACTTTTTCACCACTACGTTGGATGGATTTACCATTAGATTCCATTTCCAACTGTTGCAAATAAGGTGCAAAGTATTTTAAACGACCGTCATAAGGTAAAACCGCATGAGTTTGAATATCTAAGAAATTACTATTCCATGCACTTAATAAGCCCATTAAAACAGGAATATTTTGCTCAAATGGCGCATTTTGAAAATGTTCATCTATCGCATGTGCACCTGCTAAAAGATGCTTAAAACCTTTTACACCAATCGTGAGTGCAATCGGAAAACCGATACATGACCATAATGAATAACGTCCACCGACCCAATCCCACAGCAATAATTGCTTCTCGGGATGAATCCCCCATTCGGTCATTTTATCAGGCTTAGTCGATACACCGACAAAATGATGCTTGAGCATTTGAGGCGTTTGACCTAAAGATTTTTCCAACCAAAGACGTGCTGTTTGAGCATTGGATAAAGTATCTATGGTGCCGAATGACTTTGAAGAAATAATAAACAGTGTCGTTTCAGGGCGCAGCTTATGTAAAATTTCAGAGAGCTGACTACCATCAATCGTTGATACAAAATGGACATTTAATGGCTTTTCTGTTTGTTGTTTAAAATCAGAAAGTGCTTGACTCACCATCAGTGGACCTAAGTCTGAACCACCTACCCCAATATTCACAACATCTTGAATCACTTCACCAGTCACACCACGATATTGACCCTCATGAAGCTGCTCAACAAGTTGATACATACGTTCCAATTGTTGATGAACTTGAGCCGCAATATCCTGATGTACTTTAGTTGTTTTCGGTAGCCGCAAAGCCCAATGCATTGCTGCACGTTGCTCAGATTGGTTAATATCTTCTTTTGAAAATAATTTTTTAATCCAATGATTTAAGTCACTGGCTTGCGCCCAATGCACTAAATTATTTAAGACATTGCCATCAATTCGATGTTTACTATAATCAAAAACCAATGGCTCAAGCTTAACGCTGAAATTGTTGAACCGTTGATCATCCTCAGCAAATAATTCCGTCAGATGCTTAGACTGTGTTTTTCTTTTTAATTCTACAAGTCTTGCCAAAACATCATCTATGTTTTCAACTGTATAAGGATATCCCTTAGCCATGATTAACGCCCTACCCCTATATAAGCAAATCCTAGTGATTTAACGTAGTTCGGATTATAAATATTCCGACCATCTAAAATGAATGGATGTGCCATGCTCTGCAATAAATCTTTATAACTCGGACTCCAATATTGTTTCCAAGCTGTCAATAAACAAAGCGCATGTGCCCCTTGAACTGCCTCATACTGATCTGTACAGTAAATGAGATCATCTCGATGACCATACACTTTTTCAATTTCAGCCAGAGCTTGAGGATCATGTAAGCGAACAGTAACTCCCTGCGCCCACAACGCTTTTAACATGGTATGTACGGGTGACTGTTGGATACGAACAGTATTTTCTTTAAAAGACGCACCCCAAATTGCTACCGTCTTTCCTTCTAGATCACCATGGTAGTAATTCCATAATTTACGGAACAGTAATTCTTTTTGTTGTTCATTAATATCCCAAACTTGCGCAAGCAACTGACTTTTAGCCCCTGTGCCTGATACAGTATTGGCTAGCGTTAATATATCGTGCGAGAAGTTTTCACCGCCAAAACCTGCACCTGGATACAAATAAGAACTTCCGATACGACTATCTGCAGCCATACCTTGACGGACATGTTCAATATCAATTCCCAGTTTTTCAGCCACTACAGCTAAATCATTGATATAACTAATACGTGTCGCTAACATGCCAGAAATACTGAGTTTAGTAAATTCTGCATCCAAAATCGGCATAAACAGATATTGATTTTCGCGCGGGAATAAAGGTCTTAATAGCTCTTGGATGTGCATTTGTGCTGTTGGAACATCACAACCAACAATGAGCTGCTCAGCCTGTGTGATACTCGCAATTGCATTTCCTTCCTGAATAATATCGGGTAGATAAATCCAATGATCTTCAGGCAGATACTTCTGTAATTTTGATGTTCCGTTTAGACCCAGTGTTGATGCATTAATCATCAATTTAGGATGAATAATCGTTCTTAAACCAATTTCTTTAATAAGTTCAATCCCTACATCAACTTCTGTTGGGTTAAAACTATAGATATAAGTATCTATATCTAAAGGCACATCCTGAAGGGTACAATATCGAAGAAACTCATTACGTTCTTGCTTAATTAACAAGTTTTTGACTGCATCATCTTGAGCAAAGATATGCTCAGATGTGTTTTTTAAAAAAACATCACACCAATACACTTGATGACCGTATTCAGCCAACACCCCTGCCAATACACCTGAATAAAGTGTTCTACCAAATACTGCAACCTTCATAAAATACCTATTAAAGTGCTAGTTCTTTAATCATTGCTTTGAAGTCTTCACCCAATTTTGGATGATCAATACCGTAATTTAATACTGCTTTTAAGTAACCAAGCTTACTACCACAGTCAAAAGTTTGACCTTTCATACGATAAGCTTCTACGACTTCTGTTTGCTGTAACATCGCAATTGCATCGGTCAACTGAATTTCGTTACCCGCACCTTTGGGTGTTTGTTCTAATAACTGCATAATTTTGGCAGGTAAAATATAACGACCTACAACGGATAAATTAGACGGTGCTTTTTCGACTGCTGGTTTTTCCACAATACCACGCATTTGGATACTGTGCCCTTCCTCAGGTATTTCAGCAACATCAACAATACCATATTGATCAACCAAGTGTTGCGGTACAGCTTCCACCATGATTTGAGATGCTTGAGATGCTTCAAAGCGTTTGATCATGAGACTCAAATCATTTTCTGCATCTGAGTCCTTCACCAATACATCAGGAAGTAATACGGCGAAGTGTTCTTGACCTACCACAGCTTTAGCACAAAGTACTGCATGACCTAAACCTAGAGGTTGAGGCTGACGGACACTAATTACTTTTACATTTGGCGGTAATATTTCTGTAATTTCTTTTAGCAAATCAAATTTCTTTTTATTTTCTAAGGTCGTTTCAAGTTCAAAACTTCGATCAAAGTAGTTCTCAATCGATGCTTTAGATGAATGTGTGACTAAAATAATCTCTTCGATACCTGCCGCAACTGCTTCTCGAACAACATATTCAATGGCTGGACGATCTACAACCGTCACCATTTCTTTTGGAATAGATTTACTTGCTGGTAAAAAACGTGTGCCTAGTCCTGCGACAGGTAAAATTGCTTTTTTAATCATATCAATAAATATTAGGTTCAGAGAAAGGCAAATAGTCTAGCTTAAAATATATTTACAATTACAGTTTAAAACAATAAACTGCGTTAAATTGAATACATTTAAACTCTAGATTCTATAATATTTTATGGATAAATTATTTTTTTTTTACGATAAAATACATAAAATTTAAGAGTTTCGTTTCCATTAGCACTTCATCACTCTTCACGATGAAATCCAAACATTATGAATGAACAGCCAATGACTATATTAAAACCTAATTCTCGTTTTTTAAAACGGGCATTTGATATTATATTTGCACTTTTTTTTCTCATTATACTTTCTCCTTTTATTCTTATTCTAGCATTACTTATCAAAAAAGATGGTGGACCTGCCTTTTATGGTCATGAACGAATTGGACAAAATGGCATAAGGTTTAAGTGTTTAAAGTTCCGTTCAATGGCTGTTAATTCTCAAGAATTACTACAACAAATCCTTAATAATAATCCAGAAGCTAGACAGGAGTGGGAAACCACTTTTAAACTTAAAAATGATCCTAGAATTACAACGATAGGACATTTTATTCGTAAAACCAGTCTTGATGAAATCCCTCAATTAATTAATATTCTTAAAGGTGAAATGAGCACAGTCGGTCCACGCCCTGTTACAGAAAAAGAATTACCCATGTACAATGAGGATGTGAAATATTACTTAATGACTAAGCCAGGGATGACTGGATTATGGCAAGTCAGTGGTCGTAGTGATGTTGATTATAATACACGTGTCAAAATGGATACAGATTATGTGCTACATTGGTCATTTATTAAAGACATCATTATTATTTTAAAAACAGTTAAAGTCGTACTTAAAAAAGATGGCGCTTATTAATTTATAAATTGAGGAAATATTAAACTATATGTCAGTTATTGCATCGATTGTTCTTTATAAACATCTCTATGAAGAACTCTCACCTACTCTAGACTCTTTATTAAATTCTGATGAAATTAGCAAAATTGTTTTAGTTGACAATGACCAAAGTGATTGGGCCAATAAATTAAGTAATCCAAAAATTATTTACCTAAAGTCTGAAGGAAATTATGGTTTTGGTTATGGGCACAATATAGCTATCAAAAAATTTTCTCATGACTGCCAATATTTTCTCATTTGTAATCCCGATATTTCTTTCGAAAAATCTGAATTTACTAGATTAATAGAATTTGCAAAAACCCAACCTCATATTGGGCTTTTTCTTCCTAGAATTATGAAACTGGATGGAAGTAATCAATATGGTGCACGTTTGCTGCCAACGCCCATGAATCTTTTTGCACGCCGTTTCTCACCTAAAATTGCATCTTATTTAGATGATAATTATTTGCTGCGGAAATACAAAATAGATAAACCAATTTTTGCACCGAGTTTATTAGGATGCTTTATGCTTTTTGATAGTAATAAGTTAATGACATTAGGTGGATTTGATGAAAGATTTTTTATGTATATGGAAGATATAGATCTATCAAGAAGATGTGCCGAAAAATTTGGGAATATTTATTACCCTTTTGCATTTGTAACACATTTGCATGAACAAGGTTCTTATAAGAACCCAGTACTGCTAAAAGCCCATATTAAAAGTGCATGGCAATATTTTAATAAGTGGGGGTGGTTAATTGACACTAAAAGAACACACATCAATAAAAACTGTATAAAACAATTTGAATAAAAAGAGGTTAACCTCTTTTTATCTCTTTAATACCATCTCGGATAGACTTTATAAAATATTTGATATAAGCCATTCTATTTTTTTGCGTAAGAATAAGTAAAATTTGTGCAATTAAATTATGTACAAACATCTTAATAATCCATTTTTTTTTAATATGTCTCATATTCCACATTAAAAAAAGATTTCGAACTCTATAGTAACGTCTAAAAGCTGAATGAACAGGGCAAGTTAACCCCATGAAACGAATAGTAGAATCACCTACACTGTGGTGCATTATTGCTCTAGGCGAAACATAAATTTTATAGCCTTTACTTAAAGCTCGAAAACACCACTCTGTATCCACATAATCTATAAAAAAATCTTCATTCATTAACCCTACATCTTGTAAAACTTCAATGGGAATCAATGAACCTGAAGAGATAATAAGATCTACTTTTTTAGGCTCTTTAATTTTACTAATATCGATTTTTTTTACCAAACCATTTTTTCTCAAAATCAGCCCAGGCGCATAGAAACCTAATTTTTTATCTATAAATTGCGGCCCTATTGCTGCAACTTTATTTCCTTTATCTTTCAATTTTTCGTAGTCTGAAATCAGATTTTTAATAAAATCATGATCAATCTGACTATCTTGGTCAAAGAAAATAATTTTTTTACAACCTACTTCTATAGCTTTTCTAATACCGATATTTTGTGCTTTTGCAATACCAAGGTTATCTTTAAGAGCAATTACAATAACATCATTCATTTTTTCAAATGAAATTTTTTGACTAGATGCATTATCTACAACTATTACTTTTAATTGACTTTGATGTAAACTACTGACCAGATTAATTAAATTTTCAATATCTGGATTATATGTCACTATTACACAGCAATTCTTCACACAAATCTCTTTTAATATCTAATTAAACACAATATTTTAATTACATCTCAAACATCACAAGTTTAAAACTTCATAAAATACAATATATCATTCAAAATTAAAAATAAAAAATTAATTTGAGTGACAATCTATTAAGATTCTATATATACTCTTAGCACACAAATCTACAGTAAATTTATTTGATACTTCCATAGATTTTTTTATTTTATCTAATTTGAAAATTTCATCCTGAAAATAAATATATTCAAGAATATCAACCAAACTCTTTGTACTATTACCCATATAAATATATCCATTTTCATCAGATACCAATTCCTTGTTTGCACCAGTATTAGAACAAACAATAAGTAAACCCATTATCATTGATTCAACTGTAACACGACCAAAAGCTTCCGATTTAGATGAAATAATTGCAATATCATAATTATCTAAAATCGTTTCCATATTAGAAACAAAACCATGAAAATTCACACTTTCTGCAATATTATATTTATTACATTTTTCCTTTAAATAATTAACGTATGAACTTTTACCATCACCAGCAATTCCTAGCTGAAATGGTATATTTCTTAATTTTAACTGGTATAATGCCTCAATTACAAACTCTTGACCCTTATTTGGGATTACGGATCCTGTAATGATTAATCTTAATGGACTTTTATTCTTAAGACTTATTTCGTTTTTCTTTATAATATTTTTACTATCTATTCCATTGTAAACCTGAAATATTTTTTTTCCATCAATATATTTTCTTATTTTTTCTTCTAATGATCGTGAAATAACAATAATTTTATCTGAATACTTATTCGCTAATTTATAAAAAAAATGGTCACTAAATATATGTTTACAATTTTGATCCTCAAACCCAAACTCTCTAAAGTGCCATACATGCTTTATACAT
This sequence comes from Acinetobacter sp. NCu2D-2, assembly GCF_001647675.1. NCBI lineage: Bacteria > Pseudomonadati > Pseudomonadota > Gammaproteobacteria > Moraxellales > Moraxellaceae > Acinetobacter > Acinetobacter sp. NCu2D-2. The sequence goes on from NZ_CP015594.1 coordinate 2,530,997, forward strand.
AATATTTGTGATAAAAAAAATCCAAAGTAAATGCTACTTGTATTACTATATATATAATCCACATTATTAAATATTCTATTCCCCCTTAAATTAAAAACAGTAAAAATATCACGAATAACACGAAAAAAAGCTCTTAAATATTTTAAAGCTCGTGTTCCAATATTATTATCAACATGATATCTAACCATATTATAATTAAAAATATAATAATTAATTGAAAACTTATCCAACTCCCCCGCCAAAGATCCTTTATCTTTAGGTATAATAGCCTCAACTTCAAAATAGTTATGGGTTTTCCAATATTTGATAAGCGATAGCATGGATGCTGTTGCACCACTTTTAATATTATTATCATGAAAAACCACAATAACCTTTTTCATTTAGTCTACCTCTTTCAGACTTTTCGCCATTTTATCTTTTTCAGTTAATAGCAATTCAATCTCATTTAAAATTGGCCACTCAATTGCAATATCTGGATCATTCCAAACAATTGAACGCTCACACTCTTTTGAATAATAGTCAGTGGTTTTATATAAGAACTGAGTATTGTCTTCTAAAGCAACAAAGCCATGGGCAAAACCAGCAGGAATCCAAAACTGCTTATGGTTTTCACCACTCAGCTCTACCCCTACCCATTGTCCAAAGGTCTCTGACTCTTTACGAATATCAACCGCAACGTCCCATGCACGCCCCTGAACCACACGTACAAGCTTGCCTTGTGCATGAGGATTTAACTGATAATGTAGACCGCGTAATACGCCTTTTTTAGAAAAGGAATGATTGTCCTGTACAAATTGAGGAATATCTAAACTGCGATCTTTTAGAATTTTTTCAAAAGCCTGTTGATTAAAACTTTCCATAAACCAACCACGATCATCCCCAAACACTCGCGGTTCAAAAATCAATAGATCTTTAATTTTAGTTTCGATGACATTCATTCGCTTTCCTAACTATCATGTATTTAAAATGAAAGTGCCCTGATGAACACTTTTTAATAGATCAGCCCTTCGAATTGTATTCAGTGTAAAGTTTTAAAAGATACTGACCATAACCTGTTTTCTTAAAGAATTCTCCACGTGCCTTCAACTGATCAGCATCAATCCAACCATTGTTAAATGAAATCTCTTCAAGACTTGCCACTTTTAAACCTTGTCGATTTTCAATGGTTTGTACAAACTGGCTTGCTTCAAGCAGTGAGTCATGCGTACCTGTATCTAACCAAGCAAAACCACGACCTAAAACTTCAACATTTAATGCATTTTTTTCTAAATAAATGTTATTCACATCGGTAATTTCTAGTTCACCGCGATGCGAAGGCTGAATATTTTTTGCAATTTCTACTACATCATTATCATAGAAATAAAGACCTGTGACAGCATAATTTGACTTTGGACTTTCAGGCTTTTCTTCAATGCTTAGTGCTTTTCCTTGAGCATCAAAATCAACTACGCCAAAACGCTCAGGATCATTCACATAATAACCAAATACTGTTGCTCCAGATGTTTGATTCGCTGCACGTTTTAATTGGTCACTAAAGTGCTGACCATAGAAAATGTTATCTCCCAAAATCAGACAAACATTATCATCACCAATAAATTCTTCACCTAAAATAAAGGCTTGTGCTAAACCATCTGGAGAAGGTTGAACTTTATAAGACAGTTGAATACCAAGCTCTTCACCTTTACCCAATAATTTTTCAAAATTAGGCAAATCTTCAGGTGTTGAAATAATAAGGATTTCTTTAATACCAGCTAGCATCAATACAGAAAGCGGATAATAAATCATTGGCTTGTCATAAATTGGCAATAGCTGTTTAGACGTACCCATTGTGATCGGATATAAACGTGTTCCCGAACCACCAGCTAAGATAATACCTTTACGTGTTATTGATGTTGTCATGTTATAGAATCTCATTAATTACTTGTGTTACACCCTGTTCCCAATTCGGCAAGTGCAACTTAAATGACTGTTGTAGCTTCTCTGTATTTAAACGTGAATTCAGCGGACGACTTGCAGGAGTCGGATAAGCTGCGGTTAAGATTGGATTCACTTTTTGAATAGCTAAGTTCATACCATTTTGGCGAGCTTGCTCAAAAATATATTGAGCATAATCATACCATGTAGTTTCACCCGTTGGCGCCAAATGATAATGCCCATGTAATTCCAACTGTTGTTCAGATGGCTGCAATGTGTAATAGCGCAAAACTTGAGCCGTTACATCTGCAATCAAAGCTGCACCTGTTGGCACACCGACTTGATCCTGAATGATCCCCAGCTCTTCTTTGGTTTGTGCCAACTTCAACATTGTCTTAATAAAATTATGACCATGTGCACCATATACCCAACAAGTACGGAAATTAAGAAAACGCACTTGGCTATTTTCTAATGCAATTTCACCATCACGTTTAGTACGTCCATAATGGTTTATGGGTGCTTTGATATCATCTTCAGTCCAAGCACTTGTACCCATCCCATTGAACACATAGTCTGTTGAATAATGTATAAACAAAGCGTTCTGTTGTTTGCACTGCTCTGCAAGGTTTGCAACAGCAAGGTGATTAATCAGATTCGCTTGATCTTGTTCAGATTCGGCTTTATCTACAGCTGTATAAGCAGTGGCATTTACGACAATATCAGGTTGTACTTGCTTTAATACATGTTCCATTGCTGTAAAGTTTGCTATATCTCCACAGAGACCATCGCCATTAATAGAACGATCCAAAGCAATCACTTCACCAAGTGGCTGTAGTGCTCGTTGCAATTCCCAGCCAACCTGACCATTTTTACCCAAAAGCAAAATTTTCATCTAATTAATTAAGCCTATTCAGTCTGATATTGCTGTTGAATCCAGTTTTGATATTCACCACTTTGAATATGCTCAACCCACCCTTGATTATTCAGATACCATTCGACCGTTTTACGTAGACCAGTTTCAAAACTTTCTTGTGGAACCCAGCCTAGATCTTGTTTGATTTTACTTGCATCAATCGCATAACGTAAGTCATGTCCGGGACGATCTTTCACATAAGTAATTAAGTCTTGATAATTTTGAACACCTTTTGGTTTGTTTGGTGCTAACTCTTCGAGTAATTCGCAAATTGCTTTCACAACATCAATATTTTTTTGCTCGTTATGTCCACCAATATTATAGGTTTCACCTATACGAGCTTCAGTCACGACCTTATATAAAGCACGTGCATGATCTTCAACAAACAGCCAATCACGAATCTGGTGCCCATTACCATACACAGGTAATGCTTTGCCTGCTAAAGCATTTTGAATAATCAAAGGAATGAGTTTTTCAGGGAAGTGATATGGTCCATAGTTGTTTGAACAGTTGGTCACAACTACAGGTAAACCATAGGTACGGTTCCATGCACGAACTAAATGATCTGAGCTCGCTTTACTTGCAGAATATGGTGAACTTGGTGCATATGGGGTAGTTTCAAGAAACAAATCATCTGTTCCTTCTAAGTCACCATACACCTCATCAGTTGAAATATGATGAAAACGGAATGCTTGTTTTTTTTCTTCAGATAACATATTCCAATATTGGCGCGTTGCCTCTAACAACTGATATGTACCAATAATATTAGTCTCAATAAAAGTAGCAGGTCCTGAGATTGAACGATCGACATGTGACTCTGCAGCCAAATGCATGACAGCATCTGGTTGAAAGTCTTTAAACAATTGGTCTAGCGCAGCTCGGTCACAAATATCAGTTTGTGAAAAGTGATAACGTTCACTCTGTTCAATACTTGATAAAGACTCAAGATTGCCAGCATAAGTTAACTTGTCTACATTCAACACATGATGGTTCGTGTGCTGAATAATATGACGTACTACAGCCGAACCAATAAATCCCGCACCACCTGTAACTAGTAGCTTCATCCTACCCCTCAATAAATTTTAATCAATAATTTAGCTGTGTAAATATTATTCACCATAATAATCACTTTTTAACAGAATATAGCATCATCATCAATATAATTTTCTCATTAAATATAAAAAATCCACTAATTCTTGAAAACATAAAAACAGTTTTAAAAATCAGAATATAAAAAAATTAATATAAAATATCCCAATAAAATAAATCAATCAAAATATCGACTCATACGGTAAAATTCTATGAAGACCTTTAATCCAAAAATTATAAAAGAAAAAGAAAAGAAAAAGAAAAATAAAGATCAAGTAATGTAGAACAACATATTTTCCATACTTTAAATAAGAAAAAATAAATATCAAAGAAAAATAACAACAAACTATAAGCCTGCCAGGACCCTCGTAAGCCAAGTTAAAAAATGATATATTAGTATAAAAACCTAGCAACAGAATATATGAACAAACAAAAAAGTAATATTCATAACTATTCTTATTCCTAAGAATGATAAAATAAATCAATACGAGCAAATAAAAAATATACCAAATACCAGCACCAGATTCTTGCCCTCTGCCAACATAGTTTTCTATAGCAACCTTACCTGTAAAATTACTTAAAATAAAAATTAAGTTCTTCTGTACAAAATTATATATAAATGGAAATGTAAATGCCAACATATAGGCAGATATAATGTATTTATTAAAAATAAGAATAAATAATGGGATGAAAAAAATAAAAAATATAGAGGAATAATGTATTGAAGTCGCAATAAGAACAAAAATTATATAATTTAAGTACTTCTTTTCAAAAAGAAAATTAACAGAATATATGAATATAGAAAGAGCTAAGTACTGTCTTAAAATATTAAAACCAATAAGAAAAATCTGAGAAAAAGTTAAATAAGACAATAGTGCTAAAAATCTATTTTTTTTAAGATTAAAAATAGTGCTAACTATAAGTAAATTAGCGAAAAAAGAGACTACATAAAAGAAATATGGTTCAATAGAGAAAATCTGAAATATATTAACCAGAAATATATATCCCGGCTCAATATTAGTTACAAAATAACTCCCTTCCGACAAATCTGAATATAAAATACTATCATACATATATGTGTCCGTACCTATATGTAACGCCCTGAATCCAGGTAGAATACTTAATATTAAAGAGATAATTAAAACTATAAATTTATCAACAACTTTATTATTAAATAAATTTGATAATACATAAAGCCCAATTACAGCAAAATAAATCCCAAAAAATAATATCACAACTTGCCTCGACTAGAAGTATCTAGAAATATACCAACATAAAAATTCATTAATCATTCCAGATATTTAAAATTCGCCATAAATTAAATATAATCTATACTTCCTTTAGGATACAACCAATAGCATAAAAATCAAACTTCAGAATAAAAACTTAAAGAATATTTAATATCAATCAGAAAAAAACCTTTGATTAAGAATTATTTTTTTGAAAAAAAATTGAATTCTCATAGCTATTTGAATACCACCAATAAATAACAATATAAAAATTATTAACTCCTTAAAAGATAGAAATGGAAATATTTTTATTTCAAAATTTCTATGCTCTTGTTTATAAAATTGATATAAATTATTAGATCCAAATTTAGCTCTAAATATAATCTGCTCAATCACATGTTTTTTCACATACTCTCTTTTTCTTTGTAAATACTCTATATTGATAAGATTGGTTCCATATACATATTCCACTTTTTCCAAATCTGTACTAGTAGATAATGTACCACCATCATATATAAAATATATATATAGGTAGTTATCAATAATTCTAACGTTACCTCTTCTAGCAAACACTTCTAAATTAAAGCGCCTATCCTCTGACAGTGTTAAGTTCTCATTAAAAAAAATATTTTTAATAAATTCTGATTTATAAAACTTATTCCAAATAAAACTCATATTATTTTTTTTAGTAAAATAATTATATTTTACTGAAAAATCATGCGTACTTAATAGTCCATACTTTTCAAAAGTAAAGTACTCATTTAAATTATATTTAATAATTTTTTTATTATAATTGAAAACCAATATATCCTCATTATGATTTTCTAATTGATAAATAATATTTAAGATATCAGGACCAACTTGATCATCAGGATCAAAAAACCATATATATTTAGATTTTGATTGCTTCAATCCGTAGTTACGTGCAGATGAAACACCACCATTTTCTTTATCATATATATAAAAATTATCTATCGAATTTGATTTTAATATCATAAGAGATTGGTCAGTCGACCCATCATCTACAAAAATAACATTTACACGTTTTTCACACAAAGTAGCTAAACTATTAATCAAGTCAATCAAGAACTTTTGTTTATTATAAACAGGAATAATAATATCTAAAAGCTTGGCTTCAATAGAACTCATTTGATCACTCTAGCTAATTTGTCTTTAATCTGCATAACTCTTTCACTGATTAAAAAGTTGATTTTCTCATAGTCAATCTTTTCTAATCTTGATATATCAAATGATTCATCATGGATTATTCTTTTTTCTAAGTTTAGAAACTTTAATAATGAATAAAAACGAGAAGCCCCCCTTTCTTTATTAACAAAAACTAAAAATTCTTTATTAAAAATAATTGAAAACACCATACCATGAAATGAGTCTGTTACAATAAACTCAGCATCTCTAAAATTAGCTAACCACGTTTCTATATGGGGTGTAACTATTTTATCAATTTCATGAATGAGCGGTATGTTTTTATTTTTAAAGAGCTCAATCTCAGTTACTGGTAAGTTTTTATCAGCAGAGATCTTATTGATCCAGTCATTCTTATATAAATCTTTATCAAGTATATATGTAAATAGTTTGTTTCGACTTTTACTTTTGAAATCTTTCATAAGATCTAAATACTTTTCTTTACCTAATAGTAGCGTTGGATCTAGGACATGTTCACTATCTACATGAAGATAATTCTTACATAAATCTACAGCATCAGACTCACGTACAGAAATATAGTCAAAATCCTCTGCCAGTTTAGCAAGATCTAATGTCGTTTCTCTATCATATTGCCACTTTTCCAACCCAAAAGATGCTGCGTAAGCTATTTTTTTTATTCTTTTATCTTTTACAAAATTCAAGAAGTAAGTTTGTATATTAGGTGTATAAGCTTTACGCCAGACTTGATCACTTCCTACTACCACAGCGTCGAATTTATGAAAATTAACCGTAGCCTCTAGACGACTTAAGTCAGTAATTTCTTCTGTAAGATTTAATTTTTCCTTTAGAAATTGAGTATGATTCTTATATAATTTTTTCTTTTCTGACTCTAATACCACAAAATTTATGCTTTTTGATAAAAATATTTTTTTCAAAATATTTTTACCAAAATTCTTTATAATGGCAACATTTGTTAGTTTTTTATTTTGAATATTTAATACAATTACTTGATGACCCAAATCTTTTAGGGTTTCACTTAATGCATAGGCTTGTAAATTACCACCAAAATTATGGTGTAATGGTAGTGTTAATATGGCAATTTTTTTCATTTTTAACCTATTTCAAGAATCGAGCTATTAATTTTTTCAATCGATTTAACTTATGATTGATTTTAGTTAACCTATTAAGACGTATCCTCAATGGAAGAATAGCACCCCTAAAAACACTCACATTACTGCTTTTTTTCCACTGCTCTAAACTAAATTTACGAATTTTCATTCGGTTAGCTTGAACCATATTAAAAACTATACCTTTATTAACTAAAAATCTGGCTCTCTTTTTGGGAAATATCAAATTACTCTTCTTTCTATAACCAATTCTAAATTTAAGACCGTCATGCCTATGATTAAATGAACCACTTTGTGATTTTATAATATCATCTTCTTTAACACTTACTAATTTAAGATCTTTATTTTCTACTCCTTTATTAATAATATTTTTAGCTAAAAGTGATCTTACAATAACAATACTATTACCAAGTCCTTCTTTGCTATAAGGCTCAATCCAAGCATCACCCAGTGAAATATCTGCTAATTCTGTTAATACATCATCACAAAAATCACAAGCATTACTTTTAAATAAACCTGTACCCCACATATCACCCAAACTACGCATTTCTACCATATGGATTCTATTTTCAGATTTTGATCTGCATTGAAACTTATAATCTAATGCATAACTTTCTGGTTTTTTGATCCGATATTCAACTTCATCATATTCATCAAAGCAATTTGCTTCTTGTGCAAGATAATCTGTGTAAAACCTACTTTTCAATCCACCGCAAACAATTCCCACTAGAAAAGGAATTTTATTTACTAAATGGGGATGTTTTAATTGTTTCAGTCTTATTGCTTTTAGAAAACATGCCACTCCTGATACAGCAATCTTTCCATCCAAATCATCAATGATCAGAAAAAGCTGTTCCAATGTTACAGGAGTATATCTGGTCTTAGAAATTGACGTTATCTCCGTATTTCTATCAACCAGTTTATATTTATAACCATCTTCACTCGAAGCAACTATAAAGAGGTAATCTACTATGTTATTTGAGATTAAATATTCAAAAACATATGTTGCAAGCCCACCAGAGGATGAGCTTTTCCTAAATTTATGACTATAACCTATATATAAATCTTGATAATATCCTATCTTTTGATTAAAAATAGATTTCGAATGTTTAGTAAATTTTTCACCCAAAAAATCTTCATTATATTGATCTATCTTAAAAGGACAAATATCGTACATAGATTTAGTATCCGCCCCCTTTCCAATATTAGGAACTAAGAAGCCATATTCATTCCAATCCATTTTTGAATCTTTTTTGGAATCTTCCGAGATACATACTCCACAGCCCGTACATAAATCATTTTTAATAATTTCATTTATGTTCATTTCTTAAGCCACCATATTTTTTGCATAATAAATTTTCTTTCATTATTTTGCATAACAAAAAAATAAAAGAATAGAATAGCCAAGATTTCTATAAGAAATAAAATTAACAATTTAATCAATCCACTAGAGTTATTTAAAATAAATAAGCTATATAAAAAGTAGATCACTAATAGAAACAAAAGAAAACAAAATGAGGGAAACAACACTACTTTCATATAATTTCTTAGATCAAATTCAATAAGTTTTCTTAAAAAGATCAACCTTAGTATCAAACAAAATATAGCCAAAAACATCGAAACATAATAAATAAAATATGGTTCACCAAATAACTTTAAAATCATATAAGAAAATGGCAGGTTTATCATAGATGTCATACCCACTACAATCTGGTATATCTTAATTTTACCCGTTGCATGTAAACCAGTAATAAGAGTTAGTGATAAACTATCAATAGCTAAAATAAGTAATGCTAGAGTAACAAAAACATCTGTATAGATTGGTACTTTTTCAAGCCAAAAACCTAAAAATAAGTTTGCATCTAAAAATATCGGCAATATAATCAATAAAAAAATACTAAAACAGTACTTTGACCCCAAGGAAATGAGTTTAAAATTTCGGCTCATATCCCCATTTCCATAACTTTTATATATTTGAGGATTAATAGCATTAGTTACCGAATTAATAAGTTGATTAAAAACATTTGAAATACTAATAGCCAATGCATATGATGCATTAAAAGCCAAGCCAAAAATTATATTTAAAATTACATTTACTCCTTGGTTTTTTAAAACAGATGCTAAATTACCTATAAGATTCCACCCCATAAAATCTTTCATTTCTTTTGCAACTATCTTAATTCTACCAAATCTTAAATTAACATTCCTAATATTTTTTAATACCTTATAACTCGCATACATATACATCAAAAGACATGATACAGATACTAGTAGCAATAAATATCCATATACAGTTATATTCTCCCCCAATCCAAGATATAGAATATATACAGATATCAATTTTAGAACTGCTTCAACAATACTTATAAATGAAAAAAACTTCATGTTTTCAAATGCTGTTATTACAGCAACAAAAACAGATTGAACCAAAGTAATAAAAATATTCAATACTGCTAAGTTATATAAAACACTAGCAATATCATAATAACCGTTGATATTTAGAAATTTATTTAAAATTACACCTTTTATTGTAAATAATACACTAACAATTGAAAATCCAACAATAGCATGAATAAATACACTACAATAAAAAGTGTCAATCACACCACTTTCATTTTTTTTACCGATTTCAATACTAATGAATCTTTGCGTAGCAGATGTCATCGCACCATTTACAAATGCAAACAAAGCAACGAAACCAAATATTAAATTAAATAATCCATAGCCTTCAACACCTAGAATATTCAAAATCTCTCTAACGGTATATAAGCTAATTGCAGTTAGAATTAATGTACGACTTAACAAGTAAATTGAATTTTTTACAATCAGCTTATTTGCACTACTCATGCGCTAGAACACTCATATGGTGAATTTCTATTTAAAAATATAACACTAGTTATCACCAAACAAATCACGTGTAAACACTTTGTCTAGCACATCATCCAAATCGGAAACCATACGATTTGCTACAATGACATCTGCTCTTCTCTTAAACTCTGTAAAGTCTTTTAAAACTTTGGAGTTATAAAAATCATCTTGTGCCAAGTTAGGCTCAAAAATAATGACCTCTATGCCCTTGGCCTTCAGACGCTTCATAATGCCTTGAATTGCAGATTGCCTAAAGTTATCACTACCAGCCTTCATCACAAGACGATAAATACCAACCACTTTTGGCTCTCGTTTTAAAATTTCATCCGCAATAAAATCTTTACGTGTAGTATTTGATTGAATAATGGCTGAGATTAAACTTTGTGGCACATCTTGATAATTCGCTAAAAGCTGCTTGGTATCTTTCGGCAGACAATAACCACCATAACCAAAAGAAGGATTATTATAATGTGTGCCAATACGTGGGTCTAAGCCTACAGCCTGAATAATATCTTTGCTATTTAGCCCACGCAAAGCGCAGTAACTATCTAGTTCATTGAAGTAAGCAACACGCATCGCAAGATAAGTATTTGAGAATAACTTTACTGCTTCTGCTTCAGTTGAATCCATTAATGCAATATCAACTTCTGGCTTTAGACTTGCACTTTTAAAAAGTTCAGCAATTTTTTGCCCCACTTCACTTTTATCTCCAACGACAATGCGTGATGGATATAAATTATCAAATAAGGCTTTGCCTTCACGTAAAAATTCAGGTGAAAAGACGATTTTAAGATTTGGGAACAGCTCTTGAACTCTTTTTGTAAAACCAACAGGAATAGTTGATTTAATAATAATTATTGCCGATGTATCTAATAGATTTAGATCATTTAAAACTTGTTCAATTGAACTGGTATCAAAATAATTGGTTTGTTCATCGTAATTCGTTGGTGTTGCAATAATAATATAATCTGAATTTTGATAAGCCTTCGTTTTATCTAAAGTCGCTTCAAAATTAATATCTTTTAATAAATACTCTTCAATTAAAGTATCTTGAATTGGTGATTTTTTTTGTTGTAATAAATTTACACGATGTTCATCAATATCTAATGCAACAACTTGATGGTGCTGACTAAAGAGCATCGCATTTGAAAGGCCTACGTACCCTGTGCCAACAACTGTCAATTTTAACATTAATAACTCTACCTTTTTAATCAATTTGTATAAGTCAATTAGTATGATGTAGACTTAATTTTATGAAGTGAAACTATAGCAAAAGCTGAGTTAAATGAGTATATGTTTATCTTAGAGATAGTTTATATGTTAGATCATTTAATAATTCAAAACTTCACAATAGATCTCTTTCATAAATCAAAAAACGATCTATCTTTTGCTGATTATCTGTACCGAAGAATTTTAAATATTCATGCATAATCTGCGGAGGCTTTGTTGCACAAACCTATCTGTAAAGGCTTTTTCAGCGATATAATTTTCAAATGAAGAAGCCTACACACAAAATCTACCGCACAACCAATTGGCCCGCATATAACCGAGCACTCATGAGTCGCGGAAATATTGCCATTTGGTTTGATCCTGCTACGCAATGGTATGCTCCATCAAAAGGCAAACAAGGGCGAAATCAAACCTACTCCGACGCAGCCATCCAATGCTGCTTAATGATTAAATCCTTATTCCGTCTGTCTTTACGTATGGTTACTGGCTTTGTGCAAAGTCTGATTAAACTTTGCGGATTAAATTGGATAGCTCCAGATTACACCACGCTTTGTAGAAGACAAAAGCATATTGATATTGTAATCAGCTACCAAAAAAGTAGCGATGGGCTGCATCTACTCATGGACTCTACAGGCATGAAGTTTCTAGGTGAGGGCGAATGGAAGCGCAAGAAACATGGACCTGAATATCGTCGCCAATGGCGTAAACTTCATATTGGTATAGATGCTAAAACCCTACAAATACGAGCAGTTCAGCTTACAACCAATAATGTCAGTGATTCACAGGTGCTTGGTGATTTACTTAATCAGATTCCACAAGATGAGCAGATTGACTCTGTTTATACCGATGGAGCTTATGACACCAAGCAATGCCGTCAGGTCATTGCAGATCGGCAAGGGCATGCGGTGATTCCACCTAGAAAAAATGCGAAACCATGGAAAGATACAAAGAGTAGCTCCCTAGAGCGAAATGAATTACTTCGAACAATTAAACGTTTAGGCAGGACACTATGGAAAAAATGGTCAGGCTATCATCGGCGAAGTTTGGTTGAAACTAAGATGCATTGCATCAAATTATTAGGAGATAAACTCAGTGCAAGGAGTTTTGATAGCCAAGTGAATGAGATCCATGCACGTGTAGCATTCCTTAACAGATTTACGGAATTAGGTCGACCACTTACCCAAGTTACGCCTTAAATTTAGCTCAATTAGGGGCGCTTTACATTTCAAATCTTTGTGCAACAAAGCCATCTGCGGATGAAATACATCGATTTGAAGAAGCTTTCTGAAACACAGTTTAAGCGATATACAGGCATCAGTTTTTCAACCTTTGATTTAATGGTTGAACAACTGAAAATGCATGTCCCGACTAAAGGTAGACCACCTAAGTTAAGTGTAGAAGATCAGGTTTTACTCTGTCTGAGCTATTGGCGTGAATACCGAACTTTATTCCATGTCGCAACAAGTTATGGCGTGTCAGAGCCTACTGCTTCAAGAATCGTTCGCCATGTAGAGGATTGTCTAATCAAGTCCAATCTATTCAATTTACCGAAGAATTTGCCTGAAGGCGAAGGTATCGACTGGAATGTGGTGATCGTAGATGCCACAGAAATTCCAATACAAAGACCTAAAAAAACAGAAGAAAAGCTATAGTGGCAAGAAGAAGGCACATACTTTTAAAGTTCAAGCCATTATCCATTATAGAACTCGGCAAGTTCTGAGTTTATGCACGAGTCGTGGTGCTGTACATGATTTCGAGCTATTCAAACGCAATTTAAATCAGGTTCCTAAAGGGTCTTTTATCCTTGCAGATAAAGGCTATCAAGGGATTTACGCAGTGTATCCAAATAGCTTATTGCCTCTTAAAGCAAAGAAGCGCGTAAGCGTCCGCTGAACCCCATGCCTATTTTTTAATTTGAGTTGGATTTCCAGCGATGTGGCAGTAATTCTTCTATTTGGGTCGCTTTATGCGTCGGCAGCCTTTTCAGCACATCACTGAGATAGGCATACGGATCCAACCCATTCAGCTTTGCTGACTGGATTAAAGTCATGATATTTGCCGCTCGCTGTCCACTGCGCAGCGAACCTGCAAACAACCAGTTCTTACGGCCCAATGCCCAGGGACGCATTGAGTTCTCTGCCCAGTTATTGTCAATGGGTAGATTGCCATCATCCAGATAGCGGCTTAAGGCTGGCCAACGTTTTAGGCTGTAATTGATCGCCCGGGCGGTTGGAGAACTCGATGGCACCGTCAGCTGATGTTGGTTGAGCCATTCATATAGTTGTTGCATGACCGGTTGACTATGCTGTTGTCGGTATTCGCAGCGGGCTTCCGCTGTACCATCCGTCTTTTTTCTTAATTCTGCTTCTATCGCATATAATTTCTGAATCAGCACTAATGCCTGTTCAGCGACCTGACTTTTCTTGGTCACATGTAGTTCATGGAATTTACGACGTGCATGTGCCATGCAGCCCACCTCAATGACCTGACCTGATCTAAAGCGTGCTTTATAACCACTGTAATCATCACAGACCAAATGACCCTGCCAGCCTTTCAGGAAGTCTTCAGCATGCTGGCCAGAACGGCTATCTTGAAAGTCATAGATCACTGCCTGAACTGGATTGTACTGTGTGCTGGCATAGGCCCAGACATAACCTTTTTTGGGCTTTTTCTCATTTTCACCCATCTGCATGACCGTCACCGGTGTTTCATCTGCATGGATCACCTGCTGTTGCAGTACCACCTGTTTTAAGGCATTGGCCAGAGGTTCCAGTTCCACCCCACAGCGGCCAATCCAGTCAGATAACGTTGATCTAGACAGATCAACACCTGCGCGTAGAAAGATTTGACGTTGACGGTACAAAGGCAAATGATCGGCATACTTTGACACCAGCACATGGCTAAGCAATTCAGGTGAAGCAATGCCTTTATCAATCACATAGGCGGGCATCGCTTGCTGAGTCAGGGTGTCACACTGATCACAGACCCATTTGCCACGCACATGCTGTTCCTTATAGAACTGTGCCGGTCTGAAATGCAGTTTTTCACTGACATCTTCGCCGATACGACGTAACTGGCAGCCACAACTGCATTGGGTTGATGCAGGTTCATGCTCAATACGGATGGTGTGTAGATGATCCGGCAGCAGTCGACGTTTAGGTTTGTTGACTGTGGCTTTGTGTGTCGCTGCATCGGTTTTATCTGCATTTAATCGTTCTAATTCCTGATCAACGGCTGCGATATCTTCTTCGACCGCTTCGTCCCATAGATGGATTTGTTTTGCTGTGAGATGTTCGTTTTTACTGCTGAATTTATGCTTTTTAAACAGCGCCAGTTCATGCTCGTATTTTTGAGTGAGAACAGAGAGGTGTTGAACTTTGGCATCCAATTCTTGATTTGATTGCGCCAGAGACTGATGCTGCAGAGCCAACTGTCTGGTGAATTCCAGTAGTTGTTCATGGGTCAGTTGGCTTAAGTCAGGCAGCGTATTCATGACCGCAGTATGCCTGAGGTCATGACGCAGAGGAAATAGAACGTTTGGAGGATGGCAGAATAGCCGAGCTTGGTTTAGAGCATCGTGACCACCTGCTGTCGTCCAATGCGCTGCCAAGGTAAACCCTGGATCAGTGCCTGTAACTGTTCCGGACTGATCGCCATGCTTTCACCCTGGTGAACCTGCGCCCAGTGGAATTTTCCCTGTTCCAGCCGCCTGGCACACAGCCAGATGCCCAGTCCATCATGTACCAGCACTTTCATGCGATGGCCACGTTTATTACAGAACAGGTAAGCACAATGCGGTTTAATGTAGCCAAAGGCTCTCACCACCTGAGCCATGACAGTATCCATCCCTGCTCGCATATCCAGAGGTTGGGTAGAAAGCCAGATTTCATCAATGCGGATCATGTTGCAAGTGCCTTGAGTAATTCTGCTAAAGCAGATATTTCTGATACTTGCCATTTCAAGCCAATTTCTACTTTTGAGTGGGGTAAAGTAATTTGAACCGTTAACATGTCAGTAGGAGTAGGATCTAATGGTGCAGAGCAAGATAAGGCAATAAATGCAGGTTTATTCGGTAGTGGTGAGCGATCATTCCCTGGCTTACCATCAATTAAGCGAATCCATTTGGATACAAGATTTGTATTCAATCCATGTTGCAAAGCGACCGAAGCAATTGAAACGTCCGGTGCTTTACAAGCCTGAACGATCTGCTGTTTAAATTCAGCACTGTATGTTCTTCGTTTTTTCGCAAGAGATGCGATGGATGTCTGGTGATTTGTAGTCATAAATTTTAGTCCCCACTTGTTTTTAAGTGGGGACTAAATTAAGGCTTATAGGATGAATTCATAAGGTGTGTTCAGCGGACGCTTACAGAAGCGCTGCAAATTACATCCCGAACTAAAAGTCTACAATCAAGAAATCAATAAAAGAAGAATTGGGATTGAGCATGTATTTGGCAGTTTGAAAACCTTCAAAATCCTTACCGAGCGATATCGCAATCGAAGCAAAAGACTGGGCTTAAGATTTAATTTAATTGCTGGAGTCTACAACATGGAGCTGAGTAAAAAATGACTTATGAAAGAACTCTAATAATAATGAATTTCTTTTTATTTATTCTTATAACCATCTACATATTGGTTTAATATTTTAAACACTAGATTGTAATCATATTGAGTGGTAGAAGCCTTGTCCAATTGCATCAATATTTCATAAATTTCAATGTAATCAAAGTATTTTTCAAAAGACTTTAAAATTCGTTCATGTGAAGTTTTTTCTACCCCTTCCGCATCAATCAATAGTTCTTCATACAGCTTTTCACCCGGACGCAGCCCTGTAAAGTGAATCTCAATATCCCCCACCCCATTTTCATCAACGGGTTTAAAACCACTGAGTCGAATCATTTGTCGGGCTAAGTCAACAATCTTTACCGATTCCCCCATATCCAATAAAAATACATCACCACCTTTGCCCATTGCACCTGCTTGGATGACCAACTGAGCAGCTTCCGGAATGGTCATAAAGTAACGTGTCACTTCAGGATGGGTCACAGTGACTGGACCACCTTGGGCAATTTGCTTTTTAAACAGGGGTACAACCGAACCCGATGAACCCAAAACATTACCAAAGCGCACGATACTGATTTGAGTCTTCGGATTCGTCGAAGCTAAACCCTGACAGTACAACTCTGCCATACGTTTTGAAGCACCCATAACATTGGTTGGACGTACCGCTTTATCCGTTGAAATCAGCACAAATGTTTCTACACCTTGCGCTACTGCAGCATCGACACTACGCTGCGTACCAATCGAAGTGTTATAAATCCCTTCAAAAGGATTGGCTTCCACCAATGGCACATGTTTATAAGCCGCCGCGTGATACACCGTTTGCACGCTGTATTGTTGCAAAATACGTTCCAATTTTACTTGATTGGTTACCGAACCTAAAACTGGAATCACCTGTACATCAGAAGTTTGCAATTCTCGATCAATCGAATATAGAGCAAACTCGGACATCTCAAATAACACCAGCATTTTAGGCTGATGCTTGACGATCTGACGACACAGCTCAGAGCCAATTGACCCCCCTGCCCCAGTCACCATCACCACTTTATCTTTAATATTTTTTTCTAACAGCTCAGGTTTTGGTGGTACAGGGTCACGACCAAGTAAATCAATAATGTCGACTTCACGGATATCAGAAACTTTGACTTTACCATCAACGAGTTGTGTCACACCCGGTAATTCCATGATTTTCACATCTGTCGCTTCAAAGGATTCAATAATGTCCTTTTTGCGTGCACGCCCTACCGATGGCATAGCAAGTAAAACTTCTTCAATGCCAAATTTACCGAGTTTTTTTTGGGCTTTTTTTGGTGAATAAATTTTTAAACCACTTAAAGACTGACCACGTAGTGATTTTTTATCATCAATAAAACATACGGGTAGATAATCATCAGAACGGTTTAAGGCTGCCGCAATTTGTTGTCCTGCAAGCCCTGCCCCATAAATCGCCACACGTTTACGAGTTTGTTTTTTAGCAAAAGTTTTAAGCGTCGCATAACGAATCACCGCACGACTCCACCACATGTAGGAAAACAGCATAAAGCCGTACATAAGTGGAATACTCATCGGGATAAAAGCAACATCTAATTTTTTGATGGCATACAACGCCACAATTTGAATAAATGTACCTACCGAAATACGCAGTAAATAATCTTCGTTAAATGAGCGTACAATGGCACGGTAAATCCCGAGCAAAGCGAAAATCATTACACCTGCGATGGCAACATAGGTATACCAAGCCTCAAGTCCTTGCATCACGCTAACATTTGGATGTGCCAAACGAATGGCATATGCCAGCCACATCATCAGTGGCAACATGCACATGTCCATGGTCACCAAAACCACTTGTTTTTGGCGACGCGGTAAAGATGCAATGGAACGAATAAAATCTTTCATTGAGGCTCAGTTATCTTGGCTGAAAAAGCACGCTGTGATTATACGCTGTTTTAGGCTTGAATCTTGGCAATCACGTTTTGAATCACATTTACGGTTTTTTGTAGGCTTTGTTCAGATAGTGTTGGATGCACCAAGAACATCAGACTGCTTTCACCTAATGCTTTCGCATTGGCTAAACGTGTTTTTGGACGCCACGATGTCTCATCAAAGGCTTTTTCTAAATACACTTCTGAACATGAGCCACTAAAACATGGTACCGCTTGCGCACTGATTTCTGCCATAATGCGATCACGTGACCAGCCTTCAGGCAAAGCATCAACATTGACTTGCACATAGCATTTATAGGCTGCATGCACATAATCAGATGATGGTTTAGCGACTGTAAAATAAGGACTATGTTCAAATACCTCTTGGATGCGTGCCATGTTGGCATTACGTTTTGCTGTCCATTCAGGCATTTGTTTCAGTTGCAAACGACCAATCACCGCTTGCATTTCCATCATGCGCCAGTTGGTGCCAAATGAGTCATGCAACCAACGGAAACCTGGTGGATGTTGCTTGTTATAGACGCTATCAAAATTTTTGCCGTGATCTTTGTATGACCACATTTTTTTCCAAAGATGTTCATCATTGGTGGTGACCATACCGCCCTCACCGCCGGTAGTCATAATCTTGTCTTGGCAGAAAGACCATGCGCCAATATGACCGATTGAACCTGCGGATTTGCCTTTATACATCGCACCATGCGCTTGGGCACAATCTTCAATCACGAAGATGCCTTTTTCCTCGGCCAATTGCATGATCGGGTCCATATCACACATCCAACCTGCCAAATGCACACAAATAATGGCTTTGGTCTTTGGCGTGATCACCGCTTCAATGGTACGGCGTGAGATATTTTGTGAATCGAGCTCCACATCAGCAAAAATAGGATTGGCACCTGCAGTGACAATCGAGCTTGCTGAAGCCAAGAACGTCCGTGAGGTGACAATCACATCATCACCTGCACCAATACCTAAAGCTTTCAAGGCTAAATCCAGTGCCACTGTGCCATTTGCCACGGCAACGGCATGTTTTGTTCCAACAAACTGTGCAAATTCCTTTTCAAATTCACGGCATTCCTGACCTGTCCAATAATTCACTTTATTGGACAAAAGGACCTTAGACACCGCATCGGCTTCTGCTTGGGTAAAGCTTGGCCAAGGCTCAAATGCACTGTTTAACATGGAATTTTCCTAAAACTTATTGCTGTGAAGTGCTGACAATCCGCGCAGGATTACCGACCACTGTTGCACCGGCAGGGACACTTTTGGTGACCACGGCACCCATGCCGACAATCGCACCTTTGCCAATCACCAAAGGCTGATCGGGGGTACCCTGCTTAATCATGGCACCTGCGCCAATATAGGCATGGTCATGAATATGAATATTGCCGTTGCATTTTACGCCTGGTGCGAAAGTAACGAAATCCCCAATCACACAATCATGCTCAACATAGCTATATAAATTGGCATGGAAGCATTTGCCAATTTTAATATTGGAGGTGATGGTGACAAATGGGCTTAAAGCAGAACCTTCCGCAATTTGGACCTCATCCATCAAAATGACGTTATCGGCAGAGATTGACCAAAGCTGAATGCCATCCACTTCTAAACACTGGGCGATTTTTTCGCGTACACGACTATTGGCAATCGCAATTTGTACGTATTTTTTAGATGCTGATTCATTTAAAAAAGCTTGATAATTCATGGCACGATGACCATTCACCTCACCAATCTCTGTTAAAGCATCATCAATAAAGACAATTTCAGATTGATCTTGTTCACGTGTCAACTGCTGACGCGCGACAGGCATCAGACTGCGTCCACAACCTGAAGCACCATAAATCGCATAGAGTGTTGTCATTATTTTTGTTCCGGTGTGCCGGTAAATTTCGTCATGGTTGCCTCGCCTTCGGCACTGATATCATCCTTGGTAATGACTTTTTTGATGGTTTTGAGCATGATTTTAAAATCGAGCCATAGCGATTGATTTTCAACATACCATGTATCGAGTTCGAATTTCTTTTCCCATGAAATCGCATTGCGCCCATTCACTTGTGCATAACCAGTAATGCCCGGACGCACATTGTGGCGTTTAGCTTGTTGCTCATTATATAAAGGCAAATATTCCATGAGTAATGGGCGTGGCCCAACAATGCTCATATCGCCTTTAATCACGTTCCACATTTCAGGCATTTCATCGAGACTGGTGGCACGAAGCATTTTGCCAAATGGGGTCAGACGTTCACTGTCGGGTAATGGATTGCCCTCAGCATCTAGTGCATCTTTCATGGTGCGGAACTTAATCATCTCAAAAGGTTTGCCATTTAAACCCGGTCGTACCTGACGAAAGAGTACAGGTGAACCTAAATTCTTTTTCACCTTATGTGCCACGATGAAATACACAGGCGACAGTAGAATTAAAGCAGTCGATGCAATGGTGATATCTAAAATACGTTTGATCATGCTGAAATTCCTATTTCACCCAGCATATGTTTATTTACCTGATGCACATCATATTTATTGAGGGCAATTTCACGGGAACGTTGCCCCATAAGCTCAATGAGTTTTGGATCTTCAATAAAATATTGCATGCTGTGTACCAAATCATCGACTGATTTTACTCCGACCAAATAACCATTTAAACCATGGGATACCGTTTCACGACAACCCGGTGCATCGGTGGTAATGACCGCTCGTCCCATTGCCATCGCTTCTAATACGGTACGTGGCGTGCCTTCACGATAAGACGGCAATACATAGACCGAACTTTCCGCAATAGCAGGACGGACATCACTGAGTTTACCCCAATATTTCAGGCGACCATCGGCGATCCATTCATCCAGTTCAGTTTGGGCAATCGCAGATGGATTATCATCAATCCAACCGACCAAATGAAATTCCGCTTCAGGATACTTTTCTTTGATAATCCGTGCCGATTCCGCATATTCACGCACACCTTTATCACCGAGCAATCGTGCAATGAGTAAGAATGACGCTTTAACCTGACCTTGTGCATTTTTCGGTAATGGCATGACATCAAAGTCTTGTACATTCACGCCTGAGCCATTCACCACCACAGTCGGTTTATTCGCTTCAAGCAAGTGCATGTCTTGGAACAGTTTTAAATCATCCGGATTTTGGAAAAAGACTTTATCACTATGTTTTAAGGCTTGGGCATATAAGCCATGTACCATTTTTTGAAACAGACTACGCTTGCCTGATTCGACATTTTGAAAGGCATAGCCGAGACCGGTAATCAGTGCAAAACGATGCGGGACTTTGGCAAGCCATGATGCGAGCGTACCATAAATCACCGGTTTAATGGTATAGGACAGCACATAGTCTGGCTGAATATGACGAATCTGCTGATACAGGTTTTTAAGCAGTTTTAAGTCCGCCAGTGGATTGGTGCCAGTGCGTTGCATCGGAATTTCATGCAAGTGATAGCCGAGTGCTTTTAGTTTTTGCTGTTCTTCAGGGAATGATGCGAATTCAGGCGCCATAATATGAATTTCGTAGCCTTGTGCATGAATAGCTTCCAATAATTTGCCACGAAAGTTCAGCACCGACGGCAAAAAACTACTGATCATTAAAAATTTCATGCCTGTTGGCTCCACACCTGCATATATTGACGGCTAACGGTCGCAATACTGAAATTCTGTTCAACACGTTCACGGGTTGCTTGTTTTAAGGCTTGTTTTTCTGCTTCAGTTTTTTGTGCATATTGTAAAATCGCCTCTGCCAAGGCTTGGGCATTACGTGGCGGAACAATACTGCCTAAATCCTGTACAATGTATTTAGCATCGCCGACATCTGTACTGATACACGGCAAACCTGATGCCATCGCTTCAACCAACACATTCGGGAAACCTTCAGTAATTGAGGTCATCAGGAATGCATCAATCGATTGATAAAAGGCAGGCATATCGGAGATTTGATCAAGCAGATGAACCTTTTTAGCATCTAACTGATATTGTTCAAATAAAGCTTTAACATCTGGATTGTCTAAACTTGCCCCACCACCCGCAATTTTAAAGATGATGTTTTCATCTTTGAGCAAGCCCATGGTTTCAAACAAATACGGATAACCTTTTGCGGTATGATAACGCCCTGCAAAACCAATTACAGTGGGCTGATTTAGCTGTAAATTGGGCTGAAATTTATCGAGAAATACACCATTAGCAATCACATGCTGATGGGCATTTTTAAAGCCAAAATCAGTATGTTGCTGTTTGGATGAATGCGCACAGTAAATAATCGCACTTGGTTGTTTAGATAGAACCTTACTTAAACCGAGTGCGATTTTAGTGCTGATCGATTCGTCTTTTGGGGACGCAAGCGAGTGATGAATCCCCCATACCACTTTTGGCTTTTGGGCTAAGCCAATGACACTTAAACTAGTTAAAGCATTGGCATGGTACATCCAACATTGCACGGTTTTGGGTTGTAGTTGTTTGAGTAGTCCACGCAGTTTTTGAATCGTACCCAGTGTATTTAAACCATTCCAACCCAAGGCATAATGTGACTGACAACGATCTAAAGTGCTTTGATACACCTCAGAGGTTTTCATCAAGCTAATAATCACATGCCGATACTGATCTTCCGTATATTGAATCAGGCGTGCCAACATCATCTCGGCACCGCCGACGCCTGCAAAGTTGGTGATGACATGTACCATCAATGGCTTGCTCATGATGTAGACTCCATCATGCGTAAATACTGCTTCAACACAGTTTGTTTATGGAACTGCTGAATATGCGCATCAAATTCGGCATCTGAATAGTGTACATACTCTGCAAAAATCGCTTCTTGCATCGCTTGGGTTAAACCTGTTTGATCATTGCATTTAACCAATAAACCAAACTTGGAATGGTCTAAAATTTCACGTGGACCACTTGGGCAATCGGTGCTGACCACTTTGACTTTGGATGCCAAAGCCTGAATCAACACGCCCGGCAAACCTTCCCAATTCGAACTTAAAACAAACAGCGAGGCATATTTAAAATAGGCATAGGGATTGGCATCAAAACCAGGTAAATCCACCACGTCTGTTAAATTTAGTTCAGCAATTAAGGCTTCAAACTCACTACGTAACTCGCCTTCACCCAAAATAATCAAACGGGTTTCAGGATGAATCTGATGCAATTCATGGAATGCTCTAATCAATAAACCAAAATTCTTGGCTTCAGTTAAACGCCCAACCGCCAAAATGACCTTGTTGGTCTCATTGAAAAATTTGTGCGAGACTGGGGCGTTGAGCTTTTCAAAATAAGCATCATCCAGCACAGGGTTATAAATGGTGCTCAGGTTATTTTTCTTATAAGCATAATATTCACGAAAATCGGCTTCTACGCCTTTAGAGACACAAACCACTTGCTGTGCCATGGGATACGTCCAATTCACCAAACGGTTAAAGACAAACTTTTTCAGCCCCGTCAGCTTCATATTTTTCGAGGGTGTCGATACTTCACGTAAAATGAGTTTGCTCTGACTTTTTGCCAAACGTTTTGCAATAGCACAGACGATATTGCTGTGGCTTTGGGTGGCAATCACCGCATCATAAAGCACGGCTTTGAGTAGTTGTTTTAATGGCGTGATCGCTCGAAAAACACGACCGCAATTTAAGTCGATGAGCTGAATTTTAGCGTCGACTTCTGGCAGTAATTTGGCTTTTTCACCGCTTAAATCACAGACCACCACATCGACATCACGGCCTTGCTGTACCAAGTTATTTGCCAGTTGGATCACGGTACGCTCCGCACCGCCACCGCCTAGAGTTGGCAAGAAAAACATGACTTTATTCAGCATAGAACAACCTAAAATGTGGGGAGAATGAATTAAGAGGATTTTTGCTGCTGCACTTGCATAGCACGTTCAACACGCTGTTGATAATCGGTGATCCCGACCAAGTCGCTATCACTGGCGCAAGTGCTTTGAATTTTGGCTTGATAATCGGCAAAGCTCGAGACCACCTTGGCTGGTACACCAATGGCGACACTATTGTCAGGAATATCTTTGGTTACGACTGAACCTGCACCAATCACCACATTGGAGCCAATACTCACGCCCGGCATAATAATGCTATTTACACCAATAAAGACGTGCGAGCCGACTTGAATCGGAGCAAAGCGTTGATAGCGCTTAGCTTGGGCATCTTTGACCAAACAGGTACTGCCATCATGGGTAATAAATTTTACGCCTGAGGTCACGGTGACATGATCACCCATAGAGACTAAAAATGGTTCTGAGCCCCAATTTTTAATATAAATTCGGCAGTTTTCACCGACTTTAACACCCTTTTTACGTGCATATGCCACACTGCCTTTGGCCATAAAATAAGCCAAATCAAACAACTGTCGAAAAGCAGAAACAATAAATGCCATATACATGACCTATGTCAGGTTCTAAAAAGGAGGAAAAATCGCTGAATATTTTACGCTGAAAATGCGCTTGAAGATATGCGCACCAAAGTCAGCATGATGACCTTATTTATAGATCTTTGATTTTCTTCACGGGACTACCGACATACACACCTGCATCATCCAGTGGTTTAGCCACTAAACTACAGGCACCAATCACACTATTACTTGGAATAGTGACACCATCTAAAATCGTCACCCGTGCACCTAGCCAAATATTTTCACCGAGGCTGACACCGAGTTTGGTAATCGCATCTTTGACCAAAAGATCAGGCTCACCGAACTTATGATTACTGGCAATCATAATGCTTTGCGTACCAATACGGGTGTTATCGCCAATCGTCACACCGCCACAGCCATTAATATAGGACTTGGAATTGATGCTGACATCTTTACCAATCACCACCTTGCCACCAAAGCATTTGATATAGCAATTTTCACCAATAAAGCTGTTGTCGGCAATCTCAAGCACCGCACCTTTTTCCACGATGAGACTGACGTAATCGCCAATATAAACATTGTTGCCGATCTTCACTTGTCCACCAATATCCACGCTACAGCCTTTACCGAAATAGCGAAATTTGGTGCCAAAAGCCAGGTTATAAAATTGCTGACGACATTGTGCAGTGAACCAATTCATCAGTTTTAAGAGTTTAAAAAACATCAGTTTTTGTTTCTCCACACCACATATAAAATGGCAAAGTTATAGATGATGAGTGCCACCGGCACTGCCAACAGCATATAAATTTTATTCTCAAATAAAACATATAGCCCTGCAAATAATGCAAACTTAATGATCAGTTCCACAATTTGAAGTTTAAATAGTACTTGGCTGTTGCGCTTGGCAATTAAAAAAGCCGAGCTAGGCGGATTACAGAAAATCGCCCAATAGCCCAAAGCTAAAATTTGGAAATAGCTTGAAATACCGACCCATTCACTGCCAAAAATCCATAAATACAGCGATTCAGGCAAGATAAAGAAAACGGCAAATAACGGTAGTGAAACCAGACTGAGTAGTACACTCGCCTTTAAAGCACTTTGATTGGAATCCGTGGTTTTAAATTTGCGAATAAAGAACTGACGCAAAGTTTGCGAAATCAGATTGATCGGCACACGTAAAGTTCGCTCGACAATGGCATAAAAACCCATCGCCTGCACACCGACAAAATGCGATACCACATAGTACGGCAAGTTATGCGAAAAACTATTTAGTAAGGCATGCGGTGTATTGGCGTAAATGAAATCTTTATAATGTTTAAAAGCCTGCCAACTGACTTGATACAACTGATATTTTAGTAAATAAATCGATACTGCCACAATCATGATAATCGAGCTGACGTTATAACTATTCACCAAGCTGATCTGCATCACGAATGGCAACGAGAGTTGCACCAACACCACAATCGCACTTCTAAAAATATTCAAACCTGCACAGAAATATTCTTTGTGTGCGGAAAATTGATAATTATAAAGACTTTGAATCAAGGTGTTGGCAAGCACACCTGTGGCAACCGCCCCTGCCATTTCAACATTGAATATCACGCTGATGACAATGCCACTGATCATGGCAATTGCTATAGAGAACACCGCCCCTTCAAAGATCAGGCTTTTTTTATCCTGCTCCTCAGCAACCAATAAAGCTTGATCCAGACGTAAATTCGCCACCGTGGATAAAACACTGACAATCGCTAAGGCAATGCCGTATGCACCAAAATCCGCAACAGAATAAAGGCGCGTTAAAACAGGAAGTGCGATAAATGTCATTATCGCACCTGCCAGTAAACTTAAGGTAATCAGCCCAATCGACTGATACTTTGCGAAGATTTTCGCAATCATCTGTTTAAGATCATTTTAAGTTATTCACGTACCAACGCATCGCCAGTTGAATGCCTTCGGCAATTTTAAACTCAGGCGCATAACCCAAATGTTGCTGAATTTTGGCAATGCTCGCTTGGGAGTGACGCACATCCCCTGCACGGAAATCACGGTACACCGGTTCACGATCAAACTGCACATCATTTTCCGCAAGTGCCACTTGAATCGCACGGTATAATTCATTCAGTGTGGTACGGTCACCGACTGCTACATTGTAAACCTGATTTTTCGCTTCATCTGATGCGGTCGCCGCCAAAATATTGGCTTGAACAGTATTGTCGATAAAACAGAAATCACGACTCGTTTCACCATCACCATTAATGAAGACATCTTCACCATTGATCATAGATGCCGTCCATTTTGGAATCACTGCTGCATAAGCACCATTTGGATCTTGGCGTTTACCAAACACATTGAAGTAACGTAGACCAATCGCTTTAAAACCATACGCACGTGCAAATACATCGGCATAGAGTTCATTGACATACTTGGTCACCGCATAAGGTGACAATGGATTACCAATATTTTCTTCTACTTTTGGCAATGCAGGATGATCACCATAAGTTGAGCTACTTGCCGCATATGTAAAGCTTGCAACACCGGCATCACGTGCTGCAGTCAGCATATTGAGGAAGCCGCTGATATTGGTGTCATTGGTGGTGATTGGGTCGGCAATTGAGCGTGGCACTGAACCCAGTGCCGCTTCATGCAAGACGTAGTCCACACCAACACAGGCTTTTTGGCAATTTGCAAACTGACGAATATCCCCTTCAATAAAGCAGAATTTTGCCCATTGTTCAGCAGTCACTGAAGCTTGCACTTCATCCAAATTATGCTGATGACCTGTGGCAAAGTTATCTAACCCTACGACTTTTTGATCGAGATTAAGCAAAGTTTCTAAAAGGTTTGAGCCGATAAAGCCTGCAACACCAGTCACAAGCCATGTTTTTGGTTGGGCTTTAAGTTGCTCACATACCTGTTGATATTGATTCATGGGTATGTCCTCTTACAAACGCAAATCAGATTCGGCTTGAGATAACACATATTTCAAGTCATAGAGCACATGTTCAGCTTTACCTAAAGCACGGATCGCATCTGCACCCATAGCTTTAAACTGTTCATGTGCCACTGCCAAAATTACGGCATCGTATTTGCCATTTTCTAAAGTTGAAATTGGCTGAATGCCATATTCATGCTGTGCCTCTTGAGCATCCACCCACGGATCATAAACATCAGCATCGATATGATATTCTTTGAGTTCATTGACGATATCAATAATTCGGGTATTACGAATATCAGGACAGTTTTCTTTAAAACTTAAACCCAAAATGAGCACTTTGGCATCTTCAACTTGGATGCGTTTTTTTAACATCGCTTTAACCAGTTGCGTCACCACATAAGCACCCATCCCATCATTTAAACGACGACCCGCCAAAATAATCTCCGGGTGATAACCAATCGACTGTGCTTTATGGGTTAAATAATACGGATCAACCCCGATACAGTGACCACCCACAAGACCTGGACGGAATGGTAGGAAGTTCCATTTGGTACCTGCGGCTTGAAGCACAGCTTCTGTGTCGATACCCATTTTATTAAAGATCACAGCAAGCTCATTGATCAGCGCAATATTCACATCACGCTGGGTATTTTCAATGACTTTGGCGGCTTCAGCGACTTTAATGCTTGCTGCTTTATGTGTGCCTGCTTCAATAATCAAGTTATAAACTTCATCAACAAAGTCAGCGACTTCAGGCGTAGAACCTGAAGTAATTTTCAGAATATTGGTGACACGATGCAGCTTATCGCCTGGGTTAATCCGTTCAGGGCTATAACCTGCAAAGAAATCGACATTAAATTTTAAATCTGAAACTTTCTCAAGTTCAGGAATACAGACTTCTTCTGTCGCACCAGGATATACCGTTGATTCATAGACCACGATATCGCCTTTTTTTAGTACCTTGCCAATACTTTGTGATGCTTTGACGAGTGGTGTTAAATCGGGTTGTTTATATTCATCAATCGGTGTTGGCACAGTGACAATAAAGAAGTTACAGTCAGAGAGATCTTCAAGCTGAGAGCTATAAGTTAAATGTGTAGCTTGTTTTAATTCTTCAGGAGATACTTCTAAAGTATGGTCTTCACCACTGCGTAATTCATCAATACGTTTTTGATGAATATCAAAGCCCACGACAGGAACTTCCTTACCAAACTCTACCGCCAGTGGTAATCCGACATAACCTAATCCGATAATCGCAATTTTAAGTTCAGAGATGGACAGCATGTGATAGCCTTACATGATTTTAATGAAAATGTCCTCTACGCGGACAAGGCATAATATAGCAGAATTTCGATATCAGCGGATTTACTAATTTTTTACATTTACTTAGCTGATTAAATAAGGCTATATTTGGAAAATATAAATCTATAAAAATATTCATGATTTATTATTTTTGATAACTTGTATAATTTTCATATCAAATGATCTTTTTTCATTTTATTAAAATCTGATCATTGATAAAGGGCGGATCTTACCTAGGCTTATCTAACAACTTAGTATAAAATCCGAGTGTATCGAATGATTAGTCAGATAGATTTGTCGATAACGATCAGGTCATTATTTTTATAACATAGGATTTCGAGTGAGTTATTATCGTTTTAGCTTATTGTTGGCACTGGGTTTAGGGATGACAGGTTGTGCAATCACGTCTGGATTGCAAACCTATGATTTACCAACCGAAGGTTTATATCAAACAGATGCTGGCACTCAAGTTAATGTCATTAAGCTGACTCAAGATAATCTTTATGCAGTACAACCAGCACAAACCAACCCACAAGAACTCGCTCATCTTTTTCAAAAACAGCACAGACAATATACTCTAGGGGTTGGCGATATTTTGTCCATTTATTTATGGGCCTATCCAGAAATTACCCCGCCGACCAATAATATTTCAAGCGATCAGAGTGTAAATTCCAACGGTTTTCAAATCGACTCGCAAGGCTATATCCAGTTTCCGATGATTGGTCGTTACAAAGCTGCAGGAAAATCATTAAACCAAGTTAATACAGAATTGCGTGCGCAACTCGCACGTTACCTGAAAACACCTGATGTCATTGTACGCGTACTGTCTTATCAAGGACAACGATTCTCTGTACAAGGCAATGTCATGAAAGGCGGACAATTCTACTTAAGTGATCAACCTGTCAGTGTCTACACAGCCCTAGGTATGGCGGGTGGTGTCAATAGCCAATATGGCGATAATGCATCGCTCACTCTGGTTCGACATGGTCGCAGCTATATCTTAAATAGCGTTGAATTGGAAAAGATGGGCTTATCTCTGCATAACTTGCTCATTCAACCGCAAGACACTTTATATGTAAATTCCCGTGAAAATCAAAAAGTCTATGTCATGGGTGAATCAGGTAAAAATCAGTCTTTACCACTACGTGAACAAGGCATGACTTTGAGTGATGTTTTAGGTGAAAGCTTAGGGCTGAATTCACTAACAGCGAGTCGTAATAAAATTTATGTTGTGCGAAGCAGTAATCAAGCCAATATGACTGAAATTTATCATCTAGATTTGACCAGTATTGGCGACTTTGGTTTAGCCAATCAATTTAAAATGCAACGTAACGATATCGTGTATGTCGATGCTTCTGGTCTAGCACGTTGGCAACGTGTTGTGAATCAGGTGATGCCTTTTTCAAATATGATTTACAATCTTGACCGTTTGGGGCAGTAATGCAGTTTAAAAATATTCTCGTCGTATGTGTTGGCAATATTTGCCGCAGTCCGATGGCTGAGTACTTTTTTAAAGAGAGCTATCCTGAACTAAATATACAGTCAGCAGGAATTGCTGCCATGGTTGGTCATCCTGCGGACGTGAAAGCCAAACAATGCATGCAGGATTATGGCATCAACATAGATGCGCATATTGCACAAAAATTAAATGCTCAGCTGATTAAACAAGCTGATTTAATTTTAGTCATGAGCAAAAATCAGCAGCAACATATAGAACAGCAATGGCCTTTTGCTAAAGGTAAAATATTTCGACTAGGACATTGGCGTCATCAAAATATTAGTGATCCTTATCAACATGATCAGCAATTTTTTAATGAAACTTGCCAATTGATTAAACAGTGCGTTAACGACTGGAAAACACATTTTTAATTTTTGAATGACAACTATGAGCCAAAATACCCAGACTGAAGACACCATTGACCTCAAAGAACTGTTTTTTTCTTTGATCGCTCAATGGAAACTGATCGCACTTTGCATCATCTTAAGTTTAATTGCTGCCCTACTTTATCTAAGAACGACGCCTGATACCTATAGTGTTAATGCACTCGTCCAAGTCGAAGAAAATAAAGGGGCTTCAGCAGCTTTACTCGGTGATCTGTCGGGTATGATTGATCAAAAGCAGCCCGCTCAGGCTGAAATAGAAATTCTGAAGTCCCGTATGGTGCTCGGTAAGGCCATTCAAAAGTTAAATCTTGATGTTGTTATCCATTCTAAAGAAAACAGTTTAATTAGTCGTCTATTTAACCCTCATGATTATCGTACTGATTATTCAGAACACCATGTACAGTTTCATGATGATCTGAAACATTTTGATATCCGTCAGTTCAATATTCCACAAGACTATTTGAATAAAGAGCTCAATTTAAGCTTCAATCAAAATCAATTCAGTCTGATTGATCCCAAAACTGAGCAAGTTGTTTATAAAGGTTTAATTAACCAAAACCCTCAAACCCAAGGCTCTTGGCAGGTTGCCATCTTTACTCAAGATCAAATTAGCAATCAATATACAGTTCAAAAAAGATCTTTACCTGCAGCAGTTGAGCATTTGCTTCAAGAGTTTTCTGTTGCCGAAAAAGGCAAATTAACCGGAATCCTTGGCTTAAATCTACAAGGCGAAGATAAACAACATATTACACGTGTGCTTAATGAAATTTTAGTGGCATATAATCAACAAAATGTTGAGCGCCGTTCGGCAGAAACCGCACAAACACTGAAATTCCTTGATGAACAATTACCTGAACTAAAAACCAAACTCGATATTGCGGAACGTGAGTTTAATACCTTCCGTCAAAAATATAATACGGTTGATGTCACGAAAGAATCCGAGCTTTATTTAAGTCAAAGCATAGCACTTGAGACTCAAAAGACTCAGCTTGAACAAAAAGTTGCTGAAGCCTCTGCCAAATACACATCCGAACATCCGATCATACAACAAATGGAAGCACAGCTTTCTGCCATCAATACAAAAATTACTGAACTCAACAATACGTTAAAGCAACTGCCAGACTTACAACGCCGCTATTTACAACTCTATCGCGAAGTTGAAGTACAACAACAGCTATATACCTCTTTATTGAATTCTTATCAGCAATTACGTATTGCTAAAGCAGGTGAAATTGGTAACGTTCGCATTGTAGATACTGCTGTAGAGCCGATTAAACCTATTAAACCTAAAAAACTTATTGTGCTGGTTTTATCTTTATTTGTGGGCGGCTTCCTTGGTATCTTACTCGCTCTATTACGCAACATGATGCGTTCTGGTGTTAAAGATGCAACCCAAATTGAAAATGAGTTAGAACTCCCAGTTTATGCGACTGTGCCGAGGTCACCAATCCAAGAGAGTCGCATTAAAAATTTGAAAAAGAAAAAGACTATCCCTTTATTAGCAATCAAAGACAGTAATGATATTGCCATTGAAAGCATTCGTAGTATTCGCACAACTATTCATTTTGCACTGAATGAAGCTAAAAATAATATTATTGCTATTTCAGGACCATCGCCCGAAGTAGGTAAGTCATTTATTACTGCCAATTTAGGCGCAATTTTGGCACAAGGTGGGAAAAAAGTACTGATTATCGATGCTGATATGCGACGTGGCTATCTACATAAGTATTTTAATCAAAGTACTACGACAGGTTTATCAGAACTATTATTAGGAACTGTATCGAAAGATGAAGTTATTAAGAAAACTCAGCTAGACTCTTTATTCTTTTTAGCTCGTGGTAAGAACCCATCAAACCCGTCTGAATTATTGAGCTCACAAAAATTTAAAGATTTATTAGATGAACTGAGTCCTCATTATGATCATATTTTAATTGATACTCCACCAACCTTAGCAGTTACAGATGGTGTGATCATCGCACAATATGCAGGCGTTAATTTATTAATTGTCCGCCATGCCAAAACACAACTTAAAGAAATTGAAATTACTGTTAATCGTTTTGAACAAGCCAATGTACGCGTTAATGGCGTAATTCTGAATGATGTAGAATATCGTCATGGTTATGGTTATGGATACGGATATAACTATACTTATGGTTACAAATCTAACAAAAGCCTAGATTAACTCGTTAAGCTTTCTTAAAAAAACCAGTCTTAGACTGGTTTTTTTATCTTTATATTTCACAGAAATCCAACTTAAACTAAAGTGATTTTCAAATTTATCTGCAAGTTTAGATAAAATTTTCTGCTAATATTAAAAACAACATTAACGATAACACCCTATTGGAATAATACATGAGTAAGGCCTTACCGATCGCTGTCGCTGTCATTCTAGGCGGTGCTGCGCTAGTTCCTGTTTACTACGCAACTCAACATCCTGTAAATCAAGAAAGTAAAGCATCTAAAGATGCATCTGCTGTTTCTAAAATCAGCTATGCTTTAGGTTATGAAGTTGCGAATCAAACACCACCTGAACTAGATATCAACAGTTTTATTACAGGTGTTCATGAAGGTCATGCACGTACTGCTCCTGCTTATACAGAAGAAGAATTGCAAAAAGCTTACGAGCAATTCCAAAAAGACATGCAACAAAAGCAAGTTGAAAGTGCTAAACAAACACAAACATCAAGCGATTCGTTCTTAACTGAGAATGCGAAAAAAGCTGGTGTTAAAACCACTGCTTCTGGTCTTCAATATGTCATCACGAAAGAGGGTACAGGCAAATCACCTAAAGCTGATTCTATTGTTAAAGTGCATTACACCGGTAAGTTAGTCGATGGTAAAGTTTTCGACAGCTCTGTTGAACGTGGTGAGCCTATCGAATTCCCATTAAATCAAGTTATTCCAGGTTGGACTGAAGGTCTACAATTAATGAAAGAAGGTGGTAAAGCAACTCTCTATATCCCTTCTCAACTTGGCTATGGCGAACAAGGTGTGCCAGGAACAATTCCTGCGAATAGCACGTTGATTTTTGATGTTGAGCTTATTCAAGTTAAATAATCAGCCAACAAAGGAGAGTACATTGCTCTCCTTTATTTTGAGATCATAGAATGAAAATATACATTGGCTTAGTGAGTCTTCTTTTAAGTTCACATGCAGTTTTTGCAGCAGAAATAAATCAAAAAAGTTCGCAAGCAGAACAAGTCGGTTATAGCTTTGGTTATTTAATGGGACGCAGTAATGCTGAAACGTTAAAAGGCATGGATTTAGACGCTTTTAGCAAGGGGTTAAAAGCTGCAAGTCGCGGTGAAAAAGCCACACTGACTGATGAACAAATGGCAACGATTTTGACTCAATTCAAACGTCAAAATGAAGCGAAAGAACTGATTGAGCTCAAACAGAAAGCTGAAAATAATACCAAAATTGGTCAAGCTTTCCTTGCAGAAAATGCGAAAAAACCTGAAATAAAAACCACGAAATCAGGCTTACAGTATCAAGTCATTCAAGCAGGTCAAGGTAAAACACCCAAAGCCAATAGTCGCGTCAAAGTCCATTATGAAGGACGTTTGATTGATGGAACAGTTTTCGACAGTTCAATTGCACGTCAGCAACCTGTCGAGTTCGGTACGAGCCAAGTGATTATGGGCTGGACTGAAGGGCTACAACTGATGAAAGAAGGTGCGAAATACCGCTTCTTTATTCCGGCTGAACTGGCTTACGGTCAAATTGGTTCAGGGGATGTAATTGAACCAAATAGCACATTAATCTTCGATGTTGAACTTATTGAAGTGCTTAAAAATTAAATGAAAATGAGATGCAAATAAGCATCTCTTTTTTTATAAAAATAAATTGTCTTATCTTTTTATTTTCTGTATTTAAACCCCTTTTTTTCACATTTTTTATGCTTTAATCAAAGAACAGAATATATTTAATTGGAGCTCAGCATGGCTGCTATTCAGACTCGAGAAATTCAATATACCGCTCAGGATGGGCAAACCTTAGTCGGTTATTTTGCCGCCCCTGCCAGTGAAAAACCTGTTGCTGGCGTTTTAGTTGCACCTGAATGGTGGGGCCGTAATGAATATACTGAACAGCGTGCTCGAGAACTGGCAGAACATGGTTATGCAGCGCTGGCGATTGATATGTATGGTGATAAAAAAGTCACAACAACATCAGCACAAGCCTACGAATGGATGATGCAAACCTTTGAGTCACCTGAAACCATTGTTCAGCGTGCAACTGCAGCACTTGAGACATTGGTGGCACAACCTGAAGTGGATGCTGAACGGATCGGTGCAATTGGTTTCTGCTATGGTGGTAAAGTTGTTCTAGATTTAGCGCGCTCCAATGCGCCTGTGAAAGCCGTTGCTACTTTCCATGCAAACTTATCTGCACAATCTCCTGCAAAAAAAGGTCAAGTTCAGGCAGAAATTTTAGTGTTACATGGTGAACTAGATAGCATGGTATCACTAGGTGATGTTGCTCAATTTAAAGCAGAGATGCATGCGGCAGAAGTTGAACATGAAGTCATTATTTTTGAAGATGCTAAACATGGCTTTAGTAACCCACTTGCTGATGAACGTGCCAAAGCCAATGGTGTAGATTTAGCTTATAACGCACAGGCAGAAGAACAAGGTTTGGCTGCAATGTATGAACTTTTAGCTAAACAATTAGGCTAATACACAGTTCAATTATGTGAATTGCCAAATCAAATTAGATAATAAAGTGAGGACAATAAAATGACAGAACATCGATGTGAATATTGCAATGTCGACGATTACGACGTTATGGCAAAAAATGATTTCGCAGCTATTATGCCGGAACCTCGTGCTTTATCTAAAGGTCATAGCGTCATTGTGCCTTTACGCCATGTGGCTTCATTTTTTGATCTGACAGATAAAGAGCGTAAAGCCATGATGTCACTGTTGGAACAAGCACGTAATGAGCTACAACTACGTTATCAGCCTGCAGGTTTCCATGTTGGATTTAATGACGGTGAAGTATTTGATGAAAAACCAGATCATCTACATATCCACTTAATCCCTCGTTATGAAAATCAACCTTTAAAACTCGATGCTCGCTGGGGTATTCAAGATTAATTTTAGTCGATGAAAAAGTAGGTGAATGCACTTTGCATTCACCTCTATCTTTTATAAGAACACTTTCCTATTTATCTACTTTTCACATTTCAATGACATCAAATCCGCTATAATTTTCACTTCTTCTCGCGGTTTAAAATAATTTCATGTTCGTATTTTCAGATGCACTTCTTGAATGGTTTGATGTTCACGGTCGCCATGACTTACCGTGGCAAGTGGCAGATGACCCTTATAAAGTTTGGGTGTCTGAAATTATGCTCCAGCAAACCCAAGTCAAAACCGTACTGCAATATTTCGATCGTTTTATCGAGCGATTTCCAACGGTCAAAGACTTAGGTACAGCCGCTTGGGATGATGTTGCTCCCTACTGGGCAGGACTCGGTTATTACGCCCGTGCACGCAATCTACATAAAGCCGCAGGTATCGTAGCAGCACGTGGCGAATTTCCAACAACACTCAAAGAATGGATTGAATTACCGGGTATTGGTCGTTCAACCGCGGGTGCCCTAATGTCACTCGGTTTACGTCAATACGGCGTGATTATGGATGGTAATGTCAAACGGGTATTGGCACGCTTCTTTGCCATAGAAGATGATTTATCCAAACCTGTACATGAACGCGCCATGTGGCAATTGGCTGAAGAGCTTTGTCCGACTGAACGCAATCACGACTATACCCAAGCCATTATGGATTTAGGAGCGACTGTCTGTACCCCGAAAAAACCGTTATGTTTGTATTGTCCGATGCAACAGCACTGTAAAGCGCATGCGCAAGGTTTAGAAAATGAATTGCCCTTTAAGAAAGCCAAAAAATCAGTGCCCGTACGCCAAGCACAAGTTTTGGTGATCAAACATCAGCAAGAATATTTATGGTTACAACGTCCCAATAGCGGGCTTTGGGGTGGCTTATGGTGCATGCCAATTATGGATACACCGATCGAATTTACAGCGACATGCCAACGCCTCGGTTTAAAAAACAGTATTCAACGTGGTCATATCTCACATAGCTTCACCCATTTTACTTGGGAACTCGAGGCGACAGTATTTGAAGTTGAAAACGATTTAACTGAACATGTTGCCATTGAGCTGGAAGGTGTGTGGATGACTGCCCAAGCCGCAATTGATGCAGGTATTCCAACTGCCATGAAAAAATTGATTTCAAGCCTGAGCTTATGACATAGTCAGTGTCCCCAATACAACAGTTTCACGATCAGGATGATGAGAAAAATACGCTGGGCACCTTTATTCCTATGTTTCTTTATCATCACGCTGCATGGATGCAGTTCAAGCTCTAAACAACAACCGCCAGCAACGTTGTCTCAGGCACAATTGGCCAAGCTCAAACGCATGCCTATGCCCAATCGTTTGCCGGTTCCCGTAGACGGGGTGAAAGCCAAACAACTTCGTGATACATGGGGTGCTGCACGCAGTCAAGGACGCAGCCATGAAGGTATTGATATTATGGCTCCACGTGGAACCAAAGTGCTGAGCAGCACAGAGGGTTTGGTTGCCGATTTACGGAATAACAATTTGGGTGGTAAAGTAGTTTGGATTCGTGGTCCGCAAGATGTATGGCATTACTATGCTCATTTAGACAAGCATAAGCGTGGTCTTAAGGTTGGCGATTATGTCAAAAAAGGCGATGTAATTGGCTACGTGGGCAATACAGGCAATGCACGTCATACAGCACCACATTTACATTATGGTATTTATTTAAATGGGAAAGGTCGCGGTGCAACCAATCCGTACCCCTATTTACGTTAGTTTAGGAAATTTTCATGTCAGAAGCCTTGATCAATCGTTTGGTCGAATTCGCTGAATCAGGTAATCAACAAAAAATCGTGCTCAATGGTCAGAGCTATCAGGGCTGGATTATGGAAATTACAGAAGAAGCACTTTTGATCAGTACTGGTTATGCCGATAAATCAGGGAAAGACAGCTGGATTTCATTTGCCGATCTTGAACACGCTGCACTGAGCTATTGGGATACCCAAACTGATCAATGGCTCGACTTTAAGCTTTAAGGCATAAACCACGCCTATGCACATACAACGTTGTGGTTGGTGTACATCAGACCCCATTTATATGGCCTATCATGACCAAGAATGGGGACAGGCGGTCTATGACGAAAAAACCCTGTTTGAAATGCTGTGTTTAGAAGGGCAACAAGCAGGACTGTCTTGGATTACTGTACTTAAAAAACGTGATTGCTACCGTGCACACTTTTTTCAATACAGTATTGCAGAGATTGCTGCCTTTTCTGATGCTGAATTAGCAGAAAAATGTCAGGATGCAGGATTGATCCGACATTTAGGTAAGCTCACCGCCATTCGTGACAATGCGCAAGCATGGCTTCGGCTCAAGCAACAACAGATTGATGTTGTGAAATGGTTATGGGCTTTTGCAGCACAGCCAAAACTCAATAATAATGTTCCTCATTATGCTGATGCAGCAGCACAAAGTGCTGAAAGTCAGCGCATGTCTAAAACCTTAAAAAAAATGGGATTTAAATTTGTGGGTCCGACCATTTGCTATGCATTTATGCAAGCGGTCGGCATGGTCGATGACCATGAAAATCACTGTACTTTTAAAACTCCTCCTCTCCCATCAGATAAGAGTTAAAAATCATGTCAAATAATATCATTCAAGCCTACGCGGCTATGTCAGCCGGTGCAGCGTTACAACCTTACCAATTTGATGCAGGTGAATTACAACCCCATCAAGTGGAAATTCAAGTGCAATACTGCGGTCTTTGCCATTCTGATCTTTCTGTGATTGAAAATGATTGGGGCATTTCGCAGTACCCTGTTGTGGCAGGTCATGAAGTGGTAGGTATAGTTACTGCCTTAGGTAGTGAAGCCAAAGGTTTAGAAATTGGTCAACGCGTCGGTTTAGGTTGGACTGCGGAAAGCTGTCAACATTGTGACCCTTGTCTTGATGGTCGTCAGGTGCAATGTGAAACCGGCGGTACACCGACCATTGTCGGTCATGCGGGTGGTTTTGCTGACAAAGTACGTGCAGGCTGGCAATGGGTGATTCCACTTCCTGATGACTTAGATATCGAAAGTGCAGGTCCTTTACTCTGTGGCGGGATCACTGTCTTTACGCCATTACTGCAACATCAAATTCAAGCCACCCATCATGTCGGTGTGATTGGCATTGGTGGACTTGGGCATATTGCTATTAAGTTACTCAAAGCATGGGGCTGCGAAATTACAGCATTTACCTCGAATTTAGATAAAACAGATGAACTGAAAGCCATGGGTGCAGACCATGTGGTGAATACACGTGATACAGCAGCCTTAAAAGCACTGCGTGGACGTTTTGACTTATTGCTTTCAACCGTCAATGTCGGTTTAGACTGGTCAGCTCTGATGACAACACTTGCTCCAAATGGTCAATTACATACTGTAGGCGTACCTCTTGAACCCATGGCGATTCCGGCTATTTCCCTAATTGGTGGTGCAAAAGCGGTTACGGGTTCATCAACAGGTTCACCATCAACTTTACGCTTACTGATGAAGTTTGCTGCACGTAAGCAAATTCGTCCGCAAGTTGAAGTCTATCCAATGTCGAAAATTAATGAAGCGATTGAACGCTTACATTCAGGTCAGGCACGTTACCGTATTGTGTTAAAAGCAGATTTTTAAATTTCAATTAATCTGCTGTTTTACCCAATCTGCCAAGCATTGAATTGCTTGGCAGATGTCCTCTGATAATTCATGTCCCGCATTGAATCTCACACAATTGTTATAACGTGCTTCTTCACCAAACAACATCCCAGGCACAATATTAATCCCCTGTTGCTGCGCAAAAGTGTACATGGCAAGGCTGTCGATAGCTTCAGGCATTTGAATCCAAAGCACATATCCACCCATCGGCTGATTAATTCTGATATCCACGCCCATAAAGGCTTGATGAATAAAAATTCGATAATCTTGCAGTTGTTTTTTTAAGATGGGTTTGAGCTGATTTAAATGTTGCCGATAGGCACGACTATGAATTAAATCAGTCAGCCCCAATTGCAATGGCGTATTCACCGACACATTTTGCAGTATGAATTGTGGATGCAGATTTTTCAAACGTTCAGGTAAGCAAAACCAGCCAACACGATAGGCTGATGACAATGACTTTGACACTGAACCACAATAGACCACATAACCCGCTTGATCCCAATATTGAATCGGCAAAGGTCGCTGTGGTTCATGGCTACATTCTGCATAGATATCATCTTCAATAACGACACATTGATATTTGGCAGCCAGTTGCGCGATTTTTTCTTTATCTTCATGGCTTAAGCAAAAGCCCAAAGGATTTTGATAATTTGCAGTCAATAAGCATGCTTTGGCATTAGGTTGCTGCATGGCATGTTCTAATCGAGCCAGATCAAAGCCTTGAGTATTGGCAGGAATTTCGATGATCTTACGTTTTAGTAAAGCCAAGAGTTGCAACTGACCATTGTAATTTGGGGTCGGTACAATCACGGCGTCATTGATATCAGTCAGATTTTGTAACAACACCGATAAGGCAGGCATACAGCCATTACTAATATAAATGTGAGAGCTGGCGATAAAAAAGCCATCCTCTGCCCAATGCTCAGACAGTGCTTGGCGCAAACTCAAATGCCCTTGGCGATCACTATATAAAAAATCTTCAGGCTTGGCATGTTTTAACGCTCTTTGTAGCGAACGATGCAAAGCTTGGATCGGCACAAGATTGGGCGACAATTGAATTGAACCGAGTTGAATCAATCGACTATCGATGGCAGCATTTTGGATTTGAATTTGGAGATCTAAATTTGAGACTTGCCGTGCAGATGCTTGAAAATCTGGATGTTGTGGTAATGCGAGCTCGGGCTGAGTAGTTCGAGCTTTCACGAAATAGCCAATTTTTTCTTTCGCTTCGATCCACCCTTGTGCTTCAAGTAAGGCATAACAGCTTTTAACGGTATTAAGACTGACCTGATGTTGCAACGCAAGTTGCCGAATCGAACAGAGTCGTTGCCCCTGAACCAATTCCCCTGCTCGTATCTTTTCTGCAAGGCTATCAGCAAGGAGTTGGTATTCGAATTGAAGTGCTGTACCCATTTTTTAAATTTTCTTGTAGCTGTACCCAATAGCCTAACAAATTTAAGCTCTGCCCTATACAAGAAAAGATAAAATCTAAGGGGAAACGCATGAATTTATATGTAAAAGTGGCAGGATTAACACTGATATTGTTCTTAACCGCTTGCCAAAATGAGACTGAAAAATCAGTCAATGCGCAACAACATTTTATATGCCAAGCCCTGATCCAAGGCTTTTTAAGCACACAACAGTTAACGAACTATGAACTTAATCTTGAAGATCATCCGTTGAAAACCCAATTAAATTACACTGCACAACTGAAAAGTGCACAACGCTTAATGCCACAACCCAAACAACTTCAGTTCAACTGTATCCAAGCTGAAAACGCCAAAGTTCGGCTCCATTTAGTCGATCCAACTCAAGCTCAAGCCCATGTCGTGCTGAGTCTCAATATACCCAAAGCAGTCGATATTAAACGTCTAACCGCTTATCAATTTCCACCCCACCCTTAATTGGATGCCTAATTTTATTTTAAAACCTCAGGTAAAGGAGCGTATTTACTCTGCGCAGCAAGCTGCTTTTTCATTTTTTGCAGCATCTGATACGGTTGCTGCTGTACAAACATATTCACAAAAGTCAGTGGAATCGAGCCTTCTGGGTTGGCATAGCCATAAGTGGAGACTTTTACTTTATTCGTTGCTAATTTTTGGAAGGTCCAATCCCCTTCATAATGGGTTAAACGAACATAGTTCGGGTTCAAAGGATAGCCTGTTTTTAAAGCTTTGTTCTTAATTGTGATTTGACCATTGGCTTCTTTAATCATTTTACCTTGAACCACTAAATCACGGTCTTTCAGTGGAAAAGGAAAATCGAGCACCATATACAAGGTAAAATCACCTTTTACATCATCACGGTTCAGGACTTTGACACTGCCCATATAAGGCACCCATTTCACTGCATTATCGACATCTAAAATCAGTGATACAGCATGTTCAATTGGTTCATTAAATGTCGTTTCAGCTCTGTATAAGAACACAGGGTTTTGCTGATTTTGAAAGGTCCATACTTTAATATTATTTTTATTAATACTCAGTTTTGCTTTCTCGATCGAGTTAGCCTGCGCTGTGGCAATCAAAGCCACAGCACATGCCATAAATATGACTTTTTTCATTCCATTGTCGTCTTATTTTAGTTTTATCTATTGTTATATCGGATTTTGATGAAAGTTTAAACTTGAATATCGTTAAAACCTAAAACATCTTTCATGTCATATTTGCGTGCATCACGACCCACCACCCATGCTGCTGCACGTACCGCACCTGAAGCAAAGTTCATGCGGTTGGTTGCTTTATGCGTGATTTCAACACGTTCACCATCGGCAATAAACATTGCAGTATGTTCACCCACGATATCACCACCACGAATGGTTTGGAAACCAATGCTTTTACGTTCACGTGGACCAGTATGCCCTTCACGGTGATAGACAGCATCTTCTTTCAAATCACGTCCTAACGCACCAGCAATCGCCTCACCCCACATCAGTGCTGTACCTGATGGTGCATCAACTTTATGACGGTGATGCGCTTCGATCACTTCAATATCTACAGTATCGCCAAACACTTTAGAGGCAAGTTCTAACAGTTTAATTGAAACGTTTACACCGACTGAATAGTTCGCTGCATACACCACAGGGGTCTCAGTTGCAGTTTCTTCTAAATAGGCTTTTTGTTCGTCATTTAGACCCGTTGTACCAATGACAATCGCGACACCGTTTTCACGGCAAACTTTTAAATGATGTACTGTTGCGGCAGGTGCAGTAAAGTCAATCACAACGTCACAGTCTTTTACAGCTTCTTCGAGGCTACCAACCACTTTCACGCCAAGACTGCCTACACCTGCAAGTTCACCCGCGTCTGAACCTAATAGCGTGCTTTCAGGGCGCTCTACTGCAGCTGCAAGTTGGTAACCTGCTTCTTTTACAGCCTGAATAAGAATACGACCCATACGGCCGCCTGCACCTAAAATACCAATGCGTGGTGTTGCTGACATAAACGTGTCCTGAGTTTAGTTCAAAATTGCTTCTACTATAGCAAAACTGCTGTATAACGCTAAG
Organism: Acinetobacter sp. NCu2D-2; assembly: GCF_001647675.1. Classification (NCBI taxonomy): domain Bacteria; kingdom Pseudomonadati; phylum Pseudomonadota; class Gammaproteobacteria; order Moraxellales; family Moraxellaceae; genus Acinetobacter; species Acinetobacter sp. NCu2D-2. The sequence continues at coordinate 2,573,784 of NZ_CP015594.1, forward strand.
ATTGATCTCAGAAAAATCAATGAAAAGATATGAGAGGTGTTATGAGAGATTTTTATATATGTCTAGATATTAAAAAAGGACGCCTCAGCGTCCTTTTTATATCTTTAAGATCAGTCAAATAAACGATCAAAGAATGATTTTTTCTTCGGTGAAGATTTACCGCCTTCTTCCCCTTCAAAAGATGCTTGAAGTTCTTTCAACAATTCGCGTTGACGAGAAGATAGGTTTACTGGTGTTTCCACCACAATACGGCAAAGCAAATCACCCTGCATGCTAGTACGTACAGGTTTTACGCCTTTACCACGTAAGCGGAAGAGTTTACCTGTTTGTGTACCTTCTGGTACTTTCAAGCTCACACGACCTTCAAGCGTAGGAATCTCAATCTCTTTACCAAGCGCAGCATCGGCAATTGATACAGGTACATCCATATAAAGATCTGCACCATCACGTTGGAAGATTTCATGCTCACGCACTTGAACTTCTACGTATAAGTCACCTGATTGACCATCACGGATCGCTTCACCTTTACCCGTCAAACGGACGCGGTCGCCATTGTCCACACCTGCCGGAATTGTAACTTCCAAGGTTTGTTGACGATCTGCAACACCAGAACCATGACATGACTTACATGGGTTCTTAATGATTTTACCTTGACCGCGACAAGTGCCACAGGTTTGCTGAACAGAGAAGAAACCTTGCTGCATACGCACTTGACCCGCACCATGACAGGTTTTACATGTTTCTACATCATTCGGATTTTGTGAACCTTTACCGTTACAGCTTTCACAAGGTGCTGGCGCTGTAAATGTAATGGTTTTCTTGACGCCTTTCACCGCTTCTTCAAGGGTGAGTTCCATCACATAACGTAAGTCTGAACCACGACGCGCACGTTGTTGCTGACGACCACCGCCACCAAATGCACCACCGAAAATATCACCAAACTGGCTGAAAATGTCTTCTGCGCTGAAACCACCACCGAAGCCGCCACCGCCGCCCATACCGCCTTCAAACGCTTGATGCCCCATACGGTCGTACATGCTGCGTTTTTCGCTGTCGGATAAAATCTCATACGCTTCTGACGCTTCTTTAAATTTTTCTTCAGCTTCAGGATTGTCTGGATTACGGTCTGGATGATATTTCATCGCCAACTTACGGTAGGCTTTTTTAATTTCATCATCACTAGCGGTTTTAGAAACGCCCAAAACCTCATAATAATCACGTTTAGCCATGTCTGGCGATGCTCCTCACGGAATTTTATTTAATACTTAACTGTGGTTTGAAATTGGGGTCAAACCAAGTTTTACAAGGGGAATTTTTGAAAAAAATTGAACTTTTAAAAGACTGCTTTATTTTGTAGGAATTTAGATAGACCTTTGATCCATACATTCACTAAGAAAATAAAAGCAATAAAGCTAAATACAACCCCAGTCACAGTACATGCTTTTACCCATAATTGGCTATCCCAAGCAAAGAAAAATAAAGGAATAAACCAAAGTGCAGCGAACAGTACCAATAAGGTGTAAATCACAATATTACGCATAATCCAAAGTGCTTGGGCTTGTAACCACACTTCGGCATAATCAATTTGAGTGACTTTTCGTGCAAACCAATAAGCAAGAGCACCAAACACTAAGGTAAAAGATGCGAAAAACATGAAGACATAAGCCAGTGCTACTGAGCGTCGCAGTTTGGTTAAAGTCTCTTGAGTCATGTCCGTATCAACCTCGTTGTCTGATGTGGTGAGAGTGCCAAGCATCGCAACTTCGTATTTCTTAAAATTGTAAATATATCAGGCGCTACTATATTGAATTTTTCAGTATTTCGCACCTGATATTATGACAGCTTTATCAGATTTTGTTGATTTTTTTCACTTTAAACCATTGTGCATACAAGGCAGGTAAGAAAAACAGAGTGAGTAGCGTCGCGACAATCAATCCGCCCATAATCGCAACCGCCATCGGACCAAAGAAAATGCTTCTAGAAAGTGGAATCATAGCAAGGACAGCAGCCAAAGCCGTCAGCACAATAGGGCGACAACGGCGCACAGTGGCATTGATAATGGCATCCCAAGTTTCTGCTCCATCCAAAATATCTTGCTCAATTTGATCGATCAAAATCAATGAATTTCGCATGATCATGCCCGAGAGTGCGATTGTCCCGAGCATTGCCACAAAGCCAAAAGGTTTATTGAACAATAACAGGAACAGTACCACACCAATAATACCGAGCGGCGCAGTTAAAAATACGATAATTGAACGCGAGATACTTTTGAGCTGAATCATCAGTAAAGTCATCACGACTGCTAAGAACAGTGGCATTCCCGCATTCACAGAATTTTGTCCGCGTGCAGACTCTTCTACTGTACCGCCCACTTCTATCAGATAACCACTTGGCAATTGACCTTTAATACTCTCAAGTATAGGGGTGATTTGATTCACCACCGTTGCAGGCTGTAAATCTGTACGAATATCTGCCCGAACGGTAATGGTTGGCAAACGATTACGATGCCAGATCAGACCTTCTTCAAAACCGTATTCAATGTTGGCAATTTGAGCCAGTGGAATAAATGTCCCTTGCGATGTTGGCACAGCCAAACTACTCAGTGAACTTACATCCACACGTTCTGCTTGATCCCCACGTAAACGGATTTCAATCAATTCACGCTTTTCACGATATTGATCAATGGCAGCACCTGCAATGGAGCTATTTAAGAAATTCGCCAAATCTGTACTGGTCACGCCCATTAAGCGCGCACGGTCTTGGTCGATATCGAGTTTAATAACTTTACTTGGCTCACCCCAATCCAAATGCACGTTAGTGGTATTGCTGTTTTCACCGACTTTCGCTGCAACGGTGTGTGCCCATTCACGCACCAAGCTTAGGTCTTCACCCGATACACGAAATTGTAATGGATAGCCCACAGGTGGACCATTTTCCAGTAAAGAGACTCGAGTACGGACTTCAGGCAGAAGCAAGCGAATTTTATTACTCAGGTTTTCACGAATTTCATTACGATCATCAAGTGATGAGGCTAAAACCACAAATTGGGCAAAACTGTTTTGTGGTAATTGCTGATCAAGTGGTAAATAGAAACGCGGTGAGCCTGTTCCGACATAGGCCACATAATTATCAATGCCGTCTTGTTGATTCAAAAAGGCTTCGACTTTACGGACGGCAGCTTCGGTTGCTTTCAGTGACGCGCCTTCTTCAAGCTTCAAATCCACTAAAATTTCTGCACGGTTTGAGGGTGGGAAAAACTGCTGTGGAACCAACTTAAATATCACAATCGAGAGGACAAAAATACCCACTGTGGCTGCAATCACGGTCTTTCGATAGGTCACGCATGCATCCACCCACCGACGAAAACCCTGATAGAACTTGGTCTGATAGGGATCATGTTGCTCACCCGCATGATGCACGATCGGTTGAGGTTCAGGTTGTTTACGTAATCGCGCCCATAAACGCTGATACCATTTGGCTTTTTCAATATGGTTCTGATTAAAATCTGGCAGTAGCTTATCACCTAAATAAGGCACAAAAACCACTGCTGCAATCCATGATACAAGTAACGCAATCGTGACCACTTGGAAGATTGAACGTGTATATTCACCTGTACTTGATGCTGCTGTAGCAATCGGTAAAAAACCTGCTGCGGTAATTAAGGTACCTGTGAGCATTGGAAAAGCTGTGGTTCGCCATGCATGACCTGCAGCTTGTAGACGACTAAAACCCTGCTCCATTTTGATCGCCATCATTTCAATGGCAATAATCGCATCATCCACCAATAGTCCGAGTGCCAAAATTAATGCACCCAAGGAAATCTTATGCAGCCCAACATCAAAGAGGTTCATTCCTGCAAAGGTCATGGCTAAAACCAAAGGAATGGAAAATGCCACCACCAATCCAGTACGGAAACCTAAAGAGAAAAAACTCACCAGCAGTACAATAATGACGGCTTCCGCTAAAACCTTCATAAACTCATTGATTGAGCGCTTCACCGCAACGGGTTGATCAGACACTTTCTGTAGCTGCATGCCTAAAGGCAAAGTCTTTTGTAAGCGTGAAAACTCTTTTTCCAGGTTTTTACCCAGTGCAATAATGTCGCCATTTTTACGCATGGAAACCGCAATACCAATACCATTTTCGCCCATAAAACGCATACGTGGCTGCGCTGGATCAGTAAAGCCACGATAGACTTCTGCGACATCGCCTAGTTGAATAGTCTTGCCATTTACGTGAAGTGGAAGTTGCTGCAATTCTTCTACACTTGCCAATGCACCACTGACTCGCACTTGAATTCGATCGGATGCGGTTTCAAAAAAGCCCGCATTTGCCATGGCATTTTGCTGTTGTAGTGCTTGTTGAATCGTGGTGATGGGTACACCCAGCTGAGCCGCTTTAGTATTTGAAATTTCAATCCAAATTTTTTGATCCTGTAGACCAATTAAATCGACCTTTCCAACATCTTTGACCCGTTGTAGCTGAAGTTGCAAACGATCTGCATATTCTTTTAAGGTCGCATAATCAAAGTCTTTACCATTTAAGACATAAATATTACCGAAGGTGTCACCAAACTCATCGTTAAAGAAAGGGCCTTGTACCCCTTGCGGAAGTTCATGGCGAATATCATTGACCTTCTTACGTACCGTATACCAGACGTCTGCGATGTCTTTAGAGCGCAAATTATCTTTGGCAATAAAGGTGACCATCGACTCACCCGGACGCGAATACGCCATGATGCGTTCATACTGTCCTGTGGTCATCAGTTCTTTTTCAATACGGTCTGTCACTTGTAAAGAAACTTCTTTAGCACTCGCACCCGGCCAGTAACTTTGGATGACCATGACTTTAAAGGTAAAAGGTGGATCTTCACTTTGCGCTAGTTTGGAGTAAGACACGACTCCAATAATGCCCAGCAAAATCATAAAATAAAGCACTAAACCTTTATTTTTCAGTGCCCATTCAGACAGGTTAAAGTTCATATTTAACCTCCTGCCTGAATTTTCACGCTACGATTTTCACGATCAATCGGGCGAATCGTCTGTTTATCACGTAATAAATGAATGCCCCCAATCACCACATATTCATCTGCTTTTAAACCACTAAGGACTGGCACACTGTCACGACCATATGCACCTAATGTCACGGGAACTTTACGCAGCGTATTGTCGGGCTTGACGGTCATGACATACGCCTGACCATTTTCAGCCGATACACTTGAAAGTGGTACGGTCAGAATATCTGTCCGATTAGAAACAAAAAATACCCGTGCACTCTGCCCGAGTTGAATGAGGCTATGACCTTCACGCAAAGCGACTTTGATACGGAAAGTACGTGACTGATCTGCTGCAGGAGAAATTTCTCGTATGTAGCCTGCAAACTTTTCATTCGGTTTAGACCAAAGTGTCACCCATGCACTTTGTCCAACTTTAAACTCACTCACTGCTTGTTCAGGAACCCCGATCACCACTTCACGATCACCATTGACAGCAAAATCAAAAGCCGCCTGCCCTGCAGCAACGACTTGCCCGACCTCAATATGACGCCCTGTAATCACCCCATTTTGCGTTGCGATGAGTTTGTTATAACTGGTTTGATTTTGACTGACTTCAAAGTTGGCTTGGGCTTGTTTAAGTGTGGATGCTGCGGCTTTATATTGATTTTCCACCGCGTCATATTGAGAACGACTTACGGCATTAAGCGGTAAAAGTTGCTGAAAACGATGAAGCTCATCTTGAGCAATTTTGGCTGCAGACTTGGCGTTGTCCAATTGGGCACGAGCAACATTACTCTGCAGCAGGGCATCTTTGACATCTAAAATAGCCAAGACTTGCCCTTTACTGACACGATCCCCTACATCAACAAGACGTTGTGTGATCTGTCCCGGAACGCGAAAAGCCAATGCTGTTTGTTGCTTGGCTTGTACGTCGCCTGCATAACTTTTTTGCTCAGTATGTGAACCAGAAGGCTGACTCACCATGACAAATGGAACTTCCTGTTCTACTGCGGTCTTATCTTTGCTACATCCCCATAAGGTTAGACTGCAAACGATAATCATCCCTGTGATTGCCTGATGAATCGTGCTCATACTGTTCACTCTTATCTCTTCTTTTTGTCTGGGTTGTTTTATTGAAGTATATTAAGTTGGTGATTTTTTAATTAATATACTCACGGGTACATTAATTACTAAACTCATCTTAAAACAATGACCCTATTTATTTTTTTTGGAAAAAATGTGCAAATCACACCCGGACGACCGAAAGATCTTGAAAAGAGACAGCGCATTTTAGACGCTGCGAAAAATGCATTTTTAAGCCATGGTTATCATGGCTCGAACATGAATGAAATTGCTAAAGATGCAGGCGTGACCAAGCTGACGGTGTATAACCATTTTCAGGATAAAGCCAACTTATTTGCCTGTGCCATTAAAGAAACCTGTGCTTCTATTTTGCATACTTTACCTATTCAGTTGAATGAACATTCCAATTTTGCTCAAGCCTTTTATGACTTATGTGAATTGGCGATGGATATGGTGCATTTACCTGAAGCCATTAAACTGGATTTATTATTAATGGAACTTTCTGCGCAGCAGAATCCATTGGTACAGCAGTTTTATCAAGCTGCACATGTGCCACTGCAACACATGTGGAAACAGTTTTTATTACAAGCACAGCACTATCATTTCATTCAAGTTGCAGATGTCGAACAACAAATCGAATTGCTAGGCTCACTGTTATTTGGTTTTCGTCATCAAAAGATTTTACTCGGTGTAAAAGCCGTGCCTACGCCTGAGGAAAAGCAGCAGATTATTCAGGACAGTATCGAAATCTTCTTACTTCGCTATCCAGCCAGATAAAAATCGCTTAAATTTCCAACATTTTTCACGCAAATCCTCTTTGCCTTGCTATTTTATAGACAAAGTATGTCCGACTTTTGTCTGTAAACGGCTTGGAATGCCATGCAAGCGCGGTATAGTCAAAGCAAGCACCAGAGGGTATAAAAATGATTCAACAGATTGATGCGCCACTACGCGAAGACGTCCGCTTACTGGGTAATTTACTCGGTGAAACCTTAAAGTTACACGCGGGTCAGGATTTGTTTAATCAGGTTGAACAAATTCGTGCTTTGGCCAAAGGTGCACGAGATGGACAAGTCGAAGCCGAAAAACAGCTTGAGCAACTTTTTTTAAGCTTGGAAGATGATGAAATCTTGCCGCTCACCCGCGCCTTCACGCACTTTTTGAATTTTGCCAATATTGCAGAGCAATATCATGTCGTGCGCCGTCGTCGCCAAAGTGAATTCGATGAAAATAGCGAATCACCAAATCCATTGATACCATTATTTGAAAAATTTAAAGCCAAAGATATTTCCTCAGAACAATTATTCAAACAAATCTGTGAACTAAAAATTGAGTTGGTACTGACTGCACATCCAACTGAAGTCAGTCGTCGTACCCTGATTCAAAAATATGATGGCATCAATGATTGCCTGTCCAAGTGTGATCAGCAAAAACTGACTCCTCGTGAACGCGCACAAGTGCTTGCTGAACTCAAACAACTGATTACTTCTGCATGGCAAACCGACGAAATCCGTCAGCATCGCCCTACACCTGTAGATGAGGCAAAATGGGGCTTCACGACCATTGAGCAAACCCTTTGGAATGCCGTACCGAAGTTCATTCGTGAATTAAATGGCATGGTCGAAGACCAATGCGGTAAAACTTTACCGCTTGATGTTGCGCCTGTTCGTTTCGCTTCATGGATGGGCGGTGACCGCGACGGTAATCCAAATGTCACACATAAGATCACGCAAGAAGTCCTATGGCTGTCTCGCTGGAAAGCTGCCGATTTATATTTACGTGATATTGAAGACTTACGTTGGGAATTATCTATTCAACAATGCAGCGATGAAATCTTAAATGCATTACCTGAAGCACATCCTGAACCTTACCGTGAGTTCTTGCGTGACACGCGCCAACGTTTAAAAGCAACCCGTCATTGGTTAGCCGAAAAACTGGCAGGCCGTGATAGTGATGATCGTTTAGTGATTAAAACCAAAGATGAACTGTTACAGCCACTACTCACCTGCTATCGTTCGCTCATTGCATGCAACTTACCTGAAATTGCCAATGGCAAATTGCTCGACTTTATTTATCGTGTGAATAGCTTTGGCGTAGAACTGTTAAAACTCGATATTCGCCAAGAATCAGGTCGCCATCGCCAAGCCATTTCAGCTATTACTGAATATTTAGGTTTAGGTAACTTTGAAACGTGGACCGAACAAGCACGTCAAAACTTCTTGCTACAAGAATTACAAAGCAAACGTCCGTTATTGCCTAAACATTTAAATGAGCCTGCAGGCAGTTTAATTGAGCATCCTGATGTTCAAGAAGTCTTTGCCACCATGCGCACTTTGGCTGCACAACCAAGTGAATCTTTAGGGGCTTATATTATTTCTATGGCAGAGCATCCGAGTGATGTCCTTGCCGTACTCTTACTACAAAAAGAAGCAGGCATTAAGCATGCGCTGCGTGTGGTCCCTCTTTTTGAAACATTAAAAGACCTAGACGGCGCAGCAAGCACCATGTCGACCTTGTTTAATATGCATTGGTACAAACAGCATATTCAGGGCAAACATGAAGTCATGATTGGCTACTCAGATTCTGCCAAAGATGCCGGCTTTATGTCTGCAAACTGGGCACAATATCGTGCGCAGGAAGAATTGACTGCTGTTGCCAAACAACATGATGTGAAATTAACCCTGTTCCATGGTCGTGGTGGCTCAATCAGTCGTGGTGGTGCGCCAACTCAACAGGCATTGTTCTCACAACCACCGGGATCGATTTCTGGTGCGATTCGTGTCACTGAACAAGGTGAAATGATTCGCTTTAAATTTGGTTTAGAAGAGATTGCTCTACAGAACCTTGAAATTTATACCGCAGCAACTTTAGAAGCGACATTATTACCACCACCAAATCCGAAACAAGAATGGCGTGACTTGATGTACAGCATGACTGATTTATCGGTACAGGTATATCGTCAAACCGTGCGGGATAATCCTCATTTTGTGAAGTACCTTCGTACTGTAACACCTGAGCTGGAACTGCAAATGTTGCCGCTCGGTTCACGTCCAGCCAAACGTAAAGTCAGTGGTGGAATTGAATCCTTACGTGCCATTCCTTGGGTCTTTGCTTGGACACAGATTCGTTTGATGCTTCCAGCTTGGCTTGGAACAGGTGCGGCTTTAAATCAAGTGTTGGATCAAGGTCAACGTGCCATCTTAGATGAAATGCTCACTGAATGGCCGTATTTCCAAACCTTAATTGATATGCTCGAAATGGTTTTATCAAAAGCCGATCGTCATGTTGCGCTGTATTACGAATCTCATCTCACTCAGGATGAAGACTTAAAAGCCTTGGGTGAGGAACTCCGTCAACGTCTACAAGATGCTGTACAAACCTTGCTGACTCTAAAAGGTGAATCGAAATTACTCAGCAGTAATGGTGTGCTGGATCAGTCGATGAAAGTCCGTAAACCCTATTTACTTCCGCTACATCTATTACAAGCTGAATTGATGAAGCGTCGTCGTGCCTACTTACTGCAACAACAAGCGGAACATACGCCTGTCGATCATGCACTCATGGTCAGTATCGCCGGAATTGCAGCAGGTTTACGTAATACAGGCTAATTTTCTATAGCATCTGAAAAGCACATCTTGAGGATGTGCTTTTTTTTTGATCATTCATTTTAGATCAATTCTTTTATATATAACTAAAATCAGATTTTTTTATGATGACACAAATCATGGATAATCCCTTTAATCCTATGATTTAAAGCTATTTTAAAAATATCAAAACTTTTACCATACGGTAAAAAAACAAATAAAGTCAGACAATTAATTTGAACATTTTTTTTACTAGAGTGATTAAATCTTAGGAAAAACAGGAGTATGATGTGCTCAATTTATCTTTTGAGTGCTCACTTTATGACCAATTGGTTTCCCAAGTGGCGTCCCTATACGGGCGATATCGATGCACGACCTGTAGGTACCGCAGAGTATTTACCACCCGCACAAACAGTAATATTGGGTGTACAACATGCTTTCGCAATGTTCGGTGCGACCGTTCTTGCGCCTTTTCTTATGGGCTTTGACCCGAACCTTGCCATTTTAATGTCAGGGATTTGTACCATTCTGTTCTTCTTGATGACAGGTGGTCGTGTTCCAAGTTATTTAGGCTCAAGTTTTGCCTTCATTGGTGTGGTCATTGCCGCAACAGGTTATGCCGGTAGTAATGGCTTTAACCCGAATATTGCGGTTGCTGCAGGCGGCATCATGGTGTGCGGTATTTTATACGCACTGATGGGCTTCTTAGTCATGGCAACGGGTACCCGTTGGATTGAAAAACTCATGCCACCTGTTGTGACAGGCGCGGTCGTGATGATTATTGGTCTGAACCTTGCACCTGTAACTGTGAAAAACGTGATGGGCAATACCTTCAACATGTGGATGTCTTTGGTGACTGTCCTTTGTATGGGGTCAATTGCTGTCTTTACCCGTGGCTTATTACAACGTCTATTATTGCTGGTTGGTTTATTGCTCGCATATATCGTGTATTACCTGCTCAGTAATGTGATGGGACACGGTACACCAATCAATTTCCTACCTGTACAACAAGCTGCTTGGTTTGGTGTTCCACATTTCCATGCCCCTGTGTTTGATATCAATGCAGTGCTGATCATTGCACCAATTGCCTTGATTCTAATTGCAGAAAACTTAGGTCATATTAAAGCTGTGGGTGCAATGACAGGTGAAAACCTTGATCCACATATTGGTAAAGCCTTTGTTGCAGATGGCGTTGCCACAACTTTAGCTGGCGGTGTCGGTGCACCGGGTATGACTACCTATGGTGAAAACATCGGTGTGATGGCAGTCACTCGTGTTTACTCTACTGTCATCTTTGCAGTTGCCGGTGTATTTGCGGTGTTCTTAGGTTTATCACCTAAATTTGGTGCCATTATTCACACCATTCCAACCGCTATTTTGACTGGTGCTTCAATCGTGGTTTTTGGTTTAATTACCATTGCCGGTGCGAAAATCTGGATCGAAAATAAAGTCGATTTCTCACAAAACAAAAATCTGATGGTTGCTGCGGTCACTATTATTTTAGGTACAGGTGATTTTGCTTTAACTTTCGGTAGCTTTAACTTAGGTGGTATTGGTACAGCAACGTTTGCAGCACTGATTCTCAACTGGTTCTTTAGCCTTGCCGATAAAAAATAAAGATTAGATTGATATTTAAGAGCAGCCTTTGGGCTGCTTTTTTTATCCTACGCGTTTTAGTTTAAGATAGAACTGATCTTTCACTAGGCTGGCGCACATGCGTTTAGATTTTTTTGATTTACGTCTATTTTTAAATATTGTCGATACAGGTAGTCTGACCAAAGGCGCGGCGCAATCCAATATTTCATTACAAGCTGCCAGTGAACGGATTAAAAAACTAGAACAACAATATCGGGTCAGTTTGTTTAGCCGTCATGCGGGCGGAGTGAAACTCACCTTTGCAGGTCAGATTTTTGCAGAACATGCACAAGCCATCTTACAACAAGGGCAACAGCTTCAGCATGCCATGACCCCTTTTCAGGAAGGTCTCAATTCCAATATTACCCTGTGGTGCAATTCATCGGCACAGAGCGAATATTTGCCTTTATTGCTGCCTCAATATTTAGTCAACAATCCCAATATTCAAATTAATTTAAAAGAAGCGGAAAGCAATGACATTATTCAGGCTTTAAGTTCTGGCACAGCGAAACTCGGGCTAATTTCCAGTTTTTTCCAAGCAAAAGAATTACAAACGCTGGATTTTTCAGAAGATCCCTTAGTATTAATTTGTCCACTTCAACATGAACTCAGTCAAGTAGACTCATTACAACTTGCAGACTGTTTGCATTTTCCTTTTGTCGGTTTAATGCAATATCATTCCTTGCAGCAATCTATCGAAGCCCAAGCTCAACTGCTGCATTGCGATATTCAATATCGACTCCGACTCCCAAACTTTGCTGCAATCGCGCAAGTCGTGGCTAATGGTGTAGGCATTGCCATTATGCCCAAACGTGCAGCGCAACGTCTCTCAAAGCACTATGCGTTTCAATCCATTCAACTCATGGGCAATTGGGCAAATCGCAAGTTATTGCTGGCAGCAAAAAACTTTGATGAACTGAGTACCGCTTACCAGCATTTCAGTCAATTTTTACTTTCAAGCGATGCACAAAAGATCTTGAATTAAATCCAGCCAACTTGATGCGCAATCATATAAAGACCAAGTGCAATTAAACCCACGAAAAAGATCTTTCTAAACTTTTGTTCGGGAATACGATAACGGATTTTTTTACCTAAACCCATCCCGATCAACGCGGGAATTAAAGCAATTGCAGACAAGGTATAATCTATTGGTTGATCAGCAAGTGGATTTTGCTGCAAGAAAAATGCTAAACACAGTGTGGATGTGGTAAATGCCAGACCCAATGCTTGCACCAAGTCATCGCGTTTCAAATGTAAACTTTGCAAATAAGGTACAACGGGGATTACCACAACACCTGTGGCAACGGTCAGCGCACCACCTAAATAGCCGATAATAGGTGCTAACCATCTATCGTGTCGGCTTAAATTTGGCATCTTCTTGGCACATAATCCATAGAGACCATAGAGTGCCAACATGCCTCCAAGTAATGCCTCACTGTGAAATTCACTATGGCCCAATGTTGGAAAAATGCTCCACACTGAACCAATAATTATGCCCACTAATAATGGCCAAAAACGACGAATTAAACTCAGTACACGTCCTTCGGCAAACAACTGCCAAAAGTTAGTCACCATCGAAGGAATAATTAACAGACTGGCTGCTTGAAAGGGACTAATCACCATGGTGAGTAAACCCATCGAAACCGCAGGTAAACCTAAACCAATGGTGCCTTTAATTAACCCAGCTAGCGCAAATACGCCGATGACAAATGCAATCATTCCATCGCCCTAAAATCATTTAGGCACATGCTATAGAAAGGTCGCAAAAAGAAAAATCAGGGAATTATGTAGCCAGCCTCAAGCAAATCTTGAGGCTCAATGACAGGACAATGCTGAACGACTTTTATTTTTAAGTTTAAGGACGAAACTCTTTAAGTTCACGTTGAATGAAATGTTTAAACATTTCACGATAAATATGTTCTACAAAATCAGGATCGATCCCCTGCTGCTGTGCCAATGCACGAACATTTTCAACCACTTGTTCCATACGATCAGGTGATTGCAAGTCGGTTTCAGTCTTTTTAAAACGTGTGGTTTGATCAACATAAAATTGACGTGCCACGATCAACTCAACTAAGGCTGTATCAATGGCATCGATCTGTTGGCGAGCATGTTGTAATGATTCAGCTTTTGATTTATTCATCTTTATTTGGTTCACTTTCAGTTTAAATTATCACTCTTATACTTTTCTTCTAACACATTACTGAAAATACTTTCAATCATCCATACGCGATATAAGCTATTAAATACAAAACTTTGTCCATCGATGCGTAGTTCAAGGACAGGGAAATTCGGCTGTGACTTCATTTCACAAAGTACATCATTTTCTTTTAATTTGGCTTGAATATCTTCATGAATTACGTGCTCAATGCCAAGCTCTGCCTGCAATGCACTAAAATGTGAACCTGCAGATAAATCTTTTCCTTTGGTCCAGACCGCTTCCAAAATTTTGTACATTACATCAATGCGTTGCTCTTCTGGCGCGCTATAAAATAATTTTGCCATCGGCTCGATTGAATTCGCAGTGGGACGACAAAACGGCGTAAATTTAACTTCCGTTCGCTTGGAAAGTCGGGTCGCCAAACTCCAATCAAAACCATCCCGTCCACGATAAGACAGTGGATAAACATTAAGATGAATATTATAAAAATCCGCTAATTCTTCTTTGATATATGCCAATAACAGCCATGAAATCGGATCTTCTAAAGCGATATATAAATCCAATTCAGGATCAAGTGCTTGGATCTCATTCAGCTCTTCAGCATCACTAATCAGATGCTCACGCCACTCAATATGATTGATGAGAAAAATCGGATTGCCTGTCAGCAGTTTTTGTTGTTTTAAGCGTCGTGTTAACCGTAAGAGATCATCCACAGCATGATATTGACGACCACCAAATTTAAAATAGCTGGCTAAAATAGGACTGTCATCAAAAATTCGCTCAGGGAAATTTTGCGCTTTATGGCGTTGGCTCGCCATTGAATATAAGGTTTTGAGCTTGCCTGTTTGCTGTTGCCACAGCATATGGAAAACGTCTTCGAGTAAATATAAAAAGTCCTGCCCACGAAGTGGTGTATGTCGCAAAATCGTTTCGGCTTGTTGTATTGATTCTGGCGTTGGTACAACCGGTGTTTCATGAAAACTAAAACGATGTTGTTTAGATAAAATCTTGGCATCGTTTAAACAATAATGCTGCCATTCATCAAAAGACATCTGATTGGGTGGTTCTGCTCTTTGGTGTGAAATCACAACTTTTAGCGGTAATAATTCTGGGCTTAATATTTCTTCTAATTGGGGTAAAAGCTGTACAGCCAAATAGCTATACACATCATCGAGCCTTAAATGGATGCTCAGCCCATCTTCAATAGATAACACCGTTTGACGAACTGGTTTCTGGTAAAACCAACTCGATCGGATTGGATCAAACCAACGGCGTAGCAGGGACATGAGAAGTGCCTCGAAAAGATTTTGTCATGCCAGCCCTTGCCAGCAGGATCGTTTTATTCAACATCCTATTATGAGGATGTTTATGACCTGATATAAGTCTTGTGCAAAACTTATATCAAGTCAGCAACAAATGTTCAATGTTTTCTAAGACTTTAGATTTCAAGATTTAGGTCAGTTACAGCCCCGGTCTCCGCCCCAGAAGTCAGTTTGGCGAATTTCGCCAGTGCCCCGTGGGTATAATTTGGTTTTGGTTTTACCCAAGTCGCCTGACGTGCAGCGAGCTCTTCATCCGAAATATGCCAGGTCATTTCACGGGTTTCCGCATTAATGGAAATTTCATCACCATTTTGCACCAGACCAATCGGACCACCCTCATAGGCTTCTGGTGTGACATGACCAATCACAAAACCATGACTTCCACCTGAGAAACGGCCATCAGTAATCAGTGCGACTGAATCCCCCAGACCTTTACCAATAATAGCAGAAGTCGGTTTCAGCATTTCCGGCATACCCGGCCCACCTTTAGGCCCGACACCGCGAATCACGACCACTTCACCTGGCTGAACTTCGCCATCCAGAATCCCGCGCATCGCGCCCTGTTCACCTTCAAACACCCGTGCCGGTCCTTTGAAATATAGGCCTTCCTTACCGGTAATTTTGGCGACTGCCCCATTCGGTGACAGGTTGCCTTTCATAATGATCAGATGTGAGTCTTTTTTCACTGGCTTGTCGAATGGCAAAATAATCTGCTGACCTTCTGGATAATCTTCTACATCGGCCAGGTTTTCTGCCAGTGTTTTTCCAGTCACAGTCAGGCAGGAACCATCTAGCATACCGGCATCCAGCATGCGTTTCATCAATGGCTGGATCCCACCAATAGCAATCAGTTCTGACATTAGATATTTACCGGATGGGCGGACATCGGCCACAACAGGAATCTCTTTTCCAATTCGTACAAAGTCATCCAGACTCAGCTCCACACCCGCCGTATGCGCCATGGCTAACAGATGCAGTACACCATTGGTTGATCCACCTAATGCAATTAATACTTTAATTGAATTTTCAAAAGCCGCTTTGGTCATGATGTCACGTGGCTTGATATCCAGACGGAGCAGATTCATCACTGCTTCACCAGCACGGGCACAGTCAATCTGCTTGTCTTCAGACACCGCTTCCTGTGCAGAGGAACCCGGCAGGCTCATTCCCAGAGCTTCAATCGCAGAGGCCATAGAATTCGCGGTATACATCCCCCCACAAGAACCCGGCCCTGGCAAAGACACTTCTTCAATATGTTTCACCTGAATCGCATTAATTTCGCCTTTGGCATGCTGACCCACCGCTTCAAATACCGAAATCATGTCGGTATGCCCTTCACCCGGCTTGATGGTGCCACCATAAATAAACAGACCTGGACGGTTTAAACGTGCCAAGCCCATGATGCAGCCCGGCATATTTTTGTCACAGCCCCCAATCGCAATCACGCCATCATAGGCCTGACAACCGACCACCGCTTCAATCGAATCGGCAATAATTTCACGCGACAGCAAGGAGTATTTCATCCCTTCAGTCCCGTTGGAGATCCCGTCGGAAATAGTGATGGTATTGAAGATAATCCCCTTACCACCGGCAGCATTAACGCCCTGCTCGACTGTACGCGCCAGACCATCAATATGCATGTTGCAGGGAGTGACATTGGCCCAGGTCGAAGCGATCCCAATAAAAGGACGAGTAAAGTCTTCATCCTGAAAACCGGTGGCACGCATCATGGATCGGGCCGGTGCATTTTCAATGCCTTCATAAACAGGCGCGGAATGTTCTCGGATATTGTCTTTACTCATTTTATTCGTCCTGAGTGTAATTTTTGAGAAGCCTAAATATTGGCTAGGTTTTATCCGATTGTATAGAAAGCAATCTCGACATAAAAGTAAGACTCTGTGTATCTGACTCAGTTATTTTTTATTTTCTTAGATGAGTATTTGAAGTACGAAGTTGCCATACATAATAAAAGACCCGGTCTTTTCAAGCCGGGCCTTTTACTGAGACTGTAAATCAGTCATGGGATGATTTCTGATTAGATTCATCTTTACACTATTTAAAATCAATTACTTATAAATTTTTAGTGTAGGCGTACTTAATTCACCTGATGCAGACCAAGTTCTTCATTGGAAGCCAACACCACAGATGCCAGAATCGGAGCCGCCAAAATCACAGGAACAGCTAAGATCCAAAAGACGACGGTATAATGTGGATCAAAGAAAAATTGAATGCTCAGTGCAGCTAAAATCATAATGAGCGCTAAAATTGCCACAAAGCGGCTAATAAATTTCATGGACATGCGTGTAATCACTTTTGCATTGATACTGTCGCTTTAGTATACACATACTTTTTTCAAGACTTTATCGGTTTTAAGTATCTAAAGCCCTCTCTCCATTGATTTTATTGAAAGTTTAGGTGTTTTACTTAAGTTTAAATCGCTAAGGAATAAAAAAGCACCCCATCTGGAGTGCTTTTTCGCGCTATAAAAATTTACAGCTTAGATTTCACGTACCGCACCTTTTGCAGCACTTGTGGTATGCATTGCATAAGCTTTCAAAGCTTTAGAAATCTTACGTGGACGGTCTTCCACTGGGTGCCAGCCTTTTTCATCCTGTGCTGTACGACGAGCGGCCATGGTCGCATCATCTACTGCCAGGTGAATGGTACGGTTTGGAATATCGATTTCGATACGATCGCCATCTTCAACCAGACCAATCGCACCGCCTTCAGCCGCTTCTGGAGAAACGTGACCAATCGACAGACCTGATGAACCGCCAGAGAAGCGGCCGTCTGTTAACAGTGCACATTCCTTACCTAAACCTTTCGATTTCAGGTAGCTGGTTGGGTACAGCATTTCCTGCATACCAGGGCCACCACGTGGGCCTTCGTAACGAATCACAACCACATCACCTGCTGTGATTTTGCCACCCAGAATCGCGTCTACCGCAGAATCCTGGCTTTCAAATACACGTGCAGTCCCATTGAATTTCAGGATTGATTCATCTACACCGGCCGTTTTTACGATACAACCATCTAGCGCGATGTTGCCATAAAGTACAGCCAGACCACCGTCTTTAGAGAATGCATGTTCTGCATTACGGATCACACCATTTTCACGGTCGCCATCCAAACGTGAGTAGTAACGGTCTTGTGAGAATGCAGTCTGGGTTGGTACGCCACCTGGTGCTGATTTAAAGAATTGATATACGTCTTCATCTTCAGTACGGATGATGTCCCATTTATCTAAAGCATCTTTTAATGTTGCTTCGTGAACCGTACCAACAGAGGTATCTAACAGGCCTGCACGATCTAGTTCACCGAGGATCGACATGATCCCGCCGGCACGGTGCACGTCTTCCATATGTACATCATTCTTCGCAGGAGCGACCTTACAAAGCACTGGTACTTTACGAGATAGACGATCGATGTCATCCATGGTGAAGTCCACACCCGCTTCGTTTGCAGCAGCTAATAAGTGTAGAACGGTATTGGTTGAACCACCCATTGCGATGTCCAAAGTCATGGCATTTTCATACGAAGCTTTAGTCACCATTGAACGTGGTAATACGCTGTAATCGTCTTGTTCATAATGGCGTTTTGCCAGTTCAACAATGAGAGAACCTGCACGTTCGAACAGTTTTTTACGGTTCGCATGAGTTGCCAAAGTTGAACCGTTACCTGGAAGCGATAGACCCAATGCTTCAGTCAAGCAGTTCATTGAGTTCGCAGTGAACATGCCTGAACATGAACCACAGGTTGGACATGCAGAACGTTCGTATTCAGCCACTTCTTCATCAGTATAGTTATCATCTGCAGCGACGATCATGGCATCGATCAAGTCGATGGCTTTATCATTACCACGGATTTTCACTTTACCGGCTTCCATCGGACCGCCAGACACGAATACCACTGGAATGTTCAGGCGCATTGCTGCCATTAACATCCCCGGAGTGATCTTGTCACAGTTCGAGATACAGACCATCGCATCGGCACAGTGTGCGCTGACCATATATTCTACCGAGTCAGCAATTAGGTCACGTGAAGGCAGTGAATACAGCATACCGTCATGACCCATCGCGATGCCGTCATCTACAGCAATGGTATTGAATTCTTTTGCTACACCGCCTGCCTGTTCAATCTGACGTGCCACGAGCTGACCTAGATCTTTAAGGTGAACATGACCCGGTACAAACTGGGTGAATGAGTTCACCACTGCAATAATCGGTTTACCGAAGTCTTCATCCTTCATCCCAGTTGCGCGCCATAAGCCACGCGCACCCGCCATGTTTCTTCCGTGTGTCGATGTTTTTGAACGATAGTCAGGCATTTTATATTTCCAACAAAGTTTGAGCTTGGAATGAACCAAAAAAGGTTCACTCTGGCTAGATCATACTGACAATGAGCTTAAATCAGTCGAATGTTAGACCTATCATACTACAAGCCATTGTTTTACAAGATGACCTATTCGTTGTAGATGCAGACAAAAATGTCTATAGAGAGGTCTCGGTGAGCTGACAATAAAAATCTCTTAATAAAGCTACTATACCGCCATCATGGATCGGACAATACAAAACTTTCATGAATAATTTTTAGAATTTGCATGAGTTTTTTTTATATAAAATTTAATTAAAAGTAGGAATCTATAATCGCTGTAACAGTTAAGTGCATTGTAGATTAGGCGGCCATTTGGCTTTTAGCTTATAATAGCTGCCAAGTTTATTTGGAATTTCATGTGTGAAAATCATATTTGCAGGCACACCAGAATTTGCAGCAACTGCATTGGCTGCGCTTCTCAAAACCGATCATGAAATTGTGGCGGTCTATACTCAGCCGGATCGTAAAGCCGGCCGTGGTCAGAAACTTACCGCTTCTGCTGTGAAACAGCTGGCGCTTGAACATGACATTCCGGTATATCAGCCACTTCATTTTAAGTCTTCAACTGAAGAAGGTCTTGCTGCTCAGGCTGAGTTAAAAGCGTTGAATGCCGATGTGATGGTTGTAGCTGCCTATGGTCTGATTTTGCCGCAAGTGGTTCTGGATACGCCTAAATATGGTTGCCTGAATATTCATGGTTCACTGCTGCCACGCTGGCGTGGTGCTGCGCCGATCCAACGTGCAATTGCAACAGGTGATCACGAAACTGGCGTGACCATCATGAAAATGGCTGCCGGGCTGGATACTGGTGACATGATGTATAAAACCTTATGTCCAATTACTGCAGAAGATACCTCAGCCAGCCTGCATGATAAACTGGCTGCTCAAGGTGCTGAAGCAATTGTAGCGGTACTGGAATCTGAAGAAAAATTACAACAGTATTTAGCTGCCCGGGAAGTGCAGGACGAAGCACTTACGGTTTATGCACATAAACTCTCTAAGGCTGAAGCTAAAATTGATTGGTCGATTGACGCTGTTCAAATTGACCGTAATATTCGTGCATTTAACCCATGGCCTGTGGCATTTATTCAGCTTGATGAAACGAATAACCTGCGTGTATGGAATTCAAAATTATCGAATGAAAATGCACAAGGTGCTCAACCTGGTCAAATTCTTGCCATCGATAAGCAAGGTGTTCATGTGGCATGCGGCAATGATTCAGTGATCATTTTGACCTCACTGCAATGGCCAGGTGCAAAACCTTTAACCCCTGTACAGATTAACCAAACCCAAAAACTGACTATTGGACAAATTTTATAATGAAGCATTCTCCCAACGCCTCTACCCGAGATCTAAGTTTACGTGCTCAGGTGGTGAAGACGTTATTGGCTGTCCAAAATGGTCAATCGCTGCAATCTGTCCTCGCGCAGCAAATGAACATTGTGTCAGACAAAGACCGTGCTTTATTCCATGAATTGGTTTTAGGTTGTTTACGCCAATGGTATGCCTTAAAGCAACTCACATTGCCTTTATTGGCTAAACCACTCGACAACCAAGTGGTCGAAACATGTTTATACCTTGGTTTATACCAATTGCTTTGTACGCGTGTCGCTGCGCATGCTGCGATTTCTGAAACAGTAGAAGCAACGAAGCAACTTGGTATGGAAAGTTTAAGTGGTGTGGTGAACGCGATTTTACGTCGTGCGACACGTGAAACTGAACAGTTCTACGATGTGCTTGAGCAAGCGACAAATTTACCTAGCTGGCTGTCTAAACGCTTGAGGAAAGATTGGGGTGAACAATTTGCCGAACTTAGCTATGAGCTAAAGCAAGTCGCACCTTTAACTTTGCGTGTGAATACCCGCCAAGTCAGCCGTGATGAATACTTAGATATCTTGGAAGATGAAGGCATTGATGCACATCGCTGTGAGATTTCTAAAGTCGGTATCGTGATGGATGAAAGTCTGCATGTACCAAGTCTGCCAGGTTTTGAAGCAGGTGGTTTCTCAGTCCAAGATGAACATGCGCAGCTTTGTGCCACATTATTGCCTAATTTAGATGGCAAATTCGTGATTGATGCCTGCGCTGCCCCAGGGGGTAAAACGGCGCACATTTTGGAAACGTTTGAGCCTAAAAAACTCATTGCGATTGACCAAGATGAAAAACGTTTAAAACGCGTGCATGAAAACTTAGACCGTTTATTACTCGATGGTAAACATGTCGAAGTGATTGCAGCAGATGCCGTGACGTGGACTGCGCCAGAGCAAGCAGATTGCATCGTGCTTGATGCACCATGTACTGCCATTGGGGTGATGCGTCGTCATCCTGATATTCGCCTGCTGCGCCAATCAGGTGACATTGCCAAAACTGTTGCATTGCAAAAGCAAATTTTGGAAAACATGTGGAAGCAACTTAAAGTCGGTGGAACGCTGCTTTATATCACTTGCTCGATTTTAAAAGCTGAAAATGAGCAGCAAATGATGGACTTCTTTGCCCATCATGCTGATGCCAAAGAAATTAAAATTGAAGCGGATTGGGGCATTGAACAAATCCACGGTCGCCAACTTCTACCTAAAGTCGGTCATGGCGATGGTTTCTTCTATTGTCGTATTCAAAAAATCGCTTAAGCCATCCATAAAAAAAGCAGCCTAGGCTGCTTTTTTTGACTCTGTTTTATTCTTCTTCATCGGGATGTTTTGCCAAATGCACCATGGCAACAACCAATCCACCCCAAAGTAAGATAATTGACAATAACATCATCATAATTGCTGAAGTATTCATGTTATTACTCCTTACCGTGATGGTCTTTGATTAGGCTAAACAACACCGAACCAATAACAAAGAATGCGAGTGTAGAACCACCAACAATCCAAAGAATATCCGCAGAATAACCACCATAACCTTCCGCCATAATTGACTTAACAGTTAAAAGTAACGCCACCAACAAAGATAGTGGTGTCACTATGGTTAATAGGAAATTCCAGCTACTGCCCAATTTCAAACTCGAGTACTGATTCACATGGGCTTTCAATTGTTCCATCAATGGACGACGGAACCAAGACACCAAGATGATAGACAACAAGCCACCGCCCACAATACCAACGTTATTGGCAAAGTAATCGATAATATCAACAAAGGTAATTGCGCTATGTGACGAGAATAGAATAGTCGATACTACAGCCGAACTACCAGCCACGATTGTTACCGCTTTCTTGTGTGACCAGCCGAGTTTATCTTCAAACGCAGCAATAGGTACTTGCAAGATACTCACCATAGACGTGATCCCTGCAACGGTTAATGATGCAAAGAATAAGAATCCAAATAAATCACCACCCGCGCCTAAGCTTGAGATAATTTTCGGGAATGCAATAAAGGCTAAGCCAATACCGCCTGATACCACGTCTTCCACTTTTGCACCTGAGCTATACGCCATAAAGCCAAGCGCAGCAAATACACCAATACCGGCTAAAATTTCAAATGATGAGTTCGCCAAAGCAACCACAACACCTGAACCCGTCAAATTGGTTTTTTTCTTTAAGTACGATGCATAGGTCAACATAATCCCGAAACCTACAGATAACGAGAAGAAAATATGACCAAAGGCAGCAAGCCAGACTTTATAGTTCGCCATGGCTTCCCAGTTCGGGGTAAAGAATGCATTTAAGCCTTGTGCTGCACCCGGCAAACGCACCGCTTGAATCACCAAAATCGAGAACAAGATCACCAAAAGTGGCATAAAGATTTTATTAGCAAGTTCAACACCACGACGTACGCCACCGTATAAAATCAGCATCACCGCAGCCCAAACCACAACCAAACCAATAAACAGCGTTGGAACAAAACCAAATGCTAAGCCTTCGCCATTTTGCAAGTAACTATTGAAGAAAAAGGCTTGTGTGTCCGCACCCCATTGTTGACCAAAGGAATAGAACATATAGCTGCCAGCCCATGACAATACGCTGGCGTAATAGATGCCGATAATGAGCGTTACCATCACTTGCCACCAGCCCAAAGACTCAGCATTCATGAGTTTTTTATAGGCTGCAGGTGGTGCATTACGGAACTTATGTCCGACTGCATAATCTAAAAAAAGTAATGGTAAACCCGCTGCAAAAATTGCAACTAAATAAGGAATAAGGAACGCACCGCCACCGTTTTCATAAGCGACATAGGGAAAGCGCCAGATATTACCCAAGCCAACCGCAGAGCCAATCGCTGCAATAATAAATCCTGATCGTGCTGACCAGTTTTCACGAATTTCTGTCATAGAACACCTAAACTTTAGGCATCTTTATGTGCTGCTTATTTTGGTTATGTCGCGAGCAAAAAAAGAAGCAATTAAATAATTTTGGGTGTTTGAATTAGGGCTGTGCCTTTTGAGCTCGAGCATCTAATGTGCAAACAGAACAACCTTGCCGAAAACTTGCTTAAAGTTCGAGGTCAGGAAATTCCTGTATATGCTTCAACAATACTAAGTTTTAGAAACTTTTTGTGTAATTTATCTTTCAAAATTGGCATTTTTACGACTATTGAACGCTTTTCATGCTAAAAAACTTAATAAACCAACTTCTCACTATTTTTGTTGAGTAAGTCAGTCAAAACTTGCTGATTAAATCTGCTTAAAATCTATACGCAACAGATGAGCTAAGACCGTTTCACGACATAGTTGCCTATTTTATATTTTTAAATATGTGCAAAATGACCAAGGCTATTATCGGATAACTCCGTCAGCATTTATGTATGCGATTCTACTAAGATACAACTGTCATATGTGGGAACGGATTTAATTTGTATATCGGGATAAAGCTCTCCCCTCGCCGTAAAAAAGTTATGTTGAAAATGGCAACAGTTTTGTACGCCAAAGCGTACATCAATTACAGTCAACAGCGTCTATTCGACAAGTCAGAATTATCTTAATTTATAGACATAGAGAGCAGGAAGCTCCTAGGACATAAAAACAAAAAAAATAGATTGCACCAGGACGTGAGGTACGACAGGAGTTATACCTAGAACACGAAATACGAAAAAGCCTCGACAGGATGTCGGGGCTTTTTCACATCTATACATTTCTTTTCAAGACTTACAGTTCCCCTGCAAAAAATGAACATTCACTCAAAAGCTGCATTGTTAAGCTGTGGGTCAATTCAATTTTTTGAGAATGCTGATCATGGTCAAAAAAGTGTTATTTATAACCTCGAATGCGGGTGTCGAGCGTGATGAATTAATTAAACCTTTAGAGTTCCTAAAATCAAAAGGAATTGAAGTGATTCATGCTGCTGAAAAGAATGAAGATGTTGAAACAATGGAAAGTGATAAAAAACCATCAAGCAGTTATACCCCAGATACGACCCTTTCTAATATTAATGCAGATGAATACGATTTATTGGTGATTCCGGGCGGTACGGTTAATGCTGATACCTTACGGATCAATGAGGATGCACAAAAGATTATTCAGTCTTTCACAGATCATCAAAAACCAATTGCAGCCATTTGTCATGCGCCTTGGACATTAATTAATGCTGAGCGCATCCGTGATAAGAATCTAACCTCCTATGAAAGTATTCGTTTAGATCTGGAAAATGCAGGTGGCAAGTGGGTCGATGAAGAAGTGCATCGTTGTAATACAGGTGGATGGATATTAATTACCTCACGTAATCCAAACGATATTCCTGCTTTTAATCATGCAATTTTAAAAGAGCTGGAAGCCTAATATTTTAGGTAATAAAAAACCCCATTCTGGGGTTTTTCTGTTTTGAAATTATAGACTTTTTAGATACGCCACAATTTCGTCTTCTTCTGCCATTTCAGCCAGTTGCAGTGCAGTATATTCGCCTTTGTAGGCAACATTTGCGCCTTTTGCTACAAGGAGTTTTACGACATCTAAATAGCCATTTTCAGCGGCAGCTTGAAGTGCGCTATAGCCTTCATCATCGGTTTGGTTGACGTCATTGCCATTGGCTAATGCTTTTTCAACTTGGGCAACGTCACCAATGGATGACCAGTAGACGAGTTCAGGAAGATGAAGTTCTTCATCATCTTCCGGGATTGGGGAGATGGAATTGAATTGCATATTTAATCTCATTGAGTTTTATAGGGAGGATATTGGTTCTTTCCAAAATGTCTGTGCAAATCCCGTATCGTTCACCAAAGATAATAGCATTACCTATTTATATTTTCGTCCATCTAAATCTTCGTAATGAATGGAAAGTGGTATTTTAGCATTTGGAATCCAAGAATTATTATGCCCTAAATGCCAAAAAGCATTTGTTAATACATGGTTATTAGCTAGAACAGGGATTAGAACATCACTAAAAAAGCATCTTGAGGCATCAATCGGAATTTCTTTTTTAAGTTGTGCATTTTCTACGTCTTTTTTATTAACCTTTAAAACTATATTCTTTGCTGGCCTATTCCCTGTATTTTCTAGTAACAAATTAAGCGCTCCTGCTTTTCCTGCACTCGTTACCCTTGCTGTTACTAATGGTCGATTTGCATTACTCCACGAATACATAGCAAAGGCTAATGAAAGCAAAGAAACAACAATCGAAAATAAACTGATAAAAATTGATATATTCATGTTCTAAGATTTAATAATTTTCTATAACATAAACCTTAATTTAGTCAAAAAGAAGCCCCCTTTCGGAGGCTTCTTTTAATCTAAATCTTTTTACGCTTTTGCGACTGCTGGCTGACTTGAAGCAATTTTTTCAGACTCGCTTTCATTCATAATCAATGCCACAGCAATAGCTGTAATCAAAACAGGTAGACCCACTGCAATAAAGTTAAAGTGTGCAGGTAAATTCATTCCCAACAAACCGCCAATCAAAATTGGACCAATAATCGCACCCATACGACCAATCGCAGACGACCAACCAATTCCTGTAGAACGCACTGCCAATGGGTAATATTGCGCAACATAGCTATATAGCAACATTTGCGAACCGATTGATGCAGCACCTGCCAAGAATACCAAGATGTAGAGCAAGAATTGATTTGATTGGAAGCCCATTAAGCTCATCACAATCGCACCCATAATGCCGAGGAACATTAGTACAGGTTTTAAATGGAAACGGTCTGCCAGAATGCCCCCGCCTACAATACCAATCACAGCGCCAACATTCATGACCAACATAAACATCAAGCTGTTATCCATTGAATAGCCTGCTGCCATCATCAATTTTGGTAACCAGCTGCTTAAAGCATACATCGTTAATAAACAGGTAAAAAATGCTGTCCAAAACAGTAATGTATTTACAGCACGTCCACGACGGAACAAACTCAAAACACTTGCGGACTCAGGAACATCAACTTTGTTTAGCTCGAAGGTTGTCTCTTCCTTTACTGTAACTTTAGGCTCCAGCTGACGCACAATGCGACGTGCTTCTGCTTGTCGATTTTGCTGCACAATAAAAGTTAAAGATTCGGGTAAGAATTTCCAAATCACAGGGAGTAAAAATAACGGAATACCTGCAATAAAAAACATGATTTGCCAACCAAAATCTGGCGTAAACCATGAACCTAATAATGCAGCCATAACGCCACCTACTGCATAACCGCTGAACATAGTCGTCACTAAAGTACTACGCATTTTCTGAGGAGCATATTCAGAGGTTAACGCCACAAGGTTTGGCATAACACCACCAATCCCTAAACCTGCTAAAAAGCGCAAAATACCAAATTCAGTTGGATTCGAAGCAAAACCGCCCGCAAAAGTTAATCCACTAAATAACACGATACAAATCATAATGACTTTCTTACGACCGATCTTGTCTGCAAGTGAACCAAATAACATTGCGCCAAACATCATGCCAGCCAAAGCTGTACTTGCAAGCATGCCCGCCTGCATTGCACTGAGTCCCCAGTCTTGCATCAATAATGGCAATACAACACCATTAATCGCGAGGTCATAACCATCAAATAAGATGATGAGCAAACACCAAGCAACAACTTTAAAATGAAATCCTGAAAATTTTGCGTGATCAATAATATCGTTTGCATTTAATGCTTTATTAGACATTATTCACCTCCTGTGAATTAATATTGCGTTGCACTTTAACTAGCGCCCTTCAGTTTAGAGTTGTGATTTTTAAAATAAAACTGAAGCCATTTACTAAAGCAATTTCAATCAGGATATTCACACGCCCAATAGCTCTGTAAATATTCAACATTAGTCTAATTATGTGTTTATAAAGAAGAAGTTAATAAAATTTAAAATAAATATACAAATAAATCAGTATCTTACAAAAATAATAAAAACCCATGAGTTCAGTTTTTTTAACGTCATTATTAACTAGATAATCCTTATAAATTAATAATAAGCCGAGACTAATTCAATAATTCAATTTATAAAAACTTTAATTAAGATATAAAAAATGAAATATTAAAAATATTCAGAAACTCGTTAAGAGTATTTCTATGATTAGGTAAAAAATCTAAATTGATAACTACAGTAACGGATAATATTTATACGTTTTAAGTAAATAACTTTCTTCCTGCATAAAAAAATCCCCCCTGCTATTGAGCTAGGGGGATTTTGGAATAATGAGCTGGCGATGACTTACTCTCACATGGCAAATGCCACACTACCATCAGCGCTAAGAGGTTTCACTTCTGAGTTCGGGAAGGGATCAGGTGGTTCACTCTTGCTATTGTCGCCAGCACAACTGTTTATGCTTACTCACTTAGGTCTTATTTAGATGCCTTAGCTTTCGTCAAATAGAATTCATTAACAGGGATACTTGAGTTGTATAGTTTGATCTTTAGCGTTAACTAAATCAAGTTATTGTGATGATGATTTGATCAACAACACCAACTGTTTGGGTGTTGTATAGTCAAGCCTCACGAGCAATTAGTATTGGTCAGCTTCATGCGTCACCGCACTTCCACATCCAACCTATCAACGTCGTAGTCTTCAACGGCTCTTTAGGAGACATAAAGTCTCGGGGAAATCTTATCTTGAGGTAGGCTTCCCGCTTAGATGCTTTCAGCGGTTATCCCTTCCGAACATAGCTACCCGGCGATGCGACTGGCGTCACAACCGGTACACCAGAGGTTCGTCCACTCTGGTCCTCTCGTACTAGGAGCAGATCCTCTCAAATTTCCAACGCCCACGGTAGATAGGGACCGAACTGTCTCACGACGTTCTAAACCCAGCTCGCGTACCTCTTTAAATGGCGAACAGCCATACCCTTGGGACCTGCTTCAGCCCCAGGATGAGATGAGCCGACATCGAGGTGCCAAACACCGCCGTCGATATGAACTCTTGGGCGGTATCAGCCTGTTATCCCCAGAGTACCTTTTATCCGTTGAGCGATGGCCCTTCCATACAGAACCACCGGATCACTAAGACCTACTTTCGTACCTGCTCGACTTGTGGGTCTCGCAGTTAAGCGCGCTTTTGCCTTTATACTCTACGCGTGATTTCCGACCACGCTGAGCGCACCTTCGTACTCCTCCGTTACTCTTTAGGAGGAGACCGCCCCAGTCAAACTACCCACCAGACATGGTCCTCGTCCCGGATTACGGGACAGAGTTAGAACCTCAATATTACCAGGGTGGTATTTCAAGATTGGCTCCATCGCAACTAGCGTCACGACTTCAAAGCCTCCCACCTATCCTACACAAGTAAGATCAAAGTTCAATGTCAAGCTGCAGTAAAGGTTCACGGGGTCTTTCCGTCTAGCCGCGGGTACACCGCATCTTCACGGCGATTTCGATTTCACTGAGCCTCTGCTGGAGACAGCGCCCCCATCATTATGCCATTCGTGCAGGTCGGAACTTACCCGACAAGGAATTTCGCTACCTTAGGACCGTTATAGTTACGGCCGCCGTTTACTGGGGCTTCGATCAATAGCTTCGCTTGCGCTAACCACATCAATTAACCTTCCAGCACCGGGCAGGCATCACACCCTATACGTCCACTTTCGTGTTTGCAGAGTGCTATGTTTTTAATAAACAGTTGCAGGGGCCTGGTTTCTGTGGCTGCTCTCAGCTCAGGAAGCAAGTTCCATCACCAAAAGCAGCGTACCTTCTCCCGAAGTTACGGTACCATTTTGCCTAGTTCCTTCAGCAGAGTTCTCTCAAGCGCTTTGGTCTACTCGACCTGACCACCTGTGTCGGTTTCGGGTACGATTCCTGTTTAACTGAAGCTTAGAGACTTTTCCTGGAAGTATGGTATCAGCCACTTCGCTGTACAAGTACAGCTTGCTATCAACTCTCAGCATAGAGCACCCCGGATTTGCCTAAGATGCATGCCTACTGTCTTCCACCTGGACAACCAACGCCAGGCTGACTTAACCTTCTCCGTCCTCTCATCGCATTAAACAGAAGTATTGGAATATTAACCAATTTCCCATCGACTACGCCTCTCGGCCTCGCCTTAGGGGTCGACTCACCCAGCCCCGATTAACGTTGGACTGGAACCCTTGGTCTTTCAGCGAACGGGTTTTTCACCCGTTTTATCGTTACTCACGTCAGCATTCGCACTTCTGATACCTCCAGCAGACTTCTCAATCCACCTTCATCGGCTTACAGAACGCTCCCCTACCACTTGCAATAAATTGCAAATCCGCAGCTTCGGCATATAGTTTTAGCCCCGTTACATCTTCCGCGCAGGCCGACTCGACTAGTGAGCTATTACGCTTTCTTTAAAGGGTGGCTGCTTCTAAGCCAACCTCCTAGCTGTCTATGCCTTCCCACATCGTTTCCCACTTAACTATAATTTAGGGGCCTTAGCTGGCGGTCTGGATTGTTTTCCTCTTGACTACGGACGTTAGCACCCGCAGTCTGTCTCCCGGATAGTACTCATTGGTATTCGGAGTTTGCATCGGTTTGGTAAGTCGGGATGACCCCCTAGCCGAAACAGTGCTCTACCCCCAATGGTATTCGTCCGAGGCGCTACCTAAATAGCTTTCGGGGAGAACCAGCTATCACCGAGTTTGATTAGCCTTTCACCCCTATCCACAAGTCATCCCCTGGCTTTTCAACGACAGTGGGTTCGGTCCTCCAGTTAGTGTTACCCAACCTTCAACCTGCTCATGGATAGATCACCCGGTTTCGGGTCTACACCCAGCAACTAAACGCCCTATTAAGACTCGGTTTCCCTACGGCTCCCCTATACGGTTAACCTCGCTACTGAATGTAAGTCGCTGACCCATTATACAAAAGGTACGCAGTCACATCACGAAGATGCTCCCACTGCTTGTATGCATGCGGTTTCAGGATCTATTTCACTCCCCTCACAGGGGTTCTTTTCGCCTTTCCCTCACGGTACTGGTTCACTATCGGTCAGTCAGGAGTATTTAGCCTTAGAGGATGGTCCCCCTATATTCAGACAAGGTTTCACGTGCCTCGCCCTACTCGACATCATCATATAAGCCCTTTCGTGTACAGGACTATCACCATCTATGGTCGCACTTCCCAGAGCGTTCCACTAAAGCTTATATGACTTAATGGGCTGATCCCCGTTCGCTCGCCGCTACTGAGGGAATCTCAATTGATTTCTTTTCCTAAGGGTACTGAGATGTTTCACTTCCCCTCGTTTGCCTCATTAACCTATGTATTCAGTTAATGATACCTACCTTATGGTAAGTGGGTTTCCCCATTCAGAAATCTCCGGATCACAGGATATTTGCCGCCTCCCCGGAGCTTATCGCAGGCTATTACGTCTTTCATCGCCTCTGACTGCCAAGGCATCCACCACATGCACTTAATTACTTGACTATACAACCCCAAACAGTCGATCGATCCTACAAGTAGATCAACCAACAAGTCTTACGACTCACAGTTCGTTGTTCGTGTACTTAAACACTGTACAGCTTCAATCAAATTCACATACCAAAACGCTTGATTCAGTTTAATCGCTAGTACTCATTAATCTTTAAACAATTGCTTGTTTAAGTCTTAACGAGTATGAACAAATTATTTCAACTCAAATATATTCTGTTAATGATTTAATGCATCTTCGTCAGATTGCATTACTGTGATAAATCACAGAGATTATCAAGTGGTGCGTATCATAACGCTTCTACTTGTTAATCTCTAGGATCTAATCACTTGATCGCTTAGGAACTAAACATTCATCTTACTGAATGGTTATTCTTAACTCATTCTACTCAAATCTGATGATTTAAGTGATGGTGGAGACTAGGAGAGTCGAACTCCTGACCTCCTGCGTGCAAAGCAGGCGCTCTACCAACTAAGCTAAGTCCCCAGCTTATCAATAAGTCAATGTACTGATTACTGTCTATTGCAGATGGTGGGTCTGACAAGACTTGAACTTGTGACCCCACGCTTATCAAGCGTGTGCTCTAACCAACTGAGCTACAGACCCTCAGATACATCGTCATGAAGAACAACTTGTTGTGGATTCTTACCAATCGTCAATCTTTCGTTAAGGAGGTGATCCAGCCGCAGGTTCCCCTACGGCTACCTTGTTACGACTTCACCCCAGTCATCGGCCACACCGTGGTAAGCGTCCTCCCTAAGGTTAGACTACCTACTTCTGGTGCAACAAACTCCCATGGTGTGACGGGCGGTGTGTACAAGGCCCGGGAACGTATTCACCGCGGCATTCTGATCCGCGATTACTAGCGATTCCGACTTCATGGAGTCGAGTTGCAGACTCCAATCCGGACTACGATCGGCTTTTTGAGATTAGCATCCTATCGCTAGGTAGCAACCCTTTGTACCGACCATTGTAGCACGTGTGTAGCCCTGGTCGTAAGGGCCATGATGACTTGACGTCGTCCCCGCCTTCCTCCAGTTTGTCACTGGCAGTATCCTTAAAGTTCCCACCCGAAGTGCTGGCAAATAAGGAAAAGGGTTGCGCTCGTTGCGGGACTTAACCCAACATCT
Organism: Acinetobacter sp. NCu2D-2; assembly: GCF_001647675.1. Lineage (NCBI taxonomy): Bacteria > Pseudomonadati > Pseudomonadota > Gammaproteobacteria > Moraxellales > Moraxellaceae > Acinetobacter > Acinetobacter sp. NCu2D-2. Next base: position 2,605,794 of record NZ_CP015594.1, read on the forward strand.
CACGACACGAGCTGACGACAGCCATGCAGCACCTGTATGTAAGCTCCCGAAGGCACCAATCCATCTCTGGAAAGTTCTTACTATGTCAAGACCAGGTAAGGTTCTTCGCGTTGCATCGAATTAAACCACATGCTCCACCGCTTGTGCGGGCCCCCGTCAATTCATTTGAGTTTTAGTCTTGCGACCGTACTCCCCAGGCGGTCTACTTATCGCGTTAGCTGCGCCACTAAAGCCTCAAAGGCCCCAACGGCTAGTAGACATCGTTTACGGCATGGACTACCAGGGTATCTAATCCTGTTTGCTCCCCATGCTTTCGCACCTCAGTGTCAGTATTAGGCCAGATGGCTGCCTTCGCCATCGGTATTCCTCCAGATCTCTACGCATTTCACCGCTACACCTGGAATTCTACCATCCTCTCCCATACTCTAGCCAACCAGTATCGAATGCAATTCCCAAGTTAAGCTCGGGGATTTCACATTTGACTTAATTGGCCACCTACGCGCGCTTTACGCCCAGTAAATCCGATTAACGCTTGCACCCTCTGTATTACCGCGGCTGCTGGCACAGAGTTAGCCGGTGCTTATTCTGCGAGTAACGTCCACTCTCTGCAGGTATTATCTACAGGAGCCTCCTCCTCGCTTAAAGTGCTTTACAACCAAAAGGCCTTCTTCACACACGCGGCATGGCTGGATCAGGGTTCCCCCCATTGTCCAATATTCCCCACTGCTGCCTCCCGTAGGAGTCTGGGCCGTGTCTCAGTCCCAGTGTGGCGGATCATCCTCTCAGACCCGCTACAGATCGTCGCCTTGGTAGGCCTTTACCCCACCAACTAGCTAATCCGACTTAGGCTCATCTATTAGCGCAAGGTCCGAAGATCCCCTGCTTTCCCCCGTAGGGCGTATGCGGTATTAGCAGCCGTTTCCAACTGTTGTCCCCCACTAATAGGCAGATTCCTAAGTATTACTCACCCGTCCGCCGCTAGGAATCAGTAGCAAGCTACCTATCCCCGCTCGACTTGCATGTGTTAAGCCTGCCGCCAGCGTTCAATCTGAGCCATGATCAAACTCTTCAGTTTAAAATCAGTAGCACCTTAAAGGGTGCCAATCTTGGCTCATCAATTTTCTGACAAATATTTCTCAAATAAACTTCGAGTAATTTCTACCATCAATCAATGAAAATAATTTCGATCAATCAACCGGTAAAAATCCACACAAGTTGTTCTTCATAATCTCTTAATGATCTTTCTAACATCTCGTCAATGCTAGAAGCTGGACTCGAACACTTTACAACTTAACGCTTCGCGTTTCGTTCGTACCGTGTATCTCGTCGGTATGGGTGCATTATAGGGCAATTTCGTACACGTGCAAGTGCTTTTAACTGACACAAATCACGAGTGTTTTATTTTTATGCACCATTTTGTATCAATTACACACAAATTTACATATAACTCAATGAATTATATAAGAAATAATTATTTTAAATTATTTCTTATTATTTTTCACTGTTTTACTTGCGGTGCAGGTTTAATGCGCATTTTAATAATTTTAATTGGGGTACGTGGTACATTTTGATGCATGTTATAGGTATGCGTTGGCACAATTGACATCTGATCTACGATTTCCATCCCTTTTTTAACTTCACCAAAGACTGCATATCCTGCATTCATTACAGATCGGTTTAAAAAGTCATTATCTTTTACATTAATGAAGAACTGAGAACGTGCCGAATTCGGTTGATTGGTTCGTGCCATTGCCAAGGTGCCACGTTTATTGGTTAAGCCATTACTTGATTCATTAATAATAGCTGGGCGTGGATTATCTTTTTCCTGCATGTTCTCTTCAAAGCCACCTCCCTGCACCATAAAATCTGTAATCGTACGATGGAAGATCGTGCCGTTATAAAAACCTGACTTGATATAGTCTTCAAAATTTTTAGTGGTAATGGGTGCTTTATCGTTATATAGCTCTACTTCAATTTTGCCGAGACTGGTATTAATCTCAACTTGAGTATTGGCAGCAAAAATTTGTGTACTGATTAAAACCCCTGCCAAAACAGCTAAATTTTGCTTTAACATTTTTTAACTCATCTGCTTTTATAGATGAAGGTATATTAAGCTTAGATCAAAAATAATGCAGCATTTGTGTAAATGCTTATCGTAATAAGAGAATGAAAAATGAAATACCCAGTATTAAATGAAAAGAATATTCATCATTACCCGCCTTGGCAGTTACAAGGTGAAGGCTATATTTTAAATTATTGGATTTCACCAAACTTTATTAAAGAGGCTTCTTCCTTTTATATTGCACCGTCTCCGTTGGGGCGTGTAGTTCAAGTGATTTTGGTGCGTTATCAAAATTCACCTGTTGGACCTTATGATGAAATATTGATATTGGATCATCCTTTATTAAGTAAACGTCGCTTGAGTTCTATCCCGACCATTTATGTTTCTACTTTAGATTCGGTTGTTCATGGACAGCACTTGTGGGGCATTCCAAAAAAATTGGCAGATTTTGAATGGCAAGAACAAGGCTCACAATTAAGTTGTACCATCACTTATGAAGGTCAAAGTATGCAGATTAATATAGATAAGCCTAAATCTGCACGACGCTTCTATATGAATAGTCATCATATTCCAAATTCGATGCTCACCATTCATCAAGCTTGGCAAGGAAAACGTTATCAGTTTGCACCAAAATTTCGAGGACATTTATCTAAAATAAAAAATGTGGAATGGCATCATACCGATGACATTTTCCCTGATTTCAATAAAGCTCGTTACTTACAAAGCTTTTATGTACCAAACTTTAATTTGGTTTTTCCTGAAGCAAAGGTCATGCATAAATAAAAAAAGGTGTTTCACGTGAAACACCTTTAGCGTTTTCCAATTAACTATTTTTATCCCAGAAGCGTCGGAAGTTTTTACTCATTTCGATCACATGTTTTTTTGCTCGACGCGAAATTGGCGTCAAATTAATAAAGCCATGGGTTTGATCGACATATTCCTGATAAAACACTTTTACCCCACCCTGCTGTAATTTATGCGCGTAAATTGAACCTTCATCATGAAGGACATCATGACGTGCGGTAATCACATAGGCAGGTGCCAGTTTTTTGGTATTGCCATAAGTCGGTGAAATCATTGGATCATCAAATTCAACCTGATGTCTCAATGCATAATATTCAGTGACATTATCAACATCCTGTTCAGTCAACACTAAGCCTTCTTTATAAGCATAAAATGAAGGATGACGACTTTTAAAATCAACAACCGGATAAATCAATAATTGTGCATGCGGTGCATAGACTTTATTTGCACTACGCTGTGCAATAACTGCTGCCAAATTACCACCTGCACTATCACCGGCAACGGCAATTCTATTTTTTAAAATTTTAAATTGTTTGCTATGTTGATGTACCCAAGCCAATGCGTCTTCACAAACTTTGACAATTTGCTGTGGACTTGCTTCAGGCGCCAATGGATAACCAATACTTAAAACTTGTGCATTGGCATGTGTTGCCAATAGACGACAGTATTCATCATGGGTTTCTAGACTACCCACCACAAAGCCACCCCCGTGATAAAACACAATGAGAGGGAGTTTTTTATTCGGTGCAGGATGGTAATGTCGCGCAAAAATCGTCGCGCTTTGTAAAGGTAGTTTTAAATCATCAACGCTTTTCACTTCAGTTTGCTGACCTGCAATAGCCTGCATATTCAGTTCAAAGTTTTCACGTGATTTTTGAATATCTGTACCAATGAATCCAGTTTTGCCTTGCTTCAATTGGGCTGCCATCAGGCATTTTATAAAAGGGTCTAAATCGGGATAGATATACGGATATTTCAGTGTTTTTACTAAGCCTTCCTGAGCCACTGAAGGTAAACGATCTAATAGGCGTGCCGCTGTTCCTTGGCTTTTATCGAGAACGGTTTGTAAGCGTTGATACATCGCGGTCATTCTTTTCATCCTTTGTTTTCATTCTTCACACTTTCTACATGATCAATGGAAAATGATCATAAATTAATACATGTTCCTACATCTCAACACATAGTTTTTCTGCTTAATACGCTAATCTTATTTCTATATGTTGTCATTGACAATTTACGAACAGAGACTGAGTTGATTTGACTGCTTGGTAACTGGTACAGGAGCACGCATATGGCTAAAAAATTAATTCTACTTTCAGTTGCAACCACCTTTTTAGCTGTAGGTTGTGTGGCTTTGCCTGATGATGGTTATGGCTATGATGGACGCTATAACACAGGTTATGGTTATGGCTCAGATCGACGCTATGATAACGATCGCCAGCGTTGGGAATATGAACAACGTCAACGTTTAGCACTTGAACGTCGTAAGCAAGAAATTGAACGTCGCAATTGGGAACAAAAACGTCAAAATCAGCTTCAGCTTGACCGTCGTAAAGCCGAACTTGAACGCCAGCGTTTGAATGACATCAAAAAACGTAATGCTGAACAACAACGCAAGCTACAGTTAGAGCAACGTAAAAAGATGGAAAATGATCGCCAAAGACAAATTCAGTTAAATAAAAATAAAGCTGATGCAGAACGTCGTCGTGTAGAGCAGCAACGTCAACGCGCTAACAACGATGCACGCAAGAAAGCGGAAGAACAACGCAAACGTGCTGAAGATGCACGTAAAAAGGCAGATCAACAACGTCAACATCCATTTGCTAAACGTGTAGAAGAACAACGACGCTAATTCGCTAAAAGAAGCTCACAACCATGTGGGCTTTTTTTATATAAAATAAAACCCTTAAAGACATTCATCTTTAAGGGTTTTATAGGGGGTTGTGTTTTAAACGAGTCCAATTCGTTTATGTATGCTTCTCAGCAACTTTTTAAGAACATCCTGTCCTTGTGTTTTCAGTATAGAAAGAGTCGCTAGTGCAAAAAAGTCGTGATTGGCAATAGTCCTTGTAGGAGAAAACTTACATGAACATTAATTTAAATAAAAAGATGACTTTTGCACTGGCAAAAAAAAGGCTTACCAAGAGATAGGTAAGCCAGAAAACACAATAAGAAAATAAGAAGAAACTACAGCGATAGAATCTGAAACGAATAATACAAAGCTCTAGCAGTATTGTGAAATACTTTTTTGCTTAACAATTAATCGTTTTTATGTATAAAAAAACAACAATATTGCTTTTAACTCTGTCAAAAATTTAGCTTAAAAGCGCTATAAATCAATAATTCAATAGAACAGCGGCTTAGTTCCGCTCTCTCCTCAAAACCAAGCCACCGCTGTTAAACATCATATTGCATGTATCTTGGTGTTTTTCAAAACAGATAAATTTCATTATTTTTATCTAATTTCACGATTTATACTTTTTAATAATAAAAAAGAATGAATTATCATATAATTAACATATTAATTAACTTTTCTATCGTTCTAATTTTCAATTTTTTTCTACCTTATCGTTCTTTCCTCGCCATCCACTATACATAGAAGAATTAAGTGAGAAAATACTAAAATCACAGTAGCTAAGATTGTCAAAAATGTGCATTTCGTCGTTTTACCGCATCTTTTCGCATAAAAATGAAAATTAATTGTGCATTTTGCTTGAATTTTTTTGCCCTGCCCCGATTTCTTTAACTAATCAAGAACTTCATAAGTCATGGCAGTTCGGTGTGACTACAGTTAAACCTGATAGCTAAGGGCTGTACATGTTTAAAAACCCATTTAAACGGAGTAAATCAATGGCAACTGAGCAAAATGAGCAAGCTCAAGAACTTGAGCAAGAGCAAGCAGAACAGCAAACTCAAGCTGAAACAGAGCAAGCTGAAGTTACCGTTGAGTCTTTACAAGAAAAAATCGCTCAACTCGAAGGTGACCTTAAGTTAGAGAAAGCACGTACTGCAAATGCAGTATACGAAGCACAAAAAAGTGTTGAGCGTATCCAACGTGAATCTGAAAAGCATAAAGACACTGTTTTAGAAAAATTTGCAAAGGCGCTCCTCGATTCAGTTGATAACTTAGAACGTGCGATTGCAGCTGCTGGCGAAGAAAAAACACCATTTTCTGAAGGTGTTGAATTAACGCTCAAAGGTCTACTGACTACGCTAGAAAAATTCGGTGTGACTGCAGTTGATACAGAAAATGGCTTTAATGCAGATCTTCATCAAGCTGTAGGTATTGCACCTGATGCAAAAGCCAATGAAATTGGCACAGTGTTGCAAAAAGGCTACAGCTTAAACGGTCGTTTACTACGCCCTGCTATGGTTTTAGTGGGTCAATAAGCTAAGAAAATTCGAGAGTTTTTAATTTTTTTCTGAATATTAACTTGAAAAAAATTGAATGGCTCTCATATCGAATGACAAGTAAATTCCTTTTAATTTTCCTGTCATAAAGGGAAAAACTGGGAATAAAAGAATTTTAGAGGAAACACCCACATGGCTAAAATCATTGGTATTGACTTAGGTACAACAAACTCATGTGTTGCTGTACTTGAAGGCGACAAAGTTAAAGTAATCGACAACGCTGAAGGCGCTCGTACAACTCCATCTATTATTGCGTATAAAGATGGCGAAATTCTTGTTGGTCAATCAGCAAAACGTCAAGCGGTAACAAACCCTAAAAATACATTGTTCGCGATCAAACGTTTGATCGGTCGTCGTTATGAAGACCAAGCGGTACAAAAAGATATCGGTATTGCACCATTCAAAATCATCAAAGCTGACAATGGTGATGCTTGGGTTGAAGTAAACGATAAAAAATTAGCACCTCAACAAATCTCTGCAGAAGTTCTTAAGAAAATGAAGAAAACTGCTGAAGATTACCTAGGTGAAACAGTAACTGAAGCGGTTGTAACCGTTCCTGCTTACTTCAACGATGCACAGCGTCAAGCAACTAAAGATGCAGGTAAAATTGCGGGTTTAGAAGTTAAACGTATCATCAACGAACCAACAGCTGCGGCGTTAGCGTTCGGTATGGACAAAAAAGAAGGCGACCGTAAAATCGCGGTTTACGACTTAGGTGGTGGTACTTTTGACGTATCAATCATTGAAATCGCTGACCTTGATGGCGACCAACAAATTGAAGTGTTATCAACTAACGGTGATACATTCCTTGGTGGTGAAGACTTTGATAACGCGTTGATCGACTTCTTGGTTGAAGAGTTCAAAAAAGAACAAAACGTTAACCTTAAAAATGATCCACTTGCATTACAACGTTTGAAAGAAGCTGCTGAAAAAGCAAAAATCGAGCTTTCTTCTTCGAATGCAACTGAAATCAACCTTCCATACATCACTGCTGATGCGACTGGTCCTAAACACTTAGTGATCAACGTAACTCGTGCAAAACTTGAAGGTTTAGTTGCTGACTTAGTTGCTCGTACAATCGAACCTTGTAAGATTGCGCTTAAAGATGCGGGTCTTTCAACTTCTGACATCTCTGACGTAATTTTGGTTGGTGGTCAGTCTCGTATGCCACTTGTACAACAAAAAGTACAAGAATTCTTCGGTAAAGAACCACGTAAAGACGTGAACCCTGACGAAGCTGTGGCAATGGGTGCTGCAATTCAAGGTGCGGTATTGTCTGGTGACAAGAACGACGTTCTTCTTCTTGACGTAACACCACTTACACTTGGTATTGAAACAATGGGTGGCGTGTTAACTCCAATCATCGAGAAAAACACCACAATCCCTGCGAAAAAATCACAAGTGTTCTCTACCGCTGCTGACAACCAGCCTGCAGTAGACATTTCAGTTTACCAAGGTGAACGTAAAATGGCTCAACAAAACAAATTGTTGGGTAACTTCCAATTGGGCGACATCCCACCTGCTCCACGTGGTGTGCCACAAATTGAAGTATCGTTCGACATCAACGCTGATGGTATCTTGAAAGTATCTGCGAAAGATAAGAGCACTGGTAAAGAGCAATCGATTCAGATTAAAGCAAACTCAGGTTTGTCTGATGCTGAAATCGAAGCAATGATTAAAGATGCTGAAGCGAATGCTGAAGAAGACCGTAAGTTCGAAGAGCTTGCTAAAGCACGTAACGAAGCGGATGCTTTAATTGCTTCTGCAAACAAAGCAGTGAAAGATCTTGGTGAACAAGTAACAGCTGACGAAAAAACTGCAATCGAAACTGCGGTTTCTGAATTAGAGTCAACTGCGAAAGAAAATGATGTTGAAGCAATCAAAGCGAAAACTGAAGCACTTCAAAACATCATTATGCCGATCACTCAACGTGCTTATGAAGCAGCTCAACAAGCTGGCGGTGCGCAAGGTTTCGATCCTAACGCATTCCAAGGCGGTGAAGGCCAAGCTCAAAAAGCAGATGACGGCGTTGTAGATGCTGAATTCACTGAAGTGAAAGATGACAAAAAATAATTTGTCGATCTAAAAAAAACCGCGCGAAAGCGCGGTTTTTTTTGGCTAAAATTTATTCTTCAATAAGATGACCCGATTCATTTAAAATGATCTTATCGTTTTTATATACAGCTAAGTTAATAGGTGGATTAGATTTTTCACCTACCCGAAAGTAATTAATTTCATATCGATAAGGACCACTCTTAAAATAATAGCTTTCATTACGTGCTGTTCCCTCAACTCGTAACTCGCCTTTATTCAAAACCAGTTCAGGCTTTGAAGATACATCAAATGGATGTTTCCAAGCGGCATAACGCATTTGTCCATTGCTGAGTTCATCAATACGAACCAAATAATGCTGTGTTTTAAAAACTAATTTCGGTTCACTAAATGCGCGCATAGAAGGATGTAATTTATTTTTTTGTTGTGTGAGAAGGTGTTGACGTAATTTCTGCTCTGCAGCACCTGAATAATTCACGACCATAATTTTCAATGGTTCATTCGGAGCATCGGCCTTGCTCCTTAGCCACATTTCTCCTCTTTTAAACATAATGCCGCGCCAACCGACTTCTTGCCAATCTTCTAAGCTTGAAGCTGCAATGCTTTGTCTAAAAGGCGCATCAAACACTTGGTCAAACCATTTCAGCATTTCACTCGCATTTTGAATTGCAGGTAAAGGTTGATCACGTTTTAGTGGATAATTCACCTGCTGGCTAATCACATTTACATTATTGGTTTTAAACGCCTGAATGAGCTGCTGAATATCTTTTTTCTCTGCAGCAGTAAGTTCTGCATAACTCACGGAACTCAATAAACTTAAACTCAGTAGCGCTGTTATTTTCATGCTATTCATCTTATACCTCACCCGCGTTAAAGTTGAGACTAAACCTTTCCATTTTCATTCAGTTCTTATGCCGCGAAAGTATGAAATTTTTATATTCAATTTCCTCAGTTTCAGCTATTTTATGAGTTAGCCCAACTCAATAAAAATATAATACTGCTCATGCTTCGCTTCCTTGCTCTTATCGTAATGCTGGTGATTGGTTTTTTTCTGTTGCAAAATTATCAAAATCCACAGCAACGTCATACTGCATGGTCAGATCGGTTGAGCCAACCTTTTGATAGTCGAGTGCGCTTTCGTATTGGCGACATTGATCCACGTTTTGGCTTAACTGAACAGCAGCTGATTCAACTCAGTCAGGAAGCGATTCAAATCTGGCATCAAGGCACGGCGAAAGAGCTATTTGTCTACGATCCTAAAGCGAGTCTAACGATTAATTTAATTTATGATCAACGCCAGATTGAGCATCAAGCCCTAAAACAAAGCCAGCAACAACTCGACAATATTCAGAGTCAAAATCAGCAAAATTCTCAACAGCTTGATCAGCGTTATCAGTATTTACAGCAACGTCAGCACACGCTGCAAACCGAACGAGATGAACTTTCAGCAGAATTTAACCGTTTAAATCAAGAAAGACAAAGTTGGAGTCGAATTGAAAATCAAGACGGTGTCAATCGTCAGCGGATCGAACAACAATATCAAACACTCAAAGCAAAAGCTGAACAGCTTGATGCCGACATTGCAGACTTACGCGCCCAGAATGATGAATACAACCGACAAGTTGACCAGCACAATCAAAATATTGAATCTTATAATGTGAATGTCACGCATTTTAATCAGCGCTTTGCAGCACGTGAGTTCCATAAGGGAATTTATAATGGCAAGAGCATACAGATTTATCAGTTTGATGCCTTAGATGATTTACGACTCACCATTGCACATGAACTGGGACACGCGCTTGGTTTGGGACATAACCATGATCCAGAAGCATTAATGTATCCAATTTTATCTGCGCAAAATGACAAACACTTCCAACTAAAACCAGCAGATATCTCCATGCTTAATACTTTGAAATAAAATGATAAAAATCCCATAAAAAATATATGCCTTTAGCCCGCAAAACTGCGTGATTTCATGTTATGGTTAAGATGAAATATCGGCATACACCTATTGGAGAGGCATGTGAGTTATTATCATATTTTAATCGAAGTGAATGACCACATTAGTACGCATACTGAAACACGTGATATCCAACTCTTTGATATTGTTGATCTCAAACCGTATCTTCATTCGATTTTATTGCCGTATTTCAATGAGCAATTGATTGAACTGGATGATGAGAATATTCAGTTCAGCGATGTACTGCATGTCGAGATTAAACAGACACTTTTGCCGATTCAAGATTTAATTATCGAAGAACAAAGCTTATTACCAAGCGACACTGATGTGACCATTACGGCTTATGAAGTCTTTAATAATCGCGCTCTAAGCCAGGATGTGACTTCGGTGGTTTTTGATTTATTAGAAGCGGTCAAACTCGATACCGAAATTTAAAACTAAAAAAGTCCTCAAATGAGGACTTTTTTAAATCTATGCATGCAGATTAAATTGAGAATGAAGATCCACAACCACAGGTTGTTGTTGCATTTGGGTTATTCACCACAAAACGTGAACCTTCTAAACCTTCAACATAATCCACAACAGAACCCACAAGATACTGATAACTCAAAGAATCGACAAGCATCGTTACATCACCATTTACGAATTCTGCATCATCTTCATTTTTACTTTCAGCAAAGTTAAAACCGTAAGAGAAACCTGAACAACCGCCACCTGTGACATATACACGGAGCATTAAGTCTTGGTTTCCTTCACTGTCGCGTAATTGGCGTACTTTATTTGCGGCATTGTCGGTCAGCTCAAGGGCTTGTGCAGTCATGGTGAATTCCTCTGTTAAATGGGATGTCTTTTAAGAAAAAGACCATATTTCAAGTATAGCATACTCAATATATGGTCAGTCTCTGTCAATTAAAAGTCAAATCAGAGTATTTTTATCAAGATTATTTGTAGTTTTCATCCTGCATTGCGCATTCGAAATTGGTTGGGTCTTTCTTACAACGGAATTGCCATAACAATTTCATCATGCGCTTGTCATAAATACCACGTTTGGTCAGATCTATACGCGCATCACGCATCATTTTTTGATATCCAGGCTTATCCGCCGCAGGTACATCCATCCAATATTTACTTGGAATATCAGCTTTCATTTTACCTAATATGCCAAATGCACGTGGTAATTCACCTTTGACCCATTCACGTGACTTTTGACCAAAGCCTTTCGGGAATTTGTCTGGGCGAATAATAATGTTTCCTGTGACCTGTAAAATTGGATAATTGACGATCGCGCCTTTATTGCCCAAACCTTTATGCAGCTCAAGGGGTTTAAATGCCGCCGCTGGTGCACCAATGATGTCGACCTGACCATTATTAAACATGCTGGCAAAGTTAGTAATCTCCGCGCTTACCGCCTGAGCACCCACCTGTTGAACCATAATTTTTTGTGCTTCGTCATAGCTGAGCACGGCAATCTTTTTACCCGCAGCTTTGGCTACGGTATTGATACTACGATCATTCACCAACAGATAAGCATCGCCAATTGGAATCACACCGGCAATTTCGTATTTGCCTTGCACCATATTTGGCGCAAACTTTGGACTCGCCAAACCTTGCATCACTTGTACTGCAAGTTTTAAATCGGTAATGGCACCAATAGCATCGAGTGAACCTGTAAATGAGTTAAATTGGCGACCACGCATACCCGTCACGCTGATGCCATCACATTTACCTGCTTTAAAATCTTCAGCAACCACAGCTTCATTGGTATTTACTCGAAGCTCAATATCCGCGCCCCAATTTTTTGCTGCCAGCTGATAATCTTTCATAACGGTATAAACATCGCCATTTTTGCCTACCAGATCAAATACACATACCACTTGTTTTGCTTGTGCCATGCTAGAGACAGCTGCGACCCCGACACTAAACAATAAAGCATTTAAATATGATTTCATTGCGGATACATCCTTGGTTAATTTTTGTTTTTAAAATGAATTTTTCAATTTGAACAAAGTCGTTCATCTATTTTTAATTAAGCTTACCCAATTTTAAAACCTTCACAATGGCTGAATTGCCCCGTTCTCATATAAAAAAAGCTTAGACGAATCTAAGCTTTTTCTCTTTTAAATCAGATTATTCGCCGCCCATTGAGCACTCAAAGTTTGCTTTATCGACAGAGCAACGCGCTTTTTTCAATACGCTCATCATTGCAGGATCATAGATACCACGCTTGGTCATATCCATACGTCCATCACGTAGCATTTTTTGATACTTGATTTTATCTTCAGCAGAAAGATTCATTTTGTATTTCGCTGGAATACCTGCTTCTAAACGGTTAATCATCGCAATGCTTTTCGGTAAGTTTTTCACAAACCAATCACGTGATTTTTGACCAAAACCTTCAGGGAATTTTTCAGGGCGAATCACAAAGTCCGCTGTCACTTGTAATACAGGGAAGTTAAACATGGCACCGTTGTTGCCTAAACCTTTATAGATCTCAAGTGGCTTGTAGGCATAAGCTGGCGCACCCACCATATCCACCTGACCATTATTAAACTTCGCCACAAAGTTAGATACATCAGAAATTACAGCTTGCGCACCGACACGTTGCACCATAATTTTTTGTGCATCGTCATAACCCAATACGGCAAACTTTTTACCCGCCGCTTTTTCAATTGAGTTAATGTTTTTATCACGAACGAAAATGAAAGCTGAACCCAATGGTGAAATACCTGCGATTTCGTATTTCTTACCACCCATTGTGGTCACCATTTTGCTTGCATTACGTTTATCTAAAGCAAATGTAATAGCACGCTGTGCAATTGCGTTACTTGGGGCACCACCTAAGGAATCAATTGAACCTGCGAATTTATTATATTGACGTGCACGCATCGCGGTCATAAAGACGCCGTCACACTTCCCTGCTTTAAAATCATTGTCTGCAACTGCTTCATCTTGACGTGCAATCAGATTAATTTCTGCACCCCATCCTTTTGCAGCCAATGCCCATTCTTGAGCCATTTGGAATGATTCACCTGACTTACCGAGTAAGTCAAATACACAGATATCAAGTTTTGCAGCGTGTGCGTTATTGGTCAGTGCAATTGCTGAAAGTGCCGCCAAAGACAGGAGTGTTTTTTTCATTGTATGTTCCTTTAAAATCTTGTTGTTTGGGAGTGTTGTCCATACACGCCACAAATATTAAGCAAGTTTTATTAAAAAAAATAGAGCTTTTACTCCATTTTTTTTAGGATGATGGTCATATTGTTTAAGCCTGTTAAATCGCAAGATAAAAATTCAATTTAATGTCTTAAATATCAAAAAATTATAAACTTATCTGCATTTTTGCTAATTACAATTTCCTAAAACTGGTTACAAACTTAAACAGGCCTTTTCAGTTATTCACCGCCAATAGAACATTCAAAATTGGTTCTTTCCACTGTGCAACGCGCTTTTTTGAGTACCGTCATCATCGTTGGGTTATAAATTCCTTGTTTGGTCAGCTCGATGCGACCGTCACGTAAAAGTTTTTGATATTTTTCTTTTTCTTCTTTCGAAAGTGTCATTTTATAACGCGCAGGGATATCCGATTCCAAGCGTTGCACCATGGCAAAGTTTTTTGGAATCTGTTTTACAAACCACTGACGTGATTGACTAGTAAAGTTAGGACTAAATTTATCTGCGTTTAAAATTAAATCTGCTGTGACGTTAATCACTGGAAAATGAATCATCGCCCCTTGGTTGCCCAAGCCTTTTTGAATTTCTAAGGGTTTAAAGGCATATGCAGGTGCAGCAATGATGTCCACTTCACCTTGATTAAACTTACGTACAAAATTTGAAATATCTGACATTACGGGGATCGCACCAATACGCTCCACCATAATCTTTTGAGCGGCATCATAGTGTAAAACAGCAAATTTCTTACCTTTGGCATGTTCAATACTATTTACTTTACGATCGCGTACAAAGATATAGGCCGTTCCAATTTGTGCAACACCCCCTACCGTATAGTTTTGTTGATTGAGTGTGCTATTTAGACGTTGGTTATTGCGCTTGTCTAAGACATAAGCAATGGCTTTTTTGGCAATTTCATTTGAAGGCACGCCACCTAAAGCATCAATCGAACCTGCGAATTTATTGTAGTATCGTGCACGCATAGAGGTGAGATATACCCCATCACACTTACCGTCTTTAAAATCTTGATCCGCCTTGGCTTCATCCTGATAGGCCACCAACTTGACTGCATTTCCCCAAGTTTTGGTATTTAAAGCCCATTCCTCAAGGAACTTATAAGATTCACCACTTTTACCCAATAGATCAAATACACATACCGAATTTTGTGCCCAACTGATACTACTGAACATCGCTAGCCCTAATCCCGACAAAAATATCCCTATTTTGTTCATTACGTGATCCTACACTATTATTTTTATACTGAATTTTTCCCTATCATAGTTTTACCCTTGTTCAAGTTATGATCAATATTTATTCGCTAAATTCGGATGAATAACAAAAAAATCCTTTGCCGAAATGTATGGATTAAATACGTGAGATTTTTTTCATTTCCTTAAGGCTTCATTTAGAATAGCCGCATCATTTTTCTCATTTTAGATATTTCAATGATTCAGTTAGATCAACTCTCTATACGTCGCGGTGGACGTGTTTTATTTCAAAAAGCGTCAATGCAATTACACCCGGGATGGAAGATTGGCCTGACTGGTGTCAATGGTGCAGGTAAATCGACCTTGTTTTCTGCATTATTGGGTGGAATGGAATCAGATAGTGGATCTTTGACCCGTCCTGCGGTATGGACCGTCGCACATATGGCACAGGAAATTAAAGCCTTAAATATGAAGGCGATTGATTTCGTTTTATCGGGTGATGAAGAGTATTGGGATATTCAGCATAAACTTGAGCATCCAGAACAATTGAAAGATGATGAACTTGCTCAACTGTATGGCCGTTTTGATGAAATTTCAGGTTATTCAGCACCTTCTAAAGCTTCACAATTGATGGCAGGTTTGGGTTTCTTCGAACATCAATCTCAACTCGATGTTGCAAGTTTCTCAGGTGGTTGGCGTATGCGTTTAAATCTTGCACGTACACTGATGAGCCGTTCAGACTTACTGTTACTCGATGAACCGACCAACCATTTGGATTTAGATGCGATTCTTTGGTTAGAAGATTGGCTGAAAGCTTATGAAGGTACATTGGTGCTGATTTCACACGACCGTGATTTCTTAGATGCGATTACTGATCATATTTTGCATATTGAAAATCAGGAACTGACTTTATATACAGGGAATTATTCGACCTTCGAACGTACCCGTAGTGAACGTTTAGCACAGCAACAACAGGCCTATGAGAAGCAACTTGAAACGCGTGCCCATTTACAAAAATTTATTGATCGCTTTAAAGCTAAAGCAACTAAAGCAAAACAGGCTCAAAGTCGTATTAAACAATTAGAGCGTATGCAGGAACTCTCTGCAGCTCATGTGGATACACCTTTTACTTTTAGTTTCCGCGAACCCACCAAAATGAGTTCCCCGCTTTTGCAAATGGAACATGCTGACATTGGTTATGGTGAAAAACTCATTGTGACCAATGTGAATTTACAGATTACACCGACTAGTCGTATTGGTTTGCTGGGAATGAACGGTGCAGGTAAATCGACCTTAATTAAATCTTTGGTTGGTGATTTAGAGCTGCTAAAAGGATCCCGTAAGGCTTCTGAGTTATTAAATATTGGTTACTTTGCCCAGCATCAAATGGATGCTTTGGATGGTAATGCCAGCCCAATGTTGCAATTATCCCGTATTGCCAATAAAAAAATTAGCGAAGCCTCATTACGTTCATTCTTAGGCAGCTTCGGCTTTAGTGGCGAACGCATGGATACGCCGAGTGAAAGCTTCTCAGGTGGTGAACGTGCCCGCCTCGCTTTGGCTTTAATTGTATGGCAACGCCCAAATGTATTGATTCTGGATGAACCAACCAACCATTTAGACTTGGATATGCGTCATGCTTTAACCATGGCATTACAAGACTTTGAAGGTGCTGTGGTCTTGGTCTCTCACGAACGTCAATTGATTGCCAGTGTTTGTGATGAGTTATTGTTGGTACATAACGGACAATGTAAAGAATTTGATGGTGACTTAGTTGCCTACGCAGATTGGTTACGTCAAGCCCGTGCAGAGCTAATGAAAACCGCGCAAAAACCTGCTGAACCGATTAAATCTCTCGTTGAAGACAAACCTGTGATCTCTAAGTTAGATAAAGAAGCACAGCGAAAGGAAGCAGCACGCCAACGAGAGCAAACTCGCCCAATTCGTAAGAATATTGAGAAAATCGAAGCCCAGATTGCAAAAATTCAACCTCGATTAGCAGAAATTGAAGCTGCACTTGCGGATAGCAGTCTTTATGACGCATCTCGTAAAAATGATTTGCTTAAACTCATGAATGAGCAAACCACCGAAAAAGCCAAACTCGAAAAAGCTGAAGAAGAAATGTTAGAACTGATGATGCAACTTGAAGAAATGGAACAATCATTTCAAAGCTAAGCCGCTCATGTTTTAAGTCATCAATAGAGAGATTAGTGATTCAGGTCACTAATCTCTTTTTAATTTTTATGATTTAAACTGTCTTTTTCCACAGTTTTAATGCCTGTTTTTCTAATTTTTTACTCTTAAAATTAGTTATAAATATTTAGATTTTTTATTTATTTATCACTTATTTTCAGCCATGTTAATGGCATTTATATTTACAGACATTTCCACTTTCGATCTTATACATTCATTTACAGCAATGCCATGCATCATTAATCCCTGATGAATAGATCTGTCTTATGCAGACCGCAACAGCTTATTCAAACATAAACAGAGGGAACAGTTATGCGTGCACTGACTTACCATGGTACTCGAGATGTTCGGGTTGAGTCCGTTTCCGATCCCATTATTCAGGAAAATGACGATGTAATTTTAAGAGTCACAGCGACTGCAATTTGTGGCTCAGACTTACATCTATATCGTGGGAAAATTCCAGCAACAGAACCTGGCGATATTTTTGGACATGAGTTTATGGGCGTGGTTGAAGAAGTCGGTCCAGCCGTAACATCTGTTCAGAAAGGTGATCGTGTTATTATTCCTTTTGTGATTGCCTGTGGTCACTGCTTCTTCTGCGAACATGATTTAACCGCAGCATGTGAAAATACCAATCCCGGCCGTGGTGCAATTTTAAATAAAAAACAAATTCCGCCTGGCGCTGCACTTTTCGGTTATAGCCATCTATATGGCGGTGTACCGGGTGGACAAGCTAAATATGTCCGTATTCCTAAAGGCAATGTCGGCCCTTTTAAAGTACCAGGCTCGCTCAGTGATGAAAAAGTTCTATTTTTGACTGATATTTTACCAACTGCATGGCAAGCAATTACCAATGCAGAAGTCAAACAAGGATCAACGGTTGCGATTTATGGTGCAGGTCCTGTGGGATTACTCGCTGCATCTTGTGCAAAAATGTTAGGCGCTGAACAGATTTTTATGGTGGATCATCATGATTATCGTCTCGCGTTTGCTCAGCAAACTTACGGCGTCATTCCTGTCAATTTCGATAAAGTCGATGCAGCCGCTTATATCATTGAAAACACCAAGGGTTATCGAGGTGTCGACGCTGTTATTGATGCAGTTGGTTTTGAAGCCAAAGGAAGCATCGTAGAAACCGTCTTAACCAATCTAAAAATTGAAGGCTCAAGTGGTTATACCCTGCGTCAATGTATTGCTGCTGTTCGACGCGGAGGCATTGTGAGTATACCAGGTGTCTATGCAGGTCCAATCCATGGCTTCTTGTTTGGTGATGCTTTTGATAAAGGTTTAACCTTTAAGATGGGACAAACTCATGTTCATCACTATTTACCACAATTACTCGAGCACATTGAAAATGGCGATCTGTCCCCTGAGGTGATTATTACCCATCGGATGAAACTTGAAGATGCAGCCGAAGCTTATCGGATTTTTGATCAACGTAAAGAAGATTGTCGTAAAATTATTCTTACACCTTAATTAATGCCATACATAAACATAAAGCGGTATTTAGCCGCTTTTTTATATAAAAAATGAAAGCGTTTAAGTATTAAAAATAATAGAAATATGTTCCACGCAATTTATCATTTTTTCTTAACAATCAAATTTTGAAACTATGTAGCAAAACTAATCACTTACTCAATCAGTAAATCTAAACTCGAAAATTGCCAAGATAATTCCCAGCAATTTAAATTCATTTTTTAGTTTTAAATTTAAAAACAGAATCTAAATTATTTTAAATTTAAAACTACATTTATAATCAGTAAATATAAGATTGTGGATAATACTTTATTTTTCACATAAAACTGTGGATAAGTCTAGACTTATCCACAACTAAGAATTGTATAGAAATTAGAGATTGATATGCAAATTATATTTTTATGATTTTAAAAATCTTAATTTATTGATTTTCCATTCATTTTTATAATCCCATAACTCGCGAATCTTTTGCTTTGAATCCGCTAAAGTGATGGTGATTTCGCATTGGGTTTGATCTTCATTAAATGAATATTCTTCTAATTCTATATTGGGTTTCTGAGGTTTCCAGACGCCGTTTTGCACTGCATGAGCGATTAAATCGTAGCGGGTATAGTTACTTTCCACACGATCCTGCTGCTCATAAATCACTTTAAAATGTTCACTTTCATACTGTCGCAAGACTTCATAATCGCCCGCAAAAAAAGCATTCATCCAAATATCACGTATTTGCTCAAGTTGTTTATCCATCTGAATCACCTTATATTGCTGGTTTACATACTTCATCTGTTAATGAAAGTCGCGAATTAGCACAAGCTAATTACTCCTATTTGCGTATGTATTTTGAACAATTTAAATGACAATAGCATAAAAAAAGCACCTCGAAAGGTGCTTTTTTCAGATCATTCTGTAAAGAATTTATGCATCAATATCCGCATTCAGGGCATTTTCTTCAATGAATGCACGACGTGGTTCAACATCATCACCCATTAAGCATGCAAACATACGATCAGCTTCAATCGCATCCTGAACAGTTACTTGCAGCATATTACGGTTTTCAGGATCCATCGTGGTTTCCCAAAGCTGATCCGCATTCATCTCACCCAAACCTTTATAGCGCTGAATCATCATGCCGCGACGTGAGTCTTGTAAGATGTTTTGCCATACTTGGTGGAAGCTTGATACTGGAATCTTTCGCTCACCTTTTTGTAAGTAAGCACCTTCTTCCAACAAGGTAAACCAGCTCTTCGAGTTTTTAAGCAAGCGAGCATATTCGCTTGAACCCAACAGGTTGGCATCCAACAAGTAAGAATGTGGCAAGTTGTGAATATAGATCGTAATACGTGGTAAGTACGTAGTCGATTTATTGCCTTCAGCATCTTCTTTTTCAAAGCTTTCAATGCTGAGTTCTGGACGTAAACTTGGCTGCATGTTTTCAACATGATCGCGCATTTGTTTAGCCCAGTTTTCTACATAATCCAAGCTGGTTGCTTGATCAAGTTTAAATGCATCAAGTGCCAATAAACCATCAAGAACAGTCGCTGGATAACGTACAGTTAGACGATGCAAACTCTTCTGTGAAGTTTGATAATCTGCAATCACATTTGCCAATGCTTCACCACGGATGGCTGGGGCATTTTCACTGATATGCAATTCAAGTTCATCAATGGCATTTGAAATGAGGTAAGTTTCGAGTGCATCGTTATCTTTGATGTACTGCTCTTGTTTACCTTTTTTCAATTTATAAAGCGGCGGCTGTGCGATATAGATATGACCGCGTTCCACAAGCTCAGGCATTTGACGGAAGAAGAACGTCAACAGTAGCGTACGAATGTGCGAACCATCGACATCGGCATCGGTCATAATAATGATTTTGTGATAACGCAGTTTGTCTGGGTTATATTCTTCGCGACCAATACCACAGCCAAGTGCAGTAATTAGGGTACCGACTTCCGCAGAAGAAATCATACGGTCGAAGCGCGCACGTTCTACGTTCAGGATTTTACCTTTCAGTGGCAAAATCGCCTGCATCTTACGGTTACGGCCCTGTTTTGCAGAACCACCCGCAGAGTCACCTTCGACTAGGTACAATTCAGACAATGCTGGATCTTTTTCTTGGCAATCGGCCAATTTTCCTGGAAGACCTGCAATATCGAGTGCGCTTTTACGACGTGTCATTTCACGTGCTTTACGTGCTGCATCACGCGCACGTGCAGCATCAATAATCTTACCTGCAATCGATTTTGCTGCTTGCGGGTTCTCTAAAAGATATTCAGAGAATGATTTGTTCATCGCCTGCTCTACCGCAGACTTCACTTCACTTGAAACCAATTTTTCTTTGGTTTGTGACGAGAATTTTGGATCTGGCACTTTCACTGACACGATCGCGGTTAAACCTTCACGCGCATCATCACCTGAAACAACGACTTTTTCTTTTTTAAGAATATTTTCGCTGTCCATATAGCTGTTTAAGCCACGTGTTAACGCAGCACGGAAACCAGCTAGGTGTGTACCACCATCTTTTTGCGGAATGTTGTTGGTAAAGCAGCGAACATTTTCCTGATAAGAATCATTCCATTGCAATGCAACTTCAACACCAATGCCATTTTCAGCTTGAGTGGTGAAATGGAAGATGTCATTGAGATGTGTTTTACCTTGGTTAATGTATTTCACAAACTCAGATAAACCACCTTCATAATCGTAAACGTGTTCAAGGTTAATACGCTCATCACGAAGAACGATACGTACACCTGCATTTAAGAATGAAAGTTCGCGTAGACGACGCGCCAAAATATCAACGTTGAAAATCGTTTGGCTAAATGTTTCAGCACTTGGCCAGAAACGAACACGTGTACCAGTACGGTCTGTTTCACCAATCACTTTAAGCGGATATTGCGAGTCGCCATGACGGTATTCTTGTTGGTGAATTTTGCCAGCACGATGAATGGTCAATTCAAGTTTTTCAGACAAGGCGTTTACAACCGAAACACCTACACCATGTAGACCACCAGACACTTTATAGCTGTTGTCATCAAACTTACCACCCGCATGCAGAATAGTAAGAATTACCTCTGCTGCAGACACACCTTCTTCAGGGTGAATATCGGTTGGAATACCACGGCCATTATCAGCTACAGAGACCGATTCATCTTCATGAATGGTTACTAAAATCTCGTCACAGTGACCCGCCAAGGCTTCATCAATCGAGTTATCGACGACTTCAAACACCATGTGGTGTAGGCCTGTCCCATCATCGGTGTCACCAATGTACATACCGGGACGCTTACGTACTGCGTCTAAACCACGTAATACCTTGATGCTAGAGGAATCATAAGCCTTTTCAGTGGTTTGTTCTGTTTGAGAAGCAGCTTGATCTTCTGAACTCATGGTTTCTCCCTAGTGAAAAATAGGTCTATCCATAGTTGGATAAAATTCAAAAAACTATTGCACAACAACTTGAACTGTACCGTTTTCAACATTGAATAACTGATATGAGATAGACAAATCATGTAAGTGCTTTTGTACTGATTCATGGTCTAAGGTGGTAATAAAAACTTGACTACCAAGTTGGCTCAATCGCTCAATTAAACGTTGTTGTGCGGTTAAATCTAATTCTGCTGTCACATCATCTAATAATACCACAGTTTCCTTATTACAAGAATGTAGCATTGCGATTTGCGATAGTTTTAAAGCGGTCATCAACAGCTTTTTTTGACCACGCGACAAGATGACATCTGCATCACCTAAATCGGTCTTTAAACGCAAATCAGCACGATGTGGACCATATTCTGTATAACGTCTTTCACAGTCTTTTTCATGATAATTAGTCAGATCATTGAGTAAACCCAATTCACTGTGAAAACCAGGTACATACTCCATCTCAATATTCAGATCTGGCAATAAATGTTTTAAGTCTTCTAGAAAAAATGCCTTCCACTGCTCCACGATACCAACACGCTGTGAATGTAAAATTTCACCATATTCACTGAGCATTTGGTTCCACGGTTCTAAATCCGAAAGACTTAAAAATCGCTTCGACTTCAGCAGACTATTTCGTTGTTTGAGTGCCCGTGAATAATATTGCCATGCATGAAAAAATTCAGGTTCCACGTGGAACATTAACCAATCTAATAATTGTCGTCTTGGCTTTGCACCATGATCAATCACGTCAGTACTTTGTGGATCAATTAACTGTAAGGGCAATAACTTTGCAAGCTGTCCTTGCGTTGCAACCAGGTCACCATTGACCTTAATAACTTGCTCCCCACTCGCCAGTTTTTGCATGCCAATTTTTTCAGTTAAAGATTGGGCAAATACAATCGCATCCTGCGCACTATGCTGAATGTAATTTTTAGGAATATGTGTACGGAAAGAACGGCCTGTTGCCAGTAAATGAATCGCTTCTAGAATCGAAGTCTTACCTGAGCCATTTTGTCCATAAAAAACGTTAAACGGCTGCAACTCATGGAGTGCAACCGTTTTTAAGTTTCGTACACGTTCAATATGTAAACGCGTGATATGCATGTTTAGATTCGCATCAAGATGAAATTAAACACGCATCGGCATTACAACATACGTTTGATCTGTATGTGCAGGGTCTTGTACCAATACCGATTGGTTAGCTTCTGTCATAGTCATCGACACATCATCACCATCGAGTACGCTCAGTACTTCAAGCAAATATTGCGCATTGAATGACATTTCTAAAGGTGAATCCGCATATTGAATTGCTAAGTCTTCAATTGCTTCATCTTGCTCTGGGTTATTGGCGCGAAGCTGTAACGAATCGGCATTGAAGTTTAGGAATACACCACGCAATTTTTCATTACTCAAAATCGCAACACGCTGTAAAGATTGCTTAAATACGTCATGCGCAATAATCACATTTTTATCGCCACCACGTGGAATAACGCGGCGGTAATCAGGGAATTTACCATCGATTAATTTAGTCGTGAAACGAACGGTAATGTCACCCTGCTCTTTGTCACGACTTGGTGCTTGAATGGTAACATTCAACAATTCACGACCAATCAACAAAGATAATTGCTCATCTTCAACACTTAAAAGACGTTGTAATTCTGCAACTGCTTTACGTGGAACAATCGCTTGAATCGCTTGTGTTGCAGTCGATTGTGCCGCTGTTTCACAGAGTGCCAAACGGTGACCATCTGTTGTTACTGCACGAAGCTGATTTTCATCAATTTCAAGCAAAGTACCAGTTAGGTAAAAACGAACGTCCTGAACCGCCATAGCAAAAGCAGTTTTCTCAAATAGACGCTTTAATTCACGCTGAGTGACCGTCACTTGCGTACCTTGGGTATTTTCAGTCGTCAATAATGGGTAATCATCTGCAGGTAAAGTACCTAACACAAAACGGCTGTTGCCTGATTTTAAAATACAACGTTGATCTTCAGTAATTTGTAAATCAATCAGCGCAGATGACGGCAATGATTTACAGATATCAATTAATTTACGTGCAGGAACGGTCGTTACGCCTGCTTGTAAACATGCACCTTCAGCAAGCGTTGTACTTGCGACCAATTCCACTTCTAAATCCGAGCCTGTAACAGTCAATGCATCCGCTGTCACTTGGATTTTAAGGTTCGATAAAATATTTAAGGTATGGCGACGTTCAACCGCTCCTACGACATGTGAGAGAACATTCAGTAAGCTTTCTTTCGCGATTTTTAAACGCACGATACATTCCTCTAGAAACCGAAGATAATTATGAAAAAATTAATTTTTTAGCAGTGTACTATGCGGCAAAAAATGCCGCTTAGCAAGAACAGAATTTGAGCAAATTAGGTTAACTTTGCAACAAGCGCTGTAAGTTTTTATAGTCTTCGTTAAAGATTGGATCTTCCTCACGAAGGCTTTGAACTTTTTCGCATGCATGCATCACAGTACTGTGGTCCCGACCACCAAATGCCATACCAATTTCAGGGAAACTATCGCCTGTCAATTCACGTGCCAAACCCATTGCGAGTTGACGTGGACGAGCATAAATACGGGTACGTTTTGGACCAACAAGTTCTTTGAGTGGAATACGGAAATATTCACTCACCACGCGCTGAATGTTTTCAGTACTAATAGTACGAGCACGAATTGCCAATACGTCTTTAAGCGACTCACGAACCACATCTAAGTCAATTGGCGTACCTTTAAAGCGAGAAATGGCTACAACCTTGTTGAGTGCACCTTCTAGTTCACGAACGTTCGCAACCACTTGCTGAGCAATAAATAATGCACAATTTCGCGGTAAGTCAACTTCACTGTTTTCCGCTTTTTTCAGCAAAATCTCAATACGCGTTTCGATATCTGGTGGTTCAACACCAACCGATAAGCCCCAAGAGAAACGTGACACCAATCGAGGGTCAAGTTCAGTCAGTTCTTTAGGATAACGATCTGAAGTCAAAATAATTTGTTTTGACTCATCCAATAGCGCGTTAAAGGTATAGAAGAATTCAACCAAACTTGCTTCTTTACCTGCGAGCAAATGAATATCATCGACAAGCAATAAATCAAGAGAGCGACAGTTTTTCTTAAACTCTTCCACTTTGCCTTGTTGTAAAGAACTCACAAAGTCCTGCACAAAACTTTCAGCTGTCATATACATAACACGCGCATTCGGTTTAGCTTGCAGCAAAGCATTACCTACCGCTTGCATTAAATGCGTTTTACCCAAACCTGTAGGACCATATAGGAACAGTGGGTTATGCTGAGATGCACCTAATTGAGTTAAAACCTTACGGCAAGTTTCAGCTGCCATTTGGTTTGATCGACCTTCAACAAATAGAGAGAAGGTAAACAATGGGTTTAATTGGCGCTTACGGCTATTTTTAACCGATTCTTCTTTTTCTTTACGTGGACGCGGTGCAGGTGCACTCACGGGTTGTGTTTCTAATGCGGCAGTTGTTGTTGCAGGTTGTTCATTAGAAGATAAAATTGCACCCGGACGCGAATCAACAAGAATTTCGACCTTACGAATACGCCCTTCAGAAAGCTGTTCAGCCAAAATAGAGATCAACTCTAAATGATGTTCCTGAATATAACGTGTCCAATATGGGTTTGGTGCATATAGTCTTAAAGTATCTTCAAGTTCTTCTGCCACCAAGGGACGAATCCACATTGTAAAGACATTTCCAGATAGCTCTTGTCGCAAGCGATTTAAGCAGTCCGTCCAAAGCATGTGAATCCCCTATTTCAGTCCATTGAGTGCAAAACATTTCCCGCAATAAAAGCGGGTCGCCATTCTAACCAAGTTATCCACATCTGTCATGGCAAAATCCACATAAATTGCTCAAAAAAGAATATTTCACACATAAATTTAAATTTAAAAGGTTATGTGGATAAGTTTATCCGCAAGCTGTGGATAAAATATATCATAAAGTTATCCACAAAGTGTTAAAATTATAAAAACAACTTTATTCACAACTTAAATTATTGAATTTAATATTTAAAACTACGATTTCCACAGAAAAACACTACCCTAATAGTAATAAATTTAAATTTATAAATTTGAATTTATTTATAAGTTCGCTTGTTTTTGTGGATAACTAGACGGTTGTTTAAATTTAAATTCAAAATAAAGAAATTCAAAACAGTGTGAGTAATTATGTGGATAACTTTGTTGATATTATTGTAGATAACTATATTTTATAAAAATATCAAAAACTTATGTTGTGATTAACTTAATTTCTTATTCTTTGATTACACGATTTATATTTCTAGATGCAAGTCATGAATGTGACTTATTTTAAAAGAAATACGCTTTTGCATTGACAGCTCAAGCAATGAGCACTAAAATCGCGGACCTTCATAGAAAGATCATTTTTTGGAGTTTCAATATGAAACGTACATTCCAACCATCTGAATTAAAGCGTAAACGCGTTCATGGTTTCCGTGCTCGTATGGCTACTAAAGCTGGTCGTCAAGTATTAGCTCGCCGTCGTGCAAAAGGTCGTCATAGCTTAACTGTTTAATCAGTTTCGCTAAGTCGATTTTGGGTGTTATGACAACACTTTTTAGCTTCGGTACAGAGCTTCGCTTACGTTGTGCTGAAGATTATAAAGGTGTGTTTGATGGTGCGCTTTTTAAAGTGCATCAACCCCATTTCTTATTTCTAGCAAAACCTTCCGAACTGGCCAACAGCCGTTTGGGTTTAGTTGTTGCTAAAAAGAAAGTGCGCCGCGCACACGAACGAAATAGAGTAAAACGACTTGCTCGCGAAAGTTTTCGCCTGCATCAACAGCAATTAAGTGATTTAGACATTGTTGTTTTGCCTAAAATGGGCATTGAATCAGTGACTAATGCAGAGTTGCATCAGCAATTACAATTTGCTTGGCAAAAACTTAACCGTCTTGCCAAAAAGCATACAAAAATAGCACCCTCCCCACAAAAGTAGAGACAACCAATGGTACGTTTACTGCATTGGTGTATCCGTTTCTATCAGATTGCGATTAGTCCTTTACTTGGACCACGCTGTCGCTATATTCCAACATGTTCTCAATATTCTTTGGAAGCAGTCCATACACATGGTGCTGTACGTGGTGTTTGGCTCGCTACTAAACGTATTTGCCGTTGTCATCCGTGGGGTGGCTCAGGTTATGACCCTGTTCCCTCTAAAGCAATTCGTTTTATTTCATTTCAGCAAATAGATTCTCAAACGCGTCACGTTGTTGTACCCTTTCGTGATCGTTTTATGAACCAAAAATCACTCTAACCACTTGGGGTAATACATATGCAACAATGGGCCAGGATTGCTATTCTCGGGGCTATGTTTGTTGTCGCATATTTGCTCATTTTGGCTTGGCAAAAAGATTATGGAAATGTTGAAAATAAACCTCAGCAAGAAGCTGCGGTGGTTTCACATGAAGTATCTGCAGATTTGCCAAATGCTCAAACGGCTGCAGCAGCGTCTGACGTGCCACAAGCAAATATTCCTGCACAACAAGCAACTGATGCCACAGCACCTGTAAGTCAACAGCTTATTTCAGTTCAAACTGACCTTTATCATCTTTGGATCAATCCTAAAGGTGGTGATATTGTTCGTGTTGAATTACTCAACCATGACAAGAATAAAGACAGTGATGAACCATTTGTCATGCTGGAAAGCGATGCAAAACGTACTTACGTTGCGCAATCAGGCTTGGTCGGTTTAAACGGACCTGACAGCAGTCGTAATGGTCGTCCTACATATGAGTTAGAAAAAACAACTTATACTGTAGCTGATGCGAAATCTGCAAAAGATAAAGATGGTAAAGAAACAAAAGTGTTGTCTGTACCTCTTGTTCTTAAAACAGCAGATGGCATTGAAATCATCAAAACCTTTAATTTCACCATGGGTGAATATCCTGTTGTTGTAAACCATAAAGTGGTGAACCGCAGTAGCCAAAATTGGCAAGGTCAATTATTCGGTCAACTGAAACGTGATAATTCAGAAGATCCGGGTAAATCAGATCAAGGGATTTTCACACTCGGTACATTCCTTGGGGGCGCATGGGGTACACCTGATGAGCAGTACAACAAGCTGAAGTTCAACAACTTCGTTGATGAAAAGCTGAGTACTGAAGCAAAAGGTGGCTGGATTGCAATGGTTCAGCATTACTTTGTCAGCGCATGGGTTCCAGGTAACCTTAAACTGACTCAAGGTAATGGTGAGGCTTACACAGCTAAACTGGAATCGCGTAAATCTAGCGATGATATGAATATCATCGGTTTCACATCTCCTGCATTTAATGTCCCTGCAGGTACTGTGGCTGAAATTGATGCGAAATTCTATTCAGGTCCAAAAATCCAATCTGAACTGAAAGATCTTGCTGCTGGTTTAAACCAAACTGTGGATTACGGTTGGTTATGGCCAATTGCGAAGCTTCTATTTGTTGGTCTTGAGTTCTTCCACGGCTTAGTGGGTAACTGGGGCTGGGCAATCATTCTATTAACCATTTTGGTGAAATTGATTCTTTGGCCTTTATCGTCAAAAAGCTATCGCTCAATGGCGAAAATGCGTGTCATTGCACCTGAAATGCAACGTATGAAAGAAGAGTTCGGTGAAGACCGTATGCGCTTCTCTCAAGAAATGATGGCATTGTATAAGCGTGAACAAGTCAACCCGCTTGCAGGTTGCTTACCGTTATTACTGCAAATGCCTATTTTCTTAGCATTGTATTGGGTATTGATGGAATCTGTAGAACTTCGTCATGCGCCATGGTTGCTTTGGATTCAAGATTTATCTGCAATGGATCCATGGTTTATCCTGCCGTTATTGATGGGTCTTACCATGTATATTCAGCAAATGTTGAACCCTCAACCTGCAGATCCAATGCAAGCAAAAGTGTTCCGCATTATGCCGGTTATCTTCACAGTATTTATGCTGTTCTTCCCTGCGGGTCTCGTGCTGTACTGGATTTGCAACAACAGTATTACAATCTTGCAGCAAAGCTTGATTAACAAAGCTGTTGAAAAAGAACGTATTCAACGTGAGAATTCAACTCCAGCAAACTAAGTACTGCTGATGAGCTGAATTAATCCGCTTAAGATGGTAATCTTAGGCGGATTTTTATTTGGCTGTATTTTGAGATTTTTAGGTGAATTTTATGCAAAACCAAACCACGATTGCTGCAATTGCTACCCCTCCAGGGCGTGGCGGCGTTGGGGTAATTCGCCTATCTGGTCCGAAAGCCTATGCCATTGCTGAAGCATTAACACAGCAGCCACTTGCAGGCGCGCGTTATGCGGCTTTTCGTAAATTCTACGATGCGAAAGGCGAAATTATGGATGAAGGTCTAGCGATTGCCTTCCCGAATCCGCATTCATTTACCGGTGAAGATGTTGTTGAGCTTCAGGGTCATGGTGGTCCAGTTATTCAAAATGCCTTACTAGCGCGATTACTTGAGCTTGGTGCGACTGCTGCCAAAGCCGGTGAGTTTTCTATGCGTGCTTTTGAAAATGGCAAAATGGATTTGGTACAAGCTGAAGCGATTGCCGATCTGATTGATGCCACTTCACAAGCGGCCGCACGTTCTGCTGTTCGCTCATTACAAGGTGCATTCTCGACCAAAGTGAATGCTGTACTTGAGCAATTGATCCATCTTCGTTTGCATGTTGAAGCTGCGATTGATTTTCCAGAAGAAGAAATCGACTTTCTCGCTGACGGCAAAATTTTAAAATTATTGGATGGCGTTGCTGGTGCAGTCTCGGACGTTCAGCAATCTGCACGTCAAGGTCAGTTATTACGTGAAGGTTTACAAGTGGTCATTGCAGGTAAGCCGAATGCAGGTAAATCTTCGCTGCTAAATGCGTTAGCTGGGATTGAGCGTGCCATCGTGACAGATATTGCAGGCACAACGCGTGATGTATTGCATGAAAAAATCACCTTAAATGGTTTGCCAATTACACTAACAGATACCGCAGGTTTGCATGAAACAGGCGATATCGTCGAAAAAGAAGGGATTCGCCGCGCGATTAAAGAGATTGAACAGGCAGACTTGTTATTACTTGTGTATGACTTAAGTCAAGGCGAGGATCCATTACAATTGGCAAAAGATTACTTTGCTGATCATATTGAACCAAAACGCTTAATGCTGATTGGTAATAAGTGCGATTTAACAGGCACAGCAGCTGCGTTGGGCGATTTAAGTGGCTTTCGCCACATCACGGTATCAGCGAAGCAAGAAATGGGTGTACAAGCGCTGATTGATGCGATTACAGCGCATGCAGGCTTCCAACCTGAAGAAGATACCTTTATTGCCCGTACACGCCATTTAGACGCAATGAAGCGTACACAGGCATATCTTGCGGAAGCGCGTGAGCAATTAGTGGTGTATAACGCAGGTGAGTTGGTCGCTGAATCACTTCGTCTTGCACAGAATGCTTTAGGCGAGATTACGGGTGATTTCAGTGCCGATGACCTACTTGGTAAAATCTTCGGTTCATTCTGTATTGGTAAATAATTAAAAAAATAAAAAAAGCCCTGATTACAGGGCTTTTTTTAACACTGGATTTTTTAAGACTCGTTTAAAGCCGATCCAGAGACTCAAACACAGTGTTCCAATCACCATACAATATCCTGTTACGCTGATATTTAAACCAAAATGATCGGCACACCAGCCAATAATAAGAATCGGAATAATGGCACCTAAGTAGCCAAAAAACAGATAGGTTGAAGTCACTGCAGCACGATTTTGTGTGTCTGTCATGGTTTGGATTAAGCCAAATGCGCCCATCAAAGCAATACCATGACCCGCACCAAAAATCGCAGCACTTATAAAAAACAAGGCACTCATTTTTAAGGTCATACAGAGTGCTAAACAGATCAAGCTGATAAACATCCAAAACAAGCCAAAACTCAGACACTTTTGTGCAGCTAAATGGCGCGCCAACCATTGGGATGACCCTGAAATTATCAAAATCAAAGTAATTGAAAAACCACTCATCAATGGACCATGCCAAGGCAGAACTTCACGAGCAAAAGATGGTGACAATGAGGCAAAAAGACTAAACGCCGCAAATGTACTAAAT
This sequence comes from Acinetobacter sp. NCu2D-2, assembly GCF_001647675.1. Lineage (NCBI taxonomy): Bacteria > Pseudomonadati > Pseudomonadota > Gammaproteobacteria > Moraxellales > Moraxellaceae > Acinetobacter > Acinetobacter sp. NCu2D-2. Next base: position 2,636,644 of record NZ_CP015594.1, read on the forward strand.
GCGGTTAAAATAATGATGCTAAATGCTGTATTAAACTCATTAGAAGGTCTTTCTAACCTAGGGCAAATGTTAAATGCTTGAGGTTGGAATGGCTTAACCTTAATGAACTGCAAACCTATAAAACAGATCAAAGCCATCACGGTTACAGGGATATAAGGCGTAACCAGAGGATATTGCGCAAACTGTCCGATTAATCCGCCTACAAACGGACCTAAACCAAAGCCAATTACGGTAATGATTGAGACAATTTGAGATGCTAACGGTTCTAATTTTTGCGGAATATTTTGCATCAAGCCTATCAGTGACGAGGTGCTAATCAATCCTGATGCAATACCAATAATGAAGCGTCCAAAACTCAGATGAATCGCATTTTCAGAAAAGATGGAAATCACCAACCCTAAACAGATAAACATCAGACCAATTTTTAGGGTATTTAAAAAGCCAATGGTATTACTGGTTCTTCCGAAAAATAATAATGTGGCAAGACAACCAAACATATAGGCCACAAAAATATAGGTAATTTGACTCGGACTTAGCTCCCATGCATATTGATAAAGTGGATAGAGCGGACTGGGTAATGCGGTGCCTAACATGCCAATGATCAATCCTAGACTGATCATAATGAAAGGTTGCCATGAAGATGTGGTCATAAAGAAAACTTATCTTAGATTTTAATGTGCTGTTGTTGCTGTAATATTCATCTAGTTTAGAGTAGATATTAAACGATTAGAGATCAAGCTAAGCTGAAAGTTAAATAAGTAGCGTTATTAATTATTGAATGACGAGAAAAAGTTTTAGTATTTAAAATTATAGATAATATTTAAGATAAAGCTTTATTTTGAATGAATTTTTTATTTTATAAAAGTTATATAAATCAATATTTTAAAAAGTTATTTATCGATCTTTCTAAGTTTTAAAATTTTATTAAATACAGAACTACTGACGATGAATGCTTAAGACGATTTTATTTTTCATACAAAACACAAAATGCTGTTTTGAAGTACCGAGTCTATGTAAATATCTATTTAAAATAATGATGTTTCACGTGGAACGTTACTCATATTATTTGTGAGTTCAGGTAATTCGGAATTTCTTTTTTATTGAACAAGGTTAGAATGCAAAGAACTAAAAATATCATGAGTTCTATTTTAATGTTTAAAACAACAATCATGTTGGCAACTACCTTGCTGGTAAGCTCATTGAGCTTTGCGAATGTAGATACAGTGAAAGCCAATCTTGTGAAAAATCATACAAATTTACAGATTGATCATGTCCAAGCAACCGAAATGAAAGGGATCTATAGCGCTTCGATGCAAGGACAAGTCGTTTATTTAAATGAAGATGCCAAACATATCATTGCAGGTTCAATGATCCGCTTACAAGATCAGCATAATTTGACTCGCGATTTACTCATTCAGCAAAACAGTATCGACTGGAAAAAACTGCCATTAAAAGATGCTTTAAAAACTGTGAAAGGTACAGGGAAACGTCAATTGGCAATCTTTTCTGACCCAAATTGCCCGTACTGTAAACAGCTTGAATTAGAATTGGCAAAGCTGAATGATGTGACAATTTATACCTTTGTGTTGCCCTTAAAATCACAGTCTGTAGCGCCATCGAAACAACTGTTTTGTGAGAAAAATCCTGAACAGGCTTGGCATGATCTGATTGTCAAAGGTGTAAAACCAGCCTCGACCAAAGCATGTGATAACCCAATTCAACGTAATATTGATTTGGCTAAATCATTACAATTAAATGGTACGCCAGCCATTATTTTATCGAACGGCTTAAAATTTATGGGTGCCCACCCTGCCGATCAACTTGAAAAAATGTTTGCTGAGTTTAGTCTTTAAGCCAAAATTTTGATATTAAAAAGCACCCAAATGGGTGCTTTTTAATGGGAGATTGGACCAGAGTATTAAACCGATTTATTTTTGGTAACCATGTTATAAATAAATAGGATGACGATTGCACCAATCACAGATGCAATAAAACCTGCAGCAGAGCCATCTGCATAAAGGCCTAGCAGTCGACCTGCAAATGTCGCCAGTAATGAACCTGCAATACCGAGCACAGTTGTCATGATAAAGCCTGCTTTGTCATCACCCGGATGAATCGCACGTGCAATCAGACCTGCGATAAAACCAACTACAATCGCGACAATAATTGACCACATGATGATGCTCCTTTCTTATCAAGTCATTTATTTGTTATTACTATCATCAAACAAAATATGTCTTTGAAACAGTCGACTAGTGCAAAGACATGTTGTTTTTTTGTTCATTGCTTCTAAAAAAAGACATAAAAAAAGTGGCAGAGCGCCACTTTTAAATCAGGAACTATTACAGACCGATTTCGCCAATATAAGGAATATGACGATATTTTTGGTCGTAATCTAAGCCGTAACCGACAATAAAACGATCTTCAACTTCAAAGCCTAAGAACTTAACATCAAGTTCAATTTCACGGCGTGAAGGCTTGCTGACAAGCGTACATAATTCAATTGAATTTGGCTGACGGGTTTTCAGAATTTCTAAAACTTTACTTAAGGTATTCCCTGAGTCGATGATGTCTTCAACCACCAATACGTCTTTACCACGAATCTCGCCGTCTAAATCTTTTAAAATTTTGACATCACGCGTCGATACAGTACCGCCACCATAGCTAGAAACAGTCATGAAATCGAGTTCATGTGGTTTTGTAATAGCACGACATAAGTCCGCCATGAAAATCACTGAACCGCGTAATAAACCGATAAGTACAAGCTCTTTGTCACTATTAGCATAGTGTGCATCGATTTTAGCACCAAGCTCTTTGACTTTAGCTTGAATTTCTTCAGCGGAAATCATTACGCTCATTTGAACGGTCATGGGTAGATACCTAAAAAGTAAAAATAGCAAAATAAAAAAGGCGTTGACTTGCAACACCTGTTATACCTGCAATTTTAATACATCCACCACGTAGATGCACCTATTTTGCTTGTTGTAAATGTAATCATTTTTTCGGCTTTTGTGAATCCCGTTTTAAACCAAAAATGATGAACAGACCAAGTGCAGTAAAAATACCGGCACGTTTAAGGGTTTTATTAGAAGGTTTCTTTGACATAAGCGGCTTGTCCATAGACATAAGTGGCTGCAATATTTCGATCATCCCCGAGCATCATTAGTGCAAAGAATGTATCCTCAATATTTTTCGCATTTGACTGGCGTAACTGTTGTAATGCTGTAGCATTTAAGTCGAGAACAACAAAATCTGCTTCTTTACCCACTTCGAAATTACCCAGCTGATCATCTAAATTCAGCGCTTTTGCTCCGCCTAAGGTGGCATGATAGAGCGATTCAAAAGCAGACAGTTTTTCACCTTGTAGTTGCTGTACTTTATAGGCTTCATTCAAGGTTTGTAATTGATTGAAAGAGGTTCCAGCGCCAATATCTGTGCCTAAACCCACTTTAACACCAGCTTGCCATGCACGTTTTAATGGAAATAATCCACTGCCTAAAAATAGATTCGATGTTGGGCAAAAGGCGATAGCAGAATCTGTGTCATGCATACATTGCCATTCTTCATCTTCCAAGTGCACACAATGTGCAAAAACGGATTGAGCGCCAGTTAAACCATAGTGATGGTAAACATCAAGATAGCCCTGACGTTTTGGGAATAGTTCTTTAACCCATGCAATTTCATTTTTATTTTCACTTAAATGGGTATGCACATAAACGTCAGGATATTCCGCTTTTAGTTGCCCTGCTTTTTCAAGTTGTTCAGGTGTAGAGGTTGGCGCAAAACGTGGGGTAATCGCATATAGGTTACGTCCTTTGCCATGCCATTTTTCAATGAGATTTTTAGACTCCTGATAGCCTGTTTCCGCTGTATCGGTCAATGCTTCAGGCGCATGACGATCCATTAATACCTTACCTGCAATCAGACGCATATTTTTTGCAGTTGCAGCTTCAAATAAGGCATCGACTGATTCGGGGTGCACGGTACAAAATACTAAAGCGGTTGTTGTGCCATTTTTTAATAGTTCATTGACAAAAAATCCTGCAATTTTCTTTGAATAATCAGGATCTTTAAACTGGATTTCAGTGGGGAATGTATAGGTGTTGAGCCACTCTAAAAGTTGTTCACCATAGGCACCCACCATTTCAGTTTGTGGAAAATGGATATGGGTATCAATAAAGCCCGGGACAATGAGCTGCTCAGGATAATGTTGAACTTCAATCCTTGGATTTAGTTCAGATTGTCCTTGTTCCCAAGTGCCAAACCATTGAATTTTACCGTTCTGTGTAATGAGTAATCCGTCTTCAATATAGCGAACCTGCTCTTGGATTTTTCTAGGGTCTGTCACGATATTTTGAATATCTAGAAAACGACCACGAATTGCTGTAGTTGCAAAATGAACAGACATGAAGAACCCTATACACAGTTATTTTTTCGATTCATTGTACCTGAACTGATCGTATAAAAATGTAATCAATTTATGTGATGCTTATTCTATTTTTTCGAACACTTGAACTAAAATATTAAAAAAGCCATCCTTGCGGATGGCTTAAATTTACACCTTAAAGTGTGGTTTCATGATGTCGTTTACTGTGACGAATAGATAGAAAAGCGGTAATCGCTAAGACTAATACGATAAAGCTCAAAGAGATCCAAATTGGCATATGGAACACATCGAGCATCAGCATTTTAAAGCCGATAAAAATCAAAATAATGCCAAGTCCATAAGGTAAATAATGCATCTTCGATGCTGCACCTGAGAGCAGGAAGAACATCGCACGTAAGCCTAAAATTGCCATTAGGTTTGCAGTTAAGACAATAAATGGGTCTGTAGTCACCGCAAAAATTGCTGGAATCGAATCGACCGCAAAAATCACGTCAGATGCTTCTACCAAAATCAAAACTAAAAACAGTGGTGTTGCCCATAAAATCCCATCTTTACGTACGAAGAATTTATTTCCTTCCATCGTAGGTGTAAGACACATATGTTTACGTAACCATTTTAGTAAAGCCATATCTTCAATATTCGGGTCATCATCCTGCCCTTTCAGGAATTTAAAACCGGTATACAGTAAGAAGGCACCGAATAGGTATAACACCCATGAGAATTCTTGAACGAACCATGCACCAATAAAGATAAAAATGGTTCTAAGCACAATGGCACCGAGTACACCATAGAGTAGTAATTGACGCTGCAGCACAGGTGGAATCGCAAAAGCAGCAAAGATCATCAGCCAAACAAAGACGTTATCAATCGCTAAGGATTTTTCCAGTAAATAGCCCGCGAAATATTCCATCACTTTTGCATTGGCAATCTGAACACCTGCGGTTTGCTCTAAATAAAGCCATAGTCCGCCACCAAATAAAGCGGCAACTGAAACCCAAGCAATACTCCAATAGGCAGCAGTTTTAATTTTAATTTCTTGATCTTTCTTTTGTTTAAAGCCTAAAAAGTCGATCAATAGCATGACAATCACAATGCTAAAGAAGGCTAAATAAAGCCAAGGTGTACCAATCGTTTGCATGGTTTTCTCCACATCTAACAATTGGCCATAAAAAAAACCTTGACCAGTTGCTAGATGAAAAAACATCTATAACAACATGATCAAGGTCTTGCCTACATTTGCATCTAAAACTGTCTTTATCAGTCTTAGATGGAAATGCTCAGATACCGACTTCATATGAAGTGTAATGACGATATTCTGACACGTTTAAGTCAAATAACAGTGCTTAAACGTTTGGAGGAGGCTACTCCCCTTGTTCAAAATTCAATAATTGAGTCATAACTCAATGTTTGAAAATCATGACAGATTTAATGTCTAAATACAAACCGATTTACAAAAAGTAAATCATGCGTTTGGCACGACTTTAATGAAGTCTTTTCGGTTGACTAAATATAAGGTGAGCAAGAAACCTAAGCCCGCAAGTAGCGCACCCACCCAACCAATACTAGATAAACCGATTTGAGTCGTTACGATGCCACCTAACAGCGCACCACCGCCAATACCGACATTATAAAGACCTGAATAAATCGCCATCGCGACATCGGTCGCATCATGGGCTAAATTTAGGCATTTTGCTTGTAGAGCTAAACTAAAACCAATAATGCTAATGCCCCACAAAATACTCAGTGCATTAAAGCCAATCAGGTGATGAGACAATGGCAACAGCATACACATGGAAACGGCTAAGCCTAAAGTGAAAAATGGAATGGTAAGTTTTGGAAATTTCGGTGCAAATTTGCCAAATAAATACGAACCAATGAAGCCTGCACCACCATAGATAAGTAATAAAGTCGTAGTTTGACCCGAACTTAAATTTGCAATATCCAGTGCAAAAGGTTCGATATAACTATATGCGGTGAATTGCGAGCTAATCACAATCACGGTTAACGCAAAAATCAGCATTAAACTTGGACGTCGAATTAAGCTTTTTAAGCTGCTGATGGAACCAGCATTGACACTTGGTAAGAGCGGTAAGGTTTTGGCGAGAATTAAACACACCACTGTCGCCACAATTCCGATCAGAGCAAAACTATTGCGCCAGCCGTACATTTCTCCAATCATTCGACCAAAAGGAATACCGAGTACCATCGCCATGGCTGTCCCCGTAGAAAGCAGCCCGAGTGCCTGAAACTCTTTACCTTTAGGCGCAACACGTACCGCAAGCGACGCTGTAAGTGACCAAAATAGCGCATGTGATATAGCAATCCCTACTCGGCTGAGTACCAAGATCTCAAAACTCCAAGCCAAATAAGACAACACATGACTAACAATAAATACGCAAAAAAGTGTGGTTAGCAAAAAACGGCGTTCGATATTTTTGGTTAACAACATAATGGGCAAAGACAACAGCGCCACAATCCATGCATAAATCGTCAGCATGATTCCAACATCCGTTGGTGACATAGCAAAGCTGCGCCCAATATCGCTTAATAGAGCAACGGGAATAAACTCAGTGGTGTTAAAGATAAAAGCGGCGCAAGCAAGCGCAATCACACAGATCCATTGGCGTGTGGTATTGGTTGAAGGATTGGATGAAGACATAACAACAAGGGGAAGAAAATACAGAGCTGTAGTGTATACATGAACCTACTCTAGCGGCTAAATAAAACGCAATATTTTGAGTGTTTATATAAAGCCAACAGTATTGGTTCAATAAATATGCAAATCTTAATGATGACAATATGTTTGACGAGAACAGAGAAATGCAGATTTCCCATCAAGAAAATAATAACAAAGGCGAATGGTATGTAGAACCCAATGGAGAGCGCCTAGCTGAAATGACCTACTCATGGGCAGGTGATGATAAATTTATTATTGATCATACATGGGTTGATGAGAGTTTGCGTGGTCAGCATGTTGGGCGTTATCTATTAGACGAAGCTGTAAAATATGCACGTGATAAGAATGTAAAAATTATTCCGCTATGCCCGTTTGCTAAATCTGTATTTGATAAAGATCCTGAAATACGTGACGTTTTAAGATAAATAAGAGACCAATCAAATGACTATCGTTCATCAAACATCAAAACATGGCGGTGCATTTGCACTTGAAGAAGCTGGACAACGTATTGCTGAAATTAGTTATCAATATAAAGATCGGCAAACCATTATTGCGGATCATACTTGGGTCGATCCAAGTCAGCGTGGGGCTGGTGTTGCCCGAAAAATGTTGGATGCTTTAGTTAGTTATGCCCGTGAACAACAACTTAAAATTGTTCCACAGTGTTCTTATGTTGATGTGATGTTTAGACGAGACTCAAGCTTTGCAGATGTGAATGCCAGAAATAACTAACTGGTTTTATTCAGGGTCAAGGCTTACTTGTTGGTCGACGCTTCATGAAATGTCGAACTGTTTTTAAGGTTTTTTGCTGTGTGCAGCGGTGCAAGGTATAGCCCATCAATAATCCAATAGCGCTGATGAACATGTGTTCGTATGGATTAATAGTAAAAATTATGCAAAGTACTAAAGACACAGCATAGGCAATAAGAAATGTGTTCTTAATATATTTGAGTAAGCTGAAACTGAGAATGCATGAACTAATCAGTAGATTTGCCTCCATAGAGATATGGAGCTGATGTAAGCCAATAATCATAAAGCAGCTACAGCAGAGCACAAATAACGTTAAAATCAGATCCTTATGCAATCATCTATTTCCCTATCATTGAAATATTAAAAGTTTTATTAAAATTAGAATTTGTGGTGATGAAATATACACTGTATATGCACTTTAATCCTGAACAGTAGATTGAAACAATTCAACTAAAGTCAAAGATATTCAAATACTTTTGTTAAACAGATGGTCAAGCAATAGCTTTCTAATGTCTGTAAAAGTTAAAGCAATAGGTTCATTTTTAAGTATAAAAAATATGCAAAAAATAAAAAAAGCCCGCTTCGCGGCTTCTCTCAAGTATTTAAATTAAGCTTTTAACGCCGTAATCAGTTTTTGATGTAAGCCACCAAAACCGCCATTCGACATAATCACGACAGCATCGCCCTCGCCTGCCTCAGCTACGACAGTACGAATAATGTCATGTAAGCTACGAGCAACAATCGCCTTGTTAGGTGCCGCGTCCACAATCGGTTGCAAATCCCAATCTAAACCTTCTGGTTGGTACCAAATCACTTCATCTGCCAAACGTGCTGAATGCGCTAAGCCATCTTTATGACTACCCATACGCATGGTGTTTGAACGTGGTTCAATGATCGCCCACAATTTACGTTCGCCTAAGCGCTTACGTGCACCTTCAAGGGTGGTATCAATAGCTGTTGGGTGATGGGCAAAGTCATCATACACTTCAATGCCACGTACTGTACCTAACAATTCCATACGGCGTTTCACACCGCCAAAATTCGATAAGGCTTCACATGCAGTTTCAATGGAAACACCGACATGTTCCGCCGCTGCAATAGTCGCTAAGGCATTAGCAACACTATGCTGCCCTGTCATATTCCAACGCACTTCACCTTTCACTACGCCGTGTTGTAGCACTTTAAAGCATGAACCATCTTCAGACAGTTGCTCAGCATAGAGTTCAGATTTGTCATTGGCATCTAAAGATGTACGAACCACAGGCGTCCAACAGCCTTTCTCTAATACTTCATCAATATTGGTTTCGGTGATGGGCGCGATAATGCGACCTTCTGATGGAATGGTACGTACCAAGTGATGGAACTGTTTTTGAATCGCAGCCAAATCATCAAAGATATCGGCATGGTCAAATTCAAGGTTATTTAAAATCGCCGTTTTTGGATGGTAATGCACAAACTTCGAACGTTTATCGAAGAAGGCAGAATCATACTCGTCTGCTTCCACGCAGAAGTATTTACCGCCACCTAAACGCGCACTTTCACTAAAACCAAGTGGCACACCGCCAATCAAGAAGCCAGGTTCAAGCCCTGCTTGATCAAGTACCCAAGCGAGCATAGTTGTAGTGGTCGTTTTCCCGTGTGTCCCTGCCACACCCAAGACATGTTTACCTTGTAACACATGGTCAGCCAAGAACTGTGGACCTGAAATATACGGTAAACCTTCATTCAGCATATATTCAACGGCATCAATGCCGCGTTTCATGGCATTACCAACAATGACTAAATCGGGATGCGGCTGTAAATGGCTACGGTCATAACCTTGCATGAGCGTGATGCCTGCATTTTCCAATTGGGTCGACATTGGTGGATATACGTTCTGATCTGAACCTGTCACCTTATGTCCAAGATCGCGCGCCAACAGTGCTAACGAACCCATAAAGGTGCCACAAATGCCCAAGATATGCAGATGCATCGACTTCACTCCGTTTTTTAACTGACACATCACTTTGTTTTTGTGCTGTTGTCATGATTTATTCGATTTACAGGCAACGATAGCAAGGCTTTTACCGAAAAGATAGCATCACGATGATGGAAAATCGCAAAGAGCTTGTGATGACGATGGATTTAAAAAAATCATCCGCTTTACACAGCTTCAGATCAATTCAACGTAAAATAACGAATCATTTTATAAGATAGATCATTTTCATGGCATGGGCGTTTGTCTTACTGATTTGTGCTAACTGTTTTATGACCTTGGCATGGTATGGTCATTTAAAATTTTTGCCGCATGATGCCCCGATTTGGCAGGCGGTGCTGTTTAGTTGGTTTATTGCATTATTTGAATATAGCTTGATGATTCCTGCTACACGTCTTTTGGCAAAACACGGTTGGGTGGTGGGAGAAATGAAGATCACCCAAGAAGTGGTGACCTTACTCGTTTTTGTACCTTTTATGATTTTCCTCTTTAAACAGCCCTTTAAGCTTGACTATATTTGGGCTGCCTTATGTTTATATGGTTGTGTGTATTTTGTCTTCCGTAGTGCTTAACCGTGCAAATTGCTTAGGGAAAAGTGCTTGAAACTCTTGAAGTAGAACGTCTTGATCAGGCTGAAAATCGAGATGTTTTAAACAGCGCTGTAAGATCTCGACAGCCATTTCCTCTGCTGCTTGCTGTAGCACTTGCTCAGGCACGTTGTGTTGAATCATATGTAAGGATTTAAGCATACGTTGATTCAGTTCTAAGTTGGCTACACAGTCGCGTGCCATCGGACCAAATGAACCTGTAATTAAGTCTTTCAGTTCAAACATATCGAGACTGATGTACGGATAATCCAAAGTTTCCGCTTCAGGATCAGCTTTACTATCTTAAAGTGAAAGAGGACTCCACCCGACAGTCAGGGTGGAGGTGAATTTCAAGGATTTTAACCTTGTTGGTTTTCAATGTATTTTTTAATAATATCCAAAGGTGCGCCACCACAAGACCCTGCAAAATATGAGCGTGACCACAAAACAGGTTTTGCATAACTACCACGTAAATCCAAAAACTCATTTCTCATTCTTCTGCTTGTTACTGATTTTAAGTTATTTACCAATTTACTGAGTTGAACTGTCGGTGGGTACTGAATAAGCATGTGAACATGGTCAGCTTCACCATTACATTCCTTTAATTCCGCATCAAACTCTTTGCAGATTTCAGATGCACACTCAATAAAATACTTATGATGCAACTCACCTAGAATTTTCTTTCTGTACTTAGTAATAAACACTAAATGTACATGCAAATTAAAGGCTGAATGTCGGTTTTTATATATTTCTGTCATTGGTGAATGGCTTAATTAGTGGTAGTATTTATACATATTAACACATACACACTCATTTATGAAAATCAACAAAGCGTACAAATTTAGGCTTGAGCCTAATGCAGAACAGGAGCTTGTTTTAAACAAGTTGCTTGGTTCTGCACGTTTTGTTTGGAATCAGATATTGGCTGCATCATTCGAGATGCTTGCTAATAATGAGCGAATTAACAAAGTTAATTTAGTTAATAAAATCCCTGAATTGCGCAAAAAGCCTGAGTGTGCTTTTTTAGAAAACAGTTCAAATGGTGTCTCACTTCAACAAAAAGTTCGTGATCTTGGTGATGCTTGGGGTAAATTCTTCGATAAAAAAGAACAAGCCAAGCTAAAGCAAAAACCATTCAAAGCTAAGAAGCCAAAATTTTTTAAATTACCCGATGGTAATGAAATTCAACTTAGACCACTCATGCCACGATTCAAGAAAAAATCAGATGGTTATGATTCAATTCGTATTGTTCAATTTAATAGGTATTGTTGGGTTAAAGGCAACCAAGTTAAATTGCCTAGTGATATTGGCGTTGTAAAATTTAGAAAATCACAAGATATTTTAGGCGAGATTAAGAACGTCACACTCTCAAAGCATGTTGGCAAGTGGTATATCTCTTTTGGTGTTGAAAACACAATTGAAACACCAATTCACCCATCTAAATCAGCTATTGGTGTTGATCTTGGCATCAAGAAATTGGTCACAACCTCTAATGGTCAGGTATTCAACCCGATCAATAGTTTTAAAGCCAATCAAGTGAAATTAGCTAGACTTCAACGCAAGTTGAAAAAGAAAACCAAGTTCAGTGAAAATTGGAAAAAACTTAATTTAAAAGTTAACAAACTACATCATCATATTGCCAATATTCGGCATGACTACTTGCACAAAGTCACTACAACTCTCAGCAAAAACCACGCAATGATCGTAGTTGAGGACTTAAAAGTAGCTAATATGTCGAAGTCTGCAAAAGGCTCAATTGAGAAAAAAGGAAAGAATGTTAAAGCCAAATCAGGCTTAAACAAATCAATCCTAGATCAAGGGTGGTCAATGCTTGTTGATATGTTGGAGTATAAGCAACAATGGCGAGGTGGCTTACTTGTTAAAGTTGACCCTAAATATACAAGTCAGACTTGTAGTTCATGTGGTCATGTTGCAAAAGAAAATAGGCTCACTCAGGCAAACTTTAACTGTATTGAGTGTGGTTTTAGCGAGAATGCGGATATAAATGCTTCTCGCAATATTTTGGCGGTGGGACACACCGTTTTGTCTGTGGAGGGTGGATGCGGTAAAGGTCGCCTTGTGAAGCAGAAAGCAAGCGAAATCCGTGAGGGAGTCGCCTAAGAGCTTTTGCTTTTAGAATCCTCCACTTGAGCTAGTCGAAAGTGGTGGGAGTGTGTCAAAAAATAACGGCTCACTGTGGCAAATAAAGAGAAGAAAATGGCAAAAATCGCACCCAAAGCGGGATTGAGCCATAAATTTTCTGATGGATTTTGCAGCCAAAGCCGGAGTTTGTACCACATATGCCTGCCCTGCCTATTGTTCTCAATTGAGTTATAAAGTCTTTAATTTGATTGATATTTATGCAGTTTTTATCTGAATTGTCTGTCAGGGTTTTGTATTTATGCTGCAAAAGGAATTATTTGATTTCCCTTATTTTTACAAACAGATAAATTTACTTTTATTATGAAGCTGAACTTTAGACCGCGTGCATTTCAGTCTATAATATCGGCTCTTATTAAAGCTTGGCGCTAGTCGGGATTTATCTCTCTTAACTAATCTCTGGAAACATTGCAATGAATGCGGCCGCTTCACAAGACACTCCTCTCGTTGGAATCATCATGGGTTCTCAGTCAGACTGGGCAACACTAGAACACACTGCCAATATGCTTAAGCAACTTGGTGTCCCATTTGAAGCCGAAGTTGTTTCAGCTCACCGTACGCCTGACCGTTTATTTGAATATGCTGAAACTGCACGTGACCGTGGTATTCAGGTGATTATTGCTGGTGCGGGTGGTGCTGCGCATTTGCCGGGTATGTGTGCGGCAAAAACTGATCTTCCTGTGCTTGGTGTTCCTGTGAAATCATCGATTTTAAATGGTGTCGATTCATTGCTTTCAATTGTGCAAATGCCGGCAGGTATTGCTGTGGGTACTTTGGCGATTGGCCCTGCAGGTGCCACCAATGCTGCGATTATGGCAGCGCAAATTTTAGGTCTAACCCGCCCTGAAATTGCCAAAAATGTTGCAGATTTTCGTGCAGCACAAACTGAGAAAGTCGCAAGCAAAAATATTCCCGGTCAAGCCTAAGTCATTGCTGAAATAAGGAAAGATTCTCATGGATAAAACCATTGGTATTTTTGGTGGTGGTCAGTTGGGTCGCATGATGGCGCAAGCAGCATTGCCACTTAACATTCAATGTACCTTCTTTGAAGCAAGTACCGACTGCCCTTCAGCTGCTCTAGGTCCTGTGATTTCGACCAAAGCTGAAAACGGTTTACAAGATTTCATCAACAGTGCAGATGTATTTTCGCTGGAGTTTGAAAATACGCCACTCGCGGATGTAGATGTGCTGACTCAAAGCAAAACATTGCATCCACCGCGTCAGGCGTTAGCAATTGCACAGCATCGCTTATCTGAAAAAGCCTTGTTTGATGAACTCGATATTCCTGTTGCACCGTATAAAGCAGTGACTTCACTTGAGGGCTTGCAAAGCGCTGTGGCTGAACTCGGTTTGCCTATCGTACTGAAAACCTCACGTGGCGGTTACGATGGTAAAGGTCAGTTTGTCCTGCGTACAGCAGATCAAATCGATCAAGCATGGGCGGAACTCGGTCCTGCGGGTGAACTCATTGCAGAAAGCTTTGTGACTTTTTCACGTGAAGTGTCGATTATTGCAGTCCGTGGTCAAAATGGGGATGTGAAAACCTGGCCACTTGCTGAAAACCATCATCATAATGGCATTTTGTCGCACTCGATTGTTCCTGCGCCAAATAGCGCAGATTTACAACCTGTGGCACAGGACTACATCACTCGCCTACTCAATCATTTGAACTATGTTGGTGTGTTGACGCTTGAGCTGTTTGTGACAGAAAAAGGTTTATATGCCAATGAGATGGCGCCACGTGTGCATAACTCTGGTCACTGGTCGATTGAAGGTGCAGTGTGTTCTCAGTTTGAAAACCATATTCGTGCTGTAGCAGGCTTACCACTTGGTTCAACTGAGATTATTCGTCCAAGCGTTTTGGTGAATATCATTGGTCAGCATCCCAAGACTGAAGATGTATTGGCTTTAGACGGTGCGCATTTGCATCTGTATAACAAGTCAGAGCGTGAAGGTCGTAAGATTGGTCACATTACTTTAATGCCGAATGACAGCGCTGAATTGACGACTTTGTGCCGTCAATTGGCGAAAATTTTACCGAATTCATTGGCGCTGAGCGAAGATATGATCATCTAAGTTCTAGAATGCCGATAAATAAAGCGATCACACCTGTGGTCGCTTTTTTATTTGTCTTGATTCAGGCATGATTGCGCCTCTTTGAAAATTGACTCATTCCTTTTATCGGATTTTGATGTTTTTCAATTGCTTGTAAAATATACAATTGATTATAAATTAATAAAGAAAAATCCGAATCAATCGCAGATCAATAGTTTGAATTTAAAAGATGGTAAAAGTTTTAAATTCAAAAATGAATTTAAAATCTGTGAAATAAATTCAAAGAACAATAAATTTAAAATTATGAATTTAAATTCAAATCCTCTATACGAATTCAAAGTTTGAATTTAAATTAACAGGGAACTTTCTGAAGTTTTAAATTCGTTCTCTAAGACTTTGAATTACTGTTTTTAATTGTATCTTATCCATAATTTGTTTTTTTGAATTTAAAGCAGATAAATGAAGTTTTAAATTTAAATTCAAAAATCTCAAAATATGAATTTAAAACATAGGTGTGGATAACTTTTTAAATTTAAAAATAAGAAATAAATTCAAATGTGCACAAATTATGAATTTAAATTTACGTTCAGATGCTTTTCTTTTTGGAGTGAGCTGCTAAGGTAAAACCATAATTCAAAATCAATGATGAAAGGGTTTTATGCAAAGGCTTGCACTTATTTTGGGTGGTTTATTGTTGGTGGGTGCGGAAGCCCAAGCAGAACTGATTATCAATGGTCAGCGATTAAGTTCGGCTGAGATGTCTTCATCATTGCCGAAAGCATCTTCATCATCATTTCAGACGTGTTTGGCAAATCTTCAATCACAAGCGCTTGCTCGTGGTGTCAGTAGCACAACGTATCAACGCTATACACAAAATTTAAGCCCAGATTATTCAGTGCTGGAGAAGCTGAATTATCAACCTGAGTTCTCAACGCCAATTTGGGATTATTTATCCGGTTTAGTCGATGAAGAGCGTGTGCAGCTCGGCAAACAAAAATTACAACAGCATCGTGAGGTGCTAAATCGTGTTTCTGCACGCTATGGTGTACCAGCAGAAGTTATTGTGGCGGTGTGGGGTGTGGAAAGTAACTATGGGGATATTTCAGGTAAATATCCATTGTTACAAGCGTTGGGTACGTTAAGCTGTGAAGGTCGTCGGCAAAGTTTCTTCCGTGGTGAATTCTTTACCACTTTAAAATTATTACAACGTGGTGATGTTCGTGAAGAACAATTGAAAGGTTCGTGGGCCGGTGCATTTGGTCATACTCAGTTTATGCCGTCGACTTATGATGAACTCGCAGTGGACTTTGATGGCGATGGTCGCCGTGATTTGGTCGCAAGTATTCCAGATGCTTTGGCATCTACAGCCAATTTCTTAAAAAAGCGCGGTTGGCAAACAGGAGAGCCATGGGGTTTTGAAGTAAAGTTGCCTGAAGGTGTCTCTATTTCTGGTGAGGGTCGACGTAATAAAAAAGCTTTAAGCACCTGGGTAAATCAAGGTCTGACGCGTGCTGATGGTTCTGCTTTAATTCAAGGTAATTTAATTGAATCTTCACAGGCCGGACTGATGACGCCTGCAGGACAAAATGGTCCTGTGTTTTTAGTCTTCAAAAATTTTGATGCAATCTATAGTTATAACGCTGCTGAAAGTTATGCTTTAGCGATTGCACATTTATCAGACCGCTTACAAGGTAAAAATGGCTTCATGCAATCATGGCCAACAGATGATGCAGGCACATCGCGTGCCGAACGTCGTGAGATTCAACAATATTTATTGAAAAAAGGCTACGATATTGGTGAAGTGGATGGTTTGATTGGTGACAAGTCTCGTCAAGCCATTCGACAGGAGCAAATTCGTTTAGGGTTAAATCCAACAGGGCGGGCAGGACAGCAAATTTTACGTGCTTTTCGTAATGAACATGCCAAAACCTTGATGCGTTAATTCAAAGTATAAAAAACAAAAAAGGTCTGTTTAAACAGACCTTTTTATTTTAATTAATAAAGAGTTGCAGAAGTTAAACCGAAGTAATCGTACCAAGAACACGATAGCCTGATGCACCTGTCACGGCGGGCAAATTGCCGCTAAGTTGATTCATAAAGCGCATTGCCAGCCATGCAAACGCAGTACCTTCGACCCATGTAGGATTGAGACCTAAATCAGCCGTAGTTTGTACACTCCAATTGTGTTTACGTAAACGCCAGCGCAATTGTTCTAGTAAATGTGAGTTATACGCACCGCCACCACAGACATAGACTTCACCTGTGTCCATGCCAGAACGGTAAATGGCTTTTTTAATGGCACGCGTAGTGAGCTTCATTAAGGTTGCTTGCACGTTTTCAGGGGTATCTTCAAGCTCGTCATATTCTAAATCGCTGCGCCAATCTAAAATCTGCTCATCTAACCATTCCAAATTAAAGTCTTCACGACCTGTACTTTTAGGTGGTTCTTTAGAGAAGAATTCGTGCGCTTGTAAGCGGTCGAGTAAGCTGCGAATCGGGGTGCCGTAAGCGGCCCAATTACCATTTTCATCATAAGGCTGACCGGTATAACGCTCACACCAAGCATCCATTAGAATATTGGCAGGACCCGTATCAAATCCATAAACTTTGTCAGGTTGACCTGCAGGTAATAAGCTGACATTGGCGATACCGCCTAAATTCAAAATCACGCGGTGAATGCTTTCATGTTGGAAAATATCTTGATGGAAAGCGGGTACAAGCGGTGCGCCTTGACCACCAGCGGCGAGATCACGACGACGGAAATCTGAAATCACTGGAATCTGGGTGATTTCTGTAATGATATTGGGATCGCCAATTTGTAGGGTAAAAGCATGTTCAGGGCGATGGCGAATCGTTTGCCCGTGTGAGCCAATGGCTTTAATTTGGCTACGGTCTAGGTTGTTTTTCTCAATCAGCTCATTGATGCCATGACCAATCATTTTAGCTAGTGCAACATCAGCTTTGCCCATGCGATCAATCTCATTGTCATCGGGCAATGTTAGTGCCATGAGTTCGTTGCGTAAGTCAGGATCGAAAGCAAGTGTCAGTGTGGCATGTAGATGCAAGGGATCAAAAGAAGCAGCAACAATATCGACACCATCCATGCTTGTGCCGGTCATTACCCCAATATAGATCGCTGTCATGATGATTCTTAAGCCTGCAATGTGCTGAAAAAGTGTTAGTATATCGCACAAATTGTATAACTGATCTATTTGGATTTTGTGATGTCAAATTTCCTGCCGGCTGAAGAACAACTTGCCCTCATCCAACGAGGCACACATGAGATTATTTCTGAAGAAGATCTTCTGAAGAAATTAAAACAGAATCGCCCATTAAAAATTAAAGCGGGTTTTGACCCTACAGCGCCTGATCTACATTTAGGTCATACAGTTCTTATTAATAAACTTAAAGTTTTCCAAGACTTGGGTCATGAAGTTTACTTCTTGATTGGTGACTATACTGCCATGATCGGTGACCCGACTGGTAAAAGTGCAACACGTCCACCTTTGTCACGTGAACAAGTGCTTGAAAATGCCAAAACTTATCAAGAACAAGTGTTTAAAATTCTTGATCCGGCAAAAACCAAAGTGGTGTTTAACTCAGAGTGGTTTGGTCAAAAGACTGCAGCTGATTTAATTCAATTGGCATCGCAGCAAACTGTTGCGCGTATGCTTGAACGTGATGACTTTACTAAGCGTTATAACAATCATCAGCCCATCGCAATTCATGAATTCTTGTATCCATTGGTACAGGGTTATGACTCAATTGCTTTGCAAGCTGACGTTGAACTTGGTGGTACAGACCAGACCTTCAACTTGTTGATGGGTCGTACGCTTCAAGGTCGTTATGATCAAGAACCACAAGTGTGTATTACTGTGCCAATTCTTGAAGGTTTAGATGGCGTAAATAAAATGTCTAAATCTTTAGGTAACTATATTGGTGTATTTGATGCACCGGGTGCAATGTACCAAAAAGTACTTTCAATGCCTGATTCGTTGATTGAGCGTTATTTCGATTTGCTCAGCTTCAAAACAGTGGCTGAAATTCAACAGTTGTTGAAAGAAGTGGCAGAAGGTCGTAACCCACAAGAAGTGAAAAAGATTCTTGCGCTTGAATTAGTCGAACGTTTCCATGGTGCGGAAGCTGCTGCACATGCTCATAAAGGTGCAGGGAACATCATTACTGAAGGTGAATTGCCAGAAGGTACACCTGAAGTAACCATTTCATTGTCTGAGTTTGGCGGTGAAATTTTCATTACTTCAATCTTGCGTGAAGCTGGTTTGACTAAAAACTCTGCACAAGCGAAAGATGCATTAGGTCGTGGTGCTGTAAAAGTAGACTGGAAAGCAGTCGATACGTCTTATTCTGTTAAAGAAAAAGTAACTTTGATTGTGCAAGCAAGTAAAAAAGCGATCGCAAAAGTAACCTTCGTAGATTAAAAACCTACATAAGTTATTGAAATAAAAGCAGGCTTCGGTCTGCTTTTTTTTTATGATGTTCTATATTAATATTACAAATAAGTAAATTCAAAAAAAACCTTATAAAAACAATAATTAAATTTTCCTAATGGCTTGCGTTTCTAAAATATTGTGTATAAGATTTATTCATCTAGAGATACCGTTTTGTAACATCTAGAGGGTAGTGGGATATAACAAGACTCCACAATTTAATAGTCTCTTCCCCAAGGGACTTTTTTTAAGATTTAACAGATAACTATAACAATGACATAGCTGGATCGAGTAAAGATTCAATTCTAAGGGAGAGATTTTGGGAGAGATCTCTTCCTTTTTTATTTGCTGTAAACCTACTTTATTTTAATTTTCCGTAGGTTTAGGTTTTGATTCAAACTTTAAGATATGTACATTGGCAAGTAAGAGTCGCACAATATAGCCGACAGAAAGTGCACAGATAAATGTACCTTCACGGACACCAATCACTTTTCCTAAGCAGCTTAAACCTGCGATTACTGCAATCATGACTAAAGCAATATCGCCATAGATTTTGCATTTACCAAACTCAATCTTAAAACGTTGCGAAATAGCACTATAAAGCCCTTCACCCGCCAAAAAGATCAGATTGGCTTTGACCATGAGAAAAACGCCAATTGCGGTGACAACGCAGCTCAATAGGCATAATACAAGTTGCAGACTATAGGCTTGGATGCTCCAGCTATTGGTTAGCCACATTAAAGCATCTATGAGGCCACCAAAAGCGATCCCAATAGGAAGTTGGAGGTATTGATACCACTGAAAACTTTTGCCAAGCAAAAGTGCTTGAGTAAGGATCATGATGATATGAAGTAAAATGGTGAGTTGTCCCACGCTCAAATCGATAATAAAACTAAAACTATACGGAACTGATGAGATCGGTGAAGTACCAAGGTGAGAATGAATAGATAGGACAACGCCAAAAGCCATAAGTGTCAGTGCTAAAAATAAAAGGCTAAGGCGGGGGAATAAGAACACAGGCATATATAGTTTCTTTATAAATAATGTAATGCTGCTTGATGAATGAAAATGAGCAGAAAAAAAGATGAATGCTGCAGTTTATAAAAGATGGATGAAATTTCAACAAAAATCGTCTAATTTTTAAGACTTACTAGTAGTTGAGTAAAATAAGAATTAAAGAGGGTGTGATGCAAGCTTACGATACCAATAATCAAGACTTCGAAATTCAGCAAATTATGGCGTATTTATTTGGTTGTGAACTTTCAGAACATAAAAGCAATAGCTACCCAGCTATATTGGAAAAGTTTGAACAGCTTGAAATGGATGCGATGTACCAACTTTTTGCCTTAGTACAGGAACAATTACCAAAACGAGCAAAGCTATTTTTCGCAGGGGAGAATTTTATGGGTAAAAAACAGGTGATAGAGGAAGTGATGTATCACTTATTTAAAAACAAATAGGATTAAGACCTAAAAACGCTTAATGATGTCATGGTGAAATAAAAAGAAAAAAGGTAAATCAGAAAATAAAACGATAAATTTTCATAAAAATGAGTAAAAAACAGGTAAAAAAGCATTTTTTTCACGTTTTTTGTAGAAAAAAGATACATACGTGAAAAATATAGTGAATTGGGGGTTGCAATGATTCTGAAATCCTCTAGAATGCACCCATACCGACGAGATACACGGTACGAACGAAACGCGAAGCGTTAAGTTGTAAAGTGTTCGAGTCCAGCTTCTAGCATTGACGAGATGTTAGAAAGATCATTAAGAGATTATGAAGAACAACTTGTGTGGATTTTTACTGGTTGATTGATCGAAATTATTTTCATTGATTGATGGTAGAAATTACTCGAAGTTTATTTGAGAAATATTTGTCAGAAAATTGATGAGCCAAGATTGGCACCCTTTAAGGTGCTACTGATTTTAAACTGAAGAGTTTGATCATGGCTCAGATTGAACGCTGGCGGCAGGCTTAACACATGCAAGTCGAGCGGGGATAGGTAGCTTGCTACTGATTCCTAGCGGCGGACGGGTGAGTAATACTTAGGAATCTGCCTATTAGTGGGGGACAACAGTTGGAAACGGCTGCTAATACCGCATACGCCCTACGGGGGAAAGCAGGGGATCTTCGGACCTTGCGCTAATAGATGAGCCTAAGTCGGATTAGCTAGTTGGTGGGGTAAAGGCCTACCAAGGCGACGATCTGTAGCGGGTCTGAGAGGATGATCCGCCACACTGGGACTGAGACACGGCCCAGACTCCTACGGGAGGCAGCAGTGGGGAATATTGGACAATGGGGGGAACCCTGATCCAGCCATGCCGCGTGTGTGAAGAAGGCCTTTTGGTTGTAAAGCACTTTAAGCGAGGAGGAGGCTCCTGTAGATAATACCTACAGAGAGTGGACGTTACTCGCAGAATAAGCACCGGCTAACTCTGTGCCAGCAGCCGCGGTAATACAGAGGGTGCAAGCGTTAATCGGATTTACTGGGCGTAAAGCGCGCGTAGGTGGCCAATTAAGTCAAATGTGAAATCCCCGAGCTTAACTTGGGAATTGCATTCGATACTGGTTGGCTAGAGTATGGGAGAGGATGGTAGAATTCCAGGTGTAGCGGTGAAATGCGTAGAGATCTGGAGGAATACCGATGGCGAAGGCAGCCATCTGGCCTAATACTGACACTGAGGTGCGAAAGCATGGGGAGCAAACAGGATTAGATACCCTGGTAGTCCATGCCGTAAACGATGTCTACTAGCCGTTGGGGCCTTTGAGGCTTTAGTGGCGCAGCTAACGCGATAAGTAGACCGCCTGGGGAGTACGGTCGCAAGACTAAAACTCAAATGAATTGACGGGGGCCCGCACAAGCGGTGGAGCATGTGGTTTAATTCGATGCAACGCGAAGAACCTTACCTGGTCTTGACATAGTAAGAACTTTCCAGAGATGGATTGGTGCCTTCGGGAGCTTACATACAGGTGCTGCATGGCTGTCGTCAGCTCGTGTCGTGAGATGTTGGGTTAAGTCCCGCAACGAGCGCAACCCTTTTCCTTATTTGCCAGCACTTCGGGTGGGAACTTTAAGGATACTGCCAGTGACAAACTGGAGGAAGGCGGGGACGACGTCAAGTCATCATGGCCCTTACGACCAGGGCTACACACGTGCTACAATGGTCGGTACAAAGGGTTGCTACCTAGCGATAGGATGCTAATCTCAAAAAGCCGATCGTAGTCCGGATTGGAGTCTGCAACTCGACTCCATGAAGTCGGAATCGCTAGTAATCGCGGATCAGAATGCCGCGGTGAATACGTTCCCGGGCCTTGTACACACCGCCCGTCACACCATGGGAGTTTGTTGCACCAGAAGTAGGTAGTCTAACCTTAGGGAGGACGCTTACCACGGTGTGGCCGATGACTGGGGTGAAGTCGTAACAAGGTAGCCGTAGGGGAACCTGCGGCTGGATCACCTCCTTAACGAAAGATTGACGATTGGTAAGAATCCACAACAAGTTGTTCTTCATGACGATGTATCTGAGGGTCTGTAGCTCAGTTGGTTAGAGCACACGCTTGATAAGCGTGGGGTCACAAGTTCAAGTCTTGTCAGACCCACCATCTGCAATAGACAGTAATCGATACATTGACTTATTGATAAGCTGGGGACTTAGCTTAGTTGGTAGAGCGCCTGCTTTGCACGCAGGAGGTCAGGAGTTCGACTCTCCTAGTCTCCACCATCACTTAAATCATCAGATTTAAGTAGAATGAGTTAAGAATAACCATTCAGTAAGATGAATGTTTAGTTCCTAAGCGATCAAGTGATTAGATCCTAGAGATTAACAAGTAGAAGCGTTATGATACGCACCACTTGATAATCTCTGTGATTTATCACAGTAATGCAATCTGACGAAGATGCATTAAATCATTAACAGAATATATTTGAGTTGAAATAATTTGTTCATACTCGTTAAGACTTAAACAAGCAATTGTTTAAAGATTAATGAGTACTAGCGATTAAACTGAATCAAGCGTTTTGGTATGTGAATTTGATTGAAGCTGTACAGTGTTTAAGTACACAAACAACGAACTGTGAGTCTTAGGACTTGTTGGTTGATCTACTTGTAGGATTGATCGACTGTTTGGGGTTGTATAGTCAAGTAATTAAGTGCATGTGGTGGATGCCTTGGCAGTCAGAGGCGATGAAAGACGTAATAGCCTGCGATAAGCTCCGGGGAGGCGGCAAATATCCTGTGATCCGGAGATTTCTGAATGGGGAAACCCACTTACCATAAGGTAGGTATCATTAACTGAATACATAGGTTAATGAGGCAAACGAGGGGAAGTGAAACATCTCAGTACCCTTAGGAAAAGAAATCAATTGAGATTCCCTCAGTAGCGGCGAGCGAACGGGGATCAGCCCATTAAGTCATATAAGCTTTAGTGGAACGCTCTGGGAAGTGCGACCATAGATGGTGATAGTCCTGTACACGAAAGGGCTTATATGATGATGTCGAGTAGGGCGAGGCACGTGAAACCTTGTCTGAATATAGGGGGACCATCCTCTAAGGCTAAATACTCCTGACTGACCGATAGTGAACCAGTACCGTGAGGGAAAGGCGAAAAGAACCCCTGTGAGGGGAGTGAAATAGATCCTGAAACCGCATGCATACAAGCAGTGGGAGCATCTTCGTGATGTGACTGCGTACCTTTTGTATAATGGGTCAGCGACTTACATTCAGTAGCGAGGTTAACCGTATAGGGGAGCCGTAGGGAAACCGAGTCTTAATAGGGCGTTTAGTTGCTGGGTGTAGACCCGAAACCGGGTGATCTATCCATGAGCAGGTTGAAGGTTGGGTAACACTAACTGGAGGACCGAACCCACTGTCGTTGAAAAGCCAGGGGATGACTTGTGGATAGGGGTGAAAGGCTAATCAAACTCGGTGATAGCTGGTTCTCCCCGAAAGCTATTTAGGTAGCGCCTCGGACGAATACCATTGGGGGTAGAGCACTGTTTCGGCTAGGGGGTCATCCCGACTTACCAAACCGATGCAAACTCCGAATACCAATGAGTACTATCCGGGAGACAGACTGCGGGTGCTAACGTCCGTAGTCAAGAGGAAAACAATCCAGACCGCCAGCTAAGGCCCCTAAATTATAGTTAAGTGGGAAACGATGTGGGAAGGCATAGACAGCTAGGAGGTTGGCTTAGAAGCAGCCACCCTTTAAAGAAAGCGTAATAGCTCACTAGTCGAGTCGGCCTGCGCGGAAGATGTAACGGGGCTAAAACTATATGCCGAAGCTGCGGATTTGCAATTTATTGCAAGTGGTAGGGGAGCGTTCTGTAAGCCGATGAAGGTGGATTGAGAAGTCTGCTGGAGGTATCAGAAGTGCGAATGCTGACGTGAGTAACGATAAAACGGGTGAAAAACCCGTTCGCTGAAAGACCAAGGGTTCCAGTCCAACGTTAATCGGGGCTGGGTGAGTCGACCCCTAAGGCGAGGCCGAGAGGCGTAGTCGATGGGAAATTGGTTAATATTCCAATACTTCTGTTTAATGCGATGAGAGGACGGAGAAGGTTAAGTCAGCCTGGCGTTGGTTGTCCAGGTGGAAGACAGTAGGCATGCATCTTAGGCAAATCCGGGGTGCTCTATGCTGAGAGTTGATAGCAAGCTGTACTTGTACAGCGAAGTGGCTGATACCATACTTCCAGGAAAAGTCTCTAAGCTTCAGTTAAACAGGAATCGTACCCGAAACCGACACAGGTGGTCAGGTCGAGTAGACCAAAGCGCTTGAGAGAACTCTGCTGAAGGAACTAGGCAAAATGGTACCGTAACTTCGGGAGAAGGTACGCTGCTTTTGGTGATGGAACTTGCTTCCTGAGCTGAGAGCAGCCACAGAAACCAGGCCCCTGCAACTGTTTATTAAAAACATAGCACTCTGCAAACACGAAAGTGGACGTATAGGGTGTGATGCCTGCCCGGTGCTGGAAGGTTAATTGATGTGGTTAGCGCAAGCGAAGCTATTGATCGAAGCCCCAGTAAACGGCGGCCGTAACTATAACGGTCCTAAGGTAGCGAAATTCCTTGTCGGGTAAGTTCCGACCTGCACGAATGGCATAATGATGGGGGCGCTGTCTCCAGCAGAGGCTCAGTGAAATCGAAATCGCCGTGAAGATGCGGTGTACCCGCGGCTAGACGGAAAGACCCCGTGAACCTTTACTGCAGCTTGACATTGAACTTTGATCTTACTTGTGTAGGATAGGTGGGAGGCTTTGAAGTCGTGACGCTAGTTGCGATGGAGCCAATCTTGAAATACCACCCTGGTAATATTGAGGTTCTAACTCTGTCCCGTAATCCGGGACGAGGACCATGTCTGGTGGGTAGTTTGACTGGGGCGGTCTCCTCCTAAAGAGTAACGGAGGAGTACGAAGGTGCGCTCAGCGTGGTCGGAAATCACGCGTAGAGTATAAAGGCAAAAGCGCGCTTAACTGCGAGACCCACAAGTCGAGCAGGTACGAAAGTAGGTCTTAGTGATCCGGTGGTTCTGTATGGAAGGGCCATCGCTCAACGGATAAAAGGTACTCTGGGGATAACAGGCTGATACCGCCCAAGAGTTCATATCGACGGCGGTGTTTGGCACCTCGATGTCGGCTCATCTCATCCTGGGGCTGAAGCAGGTCCCAAGGGTATGGCTGTTCGCCATTTAAAGAGGTACGCGAGCTGGGTTTAGAACGTCGTGAGACAGTTCGGTCCCTATCTACCGTGGGCGTTGGAAATTTGAGAGGATCTGCTCCTAGTACGAGAGGACCAGAGTGGACGAACCTCTGGTGTACCGGTTGTGACGCCAGTCGCATCGCCGGGTAGCTATGTTCGGAAGGGATAACCGCTGAAAGCATCTAAGCGGGAAGCCTACCTCAAGATAAGATTTCCCCGAGACTTTATGTCTCCTAAAGAGCCGTTGAAGACTACGACGTTGATAGGTTGGATGTGGAAGTGCGGTGACGCATGAAGCTGACCAATACTAATTGCTCGTGAGGCTTGACTATACAACACCCAAACAGTTGGTGTTGTTGATCAAATCATCATCACAATAACTTGATTTAGTTAACGCTAAAGATGAACGAAGAATAAGCAAACGCGAAAGCGTTTGCCTGAGTGCAAGGCATAAAGCTACGCTTTATGTTACACTCACAACTCAAGTATCCCTGTTAATGAACTCTATTTGGTACGAAGTAAGGCATACACAACGTGTAATAAGACCCGAACAAGTCCATAACAGTTGTGCTGGCGACAATAGCAAGAGTGAACCACCTGATCCCTTCCCGAACTCAGAAGTGAAACCTCTTAGCGCTGATGGTAGTGTGGCATTTGCCATGTGAGAGTAAGTCATCGCCAGCTCATTATTCCAAAATCCCCCCTAGCTCAATAGCAGGGGGGATTTTTTTATGCAGGAAGAAAAGTTATTTATTAAATGAGCTAGTCACTTATTCGTATTGGTTACATTAAAAGCAATGAATATGCTGCTTAAGAGATAAATGGTCAATTATTTGGCTTGCTTCAATAGTATAATGTTCACATAAATTTTGTTGTGATGTGATGCATGTTCCGCACCCATTTATATCTTCTTTTTATGCTGGGTTTTGTGTGGAATTCATTAGCAAACGCAGCGATTCCGATCGATTTTAATACAGATCGAAATACATCACTGTCAGGTCAATGGCAATATTATCCCAATACTTTAATTTATACTCCAAATTATCCCCATCACGCGCTTGAAGCTGACTCAGAAACGGTTGAATTACCCAATTCTTTTCTAAATTTGACTGGAAATAGAGATGGTATAGGCTCTTTTCAACAGCATTTTTTACTACCAGAGGCTGCGGTTGGTAAAACGGTTTACGTCTATGTTCCCTACCAATATGGTGCGTATGAAATTTATGTAAATGGCCGTTTGATCGCGAAAATGGGGCAGGTGGGTGATGTAAACTCGCATAAAACCATGATGGCACCGAAGCTAGCCTCTTTTTTCTCGGATCGTCGTGATGTCGAACTGACAATTCAAGCTTCAAGTTTTAAACATATTCGTGGTGGTTTAGAAAACCAAATGTATATGGGCTATACCCAGCCTATTTTGCATCAATTCTATCGTCAAGTGATTCCACTAAGTTTGACCAGCGGTATGCTCTTTATGACCGGTAGCTTTATGCTGTTATTTGTGTTGTATCGAAGCCGTCAGACTTTCCTTAAAAACCCTTTACTATACCTCAGCTTATTTATCCTTTTCTTTAGCTTTAGAAGTTTCTTTGCTGTTCCATTTTTATATAGTTTATTTACGAATATCAACTGGTTATGGGGAACTAGATTTGAGTATTTGCTTACAGAATTAGCCAGTATTTCTTTCGTTTTCTACTTGTATTTGTTGCCACTGAATCTGATTCATCGCTGGATATTTAGAACATCTTTAGTCTTGATTGTGATTAATATTGTTCTGACTTTGAGTCTTCAGCCGGTTATTTTTCAGGATGTTTTCTTTAAAAGTTTCATCTTTAGTTTTGTGTTGTTTGCGAATTTAATTTTATCTATTTTTAGAATCTATAAAAATAAAATCCACTATTCTAAAGTGAATGCATTTGCCATTTTTATATTGTGCATGACTTTTTTGCATGATTATTTATTGGGTCTAAAGCTCATTGATTCGGTTGAAATCGCATTTTATTCCTCATGCATTTATTTTATTTGCGTTACTTTCCAGCTCAGCTATGACTATGCCAATAAAAGCTTTCAGTCAGAGCATTTAAATTACAAACTACTGCAGTTGAATAAAAGTCTAGACCGCAAAGTGGCAGAGCGTACACGTACGGTTGAAGAGCTCAATCAGAAGTTGGAACGACAAGTACTGACCGATGCTTTAACGGGAAGTTATAACCGTCATGCGCTTAATATAGAAGTGAAAAAGCGATATGAAGAAGCATGTCGCTTGCATCATACACTCGCATTTTTGATGATCGATGTCGATTTCTTTAAAAATTATAATGATATGTATGGGCACCTAAAGGGTGATGACGTTTTAAAGAATTTAGTCACAACATTACAAAAGATCTTACCAGACAATGCCTTCTTGGCTCGTTATGGTGGTGAAGAGTTTGCTGTGATCTTCAGTGATCTTTCATTTGAAACAGTTACAGATTTAGCTGCCCAATGTTTAGAGGAAATTCGTCAGCAGAATTGGCAACATCACAATCGTCCTGATCATAAAACGATAGTCACGATTAGTATTGGCGGGGCTGTGATGGATTGTCAGCATGTTTATGCTGATCTATTTGAACTAATGAAAGAAGCGGATCGACAACTGTATAAGGCAAAAGAACAGCGCGATTCAGCTTGTATTAACAGTTAGATGTCCACTAACTTCATATTTATTAAAGAATACTGTTTGGGTAAAGTTTACGATTGCTCACCTTTTTATACTTGTAGAAAGGGCAATTATTGCTAAATTGGAAAGAAGTTTTTTCGTGATAAAAAATAACAATGAAGACGATCCATCTAACAACACTATTATGTTTTGGTTCTATTGCGTATGGTTTATCGGCTTGTCATGCACCAGATAAGACTATAGCAAATAATAACCCAAGCACTTCCTCAGCACATTCAACGCAAACAACGACTTCAGTCAATCAGTCCTACAAAATTGAAACAGTAGCAGTATTCGATGAGCCTTGGGCGGTGACATCGCTTGAAAATGGTCATCTACTCATTACTGAACGCAAAGGAAAGTTATTTTTATATGACCCATCAACTCAGAAAAAAACTGAGATAACAGGGCTTCCTAAAGTTGCGTATGGCGGACAAGGTGGATTAGGGGATATTAAACTGCATCCTGATTTTGCCAAAAATCAGTGGGTTTATCTCAGTTATGCAGAACAAGGTCAGGGCGGTTACGGTGCTGTCGTTATCCGTGGAAAATTAGATTTAAAGCAAAGCACACCACAATTGACCAATATTGAGAAAATTTGGACACAGGTTCCTAAATTTACCTCAGGACAGGGTCATTATGGTTACCGAATTGCCTTTGATGCAGCTAAAAAGTTATGGATAAGCTCGGGTGAACGTCAACAGTTTGATCCTGCACAGGATATGAATTCGAATGCAGGCAAAATTATTCGCTTAAATGATAATGGTTCGAATCCGAAAAATAATCCCTTTATGAATCAGGGCAAGATCGCTCAGCAAGTATGGAGCTTAGGACATCGAAATCCGCTAGGTTTAGCTTTTGATCCAGAAGGGCAGCTTTGGGTGGTGGAAATGGGACCTAAAGGGGGAGATGAGCTCAATAAAGTGCTGAAAGGTAAAAATTATGGTTATCCAATCGTTTCTAATGGCGATCATTACGATGGTAAACCTATCCCGAACCATCATACTCGACCGGAATTTGAAGCACCTGCATTGCACTGGACACCGGTGATTTCGCCTTCAAGTTTAATGTTCTATACAGGCCCAGTGTTTCCTCAATGGCAAAATAAAGCCATGGTGACAGGATTGTCTTCTCAAGCGATTGTGATTGTCGATACTGCACAGACACCTGTCAAAGAGATTCAACGCTTAGATATGGGTGCACGTATACGCGGGCTGACACAGGCCAATGATGGCTCACTATGGGCAATTGAAGATGGTCCTCAAGCGAAGCTACTAAAAATTACGGCTAAATAGCGAGATGAATTGATTAAAAAATCTTTCATCTGATATGGAGGATTTTTTAAATTTCACTTGATAATAGATTGAGTTTAGGTAGCGATTTTTTTATAAGAAAATAATTTTTTCGATATCTAAATAAGAAAAAACCCCGACATCCTGTCGAGGTTTTTTGGATCTTTTATTACAGATACAACTCCTGTCATATCTATCAGCTTCCTGCTGTTTATCTATTGTTATTGTTTCAAGACATCCTGTCTTGCTATGTGATTAATATAAGTTTTTTACCTCTTTACGACTAGCCTCAAATAGCGGCTTCTTGTGTAAGTAAATGCTTACATGAATGTTTAAAAATTCTTCTTCATTGAAAAATCTATTATAAAATCCTGTTAAAACCAAAACTTTATAAGATTTGGAAAGATGGCTTTTATGCTAGCTTTAACCAAATCATTCTAAGCACTAACATATTGAATGAGTTTATCTACCGCAGATTTCAGCGCTTTATTGTCAAAATCATTGCCTTGGAAGGTTTCATCTTTATTGCGTGAGAAAATGTCACGAATCTCGATAACGGCATTGGTATCAACTAAACCAAGTTGTGTACCGACTTGTCGGATTTGATCAATCGAGCGAGAGCCATTGCTGCCGCCATAACTGATATATGCCGCAGGTTTAGCTTGCCATTCTTTGCCTAAGTAATCGAGTGCATTTTTAAGGGCAGGACTATAGCCATGATTGTATTCTGGACTGATAAAAATAAATGCATCACCTTGAGCAATTTTATCTGCCCATGCTTGCTGTTTGGGTTGATCATAGATGCCTGTCAGTGGCGGATTTGGACCTGTAAAAATCGGTAAATCCCATTCTTTTAAATCTACGATTTCTGTATTTAAGGTAGAGAATTGGTAGCTTTGGATTTGATTGAGTACCCAATTGGCGACTTTAATGGCTGTACGTCCCTCACGCACACTACCGACGACAATATAAATTTTCATATTTTTCTCTGATCGTTTGAATTATTTTAAATTAATCAGATTTTAAGCTTATGAATAGTTTGGATTTGTATCGTTGTGATTACAGCGAATAAAAAAGCACCCGAAGGCGCTTTCTTGAAAGTCATAGACTTACATCAATTTCACACCTTGCTGGCCCGCAGGGGTAACTTTAAAGATTTCCACTTCAAAGGTAATGTTTTTGCCTGCAAGTGGGTGGTTAAAGTCAACTTCGGTAATATCATCACCAACGGTTTTGACCACGCCATATAAGCTTTGTTTGGCTTTGTCTTCAAACTCGATCATATGACCTTCGATTGGACGTTCTTCAAACTTCACCGTATCGAATTTTTGTACGTTTTCAGGGTTCCACGGACCGAATGCATCTTCAGGAGGAAGACTTACGGTACGACGGTCACCGGCGCGTAAACCAAACAGTGCTTTTTCAAAACCAGGTAACAGGCTACCGTCACCGATCACAAGGCTTACAGGCTCAGCACGGCTACGGGTGTTATCAATTTCAACACCATTTTCAATGGCAACAGAGAAATGAAGATCTACTTTTGCACCATCTTCAATACGAGTGTCTTCATTTGGATTAATAAAATCAGTCATGTTGTTGTTCCGCAGCTTGGATACGTTTTTTCTCAAGGAAGAACGTATCAATCAAGAGCAAGATAGTCCCAAGTGTGATGGCACTATCGGCAATATTAAAGGCAGGAAAGTGGCTGTTGTTGTAATACACATGAATAAAATCGACCACATAACCGAGTGAAACGCGATCGATTAAATTACCAATCGCACCACCCAGAATCAGAGCAATGGCAATCGGTAATACTTTCACATTTTTAGGCATACGCATCAGCCAAAATACAAACACCACAGACACTAAACCTGCCAATGAAGTAAAGAAATAACGTTGCCATCCACCGGCATCGGACAAGAAACTAAAGGCAGCGCCATAGTTATGTAGCAATGTCCAATTTAAAAAGGGCAGGACAGGTACAGGTTCTGCGTAATTCAGACTGTCACTGGCAATCCATTTGGTCCATTGGTCCAAAATAATGGACACAATGGATAAGCCGATCCACACGAGGTTGTGTGGATAGAATTGGAATAAGCCCTTTTTAGGTTGTGGATTAGGCATATTTTCTCTCTTCGCCTTGGCCTGAAGGTAAGTTAATAATACAACGACCGCATAGACCTGGGTGTGACGCATGAGTATTTACGTCAGGAAGCACATGCCAGCAACGTACGCATTTTTCGCCATCTGCAGCCGATACTTTCACGTTTAAGCCTTCAAGATCAGATGCTTCACCTTGTGCTGCATCAAAGCCATTCACGATGACTTGAGAGGTAATCAGCACGAAACGAAGCTCGTTACCAAGTTTATCCAGTACCGCTTTTAACTCATCATTGGCCCAAAGTTCAACTTTTGCTGACAAGTTCGAACCAACAGTTTTCGCACCACGTGCAGCTTCAATAAACTTGTTCACGGCAGATTTAACTGCAATGAGAGTTTGCCATTCAGCTTCAGATACAAGGTTTGCATTAGATGCCACAGGAATGTCATACCATTCCGCAGTGAACACATATTTCTCTGATTGCTCAGGAATCAGTGGCCATGCTTCTTGCGCAGTAAAGGTCAAGATTGGTGCCATCCAACGTACGAAAGCTTGTACCAAGTGATACAACGCAGTTTGTGCCGAATGACGTGCAGCAGAGTCTGCTTTGGTGGTGTATTGACGGTCTTTGATGATGTCGAGGTAGAAACCACCCAAGTCGTTAATACAGAAGTTGGTGAGTGCGCTTGTGACGATATGGAAGTTCATATCTTCATACGCTTTCTTAATGGTTTCTTGAACTTCAGCTGCACGTTGCAAGATGTATTGATCAAGCGCGATCAATTGATCGACAGGAAGTGCATCTGTTGAAGGTTTGAAGCCATTCAAGTTCGCAAGTAAGAAACGTAAGGTGTTACGGATACGACGGTAACCATCAGAGGCACGGCTAAAGATTTCTTTACCCGCAGTCATTTCATAACGGTAATCCGAAGATGCAATCCAGAAACGTAAGCCGTCTGCACCCATATCTTTAATGATGTCTTGCGGTGTGATCACGTTACCGATGGATTTTGACATCTTACGGCCTTTTTCATCGACTACGAAGCCGTGAGTCAACAAGCCTTTATACGGTGCACGTTCATTAATTGCCATTGAAGTCAGCAATGATGATTGGAACCAGCCACGGTGTTGGTCTGAACCTTCAAGGTACAAATCAGCAGGGTCTTGGAGTTCTTCACGTTCACGAAGCACAGCGTAGTGGGTTGTTCCTGAGTCGAACCATACGTCTAAGGTGTCACGTACCGCATTGTATTGTTCAGCGTCATCACCGATGAACTCACGTGCATCACGGTTGTACCAACCATCAATCCCTTCTTGTTCGATGAGTTTCGCAACTTCTTCGATCAATTCAGGCGTACGTGGGTGCAATTCATTGGTGTCTTTATGCACGAAGAATGGAATTGGCACACCCCATGTACGTTGACGTGAGATACACCAGTCCGGACGACCTTCGATCATGGCCTCAATACGGTTTTTACCCCAATCTGGCACGAAGCTGATATCATTTTCAATCGCGTTCAATGCACCTTGGCGTAAACCTTTAGCATCCATGCTGATAAACCATTGTGGTGTCGCACGGAAGATAATTGGTGTTTTATGGCGCCAGCAGTGTGGGTAACTATGTTTGATTGGCTTATGTGCCCAAAGCTTATTGCTTTCAGTCAGTGCTGCAATAATTTTTGGATTGGCTTTATAGATGTGCTCACCCGGGAAGATCGGTGAGGTTGGTAAATACACACCATTACCGCCAACAGGGTTATCCACTTTAAGGTTGTACTGTAAACCCACTTTATAGTCGTCTACACCGTGGCCTGGCGCGGTATGTACTGCACCTGTACCGCTTGCATCTGTGACGTGTTCACCCAAGATCACAGGCACTTGGCGGTCGCTAATTAATGGATGTTGTAGGACTAAGTTTTCCAATTTGCTACCGGCAAATTCTGCGATCACTTCAACGCTGTTAAAGCCATAACGCTCAGTTGCAGATTCAACCAATGATTTAGCCAAAATAAAGTTTTGAGCTGCTTTTTCTTCGCCTGTTGCTTTAACCAATTGATACTCAAGCTCAGCATGTAAAGCCACTGCTTGGTTGGCAGGCAAGGTCCAAGGTGTTGTGGTCCAGATCACGATATCAGTCGATTCTGAAACAGTTATACCCAAACGTGCAGACAAGTCAGCAAGGTCTACAACGGTAAAGCCAACGTCAATCGCGTCCGATTTTTTATCTTCGTATTCAACTTCCGCTTCAGCGAGTGATGAACCACAGTCTAAACACCAGTTGACTGGTTTCAAACCTGGCTCGATATGACCCGCTTTGGCAATTGCACCTAAAGCACGTACGATGTCAGCTTCTTGTTTGAAGTTCATGGTGAGGTACGGATTATCCCAGTCACCAAACACACCCATACGCACGAAGTCTTTCTTTTGAAGCTCAACTTGGGTGTACGCATATTCACGGCAAGCTTTACGGAAAGTTGAAGCATCGACTTTCGCACCGACTTTACCAACTTTTTCTTCAACTTTCAGTTCAATTGGAAGACCGTGACAGTCCCAACCTGGTACGTATGGCGCATCATAGCCATCCATAATACGGCTTTTCAGGATAATGTCTTTTAGCACTTTGTTGACTGCATGGCCTAAATGGATTTGACCATTTGCATACGGAGGGCCGTCATGCAATACATATTTTTTCTTGCCAATACGCGATGCACGAATCTGCTGATAAATGTTGTCGGCATACCACTCTTCTAACCATTTCGCTTCACGTACTGCCAAATTTGCTTTCATTGCAAATTCAGTACCTGGGAGGTTCAGCGTGGCTTTATAGTCCACTGCATTTTCAGGAGTTTGCTTATCGCTCATGCAAGTTGTCTTCCAATTTAATCCATCTTTTGATGGACACGTTTTACAATAAAAATACGAGAGTTTAAAAGGGGAATGTGGGGTGATTTCGACGAAACTCAAGGAGCTTTTCGACATCATCATCAATTCCGGCCTTTAAGGCTTCAAGCGAAGGATAATTCTTTTCGCCATGCAAATAATCTAAGAACGTTACCCGCATTAACAGGCCATACAGATTAGCAGAAACATCAGGGAAATGTACTTCTAATCGCCATTCCGGATGATCTTGTTTGATTGCAGGACGAGTCCCGACATGACCAGCACCAAAAAGTGCTGTAGGGCTATAGCCTGCCACGCCTTTTTTGTCAGGATGGCTAGCTTGTGCCCTGTCTTTTAAGGATTCAGTTTCACAGACCACATCGACTGCATAAATGCCATGTAAACACGGTTTGTGGCGGTTTAAACGCACATTAATGGTCGGAAAATTAATGGTACGACCAATTTGATCGCCGTATTGCACACGACCGGTGATGCTATAAGGACGACCGAGTAACTTGGCTGCAAGGGCTAAATCGCCTGCTTGTAAGGTTTGACGTATACGGGTTGAACTGACCCGTTCACCATTAAGCTCTACGGTATTCAAATTGGTGACCGCAAAGCCATAGTTTTTTAAGAATTCGCTGTTGCCTTGACGGTTTTTCCCAAAGTGAAAATCATCGCCCAAGACCAAATGCTCGGCATTGAGTTTAGTTTTTAAAATCTCAGCAAAATCGGTTGCACTTAAATTACGGAAAGTCTCATCAAATTTCGCCACCGCAATATAGTCAACACCGAGTTTAGTTAAATATTCGACTTTTTCACGCAGTGATGAGATGCGAGGAGGTGCTTCATAATGCTTAAAATATTCAAGCGGTTGTGGTTCAAAAATCATGACCACAGATTTTAAATTTTCTTGCTCAGCCACAGCTCTTAACTGTTGAATCATCGACTGATGACCTAAATGCACACCATCAAAATTGCCGATAGTCACGGCAGTTTTTTCTGAGACAGAATGGGAGTTTAAAGCATTTAGACGGAGCAGCTTCATGGGCGAATCAAGTGCTTAGAAATATCGAGAGGGTATATATTGCCACAAACTCTGCGTTTCGTCTTGTTGTTGTGTTTTTATTCAATATTTTTACCAAAGCATGCGATTTTTCAGATTGCAGTCAGGCCATTTTTTATATTGAATACAGCAGTAATTTTTTATGAACAAAGACCATGGCATCTGAATTAGCTTTAATTATGGCACTCCCTAATGAATCAAAGGGTTTATTTGAACAAGCGGGTATTGAAGTACATTACAGTGGTATTGGTAAGGTGAATGCTGCATTTAAAGCGTTTGAAATAATTCAGAAAACGGGCTGTAAAACCTTACTTAACTTAGGCACGGCCGGAAGCTCACATTTTGATGCACATGAGTTGGTTGAAGTGCTGACCTTTGTCCAGCGTGATATGGATGTTTCCCCACTTGGTTTTGAAGTGGGGGTGACACCTATGGATGAAGATCATCCAGCTGAAATCCATTTGGAACCTTATTTTCAGCATCTGAAGCAAGGTACATGCGGTACTGGCGACAGCTTTGAAACAGGGCTGCCCAAAGTACCGTGTAACTTAGTTGATATGGAAGGCTACGCCATTGCTAAAGTGTGTAAAAAACTCGGCGTTCGCTGCGTATCAGTCAAATACATTACTGATGGAGCAAATGACACCGCACACTTAGATTGGGAAGAAAACTTATTGTTGGGTGCAAGGAAGTTATTATCGTTGTATCAAATGGTCAAAATTTAATTTGAATAAAGAGAGTTCGGCGACCATAGCAATTATGGTCGTATGCCAAGCAATAGCAAAAAACTATTTTTCAGAACGCGGGATTACACCGTAAAGCATCATATGCACAGTATGTTGAATAATACGCTGTTGCATGCTGCGATTACGTAAAGTCTTACCGGTCACCATTTCCATTTGCGTTGCAAAGTCAGCATAGTTTTGGGTGAGTGCCCAAATATTTAAAATCAGCAGTTCAGGGTCAATATCTTTCGAGATTTTGCCTTGCTCTTGCCAATTGCTGATCACCTTAGCTTTACGCTTCACCAATTTCTTGAGTGGACCTTTTAAGATTTCAAGAATATGCGGTGCACCTTGAATGACTTCCAAAGCAAACAAACGTGAGGCTTTCGGTTGCGTACGAGAGACTTCAATCTTTTGTAGCAAGTAATTGGTAATGGCTTCTTCAGGCTCTAGATCGGCTTCCAAAGTTTGCAAAGGCGCAAGCCACTTTTGTAGAACAGTCGTTAAAACTTCTACATAGAGGGCTTCTTTATTTTCATAGTAATAGAAAATATTCGATTTATGCATTTCAGCAATTTGAGCGATCTCATCTAGGCTCGCACCATTAAACCCATACAGGGAAAATACGTCGAGGGCAGCACTCAGTAACTGATTGCGTTTTTGGGTACTCTTTTTTTGTTCCATCGGCAATGTAAAAGCAACGAAAAAGGGAATCTTTTATTGTACGGCAAATCGTCAGATTTGTGCATAAGCAAGCATCGTAATTTTATGAATATTGATGATTTATTCTGTAGAACAGCTATTAAATTGCTATAAATTCGACAAATGAACGTTTAAGAAACAAGTTTTTGAAAATTCTAATATTATTTGTAAAATTCTGTTTAACAAGGAAATAGACGATTTTTAAGTGTGAATGATCACATTTTGAAGGATTTTTTATTTAAGAAAGGCGGATTCAAACGGCAAGTGCAACAGTATAAAAACCAGCCATAACTTCACTCGGTGTATACCAACCTAGTGTTTTTCTAGGACGATGGTTGAGTGCAAATTCTATCTGCTCTATTTGTTCGTTTGACACATCATCAAACGATGATGATTTTGGCAGATATTGACGGATTAAACCATTCGTATTTTCATTTCTAGCTCGCTGAATAGACTTGTAAGGATCAGCAAAATACGTCTCTATCCCAGCATTAGTAATTCTTTTGTGTTCGGAAAATTCTTTGCCATTATCAAATGTCACACTATAAGCATGGCTCATTTGTAAACGATCTAATGCACAAGTAATCGTTTGAGAGGATGCTCTCGTTGGCCCTAAATGAACAATATGTACATACAGGCTCTTTCGATCAACGAGTGTCAATAAAGCACCTTTATGATGTTTACCAATCACCGTGTCACCTTCGAAATCTCCTAAACGTTGTCGTTGATCAATGACCTGGTCTCTGCAGTGAATACTTGTTTTATCAATGATTTGCCCCCTACGATCCGTGTTTTTGTAACCGCGTTTTCGATATTTCTTCTGATGCCTTAAGTGTAGATGGAGTTTACCTCCTTGTGATTTATCTTGATAAATGTACTGGTAAATCCACTCATGTGAAGGTACATCCAGCCAACCGCGTTGTGTTAAAGCACCTGAAATTTGTTCTGGTGACCAGTCCAAACCAATCAAATAATCAATATAAGCGAAGGCAAATGCTG
The DNA here is from genome assembly GCF_001647675.1 of Acinetobacter sp. NCu2D-2. Taxonomy (NCBI): domain Bacteria; kingdom Pseudomonadati; phylum Pseudomonadota; class Gammaproteobacteria; order Moraxellales; family Moraxellaceae; genus Acinetobacter; species Acinetobacter sp. NCu2D-2. The sequence goes on from NZ_CP015594.1 coordinate 2,674,844, forward strand.
TCATTGATGATGAAGGACGGTACCGTCTTTGACTTGCAAATTTAGCTGCCTGTTGAGCTCTATATCCACGTTGCCCAGTATTTCTTTTTATTTCACGGTAGATGGTTGATCGTGAACGTCCTAACTCCCGAGCAAGGGTAGCGATTGAACTTTTACTTTTCAAAGTAGCATAAATTTCGTATCTTTCATCTTGAGAAAGTTGGGTGTATTTCTTCATTGTGTGCTTTCCAATTGCGAGTTGAAAAAGTCTAATGATTCTATGAATACACCTAACTTTTTCAACTAACTACAAATGTGTTGCACTTGGGATTTGAATCTGCGAAATAATTAAAGAAAGCTCAAATCTATAAAATTTTCACTTACAAAAAACAACGGCTTAAAATCATTTTGACTTTAAGCCGCATGTCTTAGGTTGCTAGAACAGCTTGTAAAACTTGTTGTTCAAGTTCTGCAAAGTCTGCATTTTTTTGACGCGGACGTGCTAACTCAACTTTAAATTCTTTAGCGATATGACCTTTATCCAGCAAGATAATACGGTCAGCCAATTGAACAGCTTCACTTACATCATGGGTGACTAAGATCGCTGTAAAGCCTTGTTCTGTCCACAGTTTTTCAATTAAGTTCTGCATGTCCAAACGTGTTAACGCATCGAGTGCTCCCAATGGTTCGTCTAGCAGCAAAATACGTGGCTTATGCGATAAAGCACGTGCAAGTGCGGTACGTTGACGCTGACCACCTGACAGTTGCGATGGCCAAAGCCCTGCTTTTTCTTTTAAGCCGACTTTTTCCAGCATCTGTGAGGCTGCAGCATGTTGCTCTTCAGGTAAACCCAATTGCACATTTTGTTCGATACTACGCCATGGTAAAAGACGTGGGTCTTGGAACATCACGCGAATATCATCAGCGGTAATGCCTTCACGGATATGGCGTGCTGACTTAAATTTAATTTCGCCGTAGCTTTGTTTTTCCAAATCGGCAATTAAACGGAGCAGTGTTGATTTACCACAACCACTGCGCCCGACAATCGCCAGAAACTCACCTGGCTGAATATGCAGATCTAAATCTTCAAGAACTTTAACTGAGCCATAAAATTTATGTAATTGCTCAATGATAATTTCTGCACCGATGACTGCATTAGGATTGATATCAGTGACAGAAGGGTTTGACGGGCTAAGCTCTTCTTCATTTGCATGACGGCCTAAACTTAAATCAGTCATCTAGTACTCCTTAATTTCGATTATTTTTGATAGCCAGCATGCCAACGAAGTAGGTAACGTTCTAGGCTTACCGCTAAAACATCTGCCAATTTACCGAGTAGGGCATAGAGCAAAATACCGACCAATACGACATCGGTTTGTAAAAATTCACGTGCATTCATGGTCATGTAACCAATACCAGACTGTGCTGAAATGGTTTCTGCCACAATTAAAAGTACCCACACTAAACCAAGTGAAAAACGTAAACCGACTAAAATTGACGGCATTGCACCAGGCAAAATAATTTCTTTATAGAGCTGCCAACGGGTAAGACCGTAGCTTTTACCCATTTCAATCAGTTGTGGATCGACAGAGCGGATGCCGTGATAGGTATTGATATAAATAGGGAAGAACACACCAATCGCGACCAAAAACAGTTTTGCGGATTCATCGATTCCGAACCACAAAATCACCAATGGGATTAAGGCTAGTGCAGGGATGTTTCGAATCATCTGTAAGGTGGTATCGAGCAAATTCGATGCGGTTTTTGATGAACCGTTAAGTAAGCCTAAAATCAGACCTAATCCACCGCCGACCAATAAGCCGCTAATTGCACGACCTGCACTGACTTTGATATGCGTCCATAGCACACCTGAGACTAACAAATCCCAAAACGCAATGGCGACCGCACTAGGTGCAGGCAAGATCCGACTTTCAAGCAAACCTGTACTGGATGCGATTTGCCATAGCAAAATTAAAGCAATTGGAACTAACCAAGGCAGCAAACGCTGCCCAAGTTGTGTTCCACGTGAAACCTTGCGTTCAGCCAAAGTTTCAACTGAAACCACTTTTGACATTAAGCTGGCTCCTGAACTTTGTCAGCTTTTTTGTTTTCATCTGGTGTGTAGTTATTTGCCACGATTTCACCAAATGGACCTGTCAAATTCGGCTGAGTTAATTTTGCTTGTGTTTCAAGAGGTAGAAGTGGGAACACAAGTTCTGCAAAACGAATTGATTCTTCAAGATGTGGGTAGCCTGAGAAGATAAATGTGCTAATACCCAAATCAGCATACTCTTGAATGCGCGCTGCAACAGTTTCAGGATCGCCAACCAATGCTGTACCTGCACCACCGCGAACCAGACCGACACCTGCCCAAAGGTTAGGAGATACTTCAAGTTTGGTACGATCGCCATTATGTAATTCAGCCATACGACGTTGACCCACAGAATCCATCGATTTAAATTTCTTCTGTGCAGCAGCAATGGTTGCATCATCGACATACTGAATCAGTTCATCGGCTGCTTTCCATGCTTCTTCATTGGTCTCACGTACAATCACGTGTAAACGAATACCGTAATTTAAAGTACGACCTTTGGCTTCAGCTTTTTTGCGTACCACTTCAATTTTTTCTTTTACAGCTGCAGGTGGTTCGCCCCAAGTCAGGTAGGTATCAACTTGATCTGTTGCAAGTTCAATGGCTTCTTCTGATGAACCACCGAACCATAGTGGTGGGTGGGGTTCTTGAACAGGTGGATAAAGCAATTTTGCATCGTCAACGCTTAAGCGTTCACCACGGAAAGTGAAGCTTTCACCTGTATGTGAGCGTTTTAAAATTTCACGCCAAATGGTGGTGTATTCAGTTGCTGTTTTATAACGCGTGCTGTGATCTTCATAAACACCGTCACCTTTTAACTCTTGTTCATCACCACCTGTTACGAGGTTGAGTAAAACACGACCACCAGATAGACGGTCAAATGTTGCAGCCATACGTGCAGCAAGTGCAGGTGTGGTCACGCCAGGGCGCAGCGCAACTAAGAATTTTAATTTTTTGGTTGCATCAATCAGGCTTGCTGCTGTTAACCAAGGATCTTCACATGAACGGCCTGTTGGAATAAGTACACCTTCATAGCCAAGGTTATCTACCGCAACAGCAATTTGCTTCATATATGCGTGGTCAACGATACGAGCGCCTTTGCTCGTACCTAAGTAACGACTGTCACCATGTGTTGGGATAAACCAAAAAATTTTCATGTGATGTTCCTTTAGTTAAAAGATATAGCTCGGTTATCAATTTGACGCAGGGGCCACCCAAACAATTGGTTGGATGTTAATTTTCTTTGGAATCAGGCCTAAAGTTTGGAAACTATCGGCAATATTCTGTTGGGCTTGAATCTGTTTGTCGGTTAAAGACAGAATTGGAGAAGGCTTTAAGCGACGGTCAAATGCCAGTTGGGCAATATCAGCATCAAGCCCCGTATTTTTTTGATAGATCTCAAGCGCGACGCTTTGATTCTTCAGAATCCACTCATCTGAATCATTGAGTGCTTTCAAGAATTTGCTTGGTGCTTGTGGATGAGCAGCAATAAATTTTGGATTAGCAATGTAGAACGAGTAAGTCTCATCAAAGTCACCAGTTTTCGTGACCACACGTGCTTGACCGTGTTTTTCAGCAGCAGCTAGGAATGGATCCCAAATTGCCCAAGCATCGACAGATTTTTTGTCAAAGGCTGCACGCGCATCGGCAGGAGGTAAGAAGATCGGTTGAATATCTTGCCAAGTCAGTCCTGCACGCTGTAGCACCTTAGATAAAAACTCATGTGCATTAGAGCCTTTTTGTAAAGCAATGCGCTTACCTTTTAAGTCTTCCAATTTTTGAATCGTACTGTCTTTGGAAACGACAAGTGCAAGACTGTGAGCAGGTGATACTTCATAGCCGATGTACGTCAGATCTTTATCGGCAGCTTGTGCGAAGATGGGTGGTGTGTTGCCGACATAACCCAAGTCCACTGCACCAATTGCTAAAGCTTCCAGCATTTGAGGGCCAGCAGGGAATTCTTTCCATTCAATATTGGCATTTGGAAATTGCTGGTTAATCAGTTTTTCGTCGCGCGAAACCAACAGGTTTAACGCAGATTTTTGAAAACCAATGACAACGTTTTTGACTTCATCGGTTGTCGCTGCGCTTTCTTGTTTTTGTTCTTGCTTTTGGCAGGCACTAAGAGTGAGTCCTAATGCTGTAATACCAATCAATGAAAGTGTTTTAAGCGTTGTCATGGTTCTACCTATTTTTATTTAATAATGGCAGCTTCAATGTTCAGCTTTTGCGGAATCAATTGCTGGCCATAGAAAGCATCTGCGACGAGTTGTTGTTTTTGTACGATGTCACCGGTCAATGGTTTTACCCCAAAGCCCATGCGTGAAATCGATGTTTTTAAGACGTTGAAATCTAAGCCTGTTGGTTTCTGTAGTAATTTGGCTGCTTCATCTTGGTTTTGAGCGACCCATTCAGTGGTAAGGTTCAGCTCATTGACTACAGCCTTAATCACTTGTGGGTTGCTTTCTGCAAACTTACGATCTGCCAAATAGAACTGAAGGTTATTTACCAAGTTTTCGCCTGTGGCGATGACACGTGCACCAATTTGATGTTCAGCAGCTGCGAAGAATGGATCCCAAATCACCCATGCATCGACTGCACCACGTTCAAATGCCGCACGTGCATCAGATGGTGGCAAATAAATCACTTCAATGTCTGAAAGTTTGAGGTTATTGGCTTCAAGGACTTTAAGCAGCAAGTAATGCACATTAGAGCCTTTATTGAGTGCAACACGCTTGCCTTTTAAATCTGCGACAGATTGAATTTTTGAATCTTTTTGTACGATCAGCGCTTCGGCTTTAGGTGCTTCAGGTTGGTTCGCCACATAGACAAGATTTGAGTTTGCAGCTTGAGCAAAGATTGGTGGAGCTTCACCAGACTCACCGAAAGACACGCTACCAACATTTAAGCCTTCAAGTAATTGAGGACCTGCTGGAAACTCAACCCATTTCACATTCACATTTTGTGCTTTGAGTGCAGTTTCCAAAGTGCCACGTTCTTTTAGAATAGGTAGCACGCCGTATTTTTGGAAACCAATATTTAAGGTAATGTTTTCTTCTTTTTTCGCGCAGCCAGTAAGTATCATGACGCCAGCAATCGCAGAAGTTAATACCGCCGTTTTTGCTAAAAATTTAAGTTGAGATTGGCGCATGAATCGAAACTCCTGACTAAATCCGAAAGGGACGAAATGTATTAAGTGAGGACTAAACTAATCGATTAGGCTTTTCATAAAAAATAACAATTCAGGAATTTCTAATGAGAAAATCAGATAAATAAAATTGTGCAAAAGATATACATAAATCAGAAAAAGAAAGGAAAGATATAAGTAGATTTATTTTTATTAAGTTTATGAATTTTAAATATAATTTATAATATTAAGTCGAGAGATAAGGTTATCTTTAAATATGAAAAGAAGGTGATTTGCAATATACGGCAGAAATTCATAACGATATATATAAATATGCTAAATCATCGTTTAAAAAATATTCACCAGCCTTTATAAATTGCCAATATATTTTCGAATCAAAATGAAATAAAAACAATAAAAAAGCCGAACCAAACGTATTTGATTCAGCTTAATTTGAACATAGAAAAATGATTTAAAGCATTTTTTTACACACTAAAGAATTCCGCTGATAGTTATACAGTTCTTGTCGTGCATTGGGTAGATCATCGACTGAGACTTGTTCAAAACCATGTTCAATGAACCAGTGTGCAGTACGTGTGGTGAGAATAAATAACTGTTCAAAATTAAGACTGCGTGCTTTTTCTTCTAGGTAGTGCAGAATTTGACTACCACGGTTCGACTTACGATAACTTGGATGTACGGCAACACAAGCAATTTCTGCAGAGCGTAATTCATCCTCTGTGGTTGGAATTGGATAAAGCGCGGCACAAGCCAAAATCATCCCATCACGTTCAATCACAGCAAATTGTTCAATTTCACTTTCCAAACGTTCCCGTGAGCGATAAACCAAAATCCCTTGTTCTTCTAACGGTCGTAATAAGCTAATCAGTCCGCCGACGTCGTGAATATTGGCCATACGTACTTCTTCATAGTGAGCATCAGTGACCATAGTGCCGCAACCATCACGGGTGAAGAGTTCTTCAACTAGGGCTCCGTCATGGGTATAAGAGAGTAAATGTACCCGGTTCACGCCATTCATCGATGCAGTTTGCGCTGCACGTAAAGACATCATCCATTGCGGATGGGTGTTTTGATATTGCTGAATATAAGGATCAAGCTGCTCAGAACTAATTTCACGTAATAATTCGTTGTTAGGATTTAAAATCTCAGCCTGCTCACCTAGGAAAATTAATTTGTCGGCTTTAATCGAGATCGCAGTTTTGGTCGCAACTTCTTCGGTTAATAAATTAAACACTTCACCGGTAGTGGAGTAACCACTTGGGCCAAGCAGAACAATATTGTGGTTATCTAAATGGCGTTGAATGGCATCGGTATCGACACTACGCACTTCACCTGTGAGCTGAAAATCCACACCATCTCGTATGCCATAGGGTTTTGCGGTAATAAAGTTTCCTGAAACCACATCAATTCGTGCGCCGTACATGGGTGAGTTAGCAAGACCCATCGAAAGCTGTGCTTCAATTTGCAAACGAATTGCACCGACTGCGCTCATGACACTGTTTAAAGATTCACGTGTCGTTACCCGAATATCTTCATGGAAAGGGGTCTGGATCTGACTTTTTTCCAGTTGGGCATTAATTTGTGGTCTTGCCCCGTGAACTAAAATCAGTCGAATGCCTAAAGAATGCAGGAGGGCAATATCGTGAATAATATGTTGGAAATTTTGATGCTCGACCGCTTCACCATCAAACATGATGACAAAGGTTTTATTGCGGTGTGCATTGATATAGGGTGCAGAATGCCGAAACCAATGCACATATTGTAGTGTTGTGCTATGAGATTGTTCAGCTGAATTCATGCTTTAACCTATTTTATAAAGAATGTATCTATAGCTTTTGATTCTAATGTAAAAATCTTGAAGTGGAAGCCTACACACAAAAAAACACCTGAAACAATGTTCAGGTGTCTTATGGCTTGTATCAAAAATAACTTAGTTGATGATACGGATAATTCGGTTAGTACGCTCATTGACTAAGACATAGTCGCCATTGACTTTATACCATTGTTGGTAGCGACCTGTATTAGGTAAACGACGTGCATCACGATCACTGACTTTATAACCACGAGAATCATATTGGCGAGGGAAAGTTTGACCTACACGCCAGTCACGACTTGGATTGACAGCACGATTATTAAAACGTTTGTTATCGCGTTGATCATTCCATTTTTGCACTTTTTTATGATCTAAATGTGCTGGTGGATGTTTTGGTGCGAAACGTGGATCATGTTGAGGTGCTGCCATTGCAGAAGTTGCAACCAAAGCACTCATCGATAAAGCGATTGTTGTAAACAATGTTTTCATAGCTGTTTTCATGGCATTCACCTACGAGATTCATATTCAGATTCGATAGGTTTAAATTAGCCAAAGACTGCCGAGAAAGCGTGAGCAGAGTAGAGTGAAATTGTTAAATCTATGGAGAAATTGCAGAGATTGTAATTCTAAGTTTTATGGCAATAAAAAAGCTTCTAAGTCTAGGAGCTTTTTCGTATAGAGGATCAATCAATTATTCTGAATTCGTAGAATATTATTGTTGTTTGAGTCAACTAAGATGTAGTCATTGTTGACCTTGTACCATTGTTGGTTACGATTTGGGCGTGGAAGATTATTTTCTTTAAAGCCAACTTTATAACCACTGCTACGATAATGCTGAGGCATTACATAACCGGGCTGCCATTTAAACTGTTGCAGACGTTGAACACCACGTTCTTCACGCACACTGCGGCGTTTGTCCGAGTCACGATAATCACGTGCTTTTTTATGAGCTTGCTCAGCGTGTTCATCAAAATGAGGCGCAGCTGTTGCAATATTCGTCATCACTAGCGAACTAAGCGACATTACCAACACCACTAAAGCCTTTTTCATTTTGAACCCTCATTCAATTGTTCAATCTTTTACAATGCTCACTTTACGCAATAATTGCAGAGAAACTGTGAAGATCGAACACGAGTTTTTTTAAAAATGTGGAAGCATGACGATTATGCCATGATTCCACAGGATTTTTGAATGTTCAAGACGATTGGCTTAGGGATCAAAGTTAATCACCTAGACAGTTTATTTAGTTCCAATGTTCGGTTAATGCCTGTAATGAATCAAGGGCATTAAGCACCTTTTCTGCAGTCAAGGCATCATCCAAAGCAGGGATTAAACTTGAAGGAAGCTGTAAACGTTCAATACGACGAATCGTTTCTAATTTACGAACTGGATCAGTCATGCTGTGCTCCTTGCAGTGATTTTTTCAATGCGCTAAGCATAGGCTCATCGGTTTTATTTATAAAACCGAATATTTTCATATTAAAGATATAAAAAACCGATTATCAGTTTTAATAAAAAGCACCCTTGATGGGTGCTTTATTTAATAGCTGACTTAGTAAGCGTAATTTAAATCTGTGTAGTCAGTTAATGATTTTTGAATATGAGCATGAATGAATTGACGAACGTCATCTGCAGTCATGGCCTTACCTTGATTAGTAATCACATGTTCGATATCAGGTTGGTTTTCGATTTTAATGCGATAGACAAAGTTTTTAGCTAATCGGTAGCCATCGTCTAATTTTTCAATACCTGTCACATAGTAATACGCGTGTTCAAAGTTCAGATCGGTATGTGAAAAAATAAACTGTTCAAACAGCTTCAGCTTTTGACCATTTTCGAGTGCTTTGATGTCATCAACAATACTGGCATCAAACTTGGTTTCATATTTTTCAGAGATTGGCTGTGCATCAATCCATAGCGACACCATGCCATCGTCTAAGGTTTTGATCGTGATATTGTTCAAATCAGTCATGTTGCACTCGAATAAAAATCGGATGGACTAAGTATGGTGGAAATTAGCATAAAGGCAAACTAGACCAAAGCGGAGTGCTGAATATTTATTCATGCTGTAATGCCATAAAAAAGCCAATTCAATTGAATTGGCTTTTTTAAAAGATCGGACTTTTTTAGTCTTGCGCATCAATACTTTGACCATTCATATGTCGACTATCATCACCCATTAAATATAAATAGGCTGGCATAATCGATTCAGGTAAGGGCAAGCTAAGCGGATCTTCATTTGGATATGCTTTAGCACGCATCGCTGTACGAGTCGCTCCAGGATTGATGCAGTTAAAGCGAATATTTGGATGAACATTCTCTTTGGCAAATAGGGTACTAACCGCTTCGATGGCAATTTTAGAAACCGAGTAGGCTCCCCAATTTTCACGTGCTTCACGGCCAACACCTGAACTGGCGAACACCACAGAGGCTTGCTCAGATTTTTGCAACAGCGGTAATAATTCTTGCGTCAGTACAAAGGGTGCGCGTAAGTTCACGGCCATCACATCATCCCAAACATCCACAGGGTAATGTGCAAGCTCGGTACGCTCACCTAAAATGCCGGCATTATGCAAAATACCATCTAAACGTCCAAACTGACGATCGAGTGTATCGACCAAGAGTTCATAATCACGTGGAGATGCACTGGATAACTGTAGCGGTAAAATTGCAGGCTGAGGTGCGCCTAAACCCTCAATTTCATCATAAATGACTTCGAGTTTATTTAAGGTTCGACCATGCAGCACAACGGTTGCGCCATGTAAGGCATAACTGATCGCCGCTGCACGTCCAATCCCATCGCCCGCACCTGTAATTAAGATGATGCGATCTTTGAGTAGATCGGGGCGAGGTTGATATTCTGAATATTTCAAATCTACCTCCTCAATTCTTATTGTTTATACCGCTTTAAGAGATGACCTGCTGAGGTTGAAAGACCAAAGCTTCGATCTGCTGTTGTAATTCTGACACTGTATTGACTATACAATCTGCGCGCCAAGCTGTTAAGTCATCTTTGTATTGTAGCGGTAAGTATCCGTAAGCAGCCAAGATGGTATACATGCCAGCGGCACGACCTGCCTCAATATCACGCGGATGATCACCGACATAAATACAGTCTTTGGCATCGACCTGAATGTGCTGTGCTGCCAAATACATTGGCTCAGGATCGGGCTTGGTTTTACTGACATCTTCAGGACAAACCAACACAGAACAACGCTCGGTAAGATTCAGTGCCGTAAGTAAAGCTTCACTTAACCAGCGCGGTTTATTGGTGACAATGCCCCAAGGAATCTGTTTGGCTTCTAATGTTTCTAGAAGGGGATACATCCCAGCAAATAAATCGGTATCGACAGCAATATCTGCACCATATGTGTCTAAAAAACGTTGGCGATGTGACAAGAAAATTGGATCTTCAACCTCAAGTTCGGGATAAACCAATTTCACCATCGCCCGTGCACCTTCCGACACTTGGGTGCGAATAAGGGCTGCGTCTACGATGTCACGACCTTCTTCGCGGCACATATCCTGAATAATTCGAATAAAATCCGCTGCGGTGTCAATTAAGGTGCCATCGAGGTCAAATAAGACAGCTTTCATTCAGCTGCCTCTCGTACGGTATGTACCATATAGTTCACATCCACATTCGGTGCTAACCAATAACGCTTGGTTAATGGGTTGTAGTGCAGACCGGTCATATCTTTGAGTTTTAAACCTGCGCCACGAATATCATGTGCCAATTCAGATGGCTTAATAAATTTGCTGTAATCGTGTGTGCCTTTGGCCAACATACGCAGAATATATTCAGCCCCAATAATGGCAAATAAGTAAGATTTAGGATTACGGTTAATGGTCGAGAAGAACACATGCCCGTTTGGTTTAACCAGTTTATAGCAGGCTTGAATAATCGATGCTGGGTCAGGCACATGCTCTAACATTTCCATACAGGTCACGACATCATATTGCCCAGCTTGTTCTTCTGCGAGCTGTTCGACAGGCACTTGGCGATATTCAATATTTTCAACGCCTTCTTGCTCAGCATGAATACGCGCTACATTTAAAGGAGCAAGACCCATATCAATACCAAGTACATTGGCACCACGGCGCGCCATGCTCTCTGCCAAGATTCCACCGCCGCAACCGACATCCAATACTTTCTTGCCTTGAATGCCACCTGAGTGTTCATCAATCCAGTTTAAGCGTAGTGGGTTGATCATATGGAGTGGGCGGAACTCAGAATGCTGATCCCACCAGATAGCAGCAAATGCTTCAAATTTAGCAATTTCTTGTGGATCAACATTCAGTTGCGACATCGGTGTTACCTCAATCAAGTATTTTTTAAAAAGAGTAATATAAAGTGCGGTGTTTCAGAAAAATATTCTGAATTTTATGCTTCGTTTAGTGTAGCGATTTTGTCAGAAAAAGCGATAAAAGCAGTAAAAAACTTCACAGAATGAAAACGAAATCGGCATATTTGTTTTATAGTATCGCCATAAGCTAATCATAATGATTTAGAGGACTATAAGTTCAATGAAAAAATTCCTTTTCAGCAGCATTGCAGCTGCTCTTTTTGCAGTTTCAGGTAGTTCAATGGCTGCTCAGTTTGCTGCTGGTCAAGATTACACCGTTGTTTCTAATCCTGTAAAAATTGAAAAACCAGGAAAAATTGAAGTCCGTGAATTCTTTTGGTATGGCTGCCCGCATTGCTATAAATTAGAACCGCATATGCAAACATGGTTGAAAAAATTACCTAGCGATGTTCGTTTTGTACGTACACCCGCAGCAATGAATCCTCTTTGGGAAGAAGGTGCGCGTGCTTATTATGCTTCTGAAGTATTAGGCGTACGTCAAAAATCGCATTTACAAATCTTCCATGATGTTCATGCACGAGGTAAGCAAACTATATTACAACAACAAGGCTTTGCTAAATTCTTCACTCGTTATGGCATTCCTGAGGCGAAATTTAACAGTACCTTTAAATCTTTTGCTGTGACTTCAAAAATTGCTCAAGCAAAAAGCCTAGCACAGACCTATCAATTGACAGGTGTACCTGCAGTTGTGGTTAATGGTAAATACATCGTGCAAGGTGAAGACCAAAAAGTGGTTGATGTTGTGAACTACCTTGTTGAAAAAGAGCGTAAAGCAAAATAATTGATATGATTGAAAAGGCCCGCGATTGCGGGCTTTTTTATATCAAAGCGCAGCATGTAAAAATGCCACGCGTTTTAAAATTCGTTGTTTAAGCATCTGTTTCTTGTATTCTTGAGTCGCTATGTCTTGTTGCAAAATGGCTAGATAATCTTTTGCCCATGCCATTAAAGACTGTAAGAAAAATTCTGCAAAGCTTTCGGCTTTTTCTGGATCTTTAACGTTCTTAAAATCATTGATATCGGCCAGACGTTCGATCATATCTTGCAGTAAAAAATCATATTCACGATGTAAAGCTTTTCGGCTTTGAGCATTTCCTGTTAAATATTCCGCAATAAAAAAATGCCAATATTCGGGATACTTTTCGACCATTTTAAAAAAATAACCAATACGCTCTTCGCGTTGTATTTCTGGCCTTTCCATAATCATTTTACCAATACAGTGGCATACATTACGGATCTGATGGGAAACATGATCAATTAGCTCTAGGCAGAGCTGTTCAAGACTTGGAAAATGACGATAGAACGCGCTAGGTACTAAATCCACAGCTAGGGTGAGTTCTCGTAAACTGATATTGGAAAAACTGCCTTTTTCGTAGCTTAACTGGAGTGCAGCTTGCATCAATGCCTGACGTGTCTGATGCTTTTTTTCTTCACGTACAGACATTTTTTATTCCTCTATTCTTTTATAGAACAGTCTAACAAATATTCAATAAATACGTTAAGTTTTAAGTGAAAAATGTCGTGTGTAAGCATTCAACACATGCATGGATTTTGTAAATCCTTTGTTTGCTCAACTCATCTTGTAACAGGCATCTGCTATAATCTGTCGCAATTATTTTGAATAAAGTATCAGGACTTATTATGCGTATCGACCAACGAGCATTAGATCAATTACGTGAAGTGAAAATCACCCGTAACTACACACGTTATGCGGAAGGTTCAGTATTGGTTGAATTTGGTCATACAAAAGTTTTGTGTACTGCAAGTGTTGATCATTCAGTACCACGTTTCTTAAAAGGTCAAGGTCAAGGTTGGGTGACTGCAGAATACGGCATGTTGCCACGTTCAACTCATACACGTAGTGACCGTGAAGCTGCTCGTGGTAAACAAAGTGGCCGTACACAAGAAATCCAACGCTTAATTGGTCGTAGCTTACGTGCCATGGTGGATTTGAAAAAACTCGGTGAAAATACCATTACGATCGACTGTGATGTGATCCAAGCTGATGGTGGTACACGTACAGCATCTATCACCGGTGCAGCAGTTGCGCTTGTTGATGCAGTAAACGTGCTTCTTGAGAAGAAAAAAATTAAACAAGATCCACTGAAAGGTTTAGTTGCTGCAGTATCTGTTGGTATTTTCCAAGATGAAGTGTTATTAGACCTTTGCTACGAAGAAGATTCAAACTGCCAAACTGACTTAAACGTTGTGATGACTCAAGCAGGGGAATTCATTGAAATTCAAGGGACTGCTGAAGATAAGCCATTTACACGCGCACAATCAAATGCGATGTTAGAAATGGCTGAAAAAGGTATTCAAGAATTAGTGAAAAAACAGCAAGAAGCATTGGGCTGGTAAGTTCAATTGTTTAAAAAAACGCAGCTTTGGGTGCGTTTTTTTATATTTAGATTTTTTAAAGCATGAAAATAGAAGATTATTCGGGTAAAAATTATCCTGTATAAAATATATGCAAAAATTTTTAAAAAAATAAAAAAAGGGTGCTTCGCACCCTCACTTGGCACATCTCATAGATCGAGTTTATGCATTAAACCGCATAGATAAATCAACTGCTTTGACATCCTTGGTCAGTACACCCATCGAAATATAATCTACACCGGTTGTTGCCACTTCTCGCAAATTCTCAATAGTAATATTCCCTGAAGCTTCCAGTTTACAACGTCCAGCCACATGAGCTACAGCATCAATCATTTGTTGTTGGCTAAAATTATCGAGCATCACAATATCTGCTTGTGCCTCTAAGGCTTGGTTAAGTTCATCCCAAGTTTCAACTTCAACTTCAACAGGTTTTCCTGGTGCAATTTGGCGGGCTTTTTCGATGGCTTGTTGGATGCCACCGGCTGCCATAATATGATTTTCTTTAATTAAAAAAGCATCAAATAAACCCAGACGATGATTCTGACCACCACCAATGGCTACGGCATATTTTTGTGCAATACGAAGTCCCGGAATGGTTTTTCGCGTATCCAATAACTTGGTATTTAAACCTTCAAGCTCTTTTACATAAAGCGCCGTTTTGGTCGCAACAGCAGATAACGTCTGAATAAAATTCAATGCGGGACGTTCTACTGTCAGTAAACTACGTGCTGAACCTGCTAATTTTAGAAAGGCTTCGTTGGCAGCAACTTTTTCACCTTCTTGTTTTAACCAAACGACTTCTACCGATGCATCATAAGCAGAAATAAGTGCATTTACCCATGGCTGACCTGCAAGCACCATATCTTCACGGCTAATAATGGTTGCAGTTGCTTGTTCATCCTCAGGTGTAAGTAGGGCAGTGATATCACCATCGCCAATATCTTCAGATAATGCGTGTTGAATATTGATTTGAATCGACTGATCTAACAAAGCTTGAGATATGCTCATGAGTATTTCCGTATCTTTTTTAGCCGTATAAATTGCGCGCTATATTAACATTGTTACAGAAAAATGAACCAATTTTCATAGACATTGTTTGCTTCAATTGAGATTTAAACCTGAAAGTTTTAGCATGGAGTGACTGCAGCAAAAACTGTGGTTCATTTATTTTTAGCAAGGTAATGTGTATGCAACAGGCAGCGGAATTTTATGTGAAAAATGGGCAACTGATTGGTGCACGACAGATTCCTTCACCAAATTTTAATCAGCGTCCTGAGCATACCGATATTCAGCTGGTTGTCGTACATAATATTAGTTTACCACCATCGCAATTTGGCGGTGGTTATATCGAACAGTTTTTCCAGAATAAACTTGATTGGTCTGTACATCCTTATTTCCAAACTATCGAAGGGATGCAGGTGTCCTCGCATCTTCTGATTTTACGTTCAGGAGAAGTCCTGCAATTTGTGAATTTTAATGATCGCGCTTGGCATGCAGGCCGCTCAAGTTATTTGGGTAAAAAGGAATGTAACGATTATTCGATTGGTATTGAACTGGAGGGCAGTGATGATCTGCCTTTTGAACAGGCTCAGTATCAAAGTTTAGTGAACGTTGTTACAGCTTTACAGGCACATTATCCAAAAATTCAACAGCATATTGCAGGGCATTCTGACATTGCCCCAGGACGTAAAACTGACCCAGGTCCATTTTTTGATTGGGCAAAGTTTCGTGAACATTTAGCGCATTCTAAAAATATATAAACATCGAATTCAGGATGTAATAAAGCAATCAACTTCGCGCTGAAGTTTCATTACAATAGGCACAAATTAATTATTAGGTGAATAGGATGGCGCTTTGGCGTTCGACTGTAATCGTCAGTGCGATGACCATGTTGTCACGCGTACTGGGCTTAGTCCGAGATGTGGTCTTACTGAATGTATTTGGTGCAGGTAAAGATTTCGATACTTTTGTGGTCGCATTTCGTATTCCAAACTTTTTTCGGCGCTTATTTGCTGAAGGTGCATTTTCTCAAGCCTTTATTCCGGTATTAACCGAATATAAAACCACGCGTACTCATGCAGAAGTACAGATTCTGATTAGTCGGGTTTTTGGTTGCCTAGCGACTTTTATGACCACGCTGACATTGATTGCCATGATCGCTGCACCTGCGATTTTGTATATCTACGCACCTGGGTTCCATGGTGATGCTGAGAAATTTGCCTTAGCCACAGAGATGTTTCGTCTCACGATTCCATACTTACTGTTCATGTCTTTAACGGCATTTGCCAGCAGTATTCTCAACAGTTATGGTTCGTTTAGTACACCTGCTTTTGCGCCAGTACTTTTGAATATCACCATGATTGCTGCCGCGTGGTGGCTGACACCATACATGGCTGAGCCAATTATGGCTTTGGGTTGGGCAGTTGTCATTGCTGGTTTCTTACAGCTGGTGATTCAAATTCCTGAATTATGGCGTAAAAAATTACTGATTCCACCTAAGGTCGACTTTAAGCACGAAGGTGTCGATCGCATCATGAAATTGATGCTTCCTGCTTTATTTGGTGTGTCAGTAACGCAGATTAACTTGTTATTGAATACCATTTGGGCGTCATTTATGCAGGATGGTTCGGTCTCATGGTTGTACAGTGCAGAACGAATGACAGAGTTGCCTCTTGGTTTGATTGGTGTGGCGATTGGTACGGTGATTTTACCTTCGCTTTCAGCACGCCATGCTGAACAAGATCAGACTAAATTCCGCGGGATGATTGATTGGGCTGCAAAAATTATTGTTATGGTCGGTGTACCAGCCAGCATCGCATTATTTATGTTATCAACCCCGATCATTCAAGCGTTATTCCAACATGGTCAGTTTGACTTTGAAGATACACAAATGACTGCGCTTGCTTTGCAGTGTATGAGTGCAGGCGTGATTTCATTTATGTTGATTAAGGTATTTGCACCCGGTTTCTATGCGCAGCAAGACACTAAAACACCTGTACGCGTTGGTTTAATGGCAGTGGCTGCTAATGCCATTTTAAACGTGGTGTTTATTGGTATCTTTAAACTGATAAATTGGGAAGCTGAGCATATGGCTTTGGCACTTGCTTCGTCAGGCTCTGCTTTGGTCAATGCGGGTATGCTGTATTTCTACTTGCATAAACGTAATATTTACCGTTTTGGTGCACATTGGAAGAAATTAATCGCACAGTTTGCGGTTGCGAATATTGCCATGATTGCTGCGCTATATATGGGTTTACAGTGGTATAACGGTGATGTTGCCCAGTGGGTGCGTGTATTAGAAGTTGCGGGCCTTTGTGTAGTAGGTATTGTGGCTTACCTTGTGGCATTGATTGTCGTCGGTATTCGTCCGCGTCATTTAAAACCTTAATTTACTGTTTTAAAAAGTTGAGATATTTAAAAAGTTGAGATAAAAAAATAAGAGCTTTAAAGCTCTTATTTTTTTGCGTAAATTAAATTACAGCTAAACCTTTCCGCGAGAAAGGAAACCAACAATTGCTAAAATCACGGCAATTACCAGTAAAATCACTGCAAAGTCTTTAGATAATCCTGCGACACCACCAAAACCTAGTAAACTAGCAATCAGTGCAATCACCGCAAATATAATCGCCCAACGAAACATTTTTAATCTCCATCTGCTTTTTTATTTTCAATTTCAGTATATAAATACAGCATCTCTCAGGCTGTTTGTCTTTTGTTGAGATTATGTCTATTAGTTAACAATAAGTTAATGCACTGTCATCAAATACAGGAACTATGTGTGCGATTTAGGACACTGTTATAATGAGATATTCACGCAATGTTTGATGATTATGACGGATAACTTACGCCCAGAGTTCTGGAAAAAATACGCCTTAAATGAACTGACATCTCAGGAATGGGAAGCCTTGTGCGATGGTTGTGGGTTGTGTTGTTTAATCAAACTCGAAGATGAAGATACGCATGAAGTCGCCTACACCAAAGTAGCGTGTAAACTTTTAGATTGTAAAACCGCTCGATGTGCTGATTATCCAAATCGCTTGGAATATGTACCGGATTGCATCCAACTAAGTCCAGATCGACTTGATGAACTGCATTGGCTACCGCCAAGTTGTGCCTATAAACGTTTAAATGAAGGTCAAAGTTTGCCGAGATGGCATTATTTAAATACAGGGTCACGTGACACGGTGATTAAAGCCAAAAAGTCAGCAGCAGGGCGTTGCCTGAGTGAAGTTGAGGTTAATGAGGACGACATCGAAGATTATATCGTCCGTTGGGTACGCTAATTTTTAAGAGGGGCGGGTTTGTAGAAGTTTTTCTGCAGATTGTCCTGCCATTGGACGATAGAAGTAAAAGCCCTGACCAATCTGACAATCACAGTTAATCAGTGTGGTGAGTTGATCAGTATTTTCAATGCCTTCGACCAAGACATCGAGGGAAATACTGGAACCAATCTGAGTAATCGCTTTAACAATCGCAAGAGCAGAAGGATCGCTATTCATTCGATTTACAAAGTTACGGTCGATCTTAATACAATCCACAGGATATTCCTGTAAGCGTGTTAAAGACGAATGACCTGTTCCAAAGTCATCGAGTGAAATGCTAATACCGAATTCTTTTAAAACATTCAGTGCGCGAATCACGTAGTTTGCGCCACGTTCCGATAAACTTTGTTCAGTAATCTCGAGTTCGACTTTATCTGCAGGAATATCAAAGCGAGATAATCGCTCTAAGAGTTTTTCTGCATAATCGTCACGTAAAAACTCAACCGGCGCTGCGTTAATTGAAATGGGCATGATTTCAAGACCTTGCTCTTTCCAGCGCATCATATCTTCAAAGACTTTTAACTGCATGGTTTCACTAATACGTGAAGCCAATTCATAGTCTTGGAAGGCACAGAAGATATGTGATGGCAGCTGAATCTGTTGGTCCTGATCTTTCCAACGTAGTAGCGCCTCGAAGCCAATAACAGCCCCATCGGACAAACGAACCTTTGGTTGGTAATACGGTAGGATTTGATCTGATTTAATAATTTTACGTGCCAAGGTGAGCTGCTTGGTCATGTCATCAAGTGATTTAAACATCTCTTGATTGAACATGCGAATGCCACCACGACCACTATTTTTTAAATCGTTGAGCGCAATATCGGCACATTTAAGTAAGTTTGATGTACTTAACCCATCACGTGGATACATGGCGCAGCCGATACTCATGCCGCCATTAATGGTCTGACCGGTATAATTAATCGGTTGGTCCATTTGAGCACAAGCAAGTCGAGCAATATCAAAGAGTTGAGCTTCGCTTTCTAAGTTTTTCACCAAGATCACGAATTCATCACCACCTAAGCGGGAAATGATAGTGTTTTTACCAAAATTAGCATGGAAACGCTCACCAAGCACATGCAGTAAATGGTCACCTGCAATATGTCCCATGGTGTCATTAATATGCTTAAAGTAATCCAAATCAATCAGTAAAACACCGACTTCAGTATTTTGCTGCTTGGCTTTAAGTAAAGCGCGTTTAAATAATTTATAGAACGTACGACGGTTATATAAACCCGTTAATTCATCACGTTCAATGACGGTTTTTAAGCGTGATTCCGCAATACGTTGTTGACTGACATTACGTGTAACGCAGAGGATATTTTGGGTGACATTGTTTTCATCCAGAATTGGGGTGAGTAAATTATCCCAATATTGTATAGGCTGATTAGGTTGCTGACTTTTCCCTGCAAAACGCGCATTCATACCTTGAGCCGCACGTTTGAGCGCACGTTGACCCGCTCTACGAACCTCAGAAGGTAACAGTTTTAACCACGGCATGCCGAACTTTTTCTCTTCGAGATCGACACCTAAAGCCACACAACCAGAACGGTTCATATGGCTTACTTCACCTGTTGGAGTAACAATTTTGATGCAGTCGACACTGGCATCCAGCATGTTTTTTTGCGTCGCGACCACATGAGAAAGTTGTTGTTGAATTTCGAAATAATCATGTACATCCGTCAGTGAAACAGCCCACTGTAATAATGAGTCTTCATCATTATGAAACTTCATCGACAACAGACACATGCGATAATCATAGTTTGGCTGACGAATACGACACTGAATCTCTACATTTTTTTGTAGGTCTAAGGCTTCATGCCATTGTATTAAAAATAGATTCAGATCATCGGGATGAATATAAATACGCCAGTTAAAGTCAGCGAACTGGTTCAGACGAATACCGAGGTATTGCATCATTGATGTATTAAAATATTCGACATTGTCATGTGCATTGACCCACATGGGATGTGGCAGACTATCAATCAGATTTTGAATCAAATTGGATTCAGAAAGATGACCAGCTGGGGAAACATTGAGTTGTGATGATGCAGGCATATCCATACGCTCCGCTGTCATTTGTCTATGTTTATCATACGTCATGTATTCACCAACATTCGCCGTCCAAAGTCGATTGTAAATCCAATTACACATTCGCTGTAAGTGAACAATTAATGTGCTTAATGCATTAATTTAAAATGTAAATCTATTTTAGAGTAAGTTTACTAAGCCCAAGATTAATTCATTCAGAATCAAAAAAATAGTGCATTTCGTCACAAATCGTTGTGAGAGATTACTCTCTTTTTTGATTGGAATCAAAAAAGCTAATGTTAGAATAATGTTAGAAAGAAATTGAGCCAATAACAACATGTCAGACAGTCACATCCCATTGCCCGAGCGTTTAAGACCACGCGATCTCTGTGAAATTATTGGACAGGATCATCTTCTTGGTGAAGAAGCACCGCTTCGTCAAATGATTGATCAGGGACATTTGCCGTCTATTATTTTTTGGGGACCTCCTGGGGTGGGCAAGACCACCATTGCTTTATTGCTGGCACAGGCAATCGACCGTCCTTTTGTCAGTCTATCGGCATTAAGTACTGGGGTAAAAGAATTAAGAGAAGTCATTGCTGAAGGGACGGACTTATTTACGCCTGTGGTTTTTATTGATGAAATACACCGCTTTAATAAGTCTCAGCAGGATGCACTGCTTAGCGCGGTAGAAAAAGGCAAAATTACTTTAATTGGTGCGACTACAGAAAATCCGTCTTTTGAAGTCAATAGTGCTTTATTGTCACGTTGTCAGGTTTATACCTTAAATGCTTTGAGCAATGAGTCGATTCAGACCTTGCTTGAACATGCGATTGCCAAAGATGCTTTTTTACAAGAGCGTTATATTAAGGTTGAAGAATTTGATGCGCTGATTCAGTTTGCAGCAGGCGATGCTCGTAAAGCGCTTAATTTACTGGACTTAGTGGCGAGTACATTTGAGCCTGACCAAGAAAATATCATCAACAATGCCATTGTGGTGAAAGTCGCTCAGCAAAATATTGCCCGTTACGATAAATCAGGCGAACAACACTACGATCTGGTGTCTGCATTTATTAAGTCGATTCGAGGCAGTGACCCTGACGCCGCGCTTTATTGGATGGCACGCATGCTTAAAGGTGGAGAAGACCCAGTCTTTATTGCACGCCGTATGCTCATCGCTGCTTCGGAAGATATTGGAAACTCTAACCCAAATGCTTTATTGCTGGCAGGAGAATGCTTCCGCTCAGTCCAAGCGATTGGCATGCCGGAATGTCGGATTATTTTAGGACAGTGTGCAGTGTACTTGGCGACCAGTGCGAAAAGTAACAGTACTTATCTTGCGATTAACCGTGCCATGGAATTGGCAGAGAAAACTGCAAATTTAGCGGTGCCTTTACATTTACGTAATGCGCCAACCAAATTGATGAAAGCTCAAGGTTATGGTGCAGATTATCTGTATCCACATAATTATCCTGAGCATTTTGTATTGCAAGAGTATATGCCGCCTGAATTGAAAGGCACCAAGCTGTATGAATCAGCACGAAATAAACGTGAAGTTGAAGGCGAACGCTTACAACAACGCCGTTGGCAGCAAGAGCAGCAACAACAATAGGGTGTTGAAAACACGCTTCACTATGAAATAAAAAAAGCCCGATTCAGGGTGAGTCGGGCAAAAATAGGATGTTCTTGGGGGAGAAACATCCTAGAGGGTAGCTAGGAATATTTGGTCGGCAAACATATGTTCTGCTGAGGTTGAACAGTCTGTTTGCCTGGTATGAATGCTATTTTAGGCCGAAAAATATCTGATGTAAAAACGATCATTTTTATAATTAAAATCCATTTTTCCGATTAAATAGCCATAAAAAAACCGAGCAATCAAGCTCGGTTTTTTTGAAGAATCAGATCAGATTAGATATCTGAAAGGTCGATGCCTAAACGTGCAGCAACTTCTTCATATGCTTCAACCACACCACCTAAACCTTGGCGGAAACGGTCTTTATCTAATTTTTTCTTAGTGTCTTTATCCCATAAACGGCAACCGTCTGGAGAGAACTCATCACCAAGTACGATGCGGTCATGGAACACACCAAATTCAAGTTTAAAGTCAACAAGAAGCATGTTGCCAGCATCGAATAATGCTTTAAGGACGTCATTTACTTTGTAAGTCAGTTCTTTCATTTGAGCTAATTGTTCAGCAGTTGCCCAGCCTAAAGAAATCGCTTGAGACTCGTTTACCATTGGGTCGCCAAGTGCATCATCTTTAAAGAACAACTCGAAAGTTGGTGGAACAAGCTCTTTACCTTCTTCTACACCAAGACGGCGGCATAGAGAACCTGCTGCATAGTTACGAACAACACATTCCACAGGAATCATGCTGAGTTTTTTCACAAGAACTTCAGTTGGAGAAAGAAGTTTTTCAAAGTGAGTTTCAATGCCTGCAGCAGCCAATTTTTCCATGATAAAGGCGTTAAAACGGTTGTTCACCTTGCCTTTACGATCCAGTTGCTCGATTTTTTCACCGTTAAATGCAGATGCATCGTCACGGAATACGAGGATGAGGTGGTCTGAACTATCTGTTGTGTAAACAGATTTCGCTTTACCAGTATAGAGCAAGGTTTGTTTTAACATGGAGGGAACCTTTTGCAAAAAAAATGCCTAGAAAATGTCTAGGCTGGCCAATTTTGGTAAATCTGGTTTAACAATTCTGCGGATTTTTCAGGGTCTGCAAAATTGTTATCGGCATTGAACACAGCTAGGTTGTTACTCGAACCTACAGGAGACAATCTTAATATATAAGTCTGCTGATCGACTTTAATGGTTGCTTCATAACGATTTTTGTTCTGAGCAACAATTGAATAGTTAAGACTACTGAGGGTGGCAAGTGTGTATTGCCATATTGTAGCAGAGTTTCCATCAATTTTAAGCAGTGGATTTCGATTTCCATCACTTAATAACTGTGGTTTTCCGATAATATCTGATTGAAGATCATTATCTTGCGTTGACCGATCGGCGCTTACTGGTGGGCGTGGCATCACATAACGGTTGCCACGCTCATTCACAAGCTTCGGTGCATTTTCAATCGCAAGCACGTCGACAGTAGGTGCAGGATACAACGGTGTTGCAGGACGAACCATGGCACCTTCTGGATATTTCAGTGGTTCTAAGGTCGTGGTGTCTTTGTAATCAAGTGAACCATTACTGATTCCCATTGAACTACAACCCGTCATACTGAAGACTGAAAGTGCGAGAGTAAGTCCTAAAAATCGTTGCATCATATATTGCTCTTTATTTGTTAACGCCCGCTGCAACAAGTGCTTCATGAAGCGGTGCGCGATATTGTTCTGCAAGTGGTGTTAATGGAAGGCGAATACCAGTTCCAATTAAGCCCATGTCATGGAGTGCCCATTTCACAGGAATCGGGTTCGATTCGCAAAATAGAATATTGTGTAAATTTGCAACTGTTGCATTCAGACTTTCTGCTTTTTCAGCATCACCGGCAATGGCTGCCGCACAAACTTGGCTCATTACTTTCGGTGCAACGTTTGCAGTCACAGAAATATTGCCTTTGGCACCATGTGCAATTAATTGATATGCAGTTGGATCATCGCCTGAATAAACAGTCATGGCTTTGCCTTCAAGACCTTTAATCAGTTCGGCACCACGTGCAACATCACCTGTTGCATCTTTAATACCGACAATTTGCGGTAAGTCTGCAAGACGAATTACAGTTTCATTCGACATATCAACGCCAGTACGACCTGGTACGTTATATAGAATTTGAGGAAGATCAACCGCTTCAGCAATGGCTTTATAGTGTTGATAAAGACCTTCTTGCGTCGGTTTATTATAATAAGGTGTCACAAGTAGGGCAGCATCTGCACCTAGCTCTTTCGCTTCACGAGTTAATTCAATGGCTTCGTGAGTAGAATTTGCACCTGTACCCGCAATAATCGGAATGCGTTTATTTGCCACACGGATGATTTCTTTGATCACTTGTGTGTGTTCATTCATACTGAGAGTAGATGCTTCGCCAGTTGTACCAACAGCAACAATACTGTTAGTGCCTTCAGCAATATGCCACTCAACGAGCTTCTCTAGACCCTTCCAATCTACGCTGCCATCTTCAAACATTGGGGTGACGAGTGCGACAATGGAACCCTGAATGGTCTGTGCTTGCTGAGTCATTTTAAAAAACTATCCTGTTGGTCCATCCGAAGAGAATGAGAAACATAATTTGGATGGGTTTATATTTGATTTATAGCAAATTCAATCAGATTCTAGCCAGATTGAATAATGCTTATGCAAATTATGACTGATCAAACGCATAAGAACAATATGCTTTAGTCAAAGCCACTGAATTCTTTATACAAAGCCTATACCAAACAATCAAGTATTTAGATCGTTGATTAATACAGCAAATGTAGCTTCGTTTGAGCGACGGGGGCACAAATTAGAATTTAAGCGTCAAATTGGACCAAACAACAAATTTGCTGCGAATTTATACGCTAAAACTGATTTTAAACATCAATTTTTAAAATGACCTCAATTTTGATTAAGAGCTATAAAAGATCAGTTAAGTATTAAAAGCTATAGCATTGATAAAGGCGTTTATACAAAAAACTTGCTCGAAAATAGAAAATTAATCTGTTTTTTATCTGAGTGATTGATCTGTCAGATTGTTATTTCTCAACACATCCATAGCTACAGATCAGTTTCATTTTTAAATGTTATTTAAAAACCGAGTGGAGTTATTGGTTTTAAGACTTTGTTAAAAAAATGAAGTTTCATCATAGTTATTTATTATGATGAAAATTCTATACGGAATATTCCACCTATTGATAGTTATGAAGCCCAATTCATTCATAGATGATTGCGCTTTATTTAGGTACTGATTGAAAAGGATATTCCGATGGAAAGATCAGATAATAAACACGCAATTATTACCGTTGCGATTTGTTTTTTAATCGCGGTAATTGAAGGACTAGATATTCAGGCGGCAGGGATTGCCGCTGCAGGTATCCGTGAGTATTTCTCACTTGATAGTTCACAACTTGGCGTATTTTTCAGTGCAGGGATTTTGGGTTTATTACCAGGTGCCTTAATTGCAGGTCGTTTGGCAGATCGTATTGGTCGTAAAACGGTTTTGATTTGGTCAGTGGTGATGTTCGCGATCTTTACTCTGTGCACAGTATGGGTAAATAGCTTCTATTCATTGCTAACAGTGCGCTTTTTAGCAGGTGCAGGTTTAGGTGGCGCAATGCCAATTCTCATTACCTTGGCATCTGAAGCTGTATCGCCAGCCAATCGTGGTCGTGCTGTCGGTTTGATGTATTGTGGTATGCCAGTGGGTGCAGCGATTTTATCGCTGATTGCTGCAACAGAATTTGGTGCGAACTGGAAAAATGTGTTCTATCTAGGTGGTTTGCTACCGATTATTGTTGTGCCTTTAATGCTGTGGTGCTTACCAGAGTCAAAAGAATACTTGCTGGCAAAAAACAAAACTGAAGCAGAAAAATCTTCAGCACCACAAGGTTCATTTAAAGATTTATTCAATGTACAAAACCGCTTACGTACCATCTTAATCTGGATCAGCTACTTCTTTACGCTGATGGTGGTCTATATCATGCTGAGCTGGTTGCCATCGTTGTTCATGGAACTTGGCTTTACCCGTCAAAATGGTTCAACAGCACAGTTCTACTTCATGGTGACTGCAACAATCGGTACGGTTATCTTGGGTATGCTGACTGATCGCTGGAAAAAAGCATATGTGATCGTATTGATGTACGGTGGTATTTTGGCAGGCTTGTTGGCACTGAATGGCGCGAGTTCATTAAATCAAATGTACTTGGCGGCAGCATTGGCAGGTGCCTTCGTGATTGGTTGCCAAGGCGTACTCTATGCATTCGGTAGTATTGTGTATCCTACAGAAGTACGTGGTACAGGCGTAGGTGTAGCATCTGCTGTAGGTCGTATCGGTGCAATGCTTGGTCCTGCAATTGCGGGTCAATTATTGGCAGCAGGCTTTGGTGCAGCGGGTGTAATCTCGGCAGCAATTCCATGTATCGTGATTTCATCACTTTGTATGTTGCTGCTCGTAAGCCGTACAAAAGTTTAAGTATTTCAAATGTTAAAGAGCCTGCAGATGCAGGCTTTTTTTATGGATTTTTCAAATCAAAACTGCAAATTTGCTGACTATTTAAGCTATGCTTGAGCGGATTTAAATGTTAGTGGATAAAGGAATGTTCGATCAGGCAGCTTTAATTGTGGTAGATGTACAACGTGGTTTTTGTCCAGGTGGAAACTTGGCTGTTGCCCATGCAGATGAAATTATTCCAAATATTCATCAGGTTGCAGAAGCATTTAACACCATCGTGTTAACCCAAGATTGGCATCCTGCGGATCACATTTCTTTTGCAGAAAATCATGAGGGCAAGAGACCTTATGACACGATTCAATTGAATTACGGTGAACAGGTATTGTGGCCGAGTCATTGTGTGCAAGGCACCGTAGATGCGGAATTGCATCCAAATTTGAATTTGCCACAGGCACAGCTTGTTATCCGTAAAGGTTTTCACCCAGCCATCGACAGCTATTCTGCATTTATGGAAGCTGATCGTAAAACTTTGACCGGCCTTGCTGGCTATCTAAAAGAACGTGGTATTCAAAAAGTATTCATTACGGGGATTGCTACAGATTTCTGTGTGGCATGGACAGCAATTGATGCTTGTAAATTCGGTTTCGAAAGTTACGTCATTTCGGATGCAACCAAAGGAATCGATTTAAATGGTTCATTGCAACATGCTTGGCAGGAAATGTTGGCCAGTGGCGTTAAACGTGTCTATGTCAAAGATGTGCTACATGCTTTAAATGCCTAAGTAAAACTCGAGTAGCGATGCATCTTCATTCATTTTGATGTTTATATGCTGATGTTCAATTGTGGTGCATACCCTAAATGTGGCAGGGTATATCTATATTTTGATTGAATATGGACATTGGGATGTCAGCATTCTTCGTATTTACACAATGGATTCAAAAAACCTTCGCGCTCTGGGTGATTCTTTTTGCAGGAATTGCCTTGATCGCGCCAGACTTATTTATCTGGCTGAAAGCCTATATTCCGTGGTTACTCGGAATTGTCATGCTCGGTATGGGCATGACCATGACTCTGAACGACTTTAAAGGTGTATTACAAAGCCCGAAAGCTGTGTTAATTGGTGTAGCAGCACAATTCATGGTGATGCCAGGACTGGCATTTTTACTTTGCAAATTGATGCAACTGCCTCCAGAAATTGCAATCGGGGTGATCTTGGTGGGATGTTGCCCAGGGGGGACAGCATCAAATGTCATTACTTATATGGCAAAGGGTAATACCGCACTGTCAGTTGCCTGCACTTCAGTATCCACATTGCTTGCACCACTTTTAACACCTGCGATTTTCTATGTATTGGCTAGTCAATGGATTGAGATCAATGCAGGTTCGATGTTTATTTCGATCCTTCAAGTGGTGCTGTTTCCTATTATTTTGGGTCTTATCATTCGTGCCTTATTAAAAACCAAAGCGGAAGCGTATGTTCAGGTGATGCCTTTGGTTTCGGTTGTGGCGATTGTCGCGATTGTGGCAGCAATTATTGCAGGTAGTAAGGCACAAATTTTGGAATCAGGTCTACTTATTTTAGGTGTGGTCGCACTGCATAATGGACTCGGTTATTTGGTTGGGTTCTGGGCAAGCCGATGGATGAAGTTGCCTTATGCAGACTGTAAAGCGGTAGCCGTTGAGGTCGGTATGCAAAACTCAGGTTTGGGTGTGGCATTGGCAGCAACACATTTTGTAGCATCACCACTGACTGCTGTTCCAAGTGCAATCTTTAGTTTATGGCACAATATTTCGGGTCCAGCCCTAGCCACATATTGGGCAAGTAAAGCAGATAAGACTGAAGATTAATCTGATTGATACATACAGATTCAATAAAAAAGCCTGCATCTGCAGGCTTTTTTAGTTCAAATGATTTAAGACGCTTTCGATTGCTTGGATTTTAAAATCTCAGTACGGAAAGTTTGCGCCAGTTCAGCTGTGGTTGCGTCCATACCATTAAAGACAAAGGCATGACGGGTTAACACGTTGGTAGGGTTTGGCATGCTCACCAATTCAAAATGATCGGCAACGTCTTTGAGTAAGGTGTTTGGCACATGTAATGCACTTTCTTTTGCCACCAGATGTTGTGTAAGTCGTTCAGCAGCCTGACTTGAGCTGAGCTGCATTTCTTCAATTGCAGAGGAAATCGCACTACGCGTTTGCAAGACAAAACGCTTTTCTTCACGGTAGCGTTTGTAGAGCACCTCAGACAAGAGTTGGAATACAGAACTGATCATGGTTAAGCAGGCGAGGGCATTCGGCTTATCTGCACAAATACTGATGGTTGCGCCTTTCTCATCAAACTTATGTAAAGTCCAAATATCAGCACTATTTAATTTGTAATGTTGAATACATAGCTCAGTCGCTTTATTTAGGAAGATCTGACATAAATTAAAATAAGGTACAGAAACAGTTTTGTTGACCGAATCTAAGAGTTGCTTTGGATCGTAGTATTGAATATTTAAAGACAAACTTGGTGCATCGTTGACTTTCGCTTTATCGTCATGCGCTTTTGGTTTTTGCTGAGCTGCTTGTTGCACCTGAGCAATCATTAATGCTGCATTATGTTTTTCTTGTTCTAAAGCTTGGGTCAAGGTCTGAATTTCGAATTTCAGACGTGATTCATTGTTGATGCGCGCCAGATATTCACTGCGGCTTGGACGAGCAATCGCACGGTATGCCAACCACAATAAAACATGAATCAAGAATGAGAATAAAATAGCGACCCATTGAGTACGTAAGATTTCCCCAATACTTGGCTCAATCAGCGTGATTTCAATCAGACCGACTTTCTTTTCATTTTGCAGGGCATCGCGAACGAAAACGTCCCCTTCACGGGTTTTGGTTAAGCCGCCCGTTGCCAAGACTTGATTGTTCGCGTCTAAGATTCGAATAGAGGCCACGCTAGGGTTCGTCGCATATCGATTGGCCAAGAGTGCAAGTGAGACACGGTTAGCGGGTTCAAGTTCCGATAAGCTGTCTGTCACCAGTTGACTGGTGATGAGCTGACCCTGACTTGCACGGTTTTCATTAAGTTGGTGAGTCGTTGCTAATACCAATAAAAAGGTATGAAAAGCAAAACTTACTATCAGTAGGCTAGCAAATAGCCCTTGTCTAGGCGCATTCAACGTAAACTTCCAAGGCAATTCTATTCAAATTCGATTATGATTCTTACAATAGTTGTAGCTCAGACCCGAGTCAATTCATGCGAGAAATCATTCTTATATCATTCTTAGGACCTGACCAGCCTAATCAATTTACACGATTAATGCAGGTACTCTCCGCTCATTCCTTACAGATTCTAGATGTGGGACAAGCGGTTATCCATAACCAACTGACTTTAGGTATTGTTGTATCGTCTGATGACCAAACTGCAACAGCATTAGCCATGAAGGAAATCCTGATTCTAGCACATGATATCGGGTTAACAGTGCGCTTTAAACCAATCTCCGCAACTGTTTATGATCAATGGGTAAAAGAAGGCGGTCGTACACGTTATATCGTGACAGCTTTGGCACCTGAATTAACGGCATCGCACTTACAAGCTGTAACAAATATTGTTTCAAGTCAGGGCTTTAATATTGAAACAGTCACACGTCTTTCTGGTCGTCCTGAATTGGATGGTTCAAGCCAAGGCCCACGTCGTGCATGTGTTGAATTTGGACTCAAGGGTCAAATGCTCGATGCTGCGGCAATGCGTGCAGCATGTTTACGTCTATCGACTGAATTAAATGTCGATGTTGCGGTACAAGAAGACAATGCGTATCGCCGTAATCGCCGTTTAGTTTGCTTCGATATGGACTCAACCTTGATTGAGCAAGAAGTGATTGATGAACTTGCCATTGAGGCAGGGGTAGGCGATCAAGTTGCAGAGATTACAGAACGTGCCATGCAAGGCGAGCTTGATTTCCAAGCCAGCTTCCGTGCCCGTGTTGCGCTACTCAAAGGTATGGATGCTTCAGTGCTTCCTAAAATTGCTGAACGCCTCACCATTACTGAAGGTGCCGAACGTTTAATCTCAACATTAAAATCATTGGGTTATCGTACCGCCATTTTATCAGGTGGCTTCCAATACTTTGCTGAATATCTGCAAGCCAAATTAGGGATTGATGAAGTCCATGCCAATATCTTGGATGTTCAAGATGGCGTGGTCACAGGTGAAGTCAAAGGTCACATTGTTGATGGCGCGCGTAAAGCTCATCTTTTGACTCAAATTGCAGAAGAAATGGGTATTTCACTTGAGCAAGCCATTGCAGTTGGTGATGGTGCCAATGATTTACCAATGCTCTCTATTGCAGGTTTAGGTGTGGCATTCCGTGCGAAACCTTTGGTGCGTCAAAATGCTAATCAAGCGATTTCAAGTGTTGGCTTAGATGGTGTGTTATATCTATTGGGTGTACACGATAAAGACCTGAACCGTCAGGCATAAGCACCGATCACATCACAAACGCGTCCCTTGAGGCGCGTTTTTTATTGCAACACGCAGATTAAAATGAAACTGTGAATCGGTTATCAGGTCGTAAAAAAGCGATTAAGTTGAACGGAAAATAATTATTTTAGGTCAAAAAAACAGGGTATTTTTTTGTAATGACACGCCAAGTCTCATGTGGCAAATGTTCTAGAAAATCTCAAAAAATAAAAAATGTAATGACAAAATAATATCGCGACAGAATGTGTCGTGGCTATAGATAAGAGGACTTTTCTTCATGCAAAAACGCAGCATAATGCTTGCATAGAGATAGAAATCAACACATTCCATTTGAGTATTTACGACATTCAATAGGCAATGCGAACGACGAAAATCGTAGACATCATTGTGTATTGGACGGAGGGGATTTTATGTTAACAGCGAATTTAGCAACCTTAGTTGGCTTCGGTTTATTGGCTGTAGCTGTGTTTGCTGTGTTGTTATCGCCTTATCGCCGCTGGTTAAGCTATATGGTTGCAGGCATGTTGGTTTGGGGATTAATCGAGATGATTCGTTTCGGTACCCAAATCCTGTTTGAACTACCAATGACCTATAGTTATCTTGCTGCATTGACCACTGTGATGATGGTGGTGACTTTACTATTATTACGTGAAGACCGCCGTGCAGAACGTGCTTTGGCGAATCGCCACTGTATCGAACATACTCCAGTGTATGAAGATGATCAGCAGCAGTTACCAAGCCGATAAAATTTATAAAATAACAAGATAAAATGCACCTTCGGGTGCATTTTTCATTTGTAAAATATCATACAAAGACCATGCTCAGAGGGGCATGGTTTATGCTAGGATACCTGTCAATTTTCATACAATTACAATAGGCATAATTCATGAAACTGTCGTCAATTCCTGTCTTAAAACTTCCTTTGGTTGATGTCAGCACAGATCCGCTCGATTTATTGGTTGCAGGTCTTGCACTTCGCATGAAGCAATTGGCGCGTACCAGCCCAAAATTTGTAGAATTGGTGCATGAACGCCATTTCCGTATCCAAATTGGGACTGACTTGGGTGTTGCTCGTCAAATTATTGTAAATAATGGACAGATTGATACAGTTTCAGGTGCACCTGAACAAGCGGACTTTATTTTGCAATTTGCTGATAGTGAGCAAGGTGTAAAAACATTGTTAAAAGGCGATCCAACTGCATTTATGACAGGCATGCAAAATGGCTCAATTAAAATGGAAGGTGATTTTGGTCTATTGGTTTGGTTTAACCAAGTGGCGAAGATGATTCCACCAAAATTGCCAAAACCTGTGAAAGAAAAATTGAAAATTGCACGGGCATTTATTAAAGAAAAAACAGGTAAATAAAAAAATCTTTCATCTCACCTTATATTTCTCCCTATGGGAGAAAAACAAAGAGGGTGTCAATCACGATGAAAGATTTTGACCAATAAAAAAGCCCTCATTTGAGTAATGCCAGTCAGTTAAGCAAAAAAAGTTAAAATACTGTAAAAAGAGCGTATGTAAATACGCTCTTTTTTTATGAATTTATCTCAGAATTTAGATTTAACATTAAAACAAACCCTACCTTCACTTTCACAATTCAGTGAATTGATTGATTTAAACTGGATTGAAGATTGCTTAAACCAAACAGGTAAAGCATCAATTCGAAAAAGAAAACTGCCTGCTGAACATGTTGTTTGGCTGGTAATCGGACTTGCTCTATTTCGAAATCAACCGATTTGGTATGTGGTTCAACAATTGCAACTTGTTTTCGGTACGGCAGAATACTGTGTACCGAGTGCATCCGTACAAGCAAGACAGCGCTTAGGCTTAGAGCCCATGAGTGCTTTATTTTCGACATTAAGTCAGGCATGGTTTAAAGACTCACAACAACAATATAGCAACTTTCACGGTCTATGCGTTTGTGCTGTAGATGGTGTGGTTTGGTCTATGCCTCATACAGAAGAAAACTTTAAGCACTTTGGTTCATCCAAAGGCAAAACAGCAGCTACCCCTTACCCACAAGTCAGAGCGACTTGCCTGGTGAATACCAATACACATGAAATGATTGATGCCCAAATTGGCAGTATGGATCAAGGTGAATTAACCTTAGCCAGTCAATTAAAAGCACCAGTTCGCAGTATTACCCTATTTGATCGTGCTTACTTCTCTGCTGATTTTTTAGTGAGTTGGCAATCTCAGGCAGAAGAGAGTCATTGGTTGATGCGAGCAAAGGACAACCTGCGTTATGAAGTGATTCATCATAATGCGGCCCATGACTTTCAGATCAAAATGCCTGTTTCAGCAAGAGCAAAAAAGATAAATCCGTCATTGGGTGACTATTGGGAAGCACGTTTAATTGAAGTTGAATATGCAGGAAAAATAAGACGTTACATTACATCATTAACAGATTCTGAAGTTTATCCATTCAAAGACCTTGCAATGCTTTATATCCAGCGTTGGGAAATAGAAATGTGTTATCGGGAAATTAAAAGTGATTTACAGGATGCAAGAATTTTAAGAAGCAAACAACCTGATTTGGTCTATCAAGAATTGTGGGGGTATTTATTGCTTATAATATCTTAAGAAGACAGATGAGGTTTATCGCTGAACATGCAAAGGTGAGTCCTTTAAGGATCAGTTTCCATATTGCATCTATGAGTATTATCAATATCTTAAGGCACACACCTTTAGAATCAGCAGGAAATCTACCCAAACATTTAGCACAATTATTTGAACAATCTAAAATATTTGTATTACCTGAAAAAAGGCAAAGGCAATGTCCGCGAGTAGTGAAAATTAAAGCACAAAAATATCCAAGAAAATGCCAGTCAATTTCTTAACTGACTGGCATTACTCATTTGAGGGCTTTTTTATTGAATCACTCTACTTCTAAATTAAACGTCACTGGTCCATCATTGACCAAATGCACCTTCATATCTGCAGCGAAGATACCAGTCTGCACATTGTCGAATTGTGATTTAGCATACTCGACCAATTGTTCATAAAGTTCTTTTGCGGCACTCGGTGGCATCGCTGGACCAAAGTCAGGACGTAGCCCTTTTTGTGTTTGTGCCATGAGTGTGAACTGCGAAACAAGCAATAAACCGCCACCTGCTTGAGTGACATTCCAGCCCATTTTTCCATCTTGGTCATCGAAGCAACGATATTTTAAAATTTTATCGATCAGCTTTTTGCCTTTTTCCAAGTTATCTTCTTTACCTAAACCGAGAAAAACCAAAATACCGTGATCGATTTGACCTGTGATTTCACCATCGACCACCACTTTTGCTTCTAACACTCGTTGTAATAATGCACGCATTGAATTTGTTCACAGACTGAATTAAACCAAAGTCGATTGTAGCAAAACTCATTTTTAAATAGCGGACGAATAATTTTTGATAAATATATGAAATTAAATTGATTTCATTATAAAATCTAGTAAAACGATTGAAATAATAAAAATAAGCTGTTTTACCAATTTAAAACTTTCACGTAGTTTAGCACCTGCAGGAAAGGTATTAAATTGAGAGATTTAACAATGTTTAAGCGTTCTTTACTCGTTGCAATGCTTGCAGCAGTGACAGCAGGCACACAAGCGGCACCATTAACCAAAGACAATGGTGCACCCGTTGGCGATAACCAAAATTCGATTACCGCAGGTGAGCATGGCGGTACCTTATTACAAGACGTGCAGTTGGTACAAAAACTACAACGTTTTGGCCGTGAGCGTATTCCTGAGCGTGTGGTTCATGCGCGTGGTGTAGGTGCATATGGTGAGTTCGTTGCCACTAAAGATTTATCAGATCTTACATTGGCTTCTCTATTCAAAGCCGGTACAAAAACACCTGTATTCTTACGTTTCTCAACCGTAATTCATGGTAAAGGTTCACCAGAGACTTTACGTGACCCACATGGTTTTGCAGTTAAATTCTATACGCAAGAAGGTAACTGGGACTTAGTGGGTAACCAAACACCGGTGTTCTTCATTAAAGATGCGATCAAGTTCCCTGACTTTATCCATGCGATGAAACCAAGCCCAATTAACAACGTGCAAGATGCGAACCGCGTATTTGATTTCTTATCGAGCCAACCATGGGCAACCAATATGCTCACTTATGTATACGGTAAACAAGGTGTGCCAACCAGTTTCCGTGAGCAAGACGGTTTCGGCGTGCATGCGTACAAATTGTATAACGATAAAGGCGAATACAAATACGTGAAGTTTAACTTCCGCTCTAAGCAGGGTGTGAAAGGTCTGAACGTTAAAGAAGCAATGGAACAGCAAGGTAAAGATTTCAATCACTTGACCAATGATCTTTATAAAAACATTAATGCGGGTAACTTCCCGAAATGGGATTTATATATCCAAGTTTTAGATCCTAAAGATTTAGATAGCTTCGATTTCGATCCACTTGATCCTACTAAGATCTGGCCGACTGATTTAGTGCCAGAGAAAAAAGTGGGTACCTTGACATTGAATCGTATGCCGAAAAACTTCTTTAATGAAACTGAGCAATCAGCATTTGCACCAGGTAACTTGGTTCCAGGCATTGAACCTTCTGAAGACCGCTTACTTCAAGGTCGTATCTTCTCGTATTCAGATACACAAATGTACCGTTTAGGTGCGAATCATCAGCAAATTCCAGTGAACCGTCCAATTGTTGCGGTGAACAACAATAACCAAGATGGTTCAATGAATGTGAGCGAGCGTGATTCTGATGTGAACTACGAGCCAAGCCGTATTGAACCAAAACCTGCAACTGAAAAAGCACGCGCTGTACAAACACCATTGATGGGTACAGTTCAGCAAAAAGGCGTGAAAGAGCAAAACTTCAAACAAGCAGGTGAGCTATACCGTTCTTACACAGCAAAAGAGAAAGATGACTTGATCATGAACTTGGCTGCTGACCTTGGCAATGTGAAGGATTCAGAGACCAAACACATCATGTTGTCTTACTTCTATAAAGCTGACGCGGACTACGGTATGCGTATGACCAAAGCTGTTAACGGTAACTTGGCAACAGTAAAAGCCAAAGCGGCAATGCTTAAAGACTAATACTTAGTCTTAGGAATTGGTGACTAGGGTCTTGAAATCACCTCCGAAAAGTCCTGTAGAACTCTAAACCTTTCCTGCACCCTAGGGAGAGTTTTACAGGCATCCTGTTTTTTTTCTCATTTTCTGATACTCTGTGCGCCCTCCAGCGTATTTGTATCTCGATTTCTGTTGGAGCTCATCATGAACGTCCTGCCACGTATTGTTTTAGCCAGTTTTTTCGCTTTCAGTTCCGCATTCGCAAACGTAACGCTAGCGAAAGAAATCTCCCCCGCTAAAACCAGCGCAAGCGTTCAGGTGACCTCACAACAGGAATTGATCGATCTGTTTTTTGCAGCAGCTAAAACAGGCAATACTGAAGTCATTCAAGAATTCTTAAAATATGGCTTTCCAGTCGATGTTCGTAACAGTGATGGCTATACACCTTTGATGATGGCGACTTATTATGGTCATCAGCCAGTAATTACTTTGTTGTTAAAGCATGGTGCAGATCGTTGTCTACGTGATAAACGAGGCAATACGGCTTTAATGGGTGCTCTGTTTAAAATGGAATTTACCATTGCTAAACAGCTGCGCCAAATTGATTGTGATGCCAATGCAAAAGCCACAGGTCAAAAGACCACAGCTGAATTTGCCAAAGTCATTGGTCAAGACAAACAGCTGCAACAGATTATTCGCGAAGCTGAAAAGCAGGTCACGACCTCTAAAAAATAAATTGGGGCGAGAATTGAGAGAATATTTTTAATTTGCTTAAAAAGTAGCCATAACTTTGCTAAAGTAATCGCTAAGTTATCGTTTACAGATAGTTTCATCTTATAGATTAACGCGTTATCAATCGTTCACATAAATATCATTGTCAAAGCTGTATGTTAATTTTATTATCATTTAATGATAATAAAATTGATTGAGTAACATGATTATGGAAAATAAAACTGCGCGACTTACGGTGCTGATTGATCCCGTAAAAAAGCAAGCATTTGAAGACTTATGTGAGCGTCAAGATTTAAAGCCATCACAAGTGGTGCGTCAGCTGATTCGTGAATATTTACAGAAGCATAATGTCGATTATGCGACTAAGCCCAAAGTATCTGAGTCAGAATAAAGAAATTAAATAGTTCAAATCGAGCTATAAAAAAACTGCCATTTCGGCAGTTTTTTTATTTGAAATAACATTAAGAGAAATCGAGCTCTTTTTCGAATTTGCGTAGGTCATGACGTGCCATCGCAAGATTGGCTTTTTGACGGTCTAAAACCAAGTATAAAAATAAATCTGGATTACGGTCTAAAGGGCGGAGGATATGATACTGCTTAATCATAATATGTGCATATAGTTTAAATATAAATCTAATTAATTATAAAAATGATATTTATCAATAGATTGTGTCTAAACCACAGGAACATTGTTATATCTTTTATCGATGAGTGTGGATCCATAGCTATTAGACAGCTTAATTTTTGAAACAAAGAATCAACATTACAAACAATACAGAAACATAAGTTTTAATTTTATTTACATTGTAAATGTGACCTAGTTGGAGAATTTAGAAAATAAGTTTAGTGAGTGTGACTTCATCATTTAAATAAGTGCAGATTTAATTGATGGTGAAAAAATGTTGAAATAGCTTAGACTTTAGTCTAAAAACTCCCCTAAAATTTCAGTTAGCTGTATGTAAAACCTACAATATTCTGCATCTATTTGTGCTTTAATGCTGAGAAGCACAGCGATATTACCTATTAGTTATGGCGCCAATCATTCATTCATTGCTCGATACTGACCTGTATAAATTCACAATGTTGCAGGTGGTGTTGCACAAGTTTCCACAAACGCACAGTGTTTATCATTTCCGTTGTCGTAATCTCGAAGATACAGCTTATCCGCTGGTTGAGATTCTGGATGAATTGAATGAGCAGCTCGATTTACTTTGTACTTTAAAATTTAAAGAGGATGAGCTGCAATATTTACGCAGTCTTCGTTTTATCAAAAGTGACTTTGTCGATTATTTAGAACTCTTCCAATTAAAACGCCGTTTTATTAAAGC
The DNA here is from genome assembly GCF_001647675.1 of Acinetobacter sp. NCu2D-2. Classification (NCBI taxonomy): domain Bacteria; kingdom Pseudomonadati; phylum Pseudomonadota; class Gammaproteobacteria; order Moraxellales; family Moraxellaceae; genus Acinetobacter; species Acinetobacter sp. NCu2D-2. The sequence continues at coordinate 2,712,627 of NZ_CP015594.1, forward strand.
CTCAATAGATGAAGAAGGCCGTTTGGACATTTGGGTCGAAGGACCGATGGTTCAAGCGATGATGTTTGAAATCTTCGTTCTTGCAATTGTGAACGAGCTCTATTTCCGCCGCATTACAAGTGATGACGTGATTGCCGAAGGCGAGCGTCGTTTAAAAGCGAAAGTTGAATTATTAAAACGCTATGAAAAAGACCAAGACCCAAATGATCCGCCATTCTTGGTGTCTGACTTCGGTACACGCCGTCGTTATAGCTTTGCATGGCAAAAACATGTGGTTGAAGAACTGAATAAAGCTGCACCTCATGTATTCCGTGGTACCAGTAACGTCCTGCTTGCAAAGGATTTAGGCATTACACCAATTGGTACGATGGCGCATGAATTTCTGCAAGCCTTTCAAGCACTGGATGTGCGTCTGCGTAATTTCCAAAAATCTGCCTTAGAAACTTGGGTCCAAGAATACCGCGGTGACTTAGGAATTGCCTTGACCGACGTGGTGGGCATGGATGCGTTCTTAAATGACTTCGATTTATACTTTGCCAAACTCTTTGATGGCTTACGTCACGACAGTGGCGACCCCTATGAATGGGGTGATAAAGCCTACGCACACTATAAAAAGTTAAAAATAGACAGTAAGACCAAAATGCTGACCTTCAGCGATGGTCTAAACATCGAAAAAGCCTGGAATTTACACCAGTACTTTAAAGATCGTTTCCAAGTCAGTTTTGGTATTGGAACCAACTTGACCAATGATATGGGCCAAACAGCACTGAATATCGTGTTGAAACTAGTGGAATGTAATGGTCAATCCGTGGCTAAAATTTCTGATAGCCCAGGTAAAACCATGACAGATAACGATACGTTCTTGGCATATTTAAGACAGGTATTTGAGATCACCGAACCTGCTGAAGTTTAAAACCGATTATTTCAATTTAAAGCCGTCTCAATTAGAGGCGGCTTTTTTATGCATTATGATTTTTTTATCAACTTTATTATCTTAAAAAATGCTAAAGATCTCGATAAAAACAGCATAATCGAGAAAATGAGCTGTGCTAAGATCAAATGGATTTGAATGAAAATAGCTTAGAACACCATGACAGCTTTTAATTTTGGTCTGCTGATTGAAGCAGAAGATTTGGTACCGTATTTGGGAAATGACAAGCTTCGAATTGTCGATTTGAGCCGTGCATCTGTTTATGAACAGCTACATATTCCACATGCGATCCATGTTCAGCCAAAATTATTGGTACGCCAAGAAGAAAATGCGATGGGCCTGTTACCTGAGCAAGAGCAACTTGAAGAACTCATTCGTTACTTAAATATTTCTCCTGAGCATCATGTTGTTGCCTATGATGATGAAGGTGGTGCGTGGGCAGGGCGCTTACTTTGGAATTTGCATTGTCTTGGCTTTGAAAATACCAGTCTACTTAATGGTGGCATTCATGCATGGCTTGCAGCGGGCTTGCCCACATCGATGGAACAACAAAAAAGTGCAGCAGTAGATAACCTGGTTTCCGTGAATCTGGCAGCAAAAAATCAATTCCATATTGACTATGACGCATTGCGTGAACAGGTGGAACAAGGGCAGATTCAAGTCTGGGATTGCCGTACTGAAGATGAATATACCGGTCTGCGTTTAGCAGCGCGACGCGGCGGTCACATTCCTGGGGCACGTCATTTCGAGTGGAGTACTGCCCTTAACCGTCAAAATCATTTAAAATTACATCCACTACAGCGCACACAGCAGCGTTTGGAACAACTTGGTTTTGACTTAAAACAGCCTGTTGTGGTGTATTGCCAGTCGCATCACCGTTCAGGTTTGGCCTACATGTTAGGACGTCTATTGGGTTGGCAAATCCGAGCCTATGATGGTGCGTGGAGTGAGTGGGGCAACCGCCTCGATAGTCCAATCGCTACTGGGGAGTTGCAATCTTGAGCATCACATCGCGTTTAAAACAACAAATCTTTATTCAAGCTCAAAAAGTGGTGCCACAACACAAATTATCACGTGTCGTCGGTAAAGTCGCAGCCAGCGAAAACCCATTGATTAAAAATGCCGTGATTACTGCATTCAAAGCACAATATGGCATTGATATGTCGATTGCTGAACAGCAAAATGCCCTAAAATTTAAATCATTTAATGAATTCTTTACCCGTGCTTTAAAGCAAGGTGTACGTGCGGTAGATAGCAACCCAAGCAGTATTGTTTCACCTGCGGATGGCGCAATCTCTCAACTGGGTCAAATTGTTGAAGGTGATGTTTTCCAAGCCAAAGGCCAAAAATTTACCGTTGAAAATTTAATTGCCGATCCGCAATTGGCTGAACCGTTTAAAAATGGTCAGTTTGCTACAGTTTACTTATCACCGAAAGATTATCACCGTGTGCATATGCCGTTTGCAGGGACTTTGACCGAGACTCTGTATGTACCAGGTGAACTGTTTTCTGTGAATCAAACCACAGCCGAGAATATTCCAGGGTTGTTCGCTCGAAATGAACGTATGGTGTGTTTGTTCGATACTGAATTAGGGCGTATGGCAGTGGTCTTGGTGGGTGCCATGATCGTGGCGGGTATTGAAACGGTTGCAACTGGTAAAGTAAAACCATCAGGTCGTATTGAACTGAATCAGCACAATTTATTTTTGGAAAAAGGTGCAGAGCTCGGTCGTTTCTACTTGGGTTCAACTGCTGTGGTTTTATTTGAAGAAAATAAAATGCAATGGGATACAGAGTTTAAAGCCAATTCAACTGTCGTAATGGGCGAAGCGATGGGGCATATACTTTAATTGAAATCTTCCCCCTTTGTAAAAGGGGGATTGAGGGGGATTTATAAAAATACTGGAGTTAGGTGTTAAAATTTAAAGCTGATTTCCACAGATAATCCCTCCTAATAATCTTCTTTTAGGAAGAATTTAGGTGAAGGGACAAGACCTCTCCCTAACCCTCTCCTGAAAGGAGAGGGAATAATAGGCAGTAAAAAAGCACCATTCGGTGCTTTTTTATTTTCTGGACTTAGCGTTTTACAACGATTGAGTCGATCCCACTATGTTGTAAAGTTTGTTGTGCGATGACCGCAGCATCAGCTGAATCATAAGGACCTGAAATTACGCGGTACCAAACTTTGCCACCTTCAACACTTCGTACGACATCGGCAGAAAGACCATTCAAGATGATTTCAGCACGACGTGCATCGGCTTGATCTGGGTCATCATAGCTACGTACTTGCAGAATATAAGATTGTACAGGTGCAGCAGTATCGGCAGATTCTAAGCCAGGTTCAGTGGCTTCTTCAGCGTTATTTTTAGGTGCTTCAACAATGACAACAGCTTCCTGACTTTTAGTTTCAGGAACTGCCTGATCTGGAATAGGGGTAACTTGCTGCTGAGGGAGGAGATCATAAAAACGGTAGTCTTTATTGGTGTCTTCTTCTTCGTAATGCTCAGAACTCAGTTGATCCTTCGGTTTAACAGGTTCCCATGGTTTCCACAGCATCAATGCCATGAGAAAACTCAAAACGATCAAAATGACCACAAGTGTACCGAGCCACGTTGGAATTAAAGGCTTTTTCGGTTTATTCGGTCTTTCAGATACACCGCGCTGAGTCTTACCAAACACTAGGGACGTCCTCTTATCTTTATTCTCAGGATAGAAAAGGCATAACCAAAGTTATGCCTTGTTCTGTGTATCCTATGTGATCATGTGCTAAATGTCATCATTTTGCATACAGATCTCATGTGATTTTTATCGTTGATCTGTATTCAATACAGATCAACCTAGCGCTTTCAACAGCTGATGTGATCTACAAGGTGCTCACTTCGAGACAGCTCTCATCTTGCGAGCATACAAAGCAATTCTTTGTACTATTAACCTTCTTGAATCAATGTAAAAGCAGTGCTTTACATTGATTCAGGTGCAGACACACCAAGAAGCTCTAAACCATTGCGCAGTACTTGACGTACGTTTACAGATAACAATAAACGTGCTTGAGTGAGTTCAGCATCATCACCCAATACTTTGTTTTCGTTATACCAGCCATGGAACAGTGCAGCGAGTTCTTTTAAGTAGTTACCCACTTGGTGTGGTTCATAGCTGTTCGCAGCACGAGTCAGAATTTCTGGGTAAGCTGCAAGTTTTGCTAAGATTTCAGTTTCAGCATCAAGCTCAAGTTTAGATGCCAAGCTGCGTGCCGCAGTTGCATCGAAGTTCACATTGAGGCTCGCTGCTTTTTCTAACATACGGCAGATACGGGCATGTGCGTATTGGATGTAGTACACCGCATTGTCTTTACTTTGAGACACAGCAAGGTCTAAGTCAAAGTCAATGTGTTGTTCAGACTTACGCATCACGTAGTAGAAACGAGCAGCATCGTTACCAACTTCTTTACGAAGGTCACGTAAAGTTACGTACTGACCTGAACGAGATGACATTTGCACCATCTCACCGCCACGCCATAGGCTCACGAACTGAACGAGAAGAACTGTTAGTTTTTTAGAGTCATAGCCAAGCGCATCAATTGCAGCTTTCACACGTGCAATATAACCGTGGTGGTCTGAACCCCAGATATCAATGATGTCGGTATAACCACGTTGCAGTTTGTTTAAGTGATAGGCAATGTCTGACGCAAAGTAAGTGGTTTGACCATTACGACGTTTTACTACACGGTCTTTTTCATCACCGAATTCAGTCGATTTAAACCAGATGTTGCCGTCTTTTTCGTATAAGAAGCCACGTTGATCTAATGTTTGAAGCGCTTCATCAATCTTTTCAGTCAACGTTGCTTCACTGAACCAATTGTTGAAGGTTACACCAAACTCACCAAGGTCATCTTTAATATCATCCAAGATGGCATGTAAAGCAGCTTGATGGAACACGCGGTAGCCTGCGCCAAGTAGGTTTTGTGAGTTAAAGATCAAACCATCGATATGTTTTTCTTTATCGCCTGAAAGTACGACTTTATTGCCCTCAGCATCAAGCTCAGGTGCATATTGCACATCTTCAGGAACATCTTTATAGACATCTGCGACATCGCGTACATAAGCATCGCCATCTTTGTCGATGATGCTTTGCGCGATTTCTTTAACGTAGTCACCTTGGTAGGCATTTTTAGGGAAAACTAAAGTTTGACCCTTTAATTCTAAGTAACGTAAGTAAGTTGAAGTCGCCAAAATGTCCATTTGACGGCCAGCATCGTTGACATAGTATTCGCGATCCACTTTAGCACCAGTGGCTTCAAGAAGATTGGCAACCGTCATACCATACGCTGCACCACGACCATGACCCACGTGTAGACTTGAAGTTGGGTTTGCAGAGACAAACTCAACTTGAATACGTTTTTCAGCATTGGCTTGAGTGCGACCAAAGCTGTCTTTTTGCGCTTGAATTTGGTCAAGGATTGCAAAACGCTGATCGGCATTTAGGAAGAAGTTAATAAAGCCAGGACCTGCGATCTCAGCTTTGCTGATGTCTACCACTTCAGGCAATGCAGCTAAAATTTTCTCAGCTAAGTCACGTGGTTTCATCCCCGCAGCTTTAGAGGCAATCATCGCAATATTTGAAGCGAAGTCACCGTGCGATCGGTCTTTGGTACGCGTCAAATTACTGGTATTTTTCCAGTCAGATGGGAGGACACCTTCAGCTTGAAGGGATTGCACTGCATGTTCTAGAGCTGCTTGGATTGCCGTGTTCATAATCAGTCGAAAATAAATGTCGCGGAAAAACAGCAAATATAGCAAATTTCAGGCTCTTTAGGGGAAACCATTTGTATCGCTCGGAAAATATAGAGATAAAAAATTGAGAAAACAGGCCCCAATTTTGACGTGGGTGAAGATTATGATTTGTGTGAAATAGCTCTTATTTTATACAGAAAAGCGAAACATTGATCAGCAAAATCCTTTATAGTATTGCGCCTAATAAAGGCATTTAAGAGTAAGTTGTGGCAGCGTCAAAACGACCGACAATTATTGGTCATATTCCCAAATTACCCGGAAAATGGGCGCTTATTGTGATTCCATTTTTCTTATCAAGTCTGATGAGTGGCATTATCTCATTAATTAACATGCTACGTAATTTGGGTTGGTTCGATGGCTTTATTCAGCTATGGTTATATAACTGGATGATTTCTTGGGCGATTGCGTTTCCCATTGTGGTCACTTTACTGCCGTTTGTGCGCAAATTTGCTTCACTATTTGTTGATATGGCACCACCCAAATAAAACGAACTCGAAATTTACTTAAAGTAAATTTTCGACCACTGCACGAATCACTCCCAAAACTAAACCGATAAATGCGCCCACAACTACACCGTTGACGCGAATCATATGTAAGTCGCCACCGACTTCATTTTCAATCTTATCGATCATCTCCGTTGAATCCCATTCGTGAATACGCTCGCTGATAAAACGAATAACTTTTTCACTGTATTGGTCGCTGAGTTCAACTGCAATGCCACTTAGGCGATGGTTCAGTAGTTCACGTACAGAAGCATTGGAAACGATATTTTGTCCGACCTGTTGAATGGCGATACGAATATTTTCAGCGATGCCTGAATTGGCTTGTTCTAAGTCAGCTTTAATAGCATCACAAAGGATGACAACGGCACCACTGATAAAATTCAGCACTTGTGGGCTATCGAGTAGGGCGTTTTTACTTGAATTGAGCTTTTGACTCGCTTCACTATTCGGATCTGAGAGTTGCAGCATTAAAGTATTTGCTGCTTCTTCAATTTTAATCCGCCACGGATGATCTGCATCTGCCAGCATGGCTTCAACTCGCCCAATCACGGAATCGATACTGCGCTGCTGTACATCAATGCCAATCCAACTGGCACCTTTGGCGAGGCGCCACACACCCATTTCTTTAAATAAATTACGGGTAATCTCTTGGGTTTTTTCAGGGTGTGAAATCATCCACTCATGTGCGAGATCAAGCCCGCGTTGTAGCACGTCTTGATGGAAGTCATTTTCCAAAACCGCACGTAGCATTTCACTCGCCAAGTGATTAATTTGCGTATTTTTGACCCATTGCACGCTGTTGCTTTGAATAAAGCCCGAAATTTGTTCCTGTCCAACAAACTCAAAAATCTTGGGTACAGATTGCTGAATGGCTTGCGTGACCTGTGCATTATTTTTGGGATTGGCGAGCCATTTTCCTGCGGCAAGACTGAGATCCGTATTGGCAAGACTGCGTTGCACAATTTGAGGTGAAAGAAAATTTTCCTGTACAAAGCGCCCCATCGACTCAGCAATACGAGCTTTATTACGGGGAATAATTTCTGTGTGATCACGCAAAAACTTCGGAATGGGCATTTTGCCAAACGGATTACGGAATAACACCGTAATGGCATACCAATCTGCCAAACCGCCGACCACACCTGCTTCAGCGGATAGCATTAAAATATGAATCAGCCAAAGATATTCAGGAAAGATTTTTGCAGTGACCATCAGCGCCAGCCACGCCACAACTGCGCTTACCAAGGCGATGGTGGCAAATCGTTTACTGCGTTGTAAGCTCGGAGCGATGGTCTGATTTTGCATAAATATCCTGTTGTTATTGTGATGTCATAGGTGGTTGCAATACTTCACCACGTGGACCTACACCATATTTTTGACCTAATGATTGCAAGATTAAACGGGCATCAAAAGCATCATCAGGTTGTTTTTTTTCTTTAAAACATTGAATGGTATAAGAAACTTGAGCAGGTTCCAAGGTTACTGTGTACGGCGCTTCATAAAAAGGATTTGACCAATAATAAGGTGATCTTCGGTACATACCATATGGCGGGAAATTGTTTTGTGGATAGACAATTGCTTGTCGCGCAGGTTTTTGCGCTTGATTGCTTGGATCATCTATCACTTTAAAAAATTGGAATCCATTTTGTACGGTAATTTGCGCTGACTTTAATAATGCAATTTCTTCGGCAGTGCCCAGGCTCATATTTGGTCGTGCTGTAAAACTGACCCGATAACTGTTTTGATTCAGGGGTGTTGCAGTAAATTGACCAAGTTGATCAAAAGTTAAGGGTTTTGTTGGCGTAGAAGCACATCCTGACAAACCGATTAGGGCTGCAGTGCAAAGCCCTAGCATCACTTTTTTCATCTGATGTCTCCTTTAAATGATAAATCTCATGGCATTAAATTTGTTAAAAACTACTGTTGGGTTGTTTGAGAAACTCAATTTCATCAGGTGTGGACTCGCGTCCTAAAATAGCATTACGGTGTGGGTAACGACCAAAGCGATCAATAATCACCTTATGCTTTTTCTCAAACTCTAAATTGGTTTCATTGCCCAATCGTTGAAATAGTTTTAACGCGAACTCATGAATGAGTTTGGACTCACTATGCATAAAGGGCATATATAAAAATGAGCGTTGCTCAGGACTGAGTTGCTGATCGAGCTTTAAACTAATTGCTTCTTGTGCCAAAGCTAAAGCCAGTCCATCTTGTGCAAAGGCTTGAGCGGTATCTCGATAGATATTTCTTGAAAATTGATCAAGCACGATGATCTCAGCCAAGCGTCCTTCAGCGCTTTTACGCCATGACCATAACTCGGCTTGTGCTGCTTGAGCCAAGACTTGACCAAATTGTGATGTAAGTTTTTGGTCGAATTCTATGCTCTTGGCAAACCAATGAGGTTCAGTTTCAGTGCTAAACCAAAATTTTAAAATATCTTCATAATTCATAATGGTTACAACTTGTTAGCATTTATTTGTTAATAAAATCACAAATTTCACATGTCTTATAGAGAAAGATTGTGTTAAAAATTTGCCAAATTAAAAGTCGATGATTTGCTTGAAATCTAGACAGCGTGTCATGTCTGACTGCGAAATCAAGTTATACTCATATAAACTGATGATTTTATTTTAATAGTGTATCCCATTAAGCGAGATTGTAATGAGTCAACTGGAATCGACCACTCAAGATGTATTGCCAAATTGGGTAGATTCGTCGCTCCTGAAAGGAATGCTGCGCGGTATTGAACGAGAAAGCCTGCGTATGCAAAGCAACGGTTTTCTATCGCAATCGCAACATCCTAAAAGTTTAGGTTCTGCACTGACTCATCCACATATCACGACGGACTATTCTGAAGCGTTGATGGAGTTTATTACTCCGCCAAAAGACAGCATTAAAAAAGCACTCGATTACTTAATGGATATCCATGCTGTTGCCAATCAGCATCTAGAAAATGACGAAAAACTTTGGCCTATGTCGATGCCATGTATGCTCGATAGCAGTGATGATCGTATTCCATTGGCACAATATGGCACATCCAATATCGGTCTATTTAAGACCTTATATCGTCGTGGTTTAGGGGTTCGTTATGGTCGCCGTATGCAGACCATTTCAGGGGTACATTATAATTTATCGTTCCCAGATGAACTCTTTGAAGCGCTGCAAGCTCAAGAACAAGATAAAAAATTAAAAGCACTGAGCCTGCAAGATTATCGTAGCGAACGCTATATGGGCTTAATTCGAAACTTTATTCGTTTAACGCCATTGGTGATGTTCTTGATCGGAGCGAGTCCTGCAGTATGCCAATGCTTTATGGTTGGTCGTGACCATCATCTACTACCATTGGTGAAAGGCACGCTTTATTCGCCGTATGCGACTGCACTGCGTATGGGACGTTTTGGTTATCAAAACTCAGCGCAAAAACAATTGGGCATTCATTACAACAATCTGAAAGATTATTTAAAAGGTTTGCAAAAAGCGGTGAAAACCTCTTATAAACCATTTAAACATTTAGGTCTAAAAGATCAAAACGGTGAGCCGATTCAGATTAATGACCACGTACTGCAGATTGAAAATGAGTACTACAGTCTAGTACGTCCAAAACAAGTGCCGCAGGCAGGGGAAACACCATCTCAAGCGCTTGCAAATCGCGGTATCGGTTATGTTGAGCTTCGTGCGGTAGACGTGAACCCATATAGCCCGATTGGGATTAATGAAGACACGGCGGGTTTCTTAGAAATCGTGGCGCTGTATTGTTTATTGCAAGACAGTCCTGCATTACTCAGTGATGAGCAAGATGTGATTGAGCAAAACCAAGCGGAAGTCGTCAACCGTGGTCGCGCACCTAATGTTGAAATGATTGAAAATGGTCAGTCTTATCCAATTGAAGATTGGTGTGCCATGTATTTAAAACGTATGCAGCCTTTAGCTAAACTTTTGGATGCGACATACGAGACAGACCTCTATGCAAATGCATTAAATACCATGCAAACCCGCGTAGATGAAGTGGATGCCACTTTGTCAGCCTTAATGGTGGGTGATACACGTGAACATGGTGGTATGTGGCATTTTGGACAAATGTTGGCACAACAACATACTGCAGTATATGCTCAGCATCAGTTGAGTGCTGAAACAGCCGCGTATTTCAAACAGGCTGCTAAAGCATCTATTCAACAGCAACAACAACTTGAGCAAGATCAAAGCATCAGTTTTGAAGAATACTTAGCTCAATTCCAATAAAAAAATATTTGAGGATTTCGCATGCGAGCAGGCTATCGCTTTGTCAGTGCTGCACTATTTTTAGCGTCTGTGCTTGGAATGGCATTCGCTTTGTTTTTAGAACATGTGCAAGGTTTAGAGCCTTGCCCATTGTGTATTTTTCAGCGTATTGGATTGATTGGTTTAGGCATTATTTCCTTAGTGGCATTGCTGCATCATCCAAAATCCAATATCGGCAAACGTATTTATGCATTGCTCGCAAGTTTAAGTATTCTATGGTCAGCAGGTGTGGCTGCACGTCATGTTTGGCTGCAAAACTTACCACCGGATAAAGTACCAAGCTGTGGTCCTGGTCTGGAATACTGGGTGGAAACCTTGCCGATGAAAGCTGTGTTTGAGCAAGTGCTGACCGGTTCAGGCGAATGTGCAAAAGTGGATTGGACCTTCCTGGGGCAGTCGCTACCTGTATGGTCGTTGATCTTCTTTAGCATTTTATTCATTGTGTGCTTATGGCAGCTATTCCGCCGTTATGAAGATGCGCCGGTTCAGCGTCTTCGAGACAAATACTGATACAAAAAAAGCCCTCATATGAGTAATGCCAGTCAGTTAAGCAAAAAAAGTTAAAATACTGTAAAAAGAGCGTATGTAAATACGCTCTTTTTTTATGAATTTATCTCAGAATTTAGATTTAACATTAAAACAAACCCTACCTTCACTTTCACAATTCAGTGAATTGATTGATTTAAACTGGATTGAAGATTGCTTAAACCAAACAGGTAAAGCATCAATTCGAAAAAGAAAACTGCCTGCTGAACATGTTGTTTGGCTGGTAATCGGACTTGCTCTATTTCGAAATCAACCGATTTGGTATGTGGTTCAACAATTGCAACTTGTTTTCGGTACGGCAGAATACTGTGTACCGAGTGCATCCGTACAAGCAAGACAGCGCTTAGGCTTAGAGCCCATGAGTGCTTTATTTTCGACATTAAGTCAGGCATGGTTTAAAGACTCACAACAACAATATAGCAACTTTCACGGTCTATGCGTTTGTGCTGTAGATGGTGTGGTTTGGTCTATGCCTCATACAGAAGAAAACTTTAAGCACTTTGGTTCATCCAAAGGCAAAACAGCAGCTACCCCTTACCCACAAGTCAGAGCGACTTGCCTGGTGAATACCAATACACATGAAATGATTGATGCCCAAATTGGCAGTATGGATCAAGGTGAATTAACCTTAGCCAGTCAATTAAAAGCACCAGTTCGCAGTATTACCCTATTTGATCGTGCTTACTTCTCTGCTGATTTTTTAGTGAGTTGGCAATCTCAGGCAGAAGAGAGTCATTGGTTGATGCGAGCAAAGGACAACCTGCGTTATGAAGTGATTCATCATAATGCGGCCCATGACTTTCAGATCAAAATGCCTGTTTCAGCAAGAGCAAAAAAGATAAATCCGTCATTGGGTGACTATTGGGAAGCACGTTTAATTGAAGTTGAATATGCAGGAAAAATAAGACGTTACATTACATCATTAACAGATTCTGAAGTTTATCCATTCAAAGACCTTGCAATGCTTTATATCCAGCGTTGGGAAATAGAAATGTGTTATCGGGAAATTAAAAGTGATTTACAGGATGCAAGAATTTTAAGAAGCAAACAACCTGATTTGGTCTATCAAGAATTGTGGGGGGTATTTATTGCTTATAATATCTTAAGAAGACAGATGAGGTTTATCGCTGAACATGCAAAGGTGAGTCCTTTAAGGATCAGTTTCCATATTGCATCTATGAGTATTATCAATATCTTAAGGCACACACCTTTAGAATCAGCAGGAAATCTACCCAAACATTTAGCACAATTATTTGAACAATCTAAAATATTTGTATTACCTGAAAAAAGGCAAAGGCAATGTCCGCGAGTAGTGAAAATTAAAGCACAAAAATATCCAAGAAAATGCCAGTCAATTTCTTAACTGACTGGCATTACTCATATGAGGGCTTTTTTTAGGTTAATGCAATGCCTTCAAGGCTTTCCAAATCCATCATATATTCATGGATTTGATCATCGTCTTGATCTTCTGCACTTGGATAGAACCAGCGTGCGATTTGTTCAGCCACACTTGGGTGGTACTGAATATCAAAATGATTCAATCCATAAAAAATTGCTTTATGAGATTCTGGAATTTTCAGCTCGAAGCGCGGATTAGGATGTTCACCCAAAGCACTTTTCACACTCACCAAATAATCACCGATGACATTTAAAGTGCGGTTATGCCTATTTTGAAATTCAATCGTACCCGCAACAAGATAGGCATTGATATGAGATGGAATAGGCGCAGGTTTACGGTTGTCATCCATAAAGCCTATACGCACATCATTGTGCTCCCAGTCATCATCACGCACGCTGCCATGACGTAAATCTAAGATGCCATTACTGCGGATATTTACCACATGACCGACAATTTTCATAAATGGGAATTGCCCCAGTTTTTCTTGCAGGCTAAAACCGAAACGTTCCAATACAGCCCCATGATGTGGTGAACCCAAGCACACGATATTATGAACCATAGACACCCATGGATAGACATTTTGCTTGCCGTAAAACAGGGCACTACGTGACACCAATCCACCCATACTGTGACCAATTAAATCAAAGCCAGTAATTTTAGGATTACGATTCAACAGGTCTTGTAAAGTATTGGCAAGGCTACGCCCATTGGCAGAAATGCGTCGACCTGTATTGTAGTTCAGATACAACATGGTGTTGTGATCACGCTGAGATAACAGCTTTTCACCAATGCCTTCATATTTGTTGTTTGACCAATCTAAATGGTTCATACACAAGCCATGGACAAAGATGGTCACGCGTCCTGAAAGTTCACCTTTTTGTAGGCTGCCATAATGGTCATACAGACACATCGGTAATGCCATTGGGTTTTGATCACGCAGCAAGTAATCGCCAATTACACCATTTAAAGCACCCACCAGAAAGTGCAGCGTTGGGGTTAAAGGTTTGTCATGTAATTTTGGAAATTTTTCGATAATCCCACGTAGACTTGGTGCCACCAACGTATTGCCATAGTGGAAAATCATGTCATAAGACATTTGATACAGCTTGGTGATATAGGGAATATTCTGCAGCTTCTTAGAGTTTTGTTCACTCAGACCAAACACACTCATCAAAATTTCACGTTGAATGGTCTTGATCAGCTCTTGTACTACATCACTAAAACGCATGGTGACCAGCTGTGCCAAGCCTTCAAGCACATCGGCCTGACTCGGAGGTGTACGGTCCCATTTACAATAGGTTTCATGCAACGGAGTTAAGCTTGGCATCTGATCCTATCCCTCAAATGAATGCGCGAACAGACATCTTTCTTTTTAAGGCGCTTCGCGGTATAAATTCTTTTATCTTCGATATTTAATGAAATGCATGTTCGAATGCTTTTAAAATACCGATGATTGCGACATTGCACGGTTTTTTTTGTCTAACAATGTCACCATTAAAACAAATTAATTAATGTGACCCATGTCTCATATATAAGATAAAAAATGGTCAAATTCTATACTTTTTTGTTAATTAGCAGATGAATGTCATATATCTACATGGCTTTAATAGCAGTGCGCTGTCTGTAAAAGGTCAGTTGTTAAAAAAATATTGTGAGCATAATCATGATATTAAAGTTCATTTGCCCGATTTAAATATGTCGCCTAAAGCTGCGATTCAACAGGTTTCACAGCTCATCGAATCGATGAATGACGTGGCTTTAGTCGGAAGTAGTTTAGGTGGATTTTATGCGACACATTTGGTCGCAAAGCATCATGTGCCTGCTGTTTTGATTAATCCAGCTGTGCGACCATGGCAGTTGTTTCGAGAATTATTTGATGTGGTTTTACCTTATCAGGTACATCCAAATTGGTCCTTGGATGAAACAGATCTTGAACAACTCGAAGCATTGGCACTGCCAACTGCACAAGATGCAGACAAAATTTTGGTCTTGTTACAACAAGGCGATGAAGTTTTGGATTATCGTGATGCACAACGCTATTATAGTGCTGCTCATCCACCTGCGAGAATCATAACGGAAGCCTATGGTTCACATGGTATGGATGATTTTGCGGATAAAATTCCGTTGGTCTTACAGTTTTTATTGGACTGCATAAAAAAGGAAACCGAATAACGTGTCTCAATATACGGCTCAATCTCTTGAAGTTTTATCAGGTCTGGATCCGGTACGTCGTCGTCCGGGTATGTATACCGATACCACTCGTCCGAACCATTTGGCGCAGGAAGTGATTGATAATGCTGTCGATGAGGCACTTGCAGGGCATGCCAACAAAATTACCGTCACGGTGTATAAAGATGGCTCATTGTCTGTGGAAGACAACGGTCGTGGTATGCCAGTCGATATTCACCCTGAATATGGACAAAGCGGTATCGAAATTATTCTGACTAAGCTGCATGCCGGTGGTAAGTTTAGTACCGATAACTACCAATTCTCAGGTGGTTTGCATGGCGTAGGTATTTCGGTTGTCAACGCATTATCGACACGTGTTGAAGTCGCGGTACAGCGTCAGGGTAACCTTTATAAAATGGCCTTTGAACACGGTGAACCGACAGGGCCACTTGAAGTGTTGGAAGGCAAATGCGCCAAACGAGCAACTGGTACTACCGTACAATTCTGGCCAGAAGCAAAATATTTCGATTCACCGAAATTCGCACTGAAAGCCCTTAAACATAATTTAAAAGCTAAAGCCGTACTTGCAGCGGGTCTACAAATTAACTATGTCGATCAAATCAATGATGAGAAGATCACATGGCAGTTTGAAAATGGTCTGGTTGACTATTTGATGGATGAACTCCAAGACCGTGAAATTATTCCTGCGCCTGCTTTTGTCGCAACCGGTGAAGCAGAGCGTGCCAGCGCTGAGTTTGCCATTTGTTGGAATGTCGAAGGCGGTGAAAGTATTCAAGAATCCTATGTGAACTTGATTCCAACTGCGCAAGGCGGTACACATGTCAACGGTTTACGTTCGGGCGTGACCGATGCGATGCGTGAGTTCTGCGAATTACGTAATTTATTGCCACGTAATATGAAACTCTCAGCAGAAGATGTCTGGGATGGCGTGAACTATATCTTGTCACTCAAATTCCAGGAACCGCAATTCTCAGGTCAAACCAAAGAACGTCTTTCAAGTCGTGAAGCCTCAGGCATTGTTCAAAATATTGCTAAAGATGCCTTTGCACTGTGGCTGAATCAAAATTCTGACATTGCCATGCAATTGGCAGAAATGGCAATTTCCAAAGCGGGTCGACGTTTAAAAGCAGCGAAAAAAGTAGAACGTAAAAAGATTGTTGCAGGGCCAACCTTACCGGGTAAATTGTCAGATTGCGTCGGGCATGAGCTGGATCAATCTGAACTGTTTATTGTGGAAGGGGATTCTGCGGGTGGTTCGGCAAAACAAGCGCGTGATAAAAACTTCCAAGCGATTATGCCGATTCGCGGTAAGATTTTAAACACGTGGGAAGTCTCTTCAGATGAAGTTTTAGCTTCTCAGGAAGTGCATAACATTGCGATTGCGATTGGTGTCGATCCAGGTTCAGATGATTTATCAGAACTGCGTTACGGCAAAATCTGTATTCTTGCCGATGCCGATTCGGATGGTCTGCATATTGCGACCTTGCTGTGTGCGTTATTCGTGAAACATTTCCCTGCGTTGGTTGAGGAAGGGCATTTGTTCGTGGCGATGCCACCGTTATTCCGTATCGATGACAACAAAGATGTCCATTACGCATTGGATGAAGACGAACTAAATGGCATTTTGAAAAAATGTAAAACCAAAAATCCGCAAATCACACGATTTAAAGGTTTAGGTGAAATGAATGCCAGTCAACTGCGTGAAACTACACTTGATCCAAATACCCGCCGTCTTGTACAGCTCGATTTAGACGACTTGCAATTTACTTCAGGTTTATTGGATAAGTTACTTGCGAAAAAACGTGCCAGCGATCGTAAAGACTGGTTAGAGCAAAAAGGTAATTTGGCCGATTTAGTGGTTTAAAAGCGTAATGGTTTAGATAAAAAAGCCCGCACAATGCGGGCTTTTTTATATTCAGAATTAGACATCGCATAAAGAACAATTTACGCCGCGGCAATTATGTAAAACCGAGCTGCGTGCGCTATTTTTATTGGTGCCCGGACCCTCAACCAGTGGGCCAGCAAGCTGTTCAGCACCAGAAGATGGTCGCCATTTTGTTTTCATATTAATTTGCTGATGACCTGTAATCATCGGTTTTGCCAAAGTTTGTTGTTTGCAGTATTGGCATTCAATGGTATCCGTTGAAATGCGTGCAATCGGTACACGTTGTTCAAAAATCCCTTCGCAATGTTCACAGCGGAAATCATATAACGGCATTTCTGTACTCCTCAATGACGAAGGTTTAGAATTAAAAAGCCGAGTAGCCGAAGGCTTTGGGTTGATGGCTACTCGGTGCGAAGCTCAAGTTAAAAACAACAATTTAAAGCTTAACGTTTTCTCCCCCAGAATTTATCGTCATTCAGTGCACCTTTCGGCAAGATATCTTGCTCAAAGATCGATGTTGGTAAAGACACCGTACATGCACAGTTTGGAATATCTACGATCCCACCGATACGACCTTCAACAGGTGCAGCGGTTAAAAGCATGTAAGCTTGTGAACCTGTGAAACCGAAGTTTTCTAAGTATTTAATTGCTTTCAAACATGCTTGACGGTAGGCAACGGTTGCATCTAAGTAGTAGTTCACGTCATTTTCAACGCTAATACCTTCAAACGTTAACCATTGGTCATAGTTTGGTTTGACATTACTTGGCACAAAGATTGGAGAATCGATGTTGTATTTCGCCATACCGCCTTTGATAAGGTCAAAGCCAACACGGGTTACACCGTCCATCTCAATGGCACCACAGAAACCGATTTCGCCATCACCTTGTGAGAAGTGAAGGTCACCCATCGAGAAACCTGCACCTTTTTGGTAAACAGGGAAGTAGATTCGGCTACCTGCAGCCAAGTCTTTAATATCAGTATTACCACCGTGTTCACGCGGTGGAACAGTACGTGCAGCTTCTGCCGCCATACGATCAAATTCAGCACCCGTTACACCGCGAAGTACGGCTGTACGTGGGTCAGGTGGGTTTGCTTGACCTTTAGGAACAAGCAGTGCTTCACGACGGTTCCATTCTTTCAATAAGTCATGAGAAGGCAGGGTACCCATCAAACCTGGATGTTTTAAACCTGCAATACGAACACCTGGAATGTGACGTGAAGTTGCAAATAAACCTTTTAAATCCCAAATCGCTTTGTCTGCTTCAGGGAAATAATCCGCGAGGAAACCACCGCCATTTTCTTTAGCAAATACACCAGAGAAACCAACATCAGAAATTGGCTGAATGTCGAGTAGGTCGATGACCAGCAAATCACCTGGTTCAGCACCTTCGACATAGAACGGTCCTGTCAGTGGATGTGCACGTGTTAAATCGACATTCTTAACATCAGAAACATCATCTGTATCTTTAATTTGGGCATCAAGGAAGTCCAAACTTTCAATCAGAATCTCTTCCCCTGGCTTTACAGAAGTCAAAAATGGCAAATCCGGATGCCAACGGTTATGACCAATCTCCGCTTGTTCAGCCAGCGGAACCCCCGGTTTAATTTTGATGTGTTGCATGTTCCCATCCCCTATGTGAGGTCAAATAAATTTAGTTTTTGCTGTTATCGTCTGTACCATTGTTGTGTGAAGTATTGTCTTGAACTTCCTTGACATGCTCAATGGCACAGACATTTATTCCTTGGGCATCACAATCAATAATGATGTGACTTGCTTCAGGGTGTTGGATAAAAAACTTGGCTAATTTTGGTTCAACCAAAACACGGAAACGACGTCCTAGTCCGCGTGCGCCAAATCGGACATCATGTCCAGTCGATAAAAATGCATTGGCTGTTGCGGTCAGTTCGATGGTTCGACTTTGTTTACGTAGGCGCTGATTGAGTTTCTCAACTTCTAAATCGACTAATGTGCCTGCAAAGTCAGCTTCGACTGCTTGGTAATGCAAGATTCGTTCGATACGGTTTAAAAACTCAGGATCAAACTTTTTATGCAGTGCTTTATTGGTGATTTCGCTGTCATCCAGCTTGCTGAAACGTGCCAGTTTTTGCAGTGGTTTTGGTAGTTTCGCCAGTTGTTTTAAACGTGCCTGAGCATCTTTCGCACCGACGTTACTGGTCATAAAGATCATGCAGTTTTTAAAGTCGAGAACTTTAGTGCCCGCAGTGAGCTTTAAGGTGCCTGTTTCTAATACATTGAGCAGACCACGAATCACTTCAGTACTGGCTTTCTCAATTTCATCGAACAATACAATGCCGGGTTTGGTAAAACTGCCTTGAATAGCCGCTTCATCAAATAATGTATTGCCTTCTTTAGAGCCGACATAACCTGGAGGCGCACCTGTGAGGGCCGCAGCATAGTGCTCTTGTGCCAACGTGTTCATATCAATTCGGCAAAAAGCATCAGGTTTACCGTGAATGGCTTCTGCAATCAGGCGTACAGTTTCGGTTTTACCAACACCTGTAGGACCGAGCATTAACGTGACTGAAAGCGGTCGATTGGGTGAGTTGAAGTCAGCTTTAACCGTCACCAGCATATTTTCAATTTCGTCCAATGCTTCACTTTGTCCAATGATTCGGTCACGCACATGCTGCATGACCAAATCCGGATCAAAACTAAAGCGAGAGGTACGTGCAATACGTTCTTTGCTTTGCATCTCGTAACGTTGCTTGACCAAAGTTTCTTGGTTAGCACTGATGCGGTCACTGGCAAATGTCATGTTGAGTACCTCCTACACAATTTAATTAAGATGCTTCTTTTTCTAAGCCTTCATGAGGTAAGTTGCCGATTGGGCACTCTGCAACCCCAATAGTAGAGCGTGTAATCTTCTCCACATCTTCTTGTGCTTTTTGTGCATCCAAGACCCAAGTTTTGTAGAAATCGAATGGGCAGTCTGCAACACCTTTATCACCATCACCGTTGGTATGAACGCCGGTGTAACCACGGTGTAGGAGTTTGAATAAATGGTTTTGTGATTGGTCGTATTTACGTGCATCACGAATTTCGTGTAGGGATAATTGCGCGTATTGGATGCCGTTTTCTTCTGTGCCACATTCACCGAGGGTACGACCATCGAAGCCAATTACAGATGAGTGACCGAAGTATGTGTAAACGCCGTCGAAGCCGGTACAGTTCGCGACTGCAACATAGACATTATTTGCCCATGCCATACTCTTAGACATATTCACTTGCTGTTCAGCAGCCGGGTACATATAACCTTGGCAACGAACGACAAGTTCAGCACCTTTCATGGCACAGTCACGCCAGATTTCAGGATAGTTACCGTCATCACAGATGATCAGTGACATTTTGATGCCTTTAGGACCTTCAGTAACGTGAGTCGTATCACCAGGGCACCAGCCTTCAATTGGGCACCATGGAATAATTTTGCGATATTTCTGAACGATTTCGCCTTTGTTATTGATTAAAATTAAAGTGTTATAAGGTACTTTGTTTGGGTGTTCTTCGTGCTGTTCACCTGTAATAGAGAACACGCCCCATACATTTGCTTCAATACATGCTTGAGAGAAAATTGCAGTTTCATCGCCTGGAATGGTGGCAGCTGTTGCCATCATTTCATCATGGTCGTACATAATGCCCATGGTGCTGTATTCAGGGAAAACAATCAGGTCTATACCTGGAATACCTTGTTTAATCCCTTTCAACATTTCAGCAATTTTTTTTGCGTTCTCAAGAACTTCTGCTTTGGTGTGTAAACGAGGAATTTTGTAGTTTACAACCGCAACACCCACTGTATCTGGACTGCTTGAGATATCACCGTGACGCATTTAACTTTCTCCAACTTTTTACATCTAAATCAATCTATGCAGAGAGTGTCGCGTGAAAAGGAGTTTTGAAAAATACGTTGAATTGCGTATATAGGGACGTCTATTTGTCTAATTATTAAACGTGATTTTTCATTCAAATAAAAAAGTATAAAAAAGCATCTATTTTTTATTTTTTGGTAAAAAATCCCCTGATTAATCAGGGGAAATGTGGAGAGTTTTATCGTTATTACACCGATAAGAATTTACTGATGGTTTGCTCATCGACATTGGCACGGACATCTTCATAAGCAAAACGTCCTTTATCAATCACCAGAAAACGATCTGCCATCGCCATAGTGAAACTTAAGACCTGTTCAGAAACCACGATGGTTAAATCACGTTTATCTCGGATCTCTTTTAAGGTTTTGGCGATGTCTTTGATGATCGAAGGTTGGATCCCTTCGGTTGGTTCATCGAGAAGCAGCACTTTAGGGTTGGTTGCCAAAGCACGTGCAATCGCAAGCTGCTGCTGTTGACCACCCGATAAGTTACCGCCTTTACGTTTACGCATATCCCAAAGTACAGGGAAGAGCTCATAGAGGTCATCAGGCACTTTACCGTGAGCAGAAGCAGGTAAACCTGTTTGTATGTTCTCAAGTACGGACATGGTCGAAAAAATCATACGACCTTGCGGCACATACGCGACACCGTTTTCAACACGCTGGTAAGGATCAAGTTTTTCGATATTCTTACCATCCAGCTTGATTTCACCTTTGGTATTTTTAATATCACCGATCAAAGTCTTGAACAGGGTGGTTTTACCCATACCGTTACGCCCCATGATCGCAACGATTTCTTTGGGCTGAATTTTAATATCAAGATCGTGAATGACCTGACTTTGTTTATAACCTGAACACAAAGAATTTATTTCGAATAATCCGCTCATATGGCTTCCTCCTTAGTGTCCTAGATAGACTTCAATCACTTTTGGATCATTTTGAACATCGTCCATTTTTCCTGCTGCCAAGATTTTGCCTTGGTGAAGAACGGTAACTTTGTCTGCAATGGTTTTAACGAATTCCATATCGTGCTCAATTACGAGCACTGAACGTCCTTGGCTGATTTTTTTCAAAAGTTGCGCGGTCTGTTCACGCTCTGAGACACTCATGCCTGCCACAGGCTCATCGAGCATTAAAAGTTCAGGATCTTGCATGAGTAACATGCCAATCTCGAGCCATTGCTTTTGACCATGAGACAGCAGGCCTGCTGGCGTATCGAGTAAGTCAGTCAGGAAAATCATCCCCGCGACTTCATTGATTCGGTCTTCAACGTCTTTGGTACGTTTAAAGAACAGCGCACCAAAGACATTACGACCACGCGGGAATGACATTTCTAAGTTGTCATAGACCGAGAGGTTTTCGTAGATATTTGGGTTTTGGAATTTGCGTCCGACACCCTTACGCACAATGTCAAACTCTTTGAGTTTGGTGAGTTCGATATCGTTGAATTTAATCGTGCCTGAGGTAGCTTTGGTTTTACCGCAGATTAAATCCAGCACGGTGGTTTTACCTGCACCGTTTGGTCCAATGACCACGTGTACTTCGTTTTTGTCCAAGTAGAAGTTGAGGTCGCTGACGGCTTTGAAGCCGTCAAACGAAACTGTGAGATCTTCAATGACAAGGACAGGTTTCGCCATTTCTACACCGACTTTACTCATTTGACACCTCCTTCTACAACTGGGTCTTGGATATCTTCAGGGTCGTTGGCAGGTGGTGGGGTAGGTTTGTCAGCCACTTTCTTTTTCAGGAAGATTGGACGAACATATTTTTCATAAACACCAGCCAAACCATTTGGAAGGAACATCACCACGAAGATGAATAGACCACCGAGTAAGAACAACCACAGTTCTGGGAATGCTTCAGAGAAGTAAGTTTTACCCAGGTTCACAAGTACAGCACCATAAACAGCGCCAATCAGAGATAAACGACCACCGACAGCAGCAAGAATCACCATCTCAATAGAAGGCACAATGCCGATAATCGTTGGTGACATAAAGCCCACTTGTAGGGTAAACATCGCACCACCGATTGCAGAGACAACCGCTGCAAAACAGAAGATGAACACTTTGTACATTGCAACGTCATAACCCGAGAAACGTACACGTTCTTCTTTGTCACGCATTGCAGAGAGGAGACGACCGAGTTTAGAACTGAGGACAAAACGACTAATCATGATCACTGCAATTAACAGTAGGGCATTGATGTAGTAAAGCACGTATTTTGCTTCGTCTGTACGGATGTCCCAGCCATGTAATGTTTTAAGGTCTGTAATCCCGTTAATACCGCCTGTGAAACCTTGTTGACCAATAATCAGAATCGTCAATATGGCTACGATCGCTTGCATAATGATTGAGAAGTAGACATCACCAACACGGCGGGTAAACATCGCAAAACCAATGATAAAGGCAAGCAAAATAGGAATAATAATGATGGCAAACAGGGTGAAGCCAAAGCTATGGAAGGGTTCCCAAAACATTGGCAGACTGGTGATTTGGTTCCAGTCCATAAAGTCTGGAATACCCGGTGTGGTTTGTGCTGCCGTACTTTGCATGTCTGAAGCTTCTAGCTTTAAGAACATAGCCATACAGTAGCCACCGATCCCGAAGAAGATCCCTTGACCTAAACTTAAGATACCGCCATGCCCCCAGCAGAGTACAAGACCAATTGCCACGAAAGCGAAAGTTAAATATTTACCCATCAAATTCAGACGGAAAATATCTAAGAACATTGGCATCACCAGAAGGATGAGAACTGCCAGAATCGCAAGTCCAATTGCTCCTTCTTTACCACCAAAAAATGCATTTGCTAAATTTTTCATTGTATCTCTCCTGAATCCTATTTACGAACTTTGATTGAGAAGAGACCTTGAGGACGTAACATCAAGATGATGATCACAGTCGCCAAAGTAATCACTTTTGCTACAGAACCTGAGAGGAAGAACTCCAATACTGATTGTGCTTGCGCGATACTGAATGCCGATGCCACAGTACCCAATAAACTTGCTGCGCCACCAAAGACCACAACTAAGAAGGTATCTACGATATAAAGTGAGCCTGCAGTTGGACCTGTAGAACCGATTGTTGTGAATGCTGCACCCGCGATCCCAGCAAGGCCACAACCCAGTGCAAAAGTCAGACTATCTACACGTTTGGTATTGATCCCCACCGCGCCACTCATAAAGCGGTTTTGGTTGGTTGCACGCAGTTGTAAACCCCAACGAGAGCGATAAATCAGGAAGTAAACGAAAGCTGTTACTGTGAGTGTTACACCCACTAAGAACAAACCGTTAATTGGAATATCAATAGTTTCAGTCGGTTGGTACGAACCCATCAGCCAATCTGGCAGGGTAGGGCTGACTTCTTTAGGACCAAAGATTGAACGGAAAAGCTGTTGCATGATGAGACTTAAGCCCCATGTTGCAAGGAGCGTATCAAGTGGCCGTTGATAGAGCCGACTGATCATCAGCCGTTCGACCATGTAGCCAATAATGCCTGCAGTGAGGAATGCTGCAATGATGGCGATGAGGAAGTAATACGGTAAAAGTTGTGGGAACAAACTTTCAGTTAAGGTTGAAATGAAAAAGGTTGTGTAGGCACCAATGGTCAGAAATTCACCGTGAGCCATGTTAATCACGCCCATTTGCCCAAAGATAATTGCAAGGCCGAGTGCCATCAGTAACAGCACACAGAACACAGAAAGACCATTAAAGCCTTGCATGGCAAATATTGCACCGAATTCAGCAAATGAAATATCCATCGCATCATCCTCCAAGCTTTAAAATTGTGTGGAATAAAAAGATCAGGAGAATGGACTTCCCCTGATCATGTGGCTGTTAAATTAGTAACCTTTAGGGAATGGGTTTGGTTTGATTAAGTTTTTAGATTCGTAAACCACTTTGAATTGACCGTTAGTTTGCACTTCAGCAATACGTGATTTGCTCCATAAGTGATGGTTCGGGTCGATTTTCACGTAGCCTTCAGGCGCAGTTTTCATTTCCAAGCCTTTAGATGCTGCTGTGACTTTAGCAACATCGAAGCTACCTGCTTTTTCAACTGCTGCTTTCCATAACCATGGGCCTAAGTAAGCCGCTTGTGTTACGTCACCGATGACTGCTTTAGGACCATATTTCGCTTTGAATGCTTTGACGAAAGCTGCGTTGTTCGGGTTGTTTAGACTTTGGAAATATTTCATTGAAGAGTAGAAGCCCTTCATGTTTTCGCCGCCAATACCAAGCAACTCATCTTCAGTTACAGAAAGAGTAAGCAGAGTTTGTTTGTCACCTGTTACACCTGCAGCTTTCATTTGTTTGTAGAACGATACGTTTGAACCACCCACAACAGCAGCGAAGATTGCATCAGGTTTTTTCAGTTTGGTCTTGTTGATGAGTGAGCCGAATTGAGTGTGACCTAGAGGGTAGTACTCTTCGCCAACCACTTTACCTTTCAATACTTTTTCGATGTGCGTACGTGCAATTTTCATTGTGGTACGTGGCCAAATATAGTCAGAACCAATCAGGTAGAAGGTCTTAGCTTTTTTCACTGAAGATAACCAGTTCAGTGCCTCAAGTACCTGTTGAGTTGCTTCCTGACCGGTATAAATTACGTTTTTAGACTGCTCTAAACCTTCATAGAATGTTGGGTAGTACAGCAATGAGTTATTGCGTTCAATAATTGGCAGCACTGCTTTACGAGATGCAGATGTCCAACAACCAAAAATCGCAGCAACGCGGTCTTTTTCAGAAAGTTTACGTGCCTTTTCTGCAAATGTTGGCCAGTCAGAAGCGCCGTCTTCCTGAATGATTTTGATCTGGCGACCGAGGACACCTCCTTGCTTGTTAATCTGCTCAATGGCTAAGCGTTCTGCCTGAATTGAACCAGTTTCAGAAATCGCCATCGTACCGGTTGCAGAGTGCAACTGACCGACGTAAACAAATTTATCGTCAACTTTGAGCTTGGTTGTATTCACTTTAGCGGTTGCAGGAACGCTGGCATTTGTCAGCATTGGTGCAAGTAAAAACGGTACTGCAAGTACACCTGCAAGTAATCCTGATGTTTTGATTTTTGCTTTGATGGTCATGCGTTTTCCCCTGTCGAATCAAATTTGATTGAATTTTGCGCTTTATGTTTGTATTGCGCTTGGTATGGCTTAAGCCTAAGGGGAGTTAAAAAATGAGCATATACGTCACTTTACGTATATGCCGACAAGCAGAATTATTTTTAGATGCTGATAGGCTGGGCATAGATTTTGCTTTAAAGACCAAATATTTATGAATATTTTGATGTC